>JAJCKG010000093.1 GCA_020558355.1 bacterium 210820-DFI.6.37 | reverse complement strand
GCCGTAGGAGAACCTGCGGCTGGATCACCTCCTTTCTAAGGAGACGAGAGTTTCCACGCTATGAATTTTATGGGCTTGTAGCTCAGGTGGTTAGAGCGCACGCCTGATAAGCGTGAGGTCGGAGGTTCGAGTCCTCCCAAGCCCACCATTGTACCTTGAAAACTGAATAATGAAGAGTGTAAAACAAATTTACAACGAAATCGA
>JAJCKG010000092.1 GCA_020558355.1 bacterium 210820-DFI.6.37 | reverse complement strand
CGAAGACGAAGATAAAATAAAGCCGGAAGATAGAGCGTGGCTGGAAAAAACAGCGGCTCTTGCTGTGAATGAAACAAAATTAAAAGACTTAGGGCGAGGAACTGTATCTCTCGAAAATGTAACTTGGAACATGGCAGTTTCCAAGCCACGCGGCAGAGAAGAAACGTCACAAGAGATAGAGGAAAGGGCAAAAGAATATGGGGAGC
>JAJCKG010000091.1 GCA_020558355.1 bacterium 210820-DFI.6.37 | reverse complement strand
AAGAAGATGATCAACCTTTGCAAACAGATGAACTATGCTAAATATAAATCTGAGCAGTATGAGGATTTTAAGAAGCAGTTACAGGAATTGGTTGCCGAGAGAAGTGTCTGATTTTAATTTTTAATTTTAATTTATAATGAGTAGAGATGGCAACAAAAGCATTTCAAAAGATATATACTAAGATTAGCCAGATTACCAAGGCAACCT
>JAJCKG010000090.1 GCA_020558355.1 bacterium 210820-DFI.6.37 | reverse complement strand
ACCAGATAGAACTTCATCCGCTGATGCAACAGCGCCAGCTTCATGCCTGGAACGCCACACATAAAATCCAGACCGAATCCTGGAGCCCGCTGGCGCAGGGCGGGCAGGACGTCTTTGATCAAAAGATCATCCGTGACCTCGCTGAGAAATATGGCAAAACACCGGCGCAGATTGTCATCCGCTGGCACCTGGATAGCGGGCTGGTGGTG
>JAJCKG010000089.1 GCA_020558355.1 bacterium 210820-DFI.6.37 | reverse complement strand
ATTAAAAGATAACTTAGTCAGATCGTACAATAAAGCTTTGAAGAAAAATGCGCCTTATTCAATCTTTGCTATAAAAAATGGCCCAAAATCTCACATTGGAAGACATTTGATGACCTCATTTCTTTCAATGAAGGGCCTAACGGAGTTGACTAATGTTGTGGGAAATTGGAGCGATAAGCGTGCTTCTGCCGTGGCCAGGACAACGTATAC
>JAJCKG010000088.1 GCA_020558355.1 bacterium 210820-DFI.6.37 | reverse complement strand
AAAAGATTAGGCATTGATTTCTGGCCTGCACAGATTTTAATGAATGGCGGGAAAATTTTATGCAATCATATTGGCGAGGGTGGTTATAAGAAATTAGAAGACAGCATTATTAAATTTCTAAAATTAAGAACAAAATCAATCTTCAGTGAAGAACCAAAATACAGCAGATTTCCATCGATTTATTGCGGCAGAGGGAAAAACGGCAAGGTG
>JAJCKG010000087.1 GCA_020558355.1 bacterium 210820-DFI.6.37 | reverse complement strand
AAAATTTTAAATTTTTCAAAAGACGCTGCTAAAACATCGCTTATTTGCGATGCTGGTTCGCTCATCCCTTTCAGCCGCCTCCTGAATCCCTGACGGGTCTGCGAGGGCCATACGAAAAGCGGGCTTAGCGGAATCTGTGGGGATGGATTTCAGTGGCGCCTTAATAATTTACCATCTTATGGAATTTTTGCTCCCAAAGGCCATTCGCGGGA
>JAJCKG010000009.1 GCA_020558355.1 bacterium 210820-DFI.6.37 | reverse complement strand
ATTAGGTCCAGGTAATGGTGTTACGATTTTAGGTAATGCTTCTCTTAACATTTTTTTAATTCCTCCTTAGAATTTTCTGTGCCGCCTGCCATTTCTGACAGACAGCACAGCGTATGCAACTGCTAATATTAATTACAAAAACCGTGCCATGTTAAAAGATTAACACATATTTTTTGTAGAAAACCGGCGGAAACTGTTGAAATTTACACGCCGGTTTTCTGAAAAACAATTTAGGTTTTAATTTGCACTATTTTTAAAATTGCTATAACTCGGAAATTTTTTTCCATCTTAGAATCTCTTATATTTATCTCCGAACATCTGATACTCAACCTCTTCCTTAGACGCCTTTCCATTCGCGCTGCATTTATTCGCGATGAACAGGATTACACCCAGAAGGAACCAGCCGCCAACCAGCGCCCATTCAATTGGTGTCAGCGGAGTCGGGCTGTAGAGAGGAATGTACAGGGAAGCGAAGAATAACGCGACCAGTACAGCCATAAATCCTACAAAACCACCTGACTTAACTTTAAATGGTCTGTCCAGTTCAGGTTCTTTCTTTCTCAGAACGCAGAAAGAAAGAGATACCATGAAGTACGCAATTACTGTACCAAACGCGGCAGCGTCTACAAACCATACCAGCGCACTCTTACCAAGCAGCGGTGACAGTACAGTAATGATACCTACCAGCAGTACAGCAGCTGTCGGGGAACCATATTTCGGATGTACTTTACCAAAGATCCCAGGAAGCATGTGAGCTCTCGCCATGGAGAAGATAACTCTGGAAGCTCCTACAATAAATCCGTTCCAGGAAGTCAGGATACCGCACATCGCGGCAATGATCATCAGTTTTCCGAATACCGGATGTCCCAGCGCGTAGGCAAAGCAATTAGCTACAGGAACAGCATCCGGGTCAGCGTTAAATCCATCTCTTACATCAAGCGGAGCGGACAGAGCCACACCCAGAATCATGATCATATACCATGCCGCGGCCATTCCGATTGCGATAATCATTACTTTACCGATTTTTCCCAGCGGAATGTTCATTTCTTCGGCAGCCTGCGGGATTACATCAAATCCTACGAACATAGCCGGTACAGCCAGAATTACTGCTACAAAGCCCTTTCCATCTGTGAAAGCGGGAACCATGTTGCTCAGGTCTCCCTTAATCGCGCCGCAACAGAAGAAAGCAATACCACCGATTGCCATAGCGACAGTCGCGGTTGTCTGGAATACAGCGGAAGCCTTCGCGCCTTTATAGTTAATAAAGGTCATAACGACAGCTCCAATACAGCCGATCAGCAGGAACATGCCTGTAACATCCGATCCCTGAACGGTGTAAAGTGTTCCTAAATCAGGCAGCACGCCTCCAAACAGGAACCCTAACGCGTTTGCCAGGGCAGGTCCTTCCCAGGCCGCTACGCCCAGATAAGCAAGTGTGATCATCCATCCTGTAAACCAGGAAGCGTTGTATCCCATTGCTCTGTATGAGAATACCAGCTCTCCTCCGGAAAGCGGCAGCATTGGAGTAAGTTCCGCGTAGGTCATACCTACGAACAAGGCCATAACGCCGCCCAGCGCGAACGCCAGAATAGCGCCAAGCACACCGCCGTTCGCTACCCAGGAACCGGCCAGCATGATCCAGCCCCATCCGATCATTGTACCGAACGCCAGGGCCAGTACGTCCTTCATGTTGAGGGACTTTTGAAGTTCTTGTCTTTGACTCATGATAATAATTCCTCCTCAATAATTTAATAAGTCCACATAAACAAATTTTCTCTCTTCATAAATTGTCCAAGCGTTCTTCATAAATTACGTGAAGAAATGTTTTTTAATTTCCTGATCTGCACCTCCTCATTAAAGTTTTATATTTATTGCGCTTATATTAAGTACAAAATTCATGCCATTTTCCTCTCTTAATTAAAAATTTAACAAATTTCCTGACGGTTTCATTGGAATCTGTCGAAATTTCTCCTTTTTTCTGTTTTCTTTTTCTGATGGATTTTTCACTCAAAAAAAGAAGAAGTCGGAAATTTTTTTCCGACTTCTTCTTTTTAATATGAAATTTATTTCCTGGCAAGCTTTTCAGCGAATTTATTCATAGCTTCTGAGGAAGTGTGCAGCTGGGCTTTCTTTCTGTTTTTCCCTTTTCGGCCAACAAATTTTGTGATCAGGTAGTCCATTCCCTTCTGATCCTCAAGAACCAGTTCTCCGCCAAAGCTTTCAGCCACCGCGGCCTTTTTTAACAGCTCTTCAGGGATATTCTTCTCCATATAAGACTGGCTCTGATCCGAAAAGCAATTGCAGATGAAAAATCCGCATTTTTTGCTTTTTAAAATCTCTTTATTCTTCTGAATAAAGGTCCGAGCCGTTTTGTGAAGCGCCCCCATTCTTATACTCCCTCCTACGACCACACAGTTATACTGGCTCAAGTCCGGTTTTTCCCTTGTAAGGTCGCACAAAGTCGCGTCATCAATCAGCGCCTTTAAAATTTTAGCGCACTTTTCCACAGTTCCGGTTTTACTTGCGTAAGCAATCAATACGTTCATTTCTAATCCCTCCTTACCTCTTTATCCTTTCATGTTCCCCGATTCCGGCCAATCCCTTTTAAAGATCCGGCCTGCCTCTGAAAAGCAGCGTCAGGAGCGCCGATACTGCCAGTATACGCGTCCGCTCTTAAGGATATGTGTCTTTTATTTCTGAGCTAAAAACTCTTCTACATAATCAACATCGGAAGGTGTATCGATGTATTGTGTCCCCCTCTTTTGTCTTGTTTCCCTTCCTTTGCCTGTAATAAGAACGATGGTATTGTCATCCGCCGTTTCAATGGCCTGACGGATTGCCTCTTTTCTATCTACGATAATATGACATTCACAGTCAAACTCTTTTACATGCCCCGCGATTTCCTCTGAAATCTTCATTACCGGCTCTTCTCCGGCGTCCTCTTCGGTAATATATACCTTGTCCGCGTATTTTCCAGCGATATCCCCCAGTTCCTTTCGCCTTCCCAGCGCTTTTTTCCCAGGACATCCGAATACGATGGTAATTTTCTTTCCCGGGTATTCCTTTTTCGTAGAATGAAAGAGAGATTCAAAGCTCATCTGGTTATGGGCGTAGTCCACAATAACATCCAGCTTTCCGCTCTTGCTGGTGTAAATCTCCATTCTTCCGCTGACCCGTGCTTTTTTCAGGCCCGCTTTGATATGCTCCAGAGGAATATTAAGTCCATAACTGATGGAAATAGCCGCGAGAGCGTTTTCCACATTAAAGAGACCTGTCATTCCGATCCGGAACTCTTCATCAAAGCTGTCACATTTAACCCGGAAGCTGATGCCCCTCTTTTCCGGCCGTACATCATATCCGCAGATATCAGCGCCTTCCTTTAATCCAAAGGTAATGACCCGTTCCGCTTTTCCCTCGGCGGCGCTGAGGGCTGTCTTCGCGTAATCGCTTTCCAAATTGACGCATACCGTTTTACACTGGCCCATCAGCACCATTTTCGCCTTCAGATAATCTTCAAAATCCGGATGCTCCACAGCGCTGATATGGTCGATTCCGATATTTAAAAAGCACCCCACATCAAAGGTGATTCCTCTGGTCCGATGATATTTCAGGGCCTGGCTGGACACCTCCATAGTGAGGAATTCAATGCCGCTTTTTACCGCGTTATTATAATGTCTGTGCAGATCCAGCGCTTCCGGCGTCGTAAGGTGGGATTCTTCATTGATGATCCCATCGTAGTTGTCTATGCCGGAAATAACCGCGCTGACCGGTTTTTTCTGATCTCTGAGATATTCATCCAGAATGTACCGCATAAAATAAGTCGTGGTGGATTTTCCTTTCGTTCCGGTAATTCCGGTAATGGTCAGTCTCTTCCATACCTGATTGTAAAAAAGATCCGCTACTAGCGCCATGGTCTTTCTCATATCCGTTACAATGATATAAGGCGCCTCTGGAGCCTCCTTCTCATATTTGACTTCGCTTATATAAGCAAATGCCCCTTCATCCAGGGCGCTGAGCAGATAATCCACCGTAAAGTGAGCGCCTTTGCAGATAAACAGGGTATCATAACGGATATCCTGTGAATTGAAGGAAACATAGTTTACTTTTTTATCTAAGATCTCTTCCCTGAGATTTGTTTCGGCAATCAGGCCGTTCTCGTCAAGAAGCGCTGTATATTCTTTTAGCAGATGCAGTTTATCGATCATTGTCATTCCTCCTTAGTTTTTTCCCGCACTGTATAATGGCTGCTTCAGCCAGTTCCCTCATGGCGTCTACAAAATAGTCGGAAAGCTGGAACTGCTCCTTAAAACAGGAAAGCTCCGTACAGGCCATAATGACGCAGCCGCAGTCTTCTTCCCGAAGCTGTGTTTCTACAGTTTCAAAATCATCGTAATTAATCGGGCCTCCATCCTTGATCCCATCGTAGATGATTTTCATTACCCTTGTCTGATTTTCCGGTGTCGGTATGACCGGAATCAGGCCGCAGGCCTCACACGCTTTCTGATACAGGCCGGTTCTTATGGTTCCGTCAGTAGCCATGATTCCAACCTTCGTTCCCGCTCCATACTTGCCTCGGATCTTCCCGGCAGTAACCTGAATCATATTGATGATAGGAAGAGCTGACTGCTCCTGCAGCTCTTCGATAACCACATGACTGGTATTGCACGGTATCGCGATACAATCCGCGCCGCTTCGCTCCAGCAGCTCTGCGTCTTCCTTCAGGCGCAGCAGCAGATCGTCCAGCTTCCCTTCCATGATGGCTTCTGTCCGGTCCGGCATAGTGGCATGGCTTAATATCACCATGTTGATATGCTCCTGATCGCGGTGCGCGTCCGTATGTTCGATCACCATTTTATAAAACAGCTGCGTTGCCAGAGGCCCCATTCCCCCGATCACACCCAGCACTTTCTGATTGTCCTTCATCCCATTCTCCAAATCCTTTATTTATAGTATTTTTTAAAGGCTTTATGATGCCTGTGCATGTTCTTGAACACTCTGAGCTTTCTTATCAGGCTGTTGTCTTCCTTGTAAATAAGCGGATTGGACACTTTCCCCTGCTTTATGAGACTGCGCATTTTTCTCTGGTATTCTTCCGGACGGATATAAGTAAAAGCTACTTTATCCGGCACTACCGTAAACATATGCTCGTTCTTTACAGCTTTGAATTCCAAAGGCTTGTCCAGAATATAGTCATCCACTACCAGCTTTGCGATATTAGCTCCCGCGCTGGTCACGTAATAATTGCTGCGGCCCTGACGCGTATTGATTTCAAACACTTTATATTTTCCATCCCGGCGGTCATATTTGATATCAAAATTGGAAAAGCCCACATATCCGATCTCTTCCAGCAGCGCTTTGAACTGGCTCTGAAGCTTTTCATTCTGCTCTGTAATAATCACCGCGTGGTTTCCCAGCCCGTGAGGCGTGTGCTCTTCCAGCAGCACATGGCCCAGACACATCATTTTTACCTTTCCATGCTTGTCCGAATAATTGGTCAGTACCCGCATATAGGTATCGTCTCCCGGTATGAAATTCTGGATAATGACAGAATCCTCATATCCCGCTCCGTAGATATCTCCCAGGACCCGCAGAACGTCCTCCCAGGAATCTTCCTTATATACCTTTTTCTGTGTCGGATACGGATGTCTCCAGTATTCGATACCATTGGAGGGCTTTACAATGTACGGCCCTTCAAACGGCGCGGCCACATCCATCCCCAGCTCTTTTTTATGGACATAGGTGGTAGGATAATCGACGCCTGTCCGCTGGCACATCGCGTAAAACTTTTCCTTATGGATCAGATCATTCATAAGGTCAATGTCGATGTACGGCGCGATAACATTTTCCGGAAAGTTATTCTTGTTCTGGCTCATCAGCTGAACATAACTGTCCCCGCAGCCAATCAGCAAAACCGTTTCATCCGCGTGCTCCGCTGCGAAATCCCGCACCAGCTTTAGAAAAGTATCCTGCTGGTCCGCCTTTTCATTCGCCTTATAATCTATAATCTTACTGTCCATGCAGGGGCCTGTGGGATACTTTCCATAGGCGCTGGAAACTATCCCATATTCTTCGTGAAAAGCTCTCGCCACGCTGCATACATTTATATCTCCCGCGAAAAGTAATGGTATGAACTTTTTCTCCATCGTATTCTCCTCATTTGCTTTATAAATTTGTCAGTTACTTTATATTATAATACGTTTGCCTCTATTTTACCAATGATTTCATCCCGCAGCTCATCTATTTTTTGAAAATCCATATTTGGGATATAATAGCTTTCCAGACGGTCGTGCTCTTTCTTTGCCTTTACAATACAATTCACAGCCTCCCCAATCAGCTCTTTCAGCCTGTTCTCGCAGTCCGCCAGCATAGGTCCAAACTCCTCCAGCCTGCCCCAGTTTATAATATCATTCATATCGATCCGCTTTATCTCTTCTTCCCGCTCCCGGACCGCCAGGTCGTGATACTGGTTGACCGAAACGAACGCGGTGTTCAGCCCCGGAATCAAAAGATGCTCGATTTTCGTATCCGGCTTCATAGGGCAGTAATAGGCTTCCACATCCATTCCTCTGTAAAGGGCGCTTTCCGCCGCAATAGTAAGCAGACGCTCCCCGCTCAGACCTACCGGACCTGTAATGATATACAGTTTTTCATATCCCTCAATAATAGAATCGATATGGTTTTGTATTCCCTTTGGCGTAATGGCGCTCGCGAACTGTTTTTTTATCCGGCCCGGCTTCAGGGCGATTTCCCGGTGCGCCATTTCATCCCCCACGATTCCTGCCGCGATCCGGTACAGTTCTCCATTCTCCAGAGCGTCCTCGTATGCGGCTTGCAGCGCGTCGTAAACGGCGCCTGCCGCTTCCAGATAATTGTAAGCGTAACCGAACCAGCGTTTGATCCTTCCGTTGCTTTCCAGAACATGGCTCTTGCACTTTTTCAGCGCCTCCCCGTCCCAGAACTCGCCCAGGTGCGCGATACTGTCTACCGCTCCCGGATTGACTGGATCCACCACATGAGGGCTGGTCGCGTCGATCAGCGCGATGCTTCGTTCTTTCAGTACAATCCCATCCAGGGAATCCGGATCGGAAGAGCACCACAGAAAATCTACATCTTCTCCCTTTTCGGCAAAATGGTCCCCGATCTTTCGCATGAAGGTAGACTTTCCTACCCCTGGTCCTCCCTTCAGGCAGATAATGCGGTTTGCCTCCTGCTGCCCCAATATGTAATCATAATAAGAAAAAAAACCTTTTGTTGTATTTCCGCCCGGGTAGATACTCCTGATTTTTCCTTTCAATGCAGTTCCTCCTTTAAGATAAATCTTTCTTATCTTATGCGGGCAGGCACATCCAAGTTACAAAAAACCCCTGACGCAGGATCAGAGGTCTTTTCTTTTACTTGTTTCTTTCCTTTTTAATCAGATCTGAAATCTTTCCATAGCGCTCCATTATATAGTCAAAACCGCCTGTGCTGTGAGGAATAAGGCAATTGGTGCAGTCTTTGATTCCATTATCTGTAAAACTGAAATTGCCGCCGCAGTCTTCCCCCAGCGCGTAGAGAGGACAATAACAGAAAAGACAGTTGAAGGTTTCCGGTTTGTCCGTCTTATGGCATGGAAAAAACTCGCACTCTGTATGGCTGAAAAACTTATACTTTTTTGGCTCTTTTTGCTCCAAGGCTCTTCCTCCTTTAATACTGCCCCGGCGTATAGGTTTCCGCTCTCAGATTCCCTGTCAGGATATCATAGAAGGCGGCTTCCGTCGTAGTCATATAAGCGCTTACCGGGCTGGTAAGAATAACGGTCAGTATGCCGGTGATAATAGCGGCGAAGGCTCCGCCTCCGAAAGGCAGTGAAAAAATTCCAACGATAATACCCACCACAACGCTGGTCAGAATGATCCATCCGATGAAAGAAAGACACATACAAAAATATTTCGCCTTATTTCCTCGCATCATCCATTTGCTCTCGCTGATGCATTCCATAATCCCTTTTTCCGGATTATCCGCCAGAATAAAGAAAGCCTGGCTGTAGCGGATCATCGCAATGATTCCCGGAACGATGAAAAGCAGAGTCCACAGTGCGGTAAACAGACCAACCATAAAGGACAGCCCCAGCGCTTTGAAAAAATACTCAAAGCCGGAGAATACCTGCGCTGGATCCGCTTCCTTCCTGCGGAACAGGCTGATAAAGAACATGGTCAGCCCCAGTGTAAAGGCACCGGTCACCAAAAATGAGTATACACCTGACATGGCGGAAATCTTCTGCGCGCTCTGACTCATGATGGTCATAAAATCAACTCCCGTACCAGTATCCATGCCATAGAGCAGATCGCCGTTTCCAAAAAGCTCTGTCAGAGTCTTTCCAAAAAGTTCATCTAAAATCAAAACCGGCAGTTCCAGACACAGCTGGCAGACGATCACAGCAGTCAAGGCTACCTTCCACTTTCCTTCCAAAGCCTGCCTGCCCAGCATTCGCAGGTTTCTGCTTGGTTCTGTTATAATTATGTTGTTCATTCCTGTCGTTCCTCCTGTTATAAGTCCTGTCAATTATTATAATACCGTATGATTTAAAGTATCATATAAAATTTTCTGTGTCAAGTTTTGCGCCTTTTCTGGCACCGGTAACTTGTGTCATTCATGCCGCTTCGGCGCCAAAAAAGAAAAGAGGCTGACGAAACGATATCTTCAGCCTCTGTTTGAGAGGAGTACTGCTCTATGCCAATGTTAACTTAATAACATCGGCTTTCAAAGCACCCTCTTTTAATTTCAATATATCTTCCTGTATTAGTACAGATTCTGGAAAATCTCCGCGATTTCTTCTTCTGTAAGAGGAACATAGTTGTTGCCCAGCAGTCTCTGCTGATTGTCGATGGTGGACTTAGCAAACGGAGCAACCTGATCTTCTGTCATTCCGTATTCTTTCAGCGGTTTCTTTTCGATAATCTTGCCCAGGAATTCGTCCAGCGCAGGATATACATCAGCAGGATCGCAGCCCAGTACGTCAGCAAACAGCTTGTTAGCAATTTCGATTTTGCCCTTAGGCTGTTTTCTCATGTACATCTTGAATACTTCTGTGAAGCAGATGAAGTTAGCTTCGCCGTGCGGAATGTGGAACGCGCCGCCGTGAGCGTAAGACAGAGCGTGAACAGCGCCGCATCCAGCGTTACCGAACGCGATACCAGCATAGTTGGAAGCGATCAGGAAATCTTTCAGCAGAGCTTTTCTGTTTTCAGCAGTGTTTCCGCCAGCGGCAATGATCTGTTTGTATCCGTTCATGATCATTTCGATAGCCTTTACAGAATACATTTCTGTGAAAGGAGAAGCCTTTGGTGACAGGAAGGATTCAACAGCGTGAATCAGAGCGTCTACGGATGAAGTCGCAAATACTTTATCAGGCAGTCCCTGCAGGGATTCCGGAATCAGTACAGCGATATCAGCATAAGTCTGTTCATCAGCAATACCCTTCTTCAGGTTCAGGGAAGGAATGGAAGCTACCGCTACGTTTGTTACTTCAGAACCAGTTCCGCAAGTTGTAGGAACAACGATCAGTTCTTTTACTCTCTTAGGAGCTACTTTACCAGTGTAAAGGTCAGCTACTTTGTCAGGAATTTCGCACGCTAATACTTTACAGCAGTCTACAATTGTACCACCGCCGAAAGCGATGATTCTATTGTATTCATACTTATCCATTTCAGCCTTCATAGCGTCCATCATTTCGTCAGTCGGTTCACCAGCGCCGTACTTTTCCTGATAGATTACAGGCATATCGATACCCAGTGGTTTTACATACGGATCATACATCCACTGATTTGTAACCAGGATATCGCCTTTTCCCAGCTTGAATTCTTCATTAAAGTCTTTAAATGTGTCGAAATAATGAATTGCAGGTACTACTCTTAATGCTTGCATAATTTTACCTCTCTTTTTCTCTTTTAACTTTTTAACAATATACAATCAAATGTCTTCACAGACATTAAAATTCAGCGTTAAATCTTTCTTTGAACTGCGCTTTCAGTTCTTCTCTGAAATCAGGGTGAGCAATATTGATCAGCTGTCTTGCTCTGTCTTTCAGAGTTCTTCCCTTCATTTCGGCAATACCGTATTCTGTAACAATGTAGTCAGCGTCACATCTGGAAGTTGTAACAGCAGCGCCGTGATCGATAAACGGAACGATCTTGGAAACCTTTGTGCCATCCTTCATATTTGTTACAGAAGGCATTGCAATAATAGCTTTACCCTTTCCATCGTGAGACATAGCAGCGCCTCTTACGAAGTCAACCTGACCGCCTACTCCGGAAATCTGTTTTGTACCGATACATTCGGAAACGATCTGTCCCATAAAGTCTACCTGTACGCAGGCATTGATGCAAACCAGGTTCTTTAACTGCGCGACAACTTCAGGGTGATTTACATAGTCTACCGGTCTTAATTCTACAATTGGGTTTTTATCGCAGAAATCATACAGTCTCTTTGTTCCCATCAGGAAAGTAACGACCATTTTGCCTTCATCGATACCCTTCTGGCTGCAGTCGATAGCGCCCTTTTCAAACAGGTCAACAACGCCGTCAGCGATCATTTCTGAATGGATACCCAGATGTTTCTTTTCGCCCAGCTGTGACAGTACAGCGTCAGGAATCGCTCCGATACCAAGCTGCAGAGTAGCCCCATCATCAATAAGGGAAGCACAGTTTTTACCGATTGCTTCTTCTACTGGCCCAATCTTAGCAGGCTTGCTTTCGAACAGCGGATGTGAATTTTCAACAAACGCGTCGATTTCACTTACATGTACGAAAGTTTCCCCAAATACGGTAGGCACCTGATCATTTACTTCTGCCAGAACAGTTCTGCAGGATTTGATCGCCTGCATTGTATAGTCAGAAGAAACACCTACACAGCAGTATCCATGCTCATCCGGCTCCGATACAGATACCAGCAGTACATCTTCATGGAAGATATCTCTTCTCAGGTAAGACGGTACTTCATGGAAGAATACAGGAACAAATTCGCCATGACCCTGCGCGATGGATTTTCTTGTGCTAGGGCTTGTAAACCATCCTTCAAATGTAAATACATCGCTGTTTTCAGGCAGGGAGTATTCACCTTTTCCCAGAGTTACCATGTGTGATACAGTAATATCCTTATACAGATGTTTGTTTGCAACCATTGCGTCTACCAGGATCTGTGGTTCAGCAACAGCATGAGCAAACAGGACACGGTCGCCTGACTGAATCAGTTTGACCGCTTCGTCAGCAGAGCATTTTCTACTTTCATAAATTTCTTTCCAGTCCATTATTATGCGTCCTCCGTTATTAACATTAACAAATCTAAATTTTTTTCTGAATTTCATCGTAAATCCGTTCAATATGGGTTTTATCCCACATCTTCAGGACTCCGTTCTTTGTGTCGAACTGTTCATAAGATGCGCAGCAGTTGGTACACCCGCCTATGACCAGCAGCAAATCGTGTGGAATTCCTTCTACCGCGTTTACAAAATTAACATCTGTAACGCGCGCTTTAATTTCTTCCAGTGCCGCTCTCCGATTATAACGGGGATTGCAGCCGCCGCAAAATCTTACTCCGCACTTCATTTGCCTTACTCCTTTTAGCTTTTTTCTTACCTAAGAAATAAGCCGCCGCGGTTACCCACAGCGGCTTATTATCAATCAGTTCATTAATTGTTGGTTACCGCTTTCCTATTTAATTCCAGCGATTGCCTTAGCCAGCTCTTTCTTTCCTTCGATGTTGCCCTGACGAGAAATCATGATTCTCTGAGCCTGAGGAGAACCAGCGCCGTGCATAGATTCTGTTCTGTATCCAACAGCAGCAGCACCCAGACACATATTTTCTAAGAATCTCAGAACTCTCATTCTTTCTTCTGTAGTGCAAGCTGGGGAAGCAGCGAAGAACTTGTTGCAGATTTCGCCGATTGTTTCGCCGTTTCTTCCAACCTTCAGATCGGAATTGAAGTCCTTTTCGGATGGCATTGTTACCATCAGACCACCAGCGATATCTTCAGCCAGTCTTACGATTTCGTAAGGGAATCTTGTAACGTTCTGCTTACATACGTTTGCCAGCAGCAGGTCGATCTGGTAGTTACCAGCTTCTGTTGGGTGACCTTCAGCGGAGCAAGCGATACCGCAGCAGTACAGAGTTTCATTCAGGTGAGTCATTTCGATCAGCTTATCCTTAATGTGGGAAGCTTTCTGAGCTCCGTTGTATTCCGCAGCCAGAGCAGCAGCGCCGATAACAACATCACCTACACCAACTTTACATCCACCATAGGACTGTCTGTGGTATCCAGCAAATCTTTCTACCATCATTCCAGCGAAATCATATTCACCAGCCTGGAAGATGTATTCGTTCGGAATAAATACGTTGTCGAATACTACTAATGCTTCCTGTCCGCCGAACTTAGCGTTACCAAGGTCAACATCAGCGCCTTCTTCTAATTTTCTTGTGTCGCAGGACTGTCTTCCGTAAATCATGTACATGCCTTCTGCGTCAGATGGGCACGCGAAGGATACAGCGTAGTCCTTATCTTCTTCTCTCATTGCCTGAGTAGGCATGATGATGTGCCAGTGGGAGTTGATGGAACCTGTCTGGTGAACTTTCGCGCCAGCAACTACGATACCGTCTTCTTTTCTTTCTACGATATGTACAAACAGGTCAGCATCTTTCTGAGCGTGAGGAGCAAGACCTCTGTCACCCTTAGGGTCAGTCATAGCGCCGTCAACGATCAGGTCATTTTTCTGAACATATTCCAGGAACTTTTTGAAGTTTTCGTGATAGTTTGTTCCATACTTTTTGTCAGTTTCATAAGTTGTTGAGAATACCGCGTTGAAAGCGTCCATACCTACGCATCTCTGGAAGCAGGAAGCAGTCTTCTGTCCGAGCAGTCTCTGCATCTTAACCTTTTTTCTCAGGTCATCAGTGCTCTGGTGCAGGTGAGCGAATCTGTTGATTGTTTCACCAGTCAGGCTTGATTTTGCTGTCATCAGGTCAGCGTATTCAGGATCCTGCGCAAGGTCATATGTCATTGCTACGCAATTGATGGACGGTCTGATAATTGGATGATCTACCCAATTTTCGATCTGTTCACCGAACATATAAACTCTTGTCTTCAACTTTCTTAAGCTCTCAATGTACTGAGCTCCTGTCATTAGCATAATAAAATCACTCCTTTTTTATTCTTAGGATTCCTGCCGGTGGATTCCGACAAGTCCCCTAGCATTAACCATTTATAACTTATGCAAATCTTGTACCAACAAAATCGCATTTGTTAACATACCAATTATTTCTTGTGCAAAAGCTTTCTTGCCATTTCAATCAGATCCTCGCTGACTGAGGTATCCAGCACTACATCTTTTACTTCCGGACAATTTTCCATGACGATTTCTTTTACTACATCTTCGATTGTATACTGCGCGGAAGGACAGGACGCGCACGCCCCTGTCAGTCTTACTTTTGCAACATTATTCTCAAATCCGGTAAGTGTGGCGCCGCCGTAATGCTCCGCCAGGACCGGGTCTACTTTTTCTTTCAGAACTTTTGTGATTCGTTCTTCCACTTTTCATTCACCTCGAAATTTGTCTAATCTTTATATGTCCTTTCTGCATTGATTATATCTCTATCCTATTCTTTTTTCAAGTGGATAATAGTTAAAAGTTTGTCTTATTTTAGGATTTTTATTGCGTTTTCGCATTGATTTTTCCTATACTTCCATCAAATTGTTCTTTCAGAAAGATTGACAGCGAATTCTGTTTTTTTACAATTTTTTCATTTTGGACTTTTCTTCCTATATTCCTGTGTTATAATGGTTTTTACTATGGAAACGGACCATCGTTCTTCCAGGTTATTTTAAATTGGAAAGCAGGTATCTCAATTATGAAAAAGTGCGCGATTATTACATCTTATATAGAAGGAAATCTCCCGGATTTAATGGATGGATATGAGCCGGACTGCATTCTTTGCGCGGATGGAGGATACAACTACGCCCAGGCCGCCGAAATCACACCGGACTATCTGATCGGAGACTTTGACTCTCTAAAGGGGCCCCTGCCTTCCGGCATGGAAATCCTCACTTATCCAGCTGAAAAGGATGACACGGATACCGGACTTTGCATTCAGGCCGCGCTGGATATGGGCTGCAGAGACATTCTGATTTTAGGCGGACTTGGCGGTCGGTTTGACCATTCCATGGCGAATATTCAAATTATGGCCGGCCATGTAAAGGAAGTAGATCGGATCGCTATAAAGGACAAAAAAAATTATTGCACGATCCTCTGTAACGGACAGCTAAAGCTGACAAAAAAAAGCGGGCAGCATGTGTCAATTTTGTCTCTGTCTGACACAAGCTCGGGCGTTTCTGTCTCAGGTCTCAAGTATCCGCTTTCCGATTATACGCTTACTGGAACTTTTCCTCTGGGTGTCAGTAATGAATATGAAGAAGACACAGCTCTTATTCGGGTAAAAAACGGAACCCTTCTTATTATTTTATCTGAAGACTGATTTTCATTTGCGCAGAGCTGTTCTTTGTTCATATGCAAAAATTGTTCTTTGAAAGCGGATATTTTTCCGCTTTTTTCATTTGTATCTCGTAATTGTTATTTATTATTTTATCATTATTGTATCTTTTTATATATACAGAATAGGAGTATGCTATTAGTAATAAAATTTTGGAGGACAAATAAATGAAACAAACAGATCGAGTAAAAAACTTATGTGAAACCGCCTTATTTATCGCGATTGTATTTTTAGGCATCTTTATTATTAAATTCCCATCGCCTCTTGGATACGCGCATATCGGAGATTCTATGATCTTCCTTGCCGTACTGATGCTGGGCGGAAAGCGCGGGGCAGTAGCCGGCGGAATCGGCGCCGCTATCGCGGATATTGTAAGCGGCTATACGATTTGGGCCCTGCCTTCTTTGATTTGCAAAGCCGCTATGGCTCTGGTAATGGGCGCTCTGATTAAGCATCATATCTTTGGATTGAAGGGACGGGTTCTCTGGATCGTATCAGCTGTAGCCGGCGGCCTGACCCAAGGTATTTTATATGAAATTTTCTGGTACGCTCTCTTTGGGAAAGCAGCCGCTATTGCCGCGATTTCCGGGCTTGCGTTCCAGGCTGTAGTTGGAATCATTATTGCCTTTGTAATTTCTGAAGCTCTTCAGAAGACAAGCCTGAAAAAACACTTTATTTATACAACGGACGGGAAAGGAGCACAGACATGCTAAAAAAGATGAACAGTTTTAAAAAAATCGACGCGCACAGCCATATCGGCCAGTTCGGCAGCTGGTCTAATGTAGGGATTACAACGGAAGAGCTGATCCAGCAGATGGATGAATACAATGTAGAAAAAACCGTGATCTGTACATATCCAATGAAGGAAAGTATTGAGGCGGTGGACAAGTATCCGGACAGACTAGTTGGCGCCGCTTGGGTAAATCCTTATGACGCTGACGCTTTAGATCAGATTCGTGACGCGGTTAAGAACCATGGATTTAAAGCCATCAAGCTGCATCCGCTCATGCATAGCTATCTGGCAAATGACGAGTGCGTATTCCCTATCGCCGAATTGGCCCGGGAGCTGGATATTCCGCTTATGATCCATACCGGACATCCGCCTTATTCCCTCCCATGGAGCGTAGCGCAGCTCGCTGATATTTATCCTGATGTAACGATGGTCATGATTCACATGGGTCACGGTAACGGTATGTACGTTCAGTCAGCGATTGACATGGCAAAGAAATATCCGAATTTATATCTGGAAACCTCCGGAATGCCGATGCACACTAAAATCAAAGAGGCCTATGAAGATGTAGGAAGCGATCGGATCATGTGGGGTCTGGACGCTCCTTTCCATCATCCTACGGTGGAAATGCAGCGTACGATTGTCAGCGGTCTGACTGATCAGCAGCTGGAAGACGTCTTTTACAACAATGCGAAAAAATTATTAAAACTTTAATATTTATATTAAAAAGTCACCAGTTTAACTGGTGACTTTTTTCAAAACGGAAATAAATTTCTTCCAATATCGGAAATTTATTTCCGATATTGACGCCATTTAACTTTATTCATTGGGGTCTTTTTCTTGCGAAGGTTCTTCTGGCTCTTCTTCTCTCTCCTGGGCTTTAGGGGTCGTATCTGAAAGCTCAAGGTCTGTTTCCGCCTCGCCAGCTTCTCCCTCTATAAGCTCTGGCTCTTTGTCCTCCTTCGTCTCAAATTTCTCTGATACATCCTCTTTCTCCTGGTCTAATATATGGTCCAAGCGATTCAAAATAAGGCCTGCCGCCCAGAATGCCACCGCGAATCCGATATAGGTCCCGCTTCCTGAAATCACATACTGGATCACCGATTTCAAATCGCTGGTAACAGACATTCCATAGCTTCCGTAATAATCTAAAACATACGCTAAAGAAAAATAAGTCATAAGACCCGCGATGATTATAGATATCCCCGCGCAGATATACAGGATCACAACTGTTTTTTTCCAAGGCAATCCCCGTTTCTTTGATTCGACAGACACATTTTTTTCTTCCATTTCTCATACCTCTTTTTGTTTTTTGTCCTGATTATGGCAAAAAAAGGTGTCCGTTATCTGACCGATATAAGTTCAGTCCATGTTATTTATGTGATAGTATATGAAGGTGTTTTCACTAAAAAGATATAGCCCCGCGCTTTCTACCGGCTTTTCCCGAATCACCTCCAGCGCTTCTTTATAGATCTGTATCTGACCTTCATAGGTTTCTTTTAGCCGTTTCATAGTCGCCTCTTTATGTTCAGGGTTTACATAGCTGTTTTTGTAATCGATCAGCACTAAATGATCCCCTTCCTCAAAATAGCAGTCAATGATCCCCTGTACCATAACCTGGGTTCCGTCGATTTCTTTCAGCAAGTTGAATTCCGTTTCTTTGTACAGCTTTTCAGCCCGCGCTGCCCGCGCGCCCATATCGCTTTGGAAAAAGGCCGCTATTTTATCACACTCTACCGCCTGCGCCTCTTGTTCAAGCAGCAGCTCCTGTTCCTTCATTCGCTCTACCTGGCTTTGCACATATTCCTCACCTTTCCCGTTTTCCACAGCTTCAAGGGTCTGTTTAAAGCTGATGCACTCCATAACTTTATGCATAATGGTCCCTTTTTCCGCGGCTGTAAACCCTGTGCTTCCCTGCATAAAGAGTGGAACCTTCAGCGCGCGATCCTCCTGATGCTCTCTTCCCATCTGGCTCAATTCTGTAACCGAGTATTTTGACTTTTTAGAAAGGGCCTGCCGCTTTGGATAGCAATAGGAAAACCTTCGGTCAATTTCTTCAAACAGAGGGCCTTTTTCACCCTCTTCCAATCCTTTGAGAAGCTGCTCTACCCGCTGCCTGTTTTTTCCCCGCTGCTTATTTTCGCCGCTAAGCTGGCTCCGGTCATGAAGCCGCGGCTGCAGATTCCCCTCCTGTATGTTGGGTACCAGGTAGTCTAAAAAACAGTTTTTTGCCGGAGAAGGCCGGACTTCCCCATCTTCAATATTTCTGCTGGTTCCAAGCAAAATAAGCTGATCCATAGCCCTTGTAAAAGCAACATAAAGAATCCGAATCTCCTCTTCCAGGTCCTCCTGCCGCATTTTTCGCTCAATAGCGGTCTGCATCAGCGTTTTCCTGTACCAACGCTCCCGGTGCTCCACTCTGGTCAGCCCCAGCCCCAGATCTTTGTGCGCCAGAAAACCTTTTCCTGTTTTATTGAAATTAAACCGTTTGCCTAATCCGGCTACCAGCACTACCGGAAATTCCAGTCCCTTACTTTTATGGATGGTCATAATCCGGACAATATCTTCATTTTCGCTTACCAGCTTTACCTGTCCTGTAGGGATCCGCCGCTTTTCCAGGGCCTGAATATATGTAAGGAAGCCGTAGATTCCTCCATGTCCTGTATTCTTAAAATCCCGCGCTTTATCGGAAAGCGCCCGCAGATTGGCCTGCCGCTGCTGCCCCGCGGGAAGCGCGCCGCAGTAGGTATAGTATCCGGTCTCCCACATCAGCTTCCATATAAATTCCTCCAGCGGAAGGGATCTGGCCATCTGCCCATACAGCTCCAGCTTTTGAAAAACAGCTCCGCATTTTTCCCGCAGCCGGGCGTCTTGGCAGGTTTCGGCACAGGCCTTAAACGCCTCATAATAGGACATGTCTTTATGCTCCAGCCGGATACGGACCAGTTCTTCTACAGAAAAATCGAAGATGGCCGAATAGAGCGCGCTGAGCAGAGGAACATCCTGCTGCTTGTTATCAATGATCTTCAGCAGATTGAGAAACACCTGAATCTCAATCGTATCAAAATATCCGCCGCTGTCGTCAATATAGGCTGGAATATTCCTTTCTGTAAACACTTCCTGAAAAACTTCCGCGTAATTTTTTGTTCCCCGCATCAATATGACAATATCTTTTTTGGTAATGGGCCTTTCGCGCTGTTTTTTCACATCAAAGATCGGCTTTCCTATCAGATCCCGCACCAGTTCCGCCGCGACACACGCTTCAAGCTGGGCGTTTTTCATCTCGGCGATTTCTTCATCCAGCTCCGCGTCCTGAGGAACGCGGCTGTCTATGATGTGGAGCTGGGTTTCATAATCCGGGCCCGGGCTGGAAACACCCTGATAAAGGGCCGCTGCCTGGTCATAGCCTTTCATGATCTGCCGGAACACGCCATTTACCGTTTCGATAACGGGCCCTTTGCTTCGAAAGTTCTGGTTCAAGTCGATTTTCGCGCTAAAGCCATCTTCGCCGGAAGCATAATCTCTATACCGTTTCTGAAAAATTTCCGGCTCAGCCAGACGGAATTTATAGATACTCTGTTTTATATCTCCTACCATAAACAGATTGTCGTCTCTGCGGATCAGATTGACCAGTGTGTCCTGCAGCACATTGCTGTCCTGATATTCATCCACGAAGATACAGGCAAACTTTTCCCTATACTCAGCGGCGGCTTCCTCATGCTCCAGTATTTCCAGCGCGTAATGCTCGATATCGTTAAAATCGATCAGATTTTTCTCCCGCTTTGCCTCCCGAAAACGGCGGTCAAATTCCTTAATCAGCTTTTCCAGGTAACAGGCATGGGGATAGCTTTTCCGCATGTCCTCCAGATAAGTCTCAGGAGTCTGGGAAAAATAACGCTCTTTTAAGGCGCTGATCTGCTTTTTGCTGTAATCTCTGGCGCTCTTCACTTCTTCCTTTATCGTCTCGTAAGCCGCCTTTTCCTCCTTGCCAGCCCGCATGACATTTGCCTTGAAGGTGGAGAGCAGCTCCTCCATTTCTTTTAAACGGCCCTGCTTTGCCATGGCCTGCAGAGGCTCCAGTCTTTCCAGATCTTCCAGATTTTTATTGTAGATCCCCTCTGCTCCCGCGGCTTCCGCCAGTTCTCCGGCGCCGCGAAAGCCATCTAATATTTGTGAAACGGAAAACTGAATATCCTCCTTTATAAAACGGGCCAGGGGGCTTTCCCAGAAATTTTCCTCATCCATATTCAGCGCTTGTACACTTTCCTCCAGCCATTCCATAGGATGCGGGATACTCTGGATGGTTGTATACAGCCGCAGCAGATTTTCTTTCAGAGACCGTTCATTTCGATCAGAAGCATAGCATTTCAAAAATTCCAGAAAGGCTTCTTCCTCTTCTTCAAAGAGATCAGAAAAAAGCTGATCCAGGACATCCCATTTGATGATTTCCACCGCGCCTTCATCCCCGATCTTAAAATTCGGCTCCACATCGGTAAGATAGAAATACCGCCGAATCACTTCCAGGGCAAAAGAGTGGAAGGTGCTGATATTCGCGCTTCCCGCCAGATCAAGCTGTCTTCTCAGAAAAGCTGAATTCTCCGGGTCTTCCTCAATGGCGATTGTAATAGCCTTTATGAGCTTTTCTTTCATTTCCGCCGCTGCAGCGTTGGTAAAGGTAACGATAAGGAACTGATCCAGACTGATGCCGTCCTCCAGAATCAGCTGTTTGATCCGCTCTACTAATACGGCAGTTTTTCCTGATCCTGCCGCCGCGGAGACTAATATATTTTTATGCCGGAGACGGATGGCCTCCTGCTGCGCTTCTGTCCATTTGACCATAATCTTTCCTGTCCTTTCTTCTTGTGTTATTATACGGGAAAAGCGGCCGGAGGTCCAGCCTGCCTTTGTATTCAGGAAAAAACAGTGGGAATCGGGCGCGGGATTTGATATAATTAAAAGGAATATTTTCCGGAAATTTGGAAAATCAATAAACTCAGTACCTAATATGGAGGAATCGATCATGAATAAATTTAAACGGCCAACCATGCTGATGATCCTGGATGGCTTCGGCGAAAACAAAGACACTTATGGAAACGCGATTCGTCAGGCAAAGACCCCTGCTCTCGATGAAATCTTTTCCAAATATCCGAAAACCACATTAAAAGCCTGCGGTCTCGCGGTAGGGCTGCCGGAAGGACAAATGGGGAATTCAGAAGTAGGCCATTTAAATATCGGAGCCGGAAGGATCGTATATCAGGAGCTGACCCGGATCACAAAGGCCACCGAGGATGGCAGCTTTCAGAAAAATGAGGCCCTGAATCAGGCTATGGACCATGTTCTGAAAAACAATTCTGCGCTTCACCTTTTAGGCCTTGTATCGGACGGAGGCGTTCACAGTCATATCGGGCATCTGCTTGCTCTTATTGATATGGCGGCGGCAAAAGGAATCAAGGAATTGTATGTCCACTGCTTCCTGGACGGCCGCGATGTACCGCCTCGCTGCGCAGCCCTCTATATCGACCAGCTGGAGGAACATATGAAAAAAACAGGGCTTGGGAAAGTCTCGGTTGTCTCCGGCAGATATTACGCGATGGATCGGGATAAACGCTGGGAGAGGGTCGTTCTGGCCTATGACGCTATGACGCTGGGAGAAGGTCTGAAAGCGGTCTCTGCCCAGGCCGCGGTTACTGCCGCGTATGAACGTGACGAAAATGACGAGTTTGTAAAGCCTACCTGTGTTGAAGGCGGACAGCCGGTAAAAGACGGCGACGCTATGATCATGTTCAACTTCCGTCCGGACCGTGCAAGGGAAATCACCCGCGCCTTTGTCTCAGATGATTTCGACGGTTTTCAGCGCGGGAAAAAAATTGATGACCTTTTTTATGTATGTATGACCCAGTACGACGCGGAAATGCCGAATGTGCGGATTGCGTATCCGCCGCAGACACTAAAAGCCACGCTGGGCGAATATTTAGCGGATCTGGGGCTGACTCAGCTTCGAATTGCGGAAACAGAAAAATACGCTCATGTCACATTCTTTTTCAACGGCGGTGTAGAAGCGCCTAATCGGAATGAGGACCGTATCCTGATTCCTTCACCGAAAGTCGCGACTTATGATCTGCAGCCTGAAATGAGCGCGTATCTCGTTACAGATAAAGTTCTGGAAGAAATCGCTTCTGACAAATATGATGTGATCATTCTCAACTTCGCCAACGCGGATATGGTGGGGCATACAGGAGTCATGGAAGCGGCAGTGGCCGCCATTGAGGCGCTGGATCAATGCGTTCCGAAAATCGTTGAAGCCGTCCTTGCTAAGGATGGACAGATCCTGCTCACCGCGGACCATGGAAACGCGGACAACATGCTCAATGAGGACGGATCCGTAGTGACAGCTCACTCTCTCAATGAAGTTCCTCTTGTTCATATCGCGAAAAAACCGGTACAGTTAAAAGATGGCGGCAAGCTGGCCGATCTCGCGCCTACACTGCTGCAGCTGATGGGGATTACGGTGCCGGCGGAAATGACTGGGGAAAGTCTTATAAAATAGCAACGAAACATAGAAATGGGCTGGTCGCCAAAATTCATATTTTGACACAGAAGCAGTCGCCCATGATCCCAATTCGGGGACAGTGGCGACTGCTTTCTTTTTTAGTCGGGCCTCATATGGCGTCACTTAGCGGCTTTATCCTTTTCTTTCTGATATACGATTTTTCCATCCGATATGGTCAGAATAACATTGGCGTTGGGTATTTCCGCGGGCTCCAGGTCAAAAAGATTTTTATCCAGTACGATCAAATCCGCCAGCTTTCCCTCTTCCAGGGTTCCCAGCTTATGGTCCATTCCAATGCTGTAAGCGCTTCCCGCAGTATAAGCTCTGAGGGCTTCCGCCAGCGATATTTTTTCACATGGATTGATTTTGATTTCTTCGCCCTTCTCGTCTCTTCGGGTTACCGCGTCGTGTACCGACTGCAGGGGATCATATGGAGCCACCGGAAAGTCAGTCCCAAAAGCCAAAGCCGCGTTTTGATCCAGCAGTGAACGAAACGGCCACTGGTACCGGCACCTCTTTTCTCCCAGCCGGATTAACTTTTCATAAGCCGTAGGCGGCATATGAAGCGGCTGCATAGAGCAGGTTACATCCAATTCCCTAAATCTGGGCAGATCCATGGGATCGATAGCTTCCAAATGCTCCAGACAATTTCTTACAAGCGTATTTCCACTGTGTTCTCTCGCGTACTGAATCGCGTCCAGGCCAAGCCTTATAGCCCCATCGCCGATTGCGTGGAGACGAACGCCAAAGCCTTTGCTGTTCGCGTGGGTAATACAGTCTCGATAAATTTCATATGGATAACAGGGGCTGCTGGTAAAATACGGCTTATCGGAATAAGGTTCCAGCAGATACGCTGAGTAAGCGGAAGATACCCCATCAATAAACTGTTTCAGCCCCGCTACCCGCAGTTTATCCGTATCGTATTCTTCTCTGAGTTTTTCCACTTTATTGGTATCCGGAATAAGTCCCATGCTGGGATACAGGTTCAGCCTTACATCCAGTTCTCCTCTTTCTTCCATTTTTTTCGCGAGAGCATACTCCGAAAAATCTCCCACTGGCTCCGGATTGACAGACATATCCGTTGTAGCTGTAATGCCTTTGGCCAACAGCTTGTTATTAAAATCCAGGATCATTTCTTCCGCATGATTTTCCGGCAGCTGAAACGCCAGTGAATTGGCGGTCTCTTCCGCTTCAATCTCATAGAGCAGGCCTGTCAGCTCACCATTTTCATCTTTTCCGATGGCTCCAAAGCTGACCTCTGTTTCTTTGGTGATCCCGCAGGCCTTTAACGCTTTCGTATTGAGCCAGAAGGTATGTCCGTCTGCGGACAACAGATATACTGGTCGCTCAGGTTCAATCTCATCTAAAGATCTTCTGGAAGGCATTGCTGTCTTATCGTCCCATAACGGCGGAAACCAGCCCATTCCTGACAGTTTATCCAGCTGTGGATTTTTTTCTCCGAACGCCCTTATCATTTCCACACATTCCTGCTCTGATTTTGCTTGAAAAAGTTCCCGGCACATATATTTGCTGGACTGGAAAACCCCGCAGAAGTAATGCATATGCGCGTCGATAAAACCAGGCATAACCAGCTGGTCCTCATAATCCAGAACTTTTGTTTTTTCTGAAAGATATGGATGAACTTGCTGTAAATTTCCTGTTTTGATAATTCTATTGCCATGAACCGCAATAAAGCCCTCAAACGGGATATCATCTGTTCCTGTGAAAATGTTCCTGCTTTTTATAAGTAAATTCGCTTTTTCCATATTTCCTCCATTTCAAGGTTTCTCTGGCTATAGCTCTGTGATCATTTTCGTTTTTATCATAACATTCTGTTCTTTTTTAAATAGTATCCGTTAGTATGATTTTGCTACTCTTCTAGAAGTAATCTCTTAAGATTATGAAAATTTCAGGTTTTCTTTTTCGTTTTCATCCTTTATAATCTAAAAAATAAAGATTTATTGTTTTTCCGTCAACAGAGAAAGGATTTTTTATGCATTTATCAGAAAGCGACTGGCTGTTTATCAACAGCATTGCCTATAAGATCCACGCCACTGAGGATTTTGATAAAATGAGACTTGGGTTTCTCAATTCTATCAAGCTGTCCATAGATTATCGCTGCGCCAGCTTTTATCTGGCCGATAAAACAAGGCCCAGAGGGCTTTGTGATCCTATCGGCGTTAATTTCACACAAGAACAGCTGCGTCAATACATACAGCAGTTCGAAAGCCTGGATTATTTAAAAACAGTCACCACTTCGCTTTCCAGCTATGTTTACAGGGAAACCGATCTTTTTTCTCCGGAAGACAGAGAAGCTTCTCTTTACTATCGACTGGCTTACAAACCGCTGAATATCCATTACGCACTTCTCTTGGGCCTTGTATTCCAGCAGGAATTTCTTGGATCTATTGTATTCTACAGGGCCAGAGAGGATGGCGATTTTTCCGATTCCGATATTTTCAAACTGGAGCTGCTCAAAGATCATATGGCCCTTCGGCTTGCCCAGGAAATGGGGCTTTGCGGTTTTGGGGCTCCCCGAAAATCTCAGAACAAATCCCTTTCCCTTCTATGTACCGAAAAGGGACTTACTGACCGCGAGAAAGAGGTCATCGCTCACCTCTACAGAGGAGACACGACCGCGGAAATCTGTGATGAACTCTGTATCGCTCAGACGACCCTGAAAAAACACATCACCAACGCCTACAAAAAACTTGGGATTGGATGTCGATCTCAGCTATATAAAATATCAAATGCGGAATACCTCTAAAGGAGTATCTATTCTATTTTTCTACTACTTTCTAATAGAATTCTGTCGAAAATTTACGCATATTGTAGAATGTTTATTATTTACTGAATATTCTATAATTATTATGTGATCATTTTCGGTATTATTTTTATTATTGGTTCTTTAGAAAAGGAGAAATTGATATGGGAAAAATCAAATTAAAAGGTGAAAATGGAAAGATATATTTTGGCTGGTTTATTATTATTATGTGTCTTCTCCTGATGGCGTTTGGCTATTCCTGCGCTGTCTCCATCGTCGGTGTCTTTGTTCTTCCTGTTACGGAGGATCTGGGCATTCAAATCGGGGACTTTGTTATCTGGACTACCATTATGTCCCTTACCTCGATTCTATACTTAACAATTTTCAGTAAGTTCTATAACGTGAAAACCATAAAGCCCATCATGACAGTGTGCGCGCTTTTAGGCGCTGTGGGTTTCTTTGGGTTTTCAAGGGCAACAGAATTATGGCACTTCTATTTATTTGCGATTCCTATGGGAATCTGCTTTGGCGGATTGACCGCGACGCCGTCATCCGTTCTTGTAAACAACTGGTTTGGGCCGAAATGCAGAGGTCTGGCAATGGCTCTGGTCTTCAGCGGTACATCGGTTGTCTGCATGGGGCTGATTCCGCTGGTTAATTATATTGTAGCCGCTTCCGGGTGGAGAACTGCGTATCTTTTTATCTGTCTTGGGCTAATTGTTATCTGCGTCCCTATGATTCTTCTTTTCGCAGTATGGTCTCCTGCCCAAAAGGGTCTCAAACAAATGGGTGAAACAGAGAATATTCCAGCTGCCGAGGATTCCGCAAAGCGTTCTGGAATAGCGTTTAAAGATGGAATAAAAAGACCTTCTACCTGGTTATTCTTCATTTCCGGCGCTCTCATAGTATTAGGATCTGCCGCTATGCTTACCCATACCCAGACATTCCTGATTATGACCGGATATAGCCCTGTATTTGCTGCAAATGTAATGTCGGCAATGGTCGGAGCCCTTGTTATCGGAGGAATTCTGGTCGGCGCGTTTTGTGACCGCTATAAGCTGCGGATCGCCGCGGCCGGAAGCTGCCTGATTTTTGCTGTCGCTTATGGAGTTCAAATTTTTATTCCTCAGGCGTCGTGGCTTATTGTCGTTCTTATTGTTGGATATGGTTTAGGGTGTACCGCAGTCAATATTGTTCCTCCAATTATCGCTAACTTCATGTTTGGAGACCGTGAAATAACAGGATATATTGGCTATATCAATATTTTCATCGGTATTGGAGGAGCCTTTGGCTCTACCATGGTGGGAAAACTATTAGATCTTACCGGAAGCTATACTGTTCCGTTTCTGATTTGTACAGTCATGATGCTTGCGGCGGCTATCATAAGAGGCGTTGTAACTTCTGAAAAATATCACTTTAAAGGCTGATAGCTAAAAAATTTAAAGAAATAGTCTTTTTCATAGGATTCCTCTAAAGTAGCTCCATTCATATTCAAAACTACTTTAGAGGAATTTTTTATGACTAAAAGGAAGGATTGTAAGTTCCACTTTGTATAATAGCTTCCGCGGCCTTAATTCCATCTACCGCGGCAGACATGATCCCGCCAGCGTAGCCCGCGCCTTCGCCTGCCGGATAGATTCCCTTTATAGCCGCTTCCATACCCTTCCCCCTCAGAATCCTTACGGGAGATGAGCTGCGGCTTTCCACAGCTGTAAGCAGGGCTTTGGGATCATCGAATCCGCAAAGCTTTTTTCCAAAATAAGGCATAGCCTCTTTCATTGCTTCTGCAGCAAAGACCGGAAGCGACGCCGCTACAGGATCACCTGGCTTTCCAAAGTTTTCCCATTCGGTCCGCGGCGGGTTTCCCTGCTGAAAAGCCAGTTTTTCGTACTTTTCCTGAAATTCTACTCCGGCCAGAACATCTTCTGATGGGAAATCGGAAATCCGCACATCTACAAGCAGCCCGCTATTGGCAAATGCGCCGTCTCTCGCGCTGTAGCTCATGCCATTCGTAACCGTATGCTCTCTGCTGGAAGCGGCCATGATTACTTCTCCTCCCGGACACATACAAAAGGTATAAACCCCTCTTCCGTTTTCACAATGATGACTTAATTTATAATCGGCGGGTCCTAATATCTTTGCCAGCTCCGGATCGCCGTATTGAGCCCGGTCGATCCATTCCTGAGGATGCTGTATCCGCACTCCGATGGAAAAAGGCTTTTGCTCCATTGGGACAGCTCTTTTCTTCAGCATCTGAAAAGTATCCCGCGCGCTGTGTCCCAGGGCCAGAATCAGGCACTCCGCTTCTATGATTTCTTCATCATTGACCTTTATCGCCCGCAGTCTTTTGTCCTTCAGAATCAGATCGGTGACTTTACTTTCAAAACAAATCTCCCCGCCCTTTTCAATGATCCGGTTTCGCAAATTTACAACCACTCCTCTCAGCACATCGGTTCCGATATGAGGCTTGTGCTTATAAAGAATGGCCGGGTCAGCGCCCGCGTCAACAAAGGTTTCTAGCACTTTAAATACGCGGGGGTCCTTAATGCCTGTGGTCAGCTTTCCATCAGAAAACGTCCCCGCTCCGCCTTCTCCAAACTGAACATTAGAGCTTTCATCCAGCTCTCCTGTTTTCCAAAAGGTCTCTACATCCTGTACTCTCTGTTCCATCGCCCGGCCCCGCTCCAGTACCAGCGGCCGATACCCCATTTCGGCCAAAATAAGCGCCGCAAAAATTCCACATGGTCCAAAGCCGGCAATAACCGGACGGCATTTCATTGGGTCCTTTCCCGGTTCCGGATACTGGTAATTCAGATCCGGGGCTTTATCCAGCTTTAATTTTTTATCGCATGTAAAATCCACCGTATATACAAGACGGATATCTTTCTTATCTCTGGCGTCGATGGATTCTCTGCGTATGACAGGATCTTCTACCCTCGCCCCGATTTTCTTTTTTATTTTCCCCGGGATAAGCTCTTTATCTTCTCCCGGCTTTAATTTTATCTGATGGATTCTATAACGCATCTGCCATTGCCCTTCCTGCTTTTATTCCGGTCTCCCACGCGTTCTGGAGATTAAAGCCTCCGCACGGACCGTCAAAATCGATTATTTCCCCGGAAAAATAAAGGCCCGGAACAAGTCGGGATTCCATATGAGCCAGATTAATTTCCTCTAAGGCCACGCCGCCTGCCGTACACTGGGCAGCTTTCCAGCCTTTTATCCCCTTTAGCGGAAGCTGCCATCCTTTCAGCAGCCCCGAAAGTTTACATAATTTATTTTCTGAAACATCAGTTCCTTTTTCCTCCGGGCGGATCCCGGCAGCTTTCAGCAGCGCTGTACCAAGACCAGACGGAAGAATCGACAGCAGCAAATCTTTCGCTTCAAACTGGCGCAGTCCGCAGCGTTCCTTTAACAGCGACATGACCTGCTTATCATTCAGCTCGGGAAGAAAATCGAGACATATTTTGTATCTTCCGATTCCTTCCGCAAAAGACTCTCCCGCTTCCAGCTTTACCAATCTGCTCAGATTCATAATACAGATGCCAGATAGTCCGTCTTCATTGAATTGCACCTGCCCGGTTTCCGCGCCAATCTTTCTTTCATCCTTCATCAGCGCGGCCGCAGCGTCTGTCCGGATTCCTTTGAGCCCCTGAAAATCCGCCTTTACTTCCATGCCTGTCAGCACCGGCGCCAGCCTTGTGACTGTATGGCCCAAGGCTTTGGCAAAAGTATATCCGTCGCCGCTGGTTCCAAATTGCGGGCCTGCCTTACCTCCTGCCGCAAGCAGCAGTTTTCTGGCAGTCAGGCTTCCTCCCTTATAAACGATCTGAAATCCGTCCGAAGTGAGCTTTACACCTTCCGCCGGACATTCCTTCTGTATCTGAACCCCTGATTTTTCCGCGCGCAAAACCAACGCGCGAACGACATCCTTTGCCTGCGCGGAATAAGGATAAACCCGTCCTTCCCCATCTATTCTTGTAAAAACACCCAGGCTCCTGAAAAATTCCAGAATTTCACCGGATTTCGGGCATTGCAGATTGGTCAGATTGCACTTTCCATTTCCGGTAGCCGCCAGCTTTTTCCCCGCCTCGGCCTTTTTTTCCAGTATTATGATCCGCGCTTTCGGCTGTGTCTCCGCTGCGGAAATCGCTGCCGCAAGACCGGACGCCCCGCCTCCGATAATACAGATATCCAGCATAGCTCCTCCTTCATTATTCAGAAATTCTTAAGGAATTATATCACATGATTTTAATTTTTGCCACCGGAGCCAGATTGAAACAAACACAAATAAGTGGTATTATGATATGGCGGCTTTAGTTAGAACAGAAAAGGGGTTTTACAAAATGCTAAGAGCAATTGGAAAGCTTTTTAAATGGATCTTTTCCATTCTTTTTATTATTATACTTTTAGGGGCTCTCACGGTAGGCTACGCTCATTTCATAGAGCCTTCCCGCCTTACGGTAACGGAAATAGAAGATGTCAGCTATTCCATGAAGGAATCTGTCACTGTCGCGGTTTTCGCGGATACACATTTTGGTTTTCAGTATGATACGGAGCAGTTTCAAAAAGTAGTCGATACCGTCAATGAAAACCCTCCGGATATTCTGCTCTTTGCGGGGGATCTCATCGATAATCTGCAGGAATATCCCGAAGACACGGCTCAGATTTCCGAAAAGCTGGCTCAAATGAAAGCGAATATCGGTAAATACGCGGTTTTCGGAAACCATGATTATGGCGGCGGCGCGCAATATAAATATGAGGACATTATGAACGCCGGAGGCTTTCAGGTTTTAGTAAATGAAACAGTTACCTTTCAGGAAAAAAATCTCCGCCTCATCGGTATCGATGATCTTCTGATTGGTTACGGGGATCCTGCCGCCGCAAACCGGGCAGACGAAACGATGTACAATCTTGTGCTGTGTCATGAGCCTGATATCGCGGATAAACTCGCGGATTCTAATACAGATTATATGCTGGCGGGCCATACGCACGGCGGGCAGATCCGGGTTCCGTTTTACACCGAAAAGTTTCTTCCTTCTTATGGTGAAAAATATGTAAAAGGAGAATATCAGCTGGATAACCAAAACAAGACGATCCTGTATGTAAACTCCGGTCTGGGCACTACAAAGATACCAGCAAGACTGGGCGCTGTACCGGAATTGACTTATATTACAATCCATCCGGCCAGCTGATTTTACGCAAAAAATTTCAATTAAAAAATCCTGTGTGAACCAGACCTCCCGGTCCGGTATGCGCAGGATTTTTATATTTACATTTCCGCTTGCTCTTTTCTTTTTTTATGTTTCTTTTTCTTTTGCTTTTTCTCTTTTTTCTCATGAGGCATATGGATCCCCAGCTCCAGAGTGCTGATTCCCTGCAGGACAAAGAGAATTCCCAGCAGTACAGCTATGGCAAGCCCCGCGATAACAGGATTCAAAAAGGCACAGAGACCCCCTGCGCCGCAAAGCAAACCGATAATAAGGGTCCATACAAAGTTCGCTTTTTTATTTGACCGGTTGATCATCGTCGCAGTAACCACTCTCAAAATTCCGGAGAACATAACCCAAAGGCCAAAAACCATGGGAACCGCCGCATCCGCGGCAATCTGACCGCTCAATACCAGTACCCCCAGAATAAAGGTAATAATCGCTTCTGTAAGAATCCATCCGTTGTTATCCGTCTGATCGCTTCGTCCCCACCAGTAAGCAATTCCCTGTATGATACTGCTAATTACCATAATCAGCCCCAATATAAAGGCCAGCGATAAAAACGTTTCTCCCGGGTTCGCAAAACAAAAAACTCCTGTCAATACCAGCAGTACTCCGCTGATAATTGTAAGTACTCTCAACTTATTGTCCTCCTCGCTGCTTTACTCACGGAACAATGATCAGTTCCGCCTGACAGCTGATTTTTTCGCCAAATCTGCTAATAAGATTCGCTTCCTTCTTTACCTGTCCGGGTTTTCCTAAAACCACATGTGTAATCTGATTTTTCTCTACTAATTCAACCAGCGTGTCCAGAATATTATTAGACCGTACTACAGTCAGATTCGCGCCATAATCAATGGCTTTTCCGTATAAATAATCCAGAGCCTCTCCTTCTTCCGAACTTCCCATAAATTTAAAGTCCTTTGGCGCAACATGAATAATAAATAATTCTCCCTCCTGCCCTTCCAGAAGCTCATGTCCGTGACGAATCAACCGGTCGCAGGTTTTCTGCTGCGTTACACACACCATTATATTTTTCATAAGATTCCCCTTATCAAATTACCAGATTTCATCAAACTCACTGGTACTATGCTCTATATTCCCTTTTTTCTTTTTTCCAGTTTCCTTTGGAACCACATCAAAAATTTTTACAATTCCATAGAGAACCACAAACCCAATAAATACAACTCTCAGCACACTATTGATTTTTTTCAGTGTTTTCAACATCTCTTTACCCTCTCTGTTCTTAATTCGCTCCTGCCTTGCCACTCGCCGCTGTACCGGCATCGGCTCTTCCCGCAGTCGCGCCGCGTTCAACAATACGTTTTATTACGCCGCAAGCGCTAACCTCTGGCTTCTCTTCGTTTGCCACTCGCTAAGCGCTCCGGGCATCTGTCTCATCCCGGCTCTTCCATGCTCCCGCATGTCAATCTCCGGGTCTAGGACATTATACCATACAATCCTGTTTATTCACATATCTTTTTCGTTTATTTCCTGTGGAAGCTTTGCCGGAAATCTTATATAATGGTGATATGGACAGAACAATACTTCACTGTGATATGGATGGCTTTTATGCCTCGGTGGAGCTTTTAGCTCACCCTGAATTAAAAAATCTTCCTGTGGCAGTCTGCGGAAACCCGGAGAACCGCCATGGTATTATATTGGCAAAAAATACTCCCGCTAAAAAGTATGGTATCAAAACCGCCGAAACCGTCTGGCAGGCCAGGAAAAAGTGCCCTGACCTTTATCTTCTTTCCCCTCATCATGGCAAGTACAAGGAATACAGCATAAAGATCAATGAGATCTACCAACGCTTTACCGATATGGTAGAGCCCTTCAGTATTGATGAATCTTGGCTGGATGTTTCCGCTTCTCTGAAGCTCTTCGGGAGCGGAAAGGAAATTGCGGATACCCTCCGCGAAACCATCAAAAAAGAGCTGGGCCTTACCCTCTCTGTAGGAGTTTCTTTCAATAAAATCTTTGCCAAGATGGGCAGCGACTATAACAAGCCGGATGGCACCACCGTTATCAGCAGAGATAATTATAAAGAAATTTTATGGCCAATGGATGTTAGGCAAATGTTTTTTGTGGGAAGCGCTACAGCAGATAAGCTAAACCGGTCAGGAATCCATACCATCGGGGATCTTGCCCGTTCAGACAGAGGGCTTTTAACAGCGCTTCTCGGCAAGCAGGGCGGAATGCTGTCAGACTACGCCAACGGCATGGACAGCAGTCCTGTCTGTCTCTATACGGAACGTGAAAAAATCAAATCGGTGGGTAATGGAACTACATTTCGCCGGAATCTGCAGGGAATCGATGATATCAAAATCGCTGTAACAGCGCTTTCTGACACAGTTGCCAGCCGACTTCGAAAATACCAGATGAAAGGCTTTGGAATAAAGGTCGATATTAAAGACCCGAATTTTAAAGTCATTTCCAGGCAAAAACAACTGGACGCGCCTACCAATCTTTCAGAAGAGATTTCCCATGCGGCTATTGAAATTATCAAGGCGTCCTGGCGGACGCGGGATCCGATCCGGATGCTGACAATTACAGCCATCAATCTTTGTGATGAAAGCGAATCAGAACAGCTTTCTCTATTCGATATAGGAAACCGCTCCCGTGAAAAAGGGGAAAAGGTAGAGCGGACGATCGATGATATCCGCGCGAAATTCGGTGATAAAGCCATTACCTTTGGGCGAGTCTTGAACAATGATATTGGCATCGATATGGAGGATAATCGGACGGAATAGTCCGAATCCTCCTTTTTCTCCTTCACTTTTTTAAATACTGAATCCGAAATTAATCCCATACCCTGGAAAATAGGTGTAAGTCAAGTTCGTTCCAGTTACCGTATGGTCATAGGCGTCCACATCCGCGCCCGTTACCTCATAACGAACCTCCGATCCGTTTTCATACACATACTGATCCGGGAAGGAATACTTCCAGGACCGCGCCGCGCTGGTAGTCGTCGACGCCAGTTCTTCCCCGTCTTTGATAAGCTTTATGGCAACTGTCTGGGGACGGTATCCGTTCTTGTTATTCTCATCCACCCAGGTGATGGCTCCCTCCACGTTCTTCCTCTCCGGCGTGTGGGACGCAGTCAGCCCACTGGCGGTATATCCGTCAGGCGCGGCTATTTTACTGGTCCAGCTAATCGCCTTGCCGGAAGCGTTCTTCGGGAGACCGTTAAAGGACACCGCCCATCCCCCCGCTTCTGTCGCAGTCCCGGTCTTGTATAGCGTCCCGTCTTTATACAGCTGTACCGAAACCGAGGGTGGCCGGATTCCATCCCGGTCATTGTCATCCGCCCAGGAGACTGTCCCGGTATGCGAGGTCGTATATGGGGTATGGGTCAGGGTAATAGTCCCTCCGGAAACGGACGCGGTGTAACCGGTCGGCGCCGTCGCCTTTACCGTATAGGTGTAAAGATCCCCCGAATTATCATATTTTCTTATCCCGGTAAAGGTGTACGAGCCGGAGACATTGGCGGATTTCAGCGACGAGCCGTTCCGATACAGCGTCACCTTCACTGACGCCGGCCGGATCCCGTCCTGATCGTTATTGTCTTTCCATACCAGCTTGACCGCCTTGCTGGTGGTGGTCGCCGTCATAGCCGGCAGGGTGATGGAGTCAGACACGCTCAGCTTTCCTCCCACGGTTGTTCCGGACAAATCGAGCCAGCCGGACACATTGATTTTCTTTGACGCCCCATCGGTCTGCTGGATGGTGGTGGTATAGGTGGAAGAAATATTTTTGTAACTGCCGCTGGACGCCATGGTATAGTCTTTGGTTCCGGTCTTTGTTGTCCCGTTATAGGTAAGGGACCATTTCGCGTCCGCTTTATGGGTGCTGTAGGTGCTGCCGGTGGCGTAGACCCGCAGCCTTACCGTCAACGTAGTCTTTAGGGTGTCCTTGTTCTGCGTGTAGGTATAATAGATGGCCGCCCGCTGCTGGCTCTTGGCGGTTCCTTTCAAAGTCCCGGACGCCGCGCTCGCCGCCATGGTCTGCCAGAACGCGGCGGCCATGGCCAGCAGAATTACAACGGCCAGAATCCGGATCGTTTTTTTCTTGTATAAGCGTCTTATGTCCAAGTCGCTTCCTCCCTTCTCTTCTGTAAAACGGGAGCCGCCTTCGCGGCTCCCCTACGCTCGCGACACGTTACTGAGCTCCTCCCACATCATCCACACCGCAGAAGCCATCATAGCCATCCACTGTGGGGATCAGGGAGCGGGTCCAGTACCGGCTTCCTCTGGTCAGCGCGGTCTCTTTCAGTTGTACGCCGTCCGGCACGCTTCCCTGAAAGAGCGCGTACTGGGAGCCTTCCCCTTTCAGGGACTTGAGATACCCATAATCGGTATCGCTGAAGGCGTCGGATTTTTTCAGCGCTGTGGTCTCATAGCCCCAGGCCCCGTAAAGCTCCGCCTGAGATGGCAGCCACAGCTTGTCCGTCGTGTTCTCCAGGCTCAGCGCGCCGGAAGCCGATTTGGTCGCTGTGGTCTTTTCCACGGAAGCGATGACGGTTTTCATCTCCGCCGGAAGGCCGCTCAGCAAACGGGCCAGAGTCTCGGTCCGCATCGTGGATTTCCCCCAGCCGCCCAGATTGGTGTCCTCGTCATTCATCCGGGCGTTCCCCGCCTTTTCATAGACCAGGAAAGTGATTCCGGCCTTGCTGCCGGTGGCTTTGGTGTCATGACCAAAGCCTGCGATCATGGCGTGATAGGTCTTCCCTTGATAGGTAAAGGCCTTAGTATGCTGGTAATTGCCCGAAGACAACACGCCGTCCGCCGCCAGGTCTTTCTTGACCGCCGCAAAGCACTCCCCGAAGACGCTCTCTGCGGTTCCCGCGTCGGCTACCGCCTTGATCTCCTTCCAACTACAGGCGTTCAGGTGTTTTCTGTCCCATTTGGCGTAAAGCGTCAGATCCGTTGTAATGAGTGTTGACGGGGAAAAGGCTTTGGTCAACGCCGCGTCCGAATACCACCCGGTAAAGGTGTGGGCGGCTCTAGCCGGCGTATAGCTGGCCGCCGCGTAATCCTGAAGCCGGTCGTACTGGTAAACGGCCAGATCGGAAAGAGAGTCCCCGCCGCTAGAGTCAAACCGCACCGTCAGCTTTTTCGCCGCCTTTACGGTGTAATCAAAGGTCCCGGTTCGGGTGATTCCCTTTTCCGTATAGGATACTTTTGCCGTGTACGTCCCGGCCACTTTACTCACATGCTCCAAAAGAGTACCGTCCCCATTCAGCGGCGTGTACTCGTCGCTTCCCAGTACCCGTTCGCTTCCATCATCGTAGACCGCCGTAACGATTAAATTCTTCTTGTCAAAAAGGCTGTTTCCTTCCAGGACCTCCGGCCCGGCGCGCTCTACGATAATCGCGGTCAGCTTTTTCGTCATTTTGACCAGATTGGTAACGGAGGTAGTGTCGCTGTAATCCCGCCAGTCTGTCTTTTCATTGACAAAGGTGGCGGACCCCAGCGCGGAATTTGTCAGATCAAAATCCACCGTCTTTCCCCGGATGGTTCCATTGTCCGATACCTCCCGGATCTCCTTCAGCTCATATCGCTGGACCGGGATCTCTTCGCAGGCATACGTTCCCGCTTTTAACCGCGAAAAAGAAGCAGTGGCTTCCACATAGCCCCTGGCGTCCGTACGCTCCTTTACATAACGCTCCGAGAAGGTGACGGTCTGGGTATAGGCCTTGGCCTCCCCATCCGCTGTCGTTCCGGTCAGCTGAAATAAAAACGTGGGCGCGCCGTGCTCCCAGTGCAGGTCCGCCGCTTGAATCCGTTTGGTCACATGAACCTCGCGGGTCTCTGGGTAGTTGACCGCCGCCACCTCCTGCTTGATTCCCCCAGTGGTGGCGTTGACGGAGAACCGAATCAGGTCCTTACTAAGCCCATAGCCCGCAGGGGCCTTGGTTTCTCTAAAATAGTAGCCGCCCCATTCCAGGCCTTCCACCAGCAGCGTCCCATCCGGGCCGGTCCTCAGGTTGTTTTTGACCAGGGTCCCATCCGTTTTATACAGGTCAAACACCGCTCCGGACAGCCTCAGCGTCTCCGTCTCGTCGGTTTTGGTCAGCTCAACGCTGCCCCGTTTTTGTTCATTCAACAGTTCCAGCTGCGCGTCGATGGTCGTGTCCTTTCCCAGGACAATCTCATGAGCGAGGGAATCCAGCAGATACCCCTTCGGGGCCTTTACCTCTTTTAGATAATAGGTTCCCCAGGTCAGGTTCTCTATGTCAAAGGTCCCGTTGGCGCTGGTGGTGTATTCCCCCAGTTTCCTGGCCAGGGCTTTATCCGCGTACAGGGCGAAAACCGCTCCTTCCACCCGGTTTCCCCCATTGTCCACCTTAGACACATGAACGCTGGCGGGGCTTCTCTGGTCCGCGGCGCTGACCTTTACGATATTCACCGCGTCGTTCCCACCGGACGCTTCGATCTTTACCGGAATTCGCTCCGTATTTGACGCGTAGCCGTAAGGCGCTTTCTCTTCCTCAAAATAGTAAGATCCCAGATCCAGGCCCTCCACATAGATTTTTCCCTGATCGTCCGTAGTATATTGCCCCACCATAACCACGTCTTCCGCTCCATCCGCGTCAGTTCCCATCTGGTATAGACTGTACACGGCGCCCGCTACGGGAGTGTCGGTTTTCGTCCCATCCTCCAAAAGCTCCGTTTTGATCAGCTCAATGGCGTTAGGCAGATGGGTATTGGTGGTGTCCCACACGATTCCCTCGCTTGTTTCCGCTGTTTTCCGATAGGTTGCGGTGTACCCTTCCACCGGGTTTTCCCGAATGGTGTATTCCACCCGCTTTCCATCCCGGAACTTGTACAGGTCCGCGAACTGATAGCTCCACCGGTCCTCCGCCGTTACGGTCCTGGTCCGATCAACCTTCCCATCCGCCAGCAGGGAGATCACCACTTTGCCCGGCCGAAGCTGGTCATGATTCCCGGCGTCCTTCCAGATCTTTGTCCCGGACACGGTCAGCTTCTCCGGCGTATGGGTATTGATGATATCGTATCCGTCATAGGAAGCGGTATACCCCGCCACCGGGTCCTCTTTGACCGTGTACTGAATCAGGCTTCCATCTTCATTATACCGGTTCAGGTTTTTAAAGCGGTAGGCCCAGCCCTCTAAGGCGCTCGTTGTTGTGTCAGCCACTTCCTGGCCGTCCGCGTATAAATGGATGGTTACGGCGTCCGGCCGGAGGCCATCGTTATCGTCTTCGTCCTCCCAGGTCTTTTCGCCCTCGATGTCAAACTGCCGGATGAAGACTTCCGCGCTGGCGGTCTGTTCCGGAACAAAATCCGCCGCCGCCTTGGCCGTGTTTGGTATGGTGGCGTTGGCCGCCGCCTGGGTCGCCCTGGCCTGAAACGTGATGGTCATCGTCGCTCCATAGGTCAGACTGGCGGCGGTCGCTTTCCACCCGTTTCCGCTCTTCGCGATCTTCGCCCCGGAGCCGCCGCTGACCGCCAGAGTATCCGTTTGGACCTCCAGGCTCTCCGGCAGGCTGGTGTCCGTCACCACCACATGGGTGGCCGTAGCCTTTAGGTTGGTCTGGCTGACCTTGATGGTGTAGGCTACCAGATCCCCCACCTGCCATTCCTTCTTACTGACACTCTTAGTAATCTTCAGGCCCGGCGCTCCGGCGCTTTTAGTCGGAAGCCGCAGGGTCGTGGTGGTGGTTGGCGTTTTCCGGGTCGAGGACCCATTCCCGTCCGTATAGATAACGTACCCGGTGTTATGGAAGGTCAGGGCCGTTTTGGCGCTGTTAAAATGGCCATGGGAGGCCAGCGTGGCGTCGGACGCGTCGCTTTTCAGCTTTACCTTGATCCGCAGCTGATAGTTATGACTGTAAAAGTCCGCGCTTTTTGTGTTTTTGGCTTTGGCCGCGACATTCTGCCCGCTTTGGGTAATGGTAAACTCGTCGGTCACATTGGTGGTGGTGTCTCGAATCACGTCTACCGCCTCAACGCTGAGGCAGCTCTCGATGGTGTCTTTAAGCTGAAAGCCATCGTAGAAATTTCCCTTCTCTGTTTCCAGCGGCACCATGCCGTTGACGTAGTACCGCCAGGTGGAGTTTCGGGACGGCACCGTGTTCTTTAAAACTTCCGTCTCGTCTGCGTCCGATACCCATTTATCGATGTCTGGCGCGGCCTGCTCCGGAAACTTTGATGGGATATATTTCGCCGCTTCAAAGTTGATGCTGTAGCTGCTGGCGTAGCTGTCGCTTCCGTGCAGGATATATTGCGTGTGTGTCTTGCCGCTGAACTCATAGCTGAAGGTGGCTTTCGCCGCTTCCTTCTTGCTGTAGCCCGGCTGCCCGTAATTGACGATGGATTTTCCGGAATCGTCCCGGATCAGCAGCTTGGAGTCCTCCTTCTTGTATTTCAGGTAAGTGGAGCCCTTGTTGACCCACACCTTATCCACCTGGCTGGTGGGCATGGCGATTCCCTGGTACCGGTCAATATCCACAAAGGTGAAAAAGCCCTTCACGTTGATCTTTGTGTTTGTCCCAGCGATGTAAAACTCATGCTTCAGCTTCATCCATTTCACATAGGTCCACTGGGAGGAGCAAAATCCCCCGGAGAAAAACGCCCTTTTGTCATTATATGCGGACCAGTTCACATAGGTGGTTTTCACGTCCACCCACTCGTTCTGATAGCGAAACAGCTTTCGGTACCATACCCCGCAACTTCCTTTCTCGTTTTTGCTCAGTTTAAACCCTTTGTATTTGGTCCCGGTATCCGCTGTGTAGACGCTGGTGGTCCCGAAATACTCATCCACCGCTCTGCTGGCGCACTTGAAGGAGTATCCGGAGTCCACCATATCCTTTGTTATGAAGTTTTCCCGCGCTGGTGTGGAATCATAGTCAAACTCCCGGACACCGGATAAGCTGGAAAGGCTTTTCCAGGTCCCGCCCATAATGGAAAAAGCGCCGCAGGTCTCCGCGCTTACGCTAAAGACCATCAGCAGCGCCAGAACCATGGTCAGGATCCTCCGCGGGCTTCGTTGTCGTATCATGTTTTCTCTCCTCTCTTTTTGCAAGAAAAGAGACACCGAACCCAGTGCCTCTTTATATTTCCCAAACATCCCTGTATGAATCTGTCAGCTCCGCGTTTTTGCTTTCCGCGTAAACCGGCACGTCAAAATCCGTCAGCAAGGCCTCCGGCGCATCCTCCGCGATCTTGATACTCGTAAAAAGAGAAGCTGTCGCCTCCCCATTTTCCACTGGATGTTGATAATAGTAATACCCGTCCGCTCCGGCCTGCCAGTCCTCTGTGTTAAAATCGATCTCCGCGTACCTTGCCATGTCCCGATTGGAGAAATCCACAAATACCCGAATCACACAGGGGCCTTTCCCCGTATTCCGCAGCTTCACATCCTTTGGAATTATGACGCCCGGCTTTAGCTCCTCCGGCGGCACAAAATCCTCCTCGATTTCCAGTTTGCTGTGTCCTACCGTAAAGCTGTTGATCTCTTTATCCTTTGCTACCCGATACGCGTAGATCCCGGAAAAGGAAATCCCATTGATCAGGATCGCGGCCAGGATCACCAGCGGCAAGATTCGCTTTTTCTTTCTATTTATCCCTTTCATGGTTTGTTTCGTTCCTTCTTTCTTCCTGCGAAGCATCGTTGCCCGCAGCTGCTTTTCCTCTTTTGTTTTGGTTCTTTTTCCAAAAACCCCGCTAAAATGGATATGGCCAAAATCACACCCATAAGAATCTTTCCAGGGACCGTCCCGGCTTTATCCGCCAAATATCCCGCGTAAGGGATCCAAAACACCGTCTTGCCTGTCACGTTTTGTTTCGGAACGATCCCCAGATCCGGCGTGTCATTGGCGTCCCCCTTTGTCTGAAAGCCCTCCTCTGTCACGGTGAGAACCCGATGTGTCACCGCCATAGTCCCGCTGGTAAAGGCAATGATGTCTCCCTCTTGGATTTCATCGATATCCGCACCCGTGTTAATCAGGCATAAACTCCCTGTGGGAATCTCCGGCTCCATGGAGCCGGATAATACAATCGCCGGTTTGATCCCGGAGAGAAGCAATACAGCCGTGACAGCCATGATAAAAAGAATAAGACCCCATACCACATTGGAAACACATTTTTGTAGTTTCATTTCTCTTCCTTTCTTTTCTTCGCCAGCGCGGCCCATACCATGCCAAAGGCGGCTATCCCAAGAAGAACAAATGGGACTGGCCCGGTAGCGTTGTCACCCGTCTGAACCGGCTTTCCGTACAGATCCACTTCCGTGGCTTTAAAACACCAGGTCACCGAGTCATATTCCGCGGAAAAGGCGTTTTTCAAAGATTCCGGAACCATCAGCTCATAGCGCAGTTTCTTCGTTTCCCCCGGAGCGATCCGGGTCAGCTCCTTGTAGGCGGAAAGATTTTCCGCTTTCAGATCCCCGGAATAGAAGGCCTTTCCCCCAACCGTAAGGCTCAGTCTCGTCTTTTCCAATAAAAGATTATTTTGCGGAGCGATACTTTTAAAGTCTAATCGAACATATTCGCGGGAATCGTTATGAAGCTGAATGGAATCTTTCAAAGAGTCCCCGGCCATCATGTACCCAAAATTGGAAAAGAAATCTCTGGAAGATACCTCAAACACGCCGCTTCCTTTGTAAGTAAGCGAATGCGCGTCTTTCACCCGCTTCGCCACCCGATAGGATGTGGTATCCTTCCGTTTCGCCTGCTCCATGACAACGGAACCCCATGGCTGATCCGAGTCAAAATCCGGCGTGAAGTTCTCCGCTTGAATACTATCGGCGGCCAAATTGATTTGAAAATTACTGGAGTTCTGATTGGTCCACTCCTCCGGCACATGGACGCCTTGAAAAGCGTCGGTTTCTTCTCCGTTTTTAAGAGGCTTCGTATAGTAAAACACGCTTCCTTTTTGGATCCAGTTCTTCCCAAGGGATACAATATGATCTACGGTAATCGGGTCATCCAGTTCCTTTTCCATTACAAGGTTGACACTTAGTCTGACATAGCAATCCGCGCGCAGCGCGGTAATCCTTGGTATATAGCTGATCTCCTGATTCGCCATAACCGCTTCCCCTTTCCTCGCTTTCTGTTCTCCATGGTCTGTCCGCTCATACGCGGTCAGGTCGATATCCACGCTGCCGGTGCTCATATTGTTTTTTACGGTGACCTCCCCTTTCTGGATCGCCCCGTAAACAACCGCCGCGGTCAGGATCAACAGCAGGACTATGGCGATCGCCGCCACAGTCCGCCGGGTTTTCCGCTTCTTCATGTTCCGCTCCTCCCTTACAGTTGATTTCTTAATGGTTGCTGTCCACCTGATTGATCAAAATGTTCCATACGGCGGATGGGCTCGTTTTATCCACGCCATCGGTTTTGTCGTTTAAATCAGCGGTCTGGATTCCGAAGGCTTCCACTGGCATTTCCAGGGTTTCTTCCTCCAGCCCCTGCCCTTCTACGATGTTGATAAAGGTGATCTTGTCCGCTTTAAACAGGGATGGTGTTTTTGCCGCCGCGGTCAACCGGGTACATGCGGTGCTGGACGCGTAAGCGTAAACATAAGTATTGTCTGTGGTCCCTTCGGTCTTGCTGACCTGATACCATCCATCGTTCAGTGTATAAGAAAACAGTTCCCTTATCTCTGCCGGCTGCGCGGTTCCATCCTGGTTCGCGATTTTCACCTTTGCCTTTGGCACAGTGACCCGGGCGAATACATAGGCGTCATTGACGCCGGTGTTTTCAATTCGCGGGTCTTTCGTCATTTCTTTGTTCGGAGTGATATCTTCCCGTTCTTCCGGAACTTTATCATACTCCGGTTCCTGCAGGTCGATTTCTATTTTTCCCACAGTCCAGGTGTTCGTAACGTCATCGGCAGCGGTAAAATACGCGCTGATTCCTCCAATCGCCATAACCACGCAGATCAACATTATAATCATTATATTTCTTTTATTTATTACTCTCTTTCCCATAATACGTTCCTTTCCTTACTGCCACTGTATTTCACAGGCGGCATACTCCGTTTCTCCATCTTTTTCCTGATAAACCGCTTTCGGCAGATAAACCTCGTCTTCTTTCTGCCGGGTTTGCCGCCATTCTCTCTTTGCTTCTTCGATTTTAAAAGTTCTCATAATTCATTTCTCCATCCCAATCAATATACGACTTCATTTCCGCGCAAAACGATTCTTTCTTTTGATGGGCTGTTCTCTGGCCTTATATGGACACACAGCCGTCCCTCCTTTCTAAAACTATAAAAATATACAAAAAGACTGCAGAATATCCTACCCTACAGTCTGATTGCTAAAAGGAAATTCAGATGTACGCAAAATTTCTATGTAAACACTATGCGGAAACGAGGGTCGCGTACTATGCTTTATTTTCCTTTTTTTACATTTTATAGTATACCACAGATTTTTTTACGCAGGGGACATACTTTCCTGCCGAATCAAAAAATTAATTTAACTGGTCCTCTTTTTTACATAAAAATCGTCGCCCAAATGTTCCGCTACTCCATAGACAAAGATTTGTGTCCATTGCTTTAAACTGGAAGGAGATAAATGGACCTCTTTACTGATTTCCTGATATGTTTTTCCATAGACCACATGCTCAAAAATTCCCTGACGGAGTTCTTCCGGGATATATTCCTTTAAGGCCGCGTCAATGTTCCGTATGTAATAGTCCGCTGTCGCTTTATTAACAGCTGTCCACTCAGGCTCCAGAAACACATCACTGCTCCATTCCTGATCGATCAGCACTCTCTTGTAAAATGCGTAACACTCTATGGTATTCCAGGTCTTTTTATAAATCTCATGGGGCAAAAAATATCCATTGCGTTTTCGTTGATAATAATTCTTCATAGGCTTCCTTTCTTCTCATTGTTAAAATTAGCGTAACTGGATCTCATCGATGAATTGTATATATTTTACAATAACCTACCCTCTTTTTCAACCATTTTATTCTATTATTTACAAAAACAGGATTTTAGATTTCAACAAACTGCCGAAAGGTCAATTGCTCCCATGCCTTTCCACCACAAAAACTGGCACTAAAAAACGAGCAGGCGCGGCTTTCGCCGCTTCCCGCTCGCTTGCTCACTTTCTTACGCGCCTTTTACAAATTCGCCTTCCTTCATAATCACATCCATATTTTCTGTAGAAACCGCTTTGATATCCGTCAGCGGATCTCCGTTTAGTACCAGAAGATCAGCAAACTTTCCCGCTTCCAAGGTGCCTGTAATGTCGTCGATCTTCAGCATCTCCGCACCATTCTTAGTGGCCGCCACCAGGACCTCCATATTGGTAAGACCCGCTTTATTAAGTGCGTACATCTCTGTAATAGCGTACTTTCCATAAGGAGTAAGTGTGCTGCAAAATGAATCCGAGCCAACCGTGATGCGGATCCCCTTCTTATTGGCATTGAGCAGATTATCCGTAATCCGATTCAGTTCTTTTTCCGCCGTAGTTTCTCCCGGATACTGATCGTGAATCGGCCGGTACGGCGGTTCGTATACAGAAAACCACTCAAAGAAAAACTGGAAGGTCGGACAGAAGGTAATATCCTTTTCCTTCATGATTTGCAGACACTCTTCATTAAGCTCCTGTCCGTGAATAATGGCGGAAACCCCTGCTTTGCAGGAATTAAGGGCTCCTTCATACCCCTCCGCGTGGGACCATACAGGCAAGCCGATCATGTTGCTTTCATCCACTACCGCCTGAATTTCCTCCATCGTATAGTGAGAATCCGCTTTTGCGTCGTGACGCCAGATCCCGCCGCCTGTGGACCAGATCTTAATAGCATCGGGATTTTCGCGTATCCTGCGGCGAATGGCCTTTCTCAGCTCCCATGGGCCGTCTACCCGTTCCGCCCACGGATGGGACGCCTCATTGTATTCCAGCGGCAGTCTGTGGGAATCTCCATGGCCCGCCGTCCTGCAGAAGCCCACGCCGGAAGTAACCGTCCTTGGTCCCGGGATCACGCCCTTCTCAATCATATCTCTTATGTAAGGACCGAATTTAGAAATTTCCCCTACGGAGGTCAGACCATTTTCCAAAGCTTCCCTGGCCTGCGCCACAGCAACGACCGCTTTTTGGAACATAGGCTCCAGGACCCATTCCGTATCATTGTCACTGAGATTTCCGCTGTAATGAAGATGCGTATCGATCAGCCCCGGCATAATTGTCTTTCCGGAAATATCCCGCGCTTCATAACCGCTAAAGTCCGTTTTCGGGCCGGCATACACGATCTTTTTATCCTCAATCAGAACCAGTGAGTCTTTGACAGGTTCTCCCCCGTTACCATCAATTAAAACCCCATTTACAAAAGCTAGCTTCATCGTTCACTTCCTCCTTCTTTACTTTGCGTTGATATTGATATATTCCGCTTTCGTTTTACTATACATGATTTTCTGACTTCCATACAGCCCATAATATCCGGAAAGCATATAACTGATGCTGCACGCGATACCAAAAAATAAAAGCCCCTCAGCTCCAAACAGCTCTACTCCAAGAATGATGGACGCGACGGGACTGTTGACAACGCCGCAGAACGTAGCAATCAAACCTACTGCCGCGGCAAATCCCGGATCCAGCCCCAAAAGACCTCCGGCCCAGCATCCCATCGCCGCTCCGATAAAAAAAGTAGGTACGATTTCTCCGCCTTTAAATCCGCATCCCAGTGTAACCGCGGTAAAAAGGATCTTTACCAGAAAAGTCCACCAGTCTGTGTCACCTTCAAGGGCCTGGAAAATAATACTCATACCGGATCCGTTATAGTTTCCGGAAGGGAAGAGAAAGGAAAGTCCCACCAGGATCAGCCCTCCCACAAAGATCCGAATATATGGATTCTTAAATAGAATTTCAAAAAAATCGTCAATCCGATCCATAGAAAAGATGTAGACTATGCTCAAAAGCGCGCAGCATACGCCTAAAGCCGCAATCCGCAGCACAGTCCCTATCTCAAATCCGGGAATATCCAAAACCATTTCAATTTCCAAATCAAACCCGAAAAAACTGGAAATCCGGTACGCAACCAGAGCGGAAACCAGGCAGGGAACAAGGCCCGAATAATAAATAACGCCTACGCTGATCACTTCCAGCGCGAAGAAGACGGATGTCAGCGGAGTTCCGAATAAGGCCGCAAACACGCCGCTCATGCCGCTCAGCACCACCAGAGACATGTCCTTTTCATCCAGATGAAACAGCCTTCCTACATGGGTCCCGATGCTGCCCCCGATCTGCAGCGCGGCGCCTTCCCGCCCCGCGGAGCCTCCCAGAAGATGAGTGACCGCTGTACTGATAAAAATCAGCGGCCCAAGCCGTACCGGCACTTTTTCTTCAGTCCGCACAGAATCAATGATTCGATCCGTTCCGATAGCCGCCGTCATACCGCACGCTTTGTAAAGGCCTATGATCATCAGTCCGCCCAAAGGCAGCAGACAGGTCAGCCACCGGTTCTGATGCCACAGAACATTCGCGTATTCTACAGCAACGCGAAACAAGGTCCCCACTCCGCCGCTGATGATCCCCACCGTACCGGCAATCAGGATCCATTTAAAAAAACTCTTTATAAAAACAAAGCATTGTTTTATTTTCTGGTAAACGGTCTGTTTCATTTTATTTTGATAATATATCCGCAAGCTCATAAAGATCCGTATTAAACGGCCGCTTCATTTCCAGCGCTTTTTCAAGGTCGTACGCTACAATCTCACTGCCGCAGATACCGATAGCCTTGCTGTCCTCATCATCATACAGCAGCTCCACCGCCTTGCTGGCTGTTCTGCTGGCCAGCATACGGTCCGTGGCTGTTGGAGAACCGCCCCGCTGAAGGTAGGCCAGAATCACCACTTTCGTTTCCTTTCCGGTCCGTTCTTCAATCATCTGCGCCAGCTCCTGAGTGTCCACTTCAACACCTTCTGCCTTGATAATAATATCATGCAGCTTCCCCCGGTTTTTTCCCTGAATAATTTTTCTGCATACCCGATTTATATCAAAAGGCATTTCCGGAACTAAAATATTATCCGCGCCTCCGGTCAGTCCCGCGTACAGGGCGATATCTCCGCAGTGCCGTCCCATAACCTCAATGACTGTGGCCCTCTCATGAGAGGAAGAAGTGTCGCGGATATTGGTTACAGAGGAAAGCACCGTATTAACCGCCGTATCGAATCCTATGGTATAATCCGTATATCCAAGATCATTGTCAATTGTCCCCGGCAGGCCCATTACTGTAACCCCTCGTTTTGCCAGCTCAAGACCGCCCCGAAAAGAGCCGTCGCCGCCGATCACCACAAGCCCTTCAATGCCAAAGGCCGACAGCACATTCATCGCGTGGTTCTGTCCTTCTTCCGTTCTGAACCGCTCGCTTCTGGCAGTCCTGAGAATGGTTCCTCCTCTGTGAAGAATGTCCCCCACAGAAGACATGTCCATCTCTTTTATCGCACCGTCAATAAGACCTTCATAGCCTCTTTGTATTCCATAAACCTCCATGCCCCTGTTCAGACCGCAGCGTACAACCGCGCGCACTGCCGCGTTCATTCCCGGAGCGTCGCCTCCGCTGGTAAGCACTCCAATTCTTCTCATTTCTAATACCTCCCTTTTCTAGTTTATAGCTTCAGATTTTCCGGGCCGATAAGAGCCTCAACCTTTTCCTGAAAAGCCTCATCCGCACTGACCCATAGATCCGGCTTTGTTTTCATGGCCTTTCCTGTGGTTCCCAGATAAATAATCACCGGGGTATTGCCTTTATGCTGTATCAGAATCTCTCTGATCCGCTCAATGCCGTTTTCCAGATTATCCGGGATCCGTATTTTCACTGGCTTTTGCGCCGCGAGCCGGGCCCCCTGGCTGGCTTCCCTCAGATCCAGCACCTCGTTTGCCAAAAGCTTGGGCAGCTCTCCTTCTTTAAAATTGATGGTCCCTTTGACGATTACCAGAGAATCTTCCTGAATAAGGCGCGAGCTTCGCTCATAGACATTTGGAAAGACCACCACTTCCACATTTCCATAGAGATCCTCCATGTCCACAAAAGCCATCATTTTATTGTTCTTTGTTACCAGCTGCTTTTTCCCGGTAATGATCCCCGCCATGGTAGCCCGCATACCGTCAAAAACAACCGTTCCGGCCGCCGGTGTTTCCCCGGTTTCCTCCTGATCCGCCGCGTGAGCCAGATCTTCGGCCGTAACGTCGATCAGCTTTTCGATCTGCTGTTCATAATCCTTCAGAGGATGGTCGGAAATGTAAACGCCCAGCATTTCCTTTTCCATGCTGCTGAGAATCTCTCTTGAAAAATTGTTTACCCGCGGAAGCCGGGCAGCGGCCGTTTCCGCTTCCATCTGTTCCGCATTAAGCTGAAACAGGGACATCTGCCCCTCCAGATTTTTTCGGGAATCATTCTGCGCCGATTCAATCAGGCTTTCGTAAACAGACATATGCGCCGCCCGATTTTCATTGAGGCTGTCCAAAGCCCCCGCCTTAATTAGACTCTCCACTGCTTTTTTATTTACTTCATGGATGTCCACGTTGCTGATGAACTGGAAAATATCCTTTGGAAGTCCCTTTTCCTCTCTGGCCTTTATAATAGCGTCGATGGCTCCTTCGCCCACATTCTTGACGCCAAGCAGCCCAAACCGGATCTTTCCATCCCGCACGGTAAATTTCTTCCCGCTTTCGTTAATATCCGGCGGCAGAACTTCAATACCCATTTCCGTACAATTTCGGATATATTTAGCTATGGAACCAGCGTCGCCCATAACACTGGTCATCAGCGCCGCCATAAATTCCACAGGATAATACTGCTTCAGATAAGCCGTTTCATAGGCGATTACGGCGTAAGCCGCCGCATGGGACTTGTTGAAGGCGTATTCGGCAAAGCCGACCATCTGGTTAAAGATTTCCTCGGCAATCGCCTCAGGAATTCCATTGCGTACACAGCCCGCGATTTCGATGTTTCCTTCCTCGTCTGTCTTTCCGTGGATAAAGTACTCCTTCTCCTTCAGCATAACATCCATCTTTTTCTTACCCATGGCCCGGCGCACCAAATCGGAACGGCCGTAGGAATAGCCGCCCAGATCCCGCACGATCTGCATTACCTGCTCCTGATAAATAAGGCATCCGTAAGTCACGGATAAAATCGGTTCCAGGCTTTCATGGATATACTGGATCTGATCCGGGTGCTTCTTGTTTTCAATATAGGTCGGAATGGAAGCCATAGGACCCGGCCGGTAAAGAGCCACGCCTGCCACGATGTCCTCAAAGCAGTCCGGCTTCAGATTTTTCATAAACTGGGTCATGCCTCCGCTTTCCAGCTGGAATACGCCTTGCGTATTTCCTTTCGCAATCAGTTCGTAAGTAGCCGCGTCATCATAGGTCATGCTTGCGAAATCGATCACTCTTCCGTGATTTTCCTCGATCATTTCCAGCGCGTCCCGAATAACCGTCAGGTTCCGCAGGCCCAGAAAATCCATCTTCAGCAGGCCCAGCTCTTCGATCGTAGTCATAGTAAACTGCGTGGAAACGCCTTTATCCGAAAGATACAGCGGCACATACTCATCGATGCTCTTTTTGGAAATCACCACTCCCGCCGCGTGAGTGGAAGCGTGACGGGGCATGCCTTCGATGGCTCTTGCCATGTCCAGCACCTGACGCACCTTTTCATCATTTTCATAAGAAGCCTTCAGCTCCGGGTTCATGGAAAGGGCCTTGTCAATGGTCATTTTCAGATTAAAGGGAATGGCCTTCGCAATGGCGTCTGTTTCCGCGTACCCTACATTCAGGACCCGGCCTACATCCCGCACCGCGGCCTTTGCCTTCATCGTTCCAAAGGTTATAATCTGAGAAACCTTATCCTCGCCATATTTTTCAATTACATAATCAATGACCTCCTGCCTCCGTTCATAGCAGAAGTCAATATCAATATCCGGCATGCTGATTCGCTCCGGATTGAGAAAACGTTCAAAGATCAGATTATAGCGGATGGGATCAATGTCGGTAATTTTCAGCACATAAGCAACGATACTCCCCGCCGCGGAGCCTCTTCCCGGGCCAACCATAATCTTGTGTTCCTTGGCGTAATTGATAAAATCCCATACGATGAGAAAGTACTCCACATATCCCATTTTTTCAATGGTGGAAAGCTCATATTCCAGCCGTCCCTTCAGGCTGTCCCAATCCGCGTCCAGCTGGTTTCCGTACCGGTCCGCAAGGCCGGTTTCGCAAAGCTCTCTCAGATACCGCTGGTTTGACTTTCCCTCCGGCGCTTTAAATTCCGGTAAATGAAGGTGGCCGAACTCAAAGGTCACATCACATCTTTCGGCAATTTTAGCGGTATTGTCACAGGCTTCGGGCAGATTGGCAAAGATCTTGCGCATTTCCTCTTCCGATTTCAGATAAAACTGATCGTTTGGGAAGCGCATCCGATCCTCTTCTTCTATCGTAGCCGCCGTCTGGATGCACAAAAGCACATCATGGGCCTTCGCGTCTTCCTGTTTTACATAGTGAACATCGTTGGTGGCGACAAAAGGAATCCCGGTTTCCTCATGAAGCCGCAGCATATCCGGCAGTATAGCGGCTTCCTCTTCCAGCCCCTGATCCTGCAGCTCCAGGAAGAAATTGTTGTCGCCAAAGATCTCCCGCAAGGCCAGAGCTTCGTTCTTCGCGCCCTCATAATCCCGGTTCATCAGCTTTCGCTGTACATCCCCCGCAAGGCAGGCTGATAAAGCGATGATCCCTTCGCTGTGCTGCCGCAGCAGTTCCTTATCCACCCTCGGTTTATAATAAAAGCCTCTTGTAAAACCCTCTGATACGATTTTAATCAGGTTCTGATAGCCCTGATTGTTCTCCGCGAGGAGCACAAGATGCCCCTGATATTTATCTTTGTCCGCGTCTTTATCTTCCATGGTTCTTGCCGCGGTATAGACTTCACAGCCGATTACCGGTTTGATCCCATTGTTTTTACATTCCCGGTAAAAGTCGATCACGCCGAACATAACGCCGTGATCCGTAATCGCTATGGATTCCATTCCCAGCGCCTTTACCCGGGCCACCAGATCCCGGATTCTCGCCGCGCCGTCCAGAAGGCTGTATTCTGTATGAACGTGTAGATGTGTAAATGCCATAAATTGCTCCAGATTCTATTTCTATTTCACCCGGGCTCCGCCAAGGCTTCCCTGCGTCAATCACCGGGCCTGCGGACATTATACCACAAATTTGCCTAAAATGTGAAAAAGGCGCTTCAAAAACGGGGCAAAATATTGTAAAATGTTGAGGTTAAGAGGTACTGATAATTATGAAAAAAATTTTAATTCCAATTATAATCCTGCTATGCCTTGCGGGGGGCGGTTTCGCGCTTTGGAGATCGCTGGAGGCTAATGTGTTTTCCGCGGATCTGTTTCCGGATAAGACAACCATCAATGGAATCGACTGCAGTGGTCTGACAAGAAAGCAGGTAAAAGAAAAGCTGACGGACGAATGGAACAGCAAAAGTTTTTCCTTTACGGCAGAAGGCCGCGCCATCGGGAGTATTGATACTCTGAATTTTACTTATGATATTGATGACGCCATAGCGAATCTCAAAAGAGAAAATTTCCTCAGCGCCGCTCTCAATCATTATTTTGGCTCGGATTTTGATGTGACACTGGATATGACGGTAAAAAAGGTCAATAAAAAGTTCACAAAAGCGCTGAAAAACGCGGATTATCTTAAAGAGGAAGAAATTACAAAGACAAAAGACGCCTATGTGGATCTTTCTACGGAGGAGTTTGAAATCGTTCCTGAGGTCTACGGAAACAACATTGATTACACAGCTTTGACAGATAAAATCAAAGAACTTGTAGCCGAAGGCAAATTCCAGATGGAATACATCGCTTCAAAGTTTTATCAGCAGCCGGCTGTAACCGCGGACAGTGACGAGATCAAAGAACGGCAGGAGTTCTGTAAAAAATATCTGACTTCAAAAGTAACCTATATTATGGGAAAAGAGGAAATAAAGATCTCTCCTGAGTGGCTGGAAAAAATCTTTGATATCGAGGTCGTGGAAAGCGGCGATGTAAGCGAAGCCGAACAGAACGCCGCGGAGGAAGCGGCTTCCAAGGTTACCGTAAACGAGGACGCGGTTCGGGAATATGTGGAGGATTTTGCGAAAGAATACAACACATTGGGAAAAACCCGGGAATTTACCTCTCTCAGCGGACGGAAAATCAAAGTGTCCGGCGGTGATTACGGCTTTGCCCTCAGCAGAGATAAGGAAACAGAACAGCTGATTAAAGACCTGCAAAGCGGAAAAGAAGTGAAACGCGAACCAATCTGGCTTATGACCGGATTTACGGATTATAACAAAGAGGACGATATTGGCGACACCTATGTGGAGGTTTCTCTGACCGAGCAGCACCTGTGGTACTTCAAAGAAGGCAAAAAAATCGTAGACTGTCCGGTAGTTACAGGAAATGTCAATCAGGGCTACGGCACACCGGCCGGAACCTTCAGCCTTTCCTATAAACAGCGAAACGCCACACTGAAAGGCACCAATGCCGATGGCTCCGATTATGAAAGTCCCGTTTCCTACTGGATGCCGTTTTATGGAAACTATGGGATGCATGACGCGCCTTGGAGAAGTTCTTTCGGCGGAAGTATCTACCGTGGAAACGGCAGTCATGGCTGCGTTAATATGCCTGTGGCTTCCGCGGGAAAGCTCTTTGAAAATCTGGCGGATAAAGGTGTTCCGGTAATTGTACACTGGTAAATCGTTGTAAAAAATATAATAATTTAGGAGAACAGACGTGACACTTGAATCGATTTTAACCATGCTCGGTGGCATAGGAATGTTTTTGTACGGAATGAAACTGATGGGCAACTCTTTAGAGAGAGCTGCCGGAGCGCGTATGGAGAAGATTTTGGAAAAGCTTACAAGCAACAAAGCCAAAGGGGTTGCTTTAGGCGCTGGAGTAACCGCGGTAATCCAAAGCTCTGCCGCGACGATTATTATGGTAATCGGTTTTCTCAATGCCGGAATTTTAAAACTGGCCCAGGGCGTTCCTGTTATTATGGGGGCCAATATCGGAACGACCATAACCGCTCAGATCCTCCGAATGGGAGATATCGACGGAGACAGTATCATCCTGATGCTTCTTAAGCCTTCATCCTTTGCCCCAATTCTGATCATTATCGGAGCCTTCGTTCTGCTGATGACAAAAAAACAGTCTCTCAAAGATAAAATGGGAATTCTGATCGGCCTTGGCATTCTGTTTATGGGTATGACGCTTATGGAAGGAAGCTTTGCCCCTTTATCGGAATCCGAAGAGTTCGGGAAAATCTTCACTCTGTTTGAGAACCCATTCCTGGGCGTCCTTGTGGGAATGGCCGTCACTATATTATTGCAGAGTTCTTCCGCTTCTGTCGGCGTCCTTCAGGCCACGTCATCTACCGGAGTTGTTACTTTTTCCATGGCGGCGCCCATCGTCATCGGGGCGAATCTTGGAAAATGTGTAACCGTTCTTCTGGCAAGTATCGGCGTAAACAAAGACGCGAAGCGCGCGGTTGCTGTAGATGTTACAATGTGTATTACAGGTTCCATTTTATTCCTGATTGTGATTTATCTTTATCAGGGTCTGTTTGGTTTTTCCTTCTGGTCCGATTCTGTAAACAGAGGCGGAGTCGCTAACTTTCATACACTGTTTAATGTAATCGTCTGCATTGTAATGCTTCCGATGATCAACGTTCTAATTGCTATATCTAAAAAACTGGTTAAAGACAAAGGCCAGTCCAAAATGGATGAAGAGCTCAGTCTGCTGGATCCAAGATTTCTCGAAACACCTAACATCGCGTTGGAACAGTGTAAAAAAGTGGTTGCTTTTATGTGCGAAACCGGAAAGGAAAATTTCAATATCGCCTGCGATCTTGTACATCATTATAACGATGACGCTCGGGAAACGCTGGAAGAAAATGAAAAGTTTCTGGACAAGACAGAAGCAGTTCTCGGAGAATATATTGTACAGGTCACTGAGCGCCAGCTTACTCCAAAGCAAAATCTGTTCGCGACAGAACTTCTCCATACCATCGGGGACCTTGAACGAATCGGCGACCACTGTGTAAATCTTGCGGAAGAGGCGGAGCTGGCCCATCTGGACAAGATCAAATATTCCGATGAAAGCATGCGCGAATTCAGCTATTTGAAAAAGGCGATCAATACCATTTTAGATATGACAAAAGAAGCTTATGAAATGGAAAACATTACGGTGGGCTTGCGGGTTTCCGCCCTCGAGGAAACCATCGACGATCTGATCGACACTCTTAAAAGCAATCATATAAAAAGACTTCGCGACGGAGTCTGCACAATTGACCGGGGCGTTTCTTATATTGAAATGCTTACAGACATCGAACGGATATCCGATCACTGCAATAACATTTCCACCCATCTGATTCAGCGGATCAATGATAAAGACCTCAATACCCATACCCGCAAGGATGAGGAAGAGATGCACACGGAAGAGTTCAAGGGACTTTGCAGATACTATGATGATCAGTTCTTAGACCCGGTAAAAGAAATGCAGGTACTTTGATTTTCCCCCTTTAAACCAATCGGAAAGCCGCGCCAGCCAAAAAACAGGATGGCGCGGCTTTTGTTTTGTCTTCAGCGGCTGTTACCGCTCTTCTTCCGGAAGCTCCCCTTCAGCAGCGCTCATAGCGGAAGTGTTCATATTAAATGGTTCAAACGGATTTGCCCGGTAATTGTAATATATATACATATTTTTGATTCCATAGATATCCACTACAAGAATATTCCCAGTAGGAGCTTCCTGCAGAATGATATAGTTGATGCCGACCCCGATTAAAAATCCTTCCTGCGTATCGATGGTATTAGATCCCATCAACTGTTCCACTCTTACATACCGGCCGATCTGGGTGCGGTAAAATCCATTGACATACTGGACTGAATTAAAATCCAGAATCTCCTGATACCCTGGCGGCAGCAGAGGATTTGCCGGAACCGGAAAGGTAGGCGCGTTTGGAATCAGCTCCGGAGCCCCTTCCGGCGCGGACGGAGATGGAATCTCCTGATTTCCTCCGGCCCCGCCTCCCATGTTTGGATTTACAAAGGGCGTCATATCCGCCGAAGGAAGGGTCGGCGCCGCTACATGATTCTGCCCGTTTTCCGGTACAGGCATCTGATCATACGGAGAAGATCCTCTGTTAACGATCTGATTTTTTTTGATTTTTTCGATCCGCGTCAAAACGGTATTGCAACATGTTGCCATAAAATTACCTCTCTTTTTAAGTATTTGCGTAGTGGACAGTAGGAATATAAAAGCAGTGGTCGCCCACTCTATTATGAATGACCCCTACATTGGTCGGAAAATAAGGAGGACAGCTGCTGCTGTAGGGGTTAAAAAAGAACAGGGAATGGTCGACTCCCTGCAGTCTCCCGCCAGCCATAGCCCAATCCACGATCTCGTAATGAACGTCCGTAGGCGTCATATTATATACATTCTGTGAATTATAGCGGCCTCCTATCGTCTCCCGCATACATACGAACTGTCCGGGCTGGGTGATGATGTTTCGAACGTCGCCGCCCTGGCTGACCCGGGCGAATTCTCCATAATCAATGGTAGCCCGATTCATAATGACCGAGGCAACCGCTCTCATTCCATCTTCACCCTCCCCACCTGCCTCACATTGGATGAGCCGCGCAAACAGCTCACGGGTGTCTAGTGCCATAACTTTCACCTCTGGTTTTCATACTACAGTCATTCTATGCGGCTTTCCTTCAAAAGGTTCACCCGCTGTCTCCTGCCCGGCCGGGGCTTTCCCCGAATTAGAAAAAGGCCTCCCGCGGCAAATAACCGCAAAAGGCCTTAAAATCGATATTCCTTTATATTCTTTTATTTGTTATACAGCCTTCTCATCCACCTGAATCTGCTCATGAATAAAAGGCAGAACCTGCTCTGGCTGAATATTGAGAACATACGCGAATTCATCATAAAGCAGCTTTTCCGCATCCTTCAAAAAACGCTCATCGATCTTATGAAGGTTCTTTCCGATCTCCTTCTGTTTTTGCCGATGAAGATACAGCGCCTTAATCAGCTTTACGATTTCCCGGTGGTCGCCCCTTAAAAGAATTTCCTTGTATTCCTTCATTCTGATACTCTCATCTTCGATCCAGATGGGGGATTCCTCAGGCATAGCTTTAATCATCTCATAGATTTCATCTGCCGAAAGAACTCTCCTCATCTTCGCCATCAACGCTTCGTTTTCCGTCGGTACAAAAATCGTAGCGTTTTCATTGCTAAGAGATTTCAGAACAAAGTAATCCATTTTTCCATTCTTAAAGTCCATTTCTGTAACTTCCGCTATTTTAAAGACGCCTTCCGCTCCATACAATACTGTATCGTTTATCTGAAACATATATTTCTCTCCGTTTCTATAGATTCCCTATTTATTTTACCATTTTTGAGAGAGAAAATGTCAGTCTCATTTTTGAGACTCGTTTATAAATTCTCCTTGGTCCGCTGGCGTCCGGTTCATTCTCTTCCTCCGCACTGATATAAAATCGCGTTGCAAATGGCAGCGGCGATATTGCTGCCTCCCTTGCGGCCCCTTGCCACAATATGAGGAACATCGGTTTTAAGAATCAGTTCCTTTGATTCCACCACATTAACAAAGCCTACCGGAACACCGATGATCAGCTCCGGCCTGAGCGTTTCCTCACGGATCATCTCATAGAGCGCTACCAACGCGGTCGGCGCGTTTCCTATGGCAAAGATCAGAGGCTCTGAAAGAGCCGCCGCCTTTTTCATAGAAGCTACAGCTCTGGTCGTTCCTTCTGCTTTTGCCGCTTCCCGCACATCCTCATCCGCCATAAAGCAGACAACCCTGCCTCCGAATTTTTCTACAGCCTTCTTATTGACGCCGGACCAGGCCATGCGGGTATCCGTAACAATGGTAGCGCCCTTCAGCACTGCCTCCATAGCCTTTTCCACAGCGCCCGGTGAAAAAACTAAGTTTTCCAGATAATCAAAATCCGCGCTGGTATGGATCGCCCGTTTAATAATCGGCGCTTCCAGAGGATCCAGCTGTCTTTCTCCGATTTCCTGTGAAATGATTTCAAAGCTTCTTTTTTCAATATCCGCGGGAAGAACCTCCTGCAGTTTCACCTTATCGTACATCCCATGCTCCTTTATAGTCCACTCCCTGCTCCACGATCTCGTACAGCAGCTTCATATCCATATTCTTTCTGATTCCCTCCGCCAGCAGATCATACTGCCGGTTTTTATAAGCCTTCATATCGATAGCGGCAACATCTTTATCGCTAAATCCCTTGTTCTTCATAAGCGCAGAAATAACCGTTTTGGCAACCCCTTCTTCATCAAAGATACCATGTACATAAGAACCGTACACATTGCCCTGGTTCAATCCGTCCTCTCTGGCCTGGCGGCCTTCCTCCGCAATGGAAGACAGCACATTGCCTTCCTCAAGAGAAGACGTTCCCATATGAATCTCATAGCCGGAAAAATCGACTCCCGTCAGTCCCGAAAAAATCCCTTCCACCGTTTTGAACCGGCCGGTAACCCGGGTTCTCGTCTTTTCTTCCTCAAATACCGTAACCGAAGGAAGCAGTCCCATTCCGGAAAGCTCGCCTCCATGCTCCACTCCATGAGGATCTTTCAAGGTCTTTCCCAGCATCTGGTATCCGCCGCAGATGCCAAAGACTGGCTTCCCGGCTGCTGCGTGTTTCAGAATACAGCTTTCCAGTCCGTTCTGCCGTATCCACAAAAGATCGGACATGGTATTTTTTGTTCCTGGAAGCAGAATCAGATCCGGACTTCCCAGGTCACCCGCGGAATCTACATAGCGGACGGTAACACCCGGCATGGATTCCAGCGCGTTAAAGTCCGTAAAGTTGGATATCCTCGGAAGACGAATTACGGCCAGGTCTACAAGACCGATTTCATTTTTCCGTGAAAAACGTTCGGTCAGACTGTCTTCATCATCGATATCCAGCCGCATATACGGAATGACTCCCGCTACTGGCTTGTGTATTATGGCGGACAGCTGATCCAGCCCCGGCTGCAGAATAGAAAGATCTCCTCTGAATTTATTGATGATAATTCCCTTTACCAGGTCTCTTTCCTCCGGCTCAAACAGCTGCATGGTCCCAACAATGGAGGCAAACACACCGCCCCGGTCAATATCCCCTGCCAGCAGCACAGGCGCTTTTGCCAGCTTTGCCATATACATATTGACAATATCATTTTCCTTCAGATTGATCTCCGCCGGACTTCCCGCCCCCTCAAGCACAATAATATCATACTCTTCCGCCAGACGGTCATAGGCCTCTTTTACTTTGGAAACCAGCTGCCGCTTGTGGCGGTAGTACTCCTTGGCGCTCATATTCTCCATTACTTCCCCATTTACAATGACCTGAGAACTGGTGTCATTGGTAGGCTTTAAAAGGATCGGGTTCATCAGCACAGAAGGTTCCACACCTGCCGCTTCCGCCTGTGTGACCTGAGCCCGGCCCATTTCCAGGCCCTCCTTTGTAATATAGGAGTTGAGAGCCATATTCTGCGCTTTGAAAGGCGCCACCTTATAGCCGTCCTGTTTGAAAATTCTGCACAGCCCGGCGGCGATCAGGCTCTTTCCCGCATTGGACATCGTCCCCTGTATCATAATCGCTTTTGCCATACCTGCTCCCTCCTGCTTAACGCTTCTAAAAGCCTCTTGTTTTCCTCTTCCTTCCTTACCGCGATCCGGAAAAAACCAGGACCCAGTCCTTCATAATTCCCGCAGCCGCGGATCAGTATTCCCTCCGCAGCCAGGTCTTCCTGAAAGGAGTCCACATAATTCTTTTCTGATTTCTCTAATTTGAAAAAAATATAATTTGCTCCAGGAGGAAACACTTTGTAGCCCAGGACTGAAAGCCCCCGGCAGAGCCGCTCCCGTTCCCGAAAGATCAGTTGCCGCGCCTCTTCTAAATACTCGTTCTGTCCGAGAGCCGCAGCGCCTGCCTCCTGTGCCACCAGAGAAACATTCCAGGGCTGCCCCGCTTCTCTGATTCTGCTTAAAAGCTCTTTATCTTTGCATATCCCGTAGCCCAGCCTCAGCCCCGGCATAGCGTAATTCTTAGTGAAGGCCCGCAGGACAAACAGGCTTTTGCAGGATTCGGTCATATCTTTTACCGTAGCCCGCTCCGGGTCCTTCAGAAAGTCAATAAAGCATTCATCTACCACAACGCGGATGTTTCTTTCCTCACAGCGCAGGACAATCTTTCGCAGCAGCTCCGGCCGGATCACGCTTCCGGTAGGGTTATTGGGATTACAGAGGAACAGCATATCCAGATCTTCATTCAGACTTGGAAGGATCCGCTCTGTCAGGGCAAAATCTTCCTCTTCCCTCAGCAGATGGCGGACTGTCTCGCAGCCTGCCGCCGCCAAAGCCTTTTCGTATTCCGCAAAGGAGGGCGCGGGGACAAGGGCTTTCTTAGGTTTTTCCGCAATTGTCAGGCGAAAGATTAAATCAGCCGCACCGTTGCCAAAGACAAGACGCTCCCGGGGCACCTGTTCTTTTTCAGCTACCCTTGCTCCTAATTTTCTGCAAAGCGGATCCGGATACTGACCGCAGTCCTCCAGAGCCCGAGCCGCGGCCTGGACTACAGCCTGGGGAATTCCCAGCGGATTGATATTTGCTGAATAGTCCAGGATCTTCTTTTTTTCCATTCCCTTTTCTATCGCGGTATAAACATCGCCGCCATGTATCAGCTCAGTCATCACTTACGCTCCCATCATCCAATATAGTAAGGCTCTTATAGCCAGTCCGGTGAGAAAACACAGCGCCGCGGTTCCATAAAGAAGCCGGTTGGCCGCCGCGATATCTTCAAAAGAGATCGGTCTTTTCGCGTCCCCTATGGTTTTCTTCGGATACAGCTTTCCAAAATAATAGGCGTCTCCCGCCAGCTGTATCCCCAGCGCCCCGGCGCAGACCGCCTCCGTCTGGGCGCTGTTGGGACTGGCGTGATTAAACCGGTCTCGCCGAAAAATCCGCCAGGCGCCTCTATAATCCATTCTTAAAAACACGCTTGCCAGGATCATAAGCAGAGCGGAAATCCTGGAGGGAATAAAATTAGCCGCGTCGTCCAGCTTTGCGGAAAACCGCCCGAAGAAAAGATAGACATCATTCTTATAGCCGATCATAGAATCCAGCGTATTGATGGATTTATACAAAAATCCCAGCGGCGCTCCCCCTATGGCCATATACAAAAGCGGCGCCACGGTACCGTCCGATGTATTTTCCGCGACCGTTTCCACGGCCGCCTTCGCGATCTGCTCCTCATTCAGACGCTCCGTATCCCGTCCTACAATCATGGATACCTTCTGGCGGGCCCCTGAAAGACTGCCTTTTTTTAATTCAGCATAGACCTTCATGCTTTCTTTTTTCAAGGACTTTACAGCCAGTATCTGATAGCACATAACCGTCTCGGCGCCCAGGCCCAGCCACAGATTGATCCGATACAGAACAAATAACAGCGCGAAGGGAAGGAACCAGGATAAAAGAGGGACCCATATCCCAAGAATCGTTCCCGCGGCAATCTGTCCCCGCTCGGTATCCGGAAAAGCCCGGCGCAGCAGCCTTTCTCCCACCTCAATCCCCCGGCCCATCAGCCGGACAGGATGAGGCAAAAAGTAAGGGTCTCCCAGGATCAGATCCAAAAGAAACCCTGCCGCTAGGGGAAAAAGATAGAACATCATAAGGCCAGCTCCAAAAACGCTTCTACCATGCTGTCTATGGTGGCTTTTTCAGAAACCGTCACCCGCATTCCCTTTTCCCTTGCCGCGGCGGCAGTCTGCTCTCCGATGCAGACCGCTCTGACTTTCGAATAATCAAGATCTGGATTCCGCTTTACAAATCCCCGCACCGTAGAAGCGCTGGTAAAGGCCGCGTAATCTATGGATTCATCCCATAAAGGTCCATCTTCCGCCTCCAGTGTATCATATACCGGGATGTCATCCAGTAAAAGCCCCGCTTCCCGCAAAGGCCGTATCACATCCTCGGTACCGATGGCGGACCTCGGTATCAGAATCCGGTCTCCCGGCTCCGCGATTTTTGCCAGGGCCTGTCCCAGAGCGGCTCCGCTGTAAACATCCGGCATCAGATCCGTAAAGATTCCCCGCTTTTCCACGGCCTTTTTAGTACCTGTCCCAATCACGGCGAATTTCAGTCCCGCCAGAGAGCGGATATCTTTTTTCCGATTGGTCATAGCCTGATAAAAGGCCTCTACTCCTGCCGCGCTGGTAAAAACGATCCATTTGTAGTCCCGCACGCGATCCAGGGCCTCATACAAGGTCTGATTGTCTTCAATCGCAACCGTTTGGATGGCAGGCATCAGCACCACCTCCGCTCCCAGGAAGGCCAGCTTTTCGGCAAGGACTGAGCCCCGGTCCCGAGGGCGGGTCACCGCGATTTTCAATCTTCCCAAAGGCCGGTCCTCTGCCCAGTGAAACTCCTTTTCCAGAGCGCACACCCGCCCTACGATAATAACAGCCGGAGTTTGGATTCCTGCTTTTTCCGCTTTTTCAGGCAGCGTTTTCACAGAAGCGATAATCCGCCTCTGATGGGCTGTTGTTCCCTGCTCCAGAACAGCTGCCGGCATATCCGGATCCACCCCCGCGTCCAAAAGGCCTTTGCAGATTTTGGGCATAGCTGTAACGCCCATGAGAAATACCAGAGTACCATCCAGCTTTACCAGCGCTCCATAATCGATCTCCGCGCTTTCGGATTTTTTTGTATGTCCTGTTATAATATGAAAAGAAGAACAGAAATCCCGGTGGGTTACAGGAATTCCGTTGTAGGCAGGAACAGCCACCGCGGAGGTAATCCCCGGAACGATTTCAAAAGGAATCCGGTGCTGACAGAGCAGCTCCAGCTCTTCTCCTCCTCTTCCAAAAACAAAAGGGTCGCCGCCCTTTAATCGAACCACCCGTTTTCCCGCAAGCGCTTCATCTAAAAGGATCTGATTGATTTCCCGCTGGGGTACCGGATGGAACCCGGCTGTCTTTCCCACAGGAATCTTTTTTACATGATGGGGAATCATGGCCATGATCCCCTGGCCCACCAGCTTGTCATAGACCACTACATCGGCTGACTCCAGCAGAGCTTTTCCTTTCAGAGTAAAAAGTCCCGCGTCCCAGGGGCCCGCTCCTACCAGCCACACTTTTCCTCCAGTTTTTTTCTCCATCTACGCTTCTCCCTTCAGCTGTTTTGCAAGAGCTACTCCCAGAGCTTCCCCTTCCTGTCTCGCTCCGCGGATGCTTCCTGTCCGGTACGCGCCGGTATCCTCCTGGCAGTACAGGCCCCGAATCAGAATTTCCTCACCTGAAATCTCGGCAAAGGCTCCAATGGGAGCGCTGCACCCTCCATCAAGATATGTAACAAAGGCCCGCTCCGCAAGGGCCTCTTCTCTGGCCTTCCTGTCATCCACGCACTCCAGCCAGCTGTAATCGCCTCCCGCTCTGCCCTGGACCACCATGGTCCCCTGACCTGCCGCCGGGATCATTTCATCCGGTGTGAACTCCCGACTGACGCGGCACTCCAGATCCAGCCGTTTCAGCCCCGCGTAAGCAAGCACAAGGCCGCTGTACTCACCTGAGTCCAGCTTTTTGAGACGGGTCTGCACATTGCCCCGCACGCTTTTCTGCTCAAATTCCGGATAGAGCCTGGAAAGCTGCAGGTTTCTCCTTGGACTGGAGCTTCCTATGGGCCTGGAAGGGTCTAATCCATCAGCGCCTTTCGGAAGCACCAGCACATCGGTGGGCCGCTCTCTCTTGGGAAACGCCAGAAGCGGCAAATCCTCCGGCACTTCCATGGGCATATCCTTCAGGCTGTGAACAGCAATATGGATGTCTCCCGCCTGCAGCGCCCGGTCCAGCTCCTTGACAAAGAGCCCCTTGCCTCCTATTTTATCCAGGGTCTTATCCAGGATCTTATCCCCTGTCGTTTTCATCGTCACCAGCTCCAGCTCCAGCTCCGGATGGCATGCTGCGATCCGCTCCATTACCAGCTCCGACTGAATTACCGCCAGCTTGCTGTCCCTGCTGCCTACAATTATCTTTTTCCTTTTCATGGCTTTGCTCCTATTCCTCCAGTCCCTTTTCCAGAGCCTCTTCGATGAGCTTCTTTCCCTTTACAGTCAGGCTGTGATTTCTTCCTCCCGCTGTAATTCCTATGATCAGCTCTCCCTTTTGTACTATCCCTGGAAAGTAAAAGTCACACGCTTCCTTTCGATCTGCCACATTGACCGGGATATTCCGCTCTCTGCACAGGATACCGATTCTTTTATTCAGCTCTCTGTCATCCGTAGCCGCGAGAACCATATCCATTCCTTCCAGATCCTGTTCTTCAAAGGCCCTCTTTCTGATCAGCACTCCCTGGCCTTCCAGATTCAGAACCTGCCGCGACAGCTCCGGAGCTACTACTGTAAGCTCCGCGTCGAAAAGGCTGAGGGTATTGATCCGTCTGGAAGCGATTTTTCCCCCGCCCGCAATCAGTATCTTTTTTCCGCTGATATTGATAAACTGCGGGAACCAGATTTCTTTTTTCTCTGTCCCTTCTTGTTTCTCCTTTAACGTCCGATCCGGGTTTAAGGTTTCCTCCCCGGAGGTATCCTCCGTAATGCCGCAGAGCCGCATTACCTCTTCCAGCGGCAGCCCCTCTTCTTTTTCGGGCCTTCCTATAATAATAACCTTTGCGCCTGTCTCCTTCGCGGCACTCAGCTTCTCCGCGAAGCCGCCCGCCTTTCCCGATTCTTTTGTCACCAGATACTCCGCTCCGGTCTGGCGCAGCATAGCTGTATTGATCTCATGAGAAAAGGGCCCCTGCATACAGATAAGATGCCCCGTGTCAAATCCAAGGTCAAAGGCTTTTTTCACCATTTCCGGCGCCGGAAGGATCCTGGGATAAAGCTGGTTCTGAAAATCCTGAATCTCTGTAAAAGCGGCCAGGTCCCGGCTTCCGGTAGTCAGCAGCGCTTTCCCCTTATGGGCCTTCAAAAAATCCACCGCCCCCTTCACATGGGGAACCACAATATGTCCCTCTGTAGAAGCCGATTCCCGAAGGAGCCGGGTATAGGGAACCCCTGCTTTATCCGCGGCCGTTCGGATATTGGCGGAAGCTAAGGCCGCGTAAGGGTGCGTCGCATCGATGACCCTGCTGATTTTCTCCCGTTCCATCAGTTCCCGCATTTCTTCCGGCAGAAGGCGCCGGGCCAGAACGGTAAGGTTTTTATCTTCTTCAGGAAGCATGTGCTTTCCGTACTCTGTAGCTACACAGACAAAACACCCGCGTCCCTCCGCGGGATGCCTGCTGACCGCCTCGGCCAGCAGCCGGCCTTCTGTCGTTCCCGCAAAAATGAGAAGGTTATTCATCCGCGTCACCCAGCCGGTATCCTCTGGCGGTCACCATTTTCCCCTGAATTTCCCGCGTAGTGGAATTCCCAATGTACACAGTTGAGAACATATCCACCGGAGTATCCCGAAGCTGTGACAGAGAAAGGATCCTGGCTTCTTCCCCTTCTCTTCCGATATTCTTCACGATTCCGCAGACGGTACTTCCATCCTTGTAATTGAGCACGACATCACAGGCTTTCCGCAGATAATCGCAGCGTTTTTTGCTGGACGGATTATAAAGACACAGGACAAAATCCGCCCGGGCCGCGTGCTCCAGCCGCTGCTCAATCTTTTCCCATGGGGTAAGAAGGTCGCTGAGACTGATAACAGCAAAGTCATGAATCAGCGGCGCTCCCAGGACCGAAGCGCCGCTGCAGGCCGCTGTAATCCCCGGAATCACCTGAATATCGACAGGATCGTACTCGCTGGCCACTTCGTAGATCAGCCCTGCCATTCCGTATACGCCCGCGTCACCGCTGCAGACCATGCCCACCGTCTGTCCTTTCAGGGCTTCTTCCACCGCTATTCTGCACCGCTGTACCTCCTGCTTCATTGGTGTGGATATCAGTTTTTTATGTCCGAATTTCTCTTTGATCAGATCGATATAAACGGTATACCCCGCAATGACCTGGCATTCCTCTAAAGCCGCCATGGCTCTTCCTGTAGCCTGAGACAGATCCCCTGGTCCCAGGCCGATCACATATAACTTCATCTCCTACCTCTATCTTCCTTTTCCGGTTTTCAAAGTATCTCTCTGCGCGGACCGCTTCAAAGCGTCAAGACAGCTCTGCCACTGATGCGGAGGCAGCGTGTCCCGAAGACCAAAGAGCATTTTTTCAACGGACTTTTCTACAGCGGTCTCAATGCTTTCGCACAAGTCTGTTTCAAACGCTCCCTGACGTTCCGCCTGATGCAGCGGCTTTTCCATTCGCTTGCAGGCGTCCTCTCCCGCCATACCGGAAATCTCTTTTACTGTATTGATATGCTTTCGGAAAGCGAACCACCGTTCCAGGTCCTGCTGATATTCCTCCAGTATTTCCATGGCCTCCCGCAGAGACTGTTCTGTCCTCTCTTCAATATGGGAATCCCCCAGCTGATCCATATCATAAAGCTGTATGCCGGGGATTTCTCCAACAGCAGGTTCAATATCTCTTGGAACAGCCATATCGATCCATATGGAATTCTGAAAGCGCTTTCCCCTGAGCTGTTCCTTTGATACTGTAAAATGAGGACTTAAAGTAGCGCTGATAACCGCCCGGTACCGCTCCGCTTCTCTGACCCGGTCATCGTAGTCGATCATGCGGCAGCCTTCCGGAATAATGGAATCCCGCGGCTCCTGCACATGAAGCTTTTTTCTCAGGGTCATAGTCACCTTGGCTCCGGCCTCGGTCAGCAGATTGGCAGTCATCTTTCCCATCTGACCGTTTCCAATAATAAGGCATGGCACATCCCGCAGGCCTCCCAGCTGTTGCTTCAAAAGAACCAAAGCGCTCCTGGCCGCGGAAGGGTCCGCGTTCTGGAGCTTTACCTGGGTCCTGACTCGTTTTCCCGCTGAAATGGCTGTCTGAAACAGCTTTTCAATGACGATGTCATTGCAGCCATGCGCTCTGGAAAGCTCCAGCGCGTCCCGTATCTGAGAAAGGATCTGATCTTCCCCATAGATTCTGGATTTAAGGCCGCAAATCAGCTGAAGCAGGTGCATCACCGCTTCATCTCCGCAGCGCCGCGCCAGAAGATGTTCATATTCCCCCGGATCAAGCCCTTTTGCCCGGCAAAGCTGAAGAAACGGATCTTCCCGCGCGCTGTCCGCGCTGACCCACAGTTCGGTCCGATTGCAGGTCGATAAAAGCAATACCCCGCAATAGCTTTCTTCCCGCGCCCACATTTGCAGAGCCCGTCCCGCCTGGGCTTTTGTAAAGGCAAACGCTTCCCGCTCCTGGATAGAAGCGTTTTCATGGTCGATCCCGATCATTATAATATCCATTATTCAGAAGCCTCCCTGAATTCATGGGTAAAGGACGGATCGTACAGCTTTGAGCGAGCGTAATCATCACCCAGGAATTCTCCTACCAGAATCAGCGCTGTTTTGGTAATCTTATTTTCTTCAGCCAGCCGCGGAAGGGTCCCTACTGTTCCGTAAAAGACTTTTTCCTCCGGCCAGGTGGCCTTATATACGATGGCAGCGGGCGTATCCTCTTGATAGCCTCCCGCGAGAAGGCGTTCTTTCAGAGAGTCCAAAAGGCCTGTACTGAGGAAAATCGCCATTGTAGCCTGATGCGAAGCCAGCAGAGACATTTCCTCTTTCTCAGGAACCGGCGTCCTTCCTGCCATTCTGGTAATAATGACTGTCTGAGAAACATCCGGAAGTGTATACTCCGCTTTCAGCGCCGCTGCGGCCCCGCAGAAGGAGCTGACGCCCGGCACCACTTCGTAAGAGACTCCCGCGTCATTTAAAAGATCCATCTGCTCCCGAATAGCTCCGTAAATGCTGGGATCTCCCGTATGAAGACGCACCGTCATTTTTTCCTGCTGTTCAGCGTCTTTCATTACATCGATAACCTCTTCCAGAGTCATAGACGCGCTGTTATAGATCCTGCAGTCTTCCTTTGCCAGCGCCAGATGCTCTTTGTTTACCAGAGAGCCGGCATATATGATCACATCCGCCCGCTTCAGCAGTTCCTGTCCTCTTACTGTAATCAGGTCCGTCGCTCCCGGTCCCGCTCCTACAAAATATACCATAACCTTTACTCCTTTATTTCCGCTCCCTCAAATTTTTTTCCGGCCCGGAGAAGAAAATCTCCTGTCCCCGGGGTCTCTCCCAAATACCCGTACTCATTGGAATAGATCATCGCCTCAGTCCGGACGGCCCCGGAAACCCGCTGCCGCATATGGATCTGGATCCCTTTTAGGACAGAAGCCCACAGCTTTTCTTCCAGCTCCGGCTCCCGCCGCCTTATTACCGCAATGGCGTCTTCTGTGGTAACACAGTCCATCAGAGGCTCCGGGTCGCCGCCCAGCTGACGCAGATACGCGGACAGCGTTTCCATCCGCTTATCTCCATATCTGGAATGGGTGTTCATAGCGCCGGAAGCCACCTTTACCAGCTTCCCGATATGCCCTACCAGGAGCACCCCTTTAAATTCCAGCTCCTTTACATAATCCAGAGCGTCTCCGATAAAGTTACTGCACTTTACATAGGTGACGCCGCTGATGGCTTTTGTTTCCTGAAGGAATCGCTCTCCATAGTTCCCAGGAGTGAGAACCAGATATTCCGCCCCCGCGGCGCGCGCTACCCTCAGCTCCACTTTAATCGTATCAATGAGAGCCTGCTCACTCATGGGTTCAACAATCCCGCTGGTCCCCAGCACAGAGATTCCGCCTTTGATCCCCAGCTTTGGATTGAAGGTTTTTTCCGCCAGCCGCTCTCCCTCCGGAATGGATATGATCACCTTCAGACTGCCGCCGTATCCGTATCGTTCCATGACCCTTCCAACTTCATTTTCGATCATCTTACGGGGCACCGGATTGATGGCCGCTTCACCTACTTTGCAGGCAAGTCCCGGTTTTGTCACCCGGCCTACGCCCTTTCCTCCATCAATAAGGATCTTGCCGGCGCTTCCCGGCTCCTTTTTTACAGTGGCGCAGACCAGGGTCCCATTGGTCACATCCGGATCGTCGCCGCTGTCCTTTTTTACAGAACAGAAAACGCTGCTTTGTGTCAGCCGGAGCTCTTCTACAGGGATCCGTACTTCAATTTTTTTCGGTGTCAGGATCCGTATTTCCGCGGGACGCTCTTTTCCTTCTGAAAGCAGCGCCTGCGCCGCGCCGCACGCGGCCGCCGCCGCGCAGGTACCTGTTGTAAATCCCCGCCTCAACCGTTTATGATCTCTTTCTACATAGCTTTCCATGGTTATTTTTCCATAGCCTTTCGCGCGTGCCTGACATAGATATCTCTTATTTCCTTCAATTCTCCCAGGCCCTTCAGAACGCAGTCCACCTGGAAGCCTTCTCTTTGAAAAACAGATTTCCAGGAGCTCTCCTGATCGCTTGCCATATCGTTTACCGCATGATCTCCCGCAACCACCATCAGCGGCATCAGATACACCTTTTCCGGCCCGTATTCCTTTACCTGCTTTAAAATGGCTCCCAGATCCGGATAGCCTTCTACTGTGCCCACGAAAACATTGTCATAGCCCAGCTCCCTGAACCGGTAGTTGATCGCTCCATAGGCTGAATCAGCAAAATGTTCGGTGCCATGTCCCATCAGCACCAGAGCTTCTTTCTCAGAAAGTCTGGGAAACTGTCTCATGATCCCCCGGCAGACATCTTCATAATCCCCGCTTTCCGTCAGTAAAGGCGTTCCCACTGCTATGCTCTGAAAGCTGCCGTGAAACTCCATCGCCTGAGCTTTCATTTTATCGTATTCCTGACCGCTTAGAACATGGGTAGGCTGGATTACCACATGGGTAAATCCATCTCTCCTCAGTCCCTCCATCGCCTCTGCCACATTGTCTATATGGACGCCGTCCCGCCGCTTCAGCACACGAAGAATTACGCTGCTGGTAAAGGCCCTACGAACTTCCCAGGCGGGAAAACGATCCCTGATCTCCTGTTCAATTGCCTCGATGGTCTTTTCCCTTGTTTCTTTATGACTGGTTCCAAAGCTGACCACAAGAATCGCCTGTGACTCCCGCATGTTTGCTTTCCTTTCTTCCTCTATAACCGGCGTTTTCCCCGGCAAAAAAATAACTATTCTGGATTTTCAGAATAGTGTAAGCCAAAGAAAAACGGCATCCTTTTTACACTTTCCCATCGTCCGTAAGAAAATGCGTACGTTCCACAGGCAGGTCTTCTGGCTCAGGCATCTTCACAGCATCCGGATCTTCCCGTTTTTACAGTGATACAAAATGGATGCTGCTGCTCCTTTACAGCGGCGTGACCGCGCGGGATTTTCACCCGTCTTCCCTATTCTTCCGGCAGAAGGCTGCCAGACACCTGGGGACTATTGAATTATACAGATTCATTCTAGCAAACCACGGCAATCTTTTCAAGATATTATCCTTTAATTTTCTTAACCATTACAAGGGCTAAATTTATACATCTTACAGCTTAAGTGAAATGCCGTTTACATAGGCTATACTTTTGCCGATATGCTTAATGGTCTGATATCCTCCTTTTACCATAGCGATTCTTTCAAGTCCAAAGCCAATCCCTACCCATGGCTCAAAGATTCCCCAGTTAGCGTCCAGAGGATGCGGTCCGTAAGCCCCTGAAGCAATCTCTACTCCATCAACTTCAATGTCCAGTGTTTCGATATATACTCCGGAAGTTTCTCTTACAAGCTTATAATCTTCTATTTCTAGAGCCTCCATAGCGCCTCTTGCCAAAACCTCCAGCCGTTCCATTTGTTCCCCGTTCTTAACACCAGCTAGTTCAACAAGATTCAGCATAGTAAACTCATTCATATGCCGCGCGCCCTGCGATTCCTTTCTAAAGCAGGACCCCGCTTCAAATATCCTTATTGGTCTTCTTGTGACCCTATACATATCTCGCATCACTTCATAAAGATTAGGAGCAAGCATTGGTCTCAAACACTTCCTGCCATCCAGCCAGAAAATCTGCTCCCGCAGGTGATTATCGTGATCAATATTCATCTTTCTAACTTTATCAGCACTAATAATAACAGGGGTTGCCACTCTTGAAAAAGCTTCTTTCTGTATTAGCCATTTTTCAAGAGAATCTTCGATGCTGAGAGTCAAAGGGAGGCGCTCTTCTTCTATAAACTTATTAAGTTTTTCTTTATTTTCCTTTATAAGCCTCTTTTCCGCCTTTTTGAAAAAAGCATTTCGCTCCTCGACAGTTTCGAATTTCTGATTTATAATTGCTCCATCGGCATTCAATTCAATAAGACGCTGCTTCTGCGCCGTTGAGTATGTTTCCAAATTATTATTCCTCTTCCTCCGCAGGTATTATTTCAGAAAGCTGTTCCATTTGAAGGATTCTCAGTTCTTCTCTTTCTGTTGCTTCCAGTCCTGTGGTACTCTGTTTCTCACTCAGTTCTTTCATACGATCTACTCTTTCTTTTTCCATTACGCCTCTCCTCTAATATCTCATTTATCTGGTAATAACATCCTGCATTTATTCTAGCAACCGGTATTTCCAGAGTCAATGTTTCAACAAGATATTTCAAATCCACAATACAGATATTGCTCTCAATTTAACACAATATGTTCAGTTATGCCATTTCAAATTCCGCGTCTTTCATCAACTCAACTGTTCTGGCAACTCCATATCCCCGATTATCCGCTGTATCCCCAACATTATCTCTTGGATTTGCCCCTACCTCGGCGTAAAGCTGATTAACACCGGAAATCAACGTCATAGGCGTAACTTCATGGGCATTCATAGAGCGGGACGGCTTTGTTACCAAGCGCGTTACAGCCTCCACTTTTGTTAGTTCGCATGCTGTGATCATTCCTTTCTCTTCCATTGGTGTGCCTGGTACAGGAATCCTGCGCATAACAGCCATAGCTTTTACACCATACTCTCTTGCCCGAAGCATTTCATCAGCCAACTCTTCGTAGGTATGTTCCGGCCCAATTGGCTCCACACAGTAATAAAGCTCTAACCCCGCGTCCTTAATAGCCTCCAGTGTCTTAACCCTGCGTTTTGGATCGATATCCGTATCCTTACCTTCTCCCAGCCTTCTAATATGATATGCCCCTGTAAATCCTGCTGTTTTCAGAGAATCTGCCGTATCAATATCAAAATCACCTATATTTGCCACAAGCCGAATGCCTTCAGGAAGAATTTTATTTACCTCCCTCCCGATTCTCATAAACTCATCTACTGGATAATCCGCTGTCGTCATAAGAAAAACATCATGAGTTCCCGCTTCCACCAGCTTCCGTACTGTTTCCTTAATATCGTCAATATCTTCCATAGTCTTCCTAAATTCGCCTTCTACCATGTAATTGCTCTCAGCCATCGAACAAAATTTACAATTTTTTGAACACGGATTGGCGTTTAGTCCAATCTGCGAAAAGATATACGCCTTATTCTTATATTCCTCTCTGGTCATCCTGTTTGCGGTTTTTATCAATTCATAAAATTCATCACTTTTATTATCGATTTCAAGCAGCCGCACCGCTTCCTTTTTTGTTAAATCCCTCTCACTGGCTTCTTTTAACAATTTCTGTATATCCATAGCTTTCCTCCTCTATAATCAAGTGTTTTTTATTAAAAATTCAAGGTTTTTAATTCTTCTTGTCTTCTATAGCCGTAATCTATACCGCGCCTGATTTGCCAGAGTCTCATCATGGGTAACTAAAATCAAAGTTCTCTGCTGCCGCAGTAACTTAAACAGCTGTTCCTCAACAATTCCAGCATTTTCTTCATCAAGATCATTTGTCGGCTCATCAGCAAATACAATTTGTGGCTCCATCAAAAGCGCTCTTGCCAAAGACACTCGTCTCTTCTGCCCAATACTAAGCTGATATGGATAGTAATATTTTCTGTGGGAAAGTCCCAATTCCTCCAATAACGCTTCTGCGCGCTGGCTCAGGTCTTGTCTGCCCGCAAGGAAGGCCGGGACAAGCACATTGTCCAGTACTGTAATAGAGCCAATCAGCTGCGTATGCTGAAATATAAACCCGAACTTTTTGTTTCTGATTTTTGATTTTTCTATATCCTTCAGCGCAATGATATCTCTGCCGTCAAGAAGCACTCTTCCGCAATCTGGCTGGAGCAAAAGCCCCAGAATAGAAATTAATGTCGACTTTCCCCTTCCCGACTCTCCAAGAATCGCAAGGGATTCTCCCGGTCCAACTGAAAAGGATATATTCTCCAGAATATTTTCTTCATCATATGATTTGCATATATTTTGCGCAGTTATTATCATTACTTACTCCTAGTCAATATCGTTTTTCCGCATTGCAATCGATGGATCGATTCTGCCAATCTGGCGGAGAGGCGCAAGAACAGCTAAGTATCCAACCAGACACGCAAGGATAATCAATATGGTTACATCCAACAGAATTGTGAGAAACGATGGGGTTATAAACGGAAAACCAGTTTCCTCCACTAACAGCCATAACAACAGATTATACAAACCCGCGCCTGCTGTCAGTCCCGCTATTGATCCTATGCTTGTTATCAATAAGGCCTCTCCCAGTATCAGTATTTTCAAATCTCGCTCTGACGCTCCCATAGCCCTATAAAGGCCCAGCTCTGACTTTCTTTCCCACGCCATAGAATAAAATCTGGCAAAGAGCTGAAAAACAGAAGCAACTCCAAGAAGAATTCCGGCTCCAAGCATAATGATAAAAATTACTTTCATCTGGTTCTGTAAATTTCCTAATACATCACTTGAAGTGATACACTTAAAATCGCCTTTAAGTTCTATAAGATTCGCAACGGAAGCCTTTTTATCTTCTGTGGTTTTAACCATAACCGCAGATATCAGTTCCTCCGGCTGTCCATATTTCTCCCAGAAATGGTCGTAACCTTCAATCTCTTTCGAAAAACTTCTTGCAGTATCAAGATTTACAAGGATAGAAAAATCCAGATTGGTCCCACTCGGTTCCAATACCGCCACAGCACGCGTCTTTCTTCCAAGCAGCATTCCTTCCCCGTCTTCAAATCCGCCGACATTACATCCTATAATCACTTCGTTTTCTCCGAGTTCACCACTTAGACTCTGATTTATCCATGGCTTAATTATCCAATCTGATTCAGCGTCATAACCGATAATTCTTTGCTCTGTGCCAGTAGAACAGCACGCGGAACCGAGGGTTTGTCCATAAAACTGCACAGTTGTCGCTTCAACGCCCTTTACATCCGCAATAATCGATTCAACATCTTCGCTCATATAAATCGTTGTTGGCACTCCTGTAAATAGCAAATCTGTTTCTTCAATCATTCCCTCGACTTCAGATGGAACTACCATAATATCCGCGCCCATTCTCTTACCACTCGTTTCGATTCCCTTTGATACACCATCGTATAAAAGAAGCAGGGAAAACAAAACAGCTGTACTAATTACAATCGCCAAAAATATAGACGCTGTCTGTATTTTTCTTTTCTCCAGATTCTGAACAATCAGTTTCAACATATATCCGCCTCTTAGAATCCTCTTTTGGGAATATTGCGCCTTTTTCCCGCATAAAACAACTGTATAATTGAGATCACCGCAAGAAATACCATGTTTAGCCTTACACAAATCGCCATAATTTTACAATTCATACCTTCCCCGTCACAGACGCCTATTCCTTTGTCACAAGTAATTAGTATAATTACAACTGAACATATTAATAAGCTTATCGCTGAAATATATCCCGCGGTTTTTTCTTTAATAAAAATCTGGCACGCGGCAATCGCCGCTGGTATTATGGAAACAAACAGTACTGTTCTTTCTGTCCAAAAACATTTCATCGGTACCTGGCTTCCCGCGGCAGTTTCAATACCGCAAGAGCATGCCCCGATAAATACCGCGGACATTATGGAAGCAATTGATACAACAAACGCAAGCGCGCCCAGTAAACACCAAACTCTTCTGTTTTCCATCGCGTTATTTTCCTTTATATACGACCATCTTGTTTACCATCTCTCCAATCCAACTGTCAAGTTCGCTTTCTGATATCTCTTCATCCAGCGCCCCAGCGCGATAAATTTGACGCCATATTTCTTCCGCGCTGTCATAAAGAACTTCCTCATCTCCCGCAATCCATGTGTAATCATCAATCAGCTTGGCATTCAGAGCTGAATCTCCTGTTATGTATTCTTTTTCCATAATTAATTCAGCTGCGGCTTTTGGTTCTTTTTCCAGATAATCGCATGCCATTTTGAATGCCGCTGACAGTCGCTCCGCCAACTCAGGGTATTTTTCCATTGCTGTTTCATTGAGTCCGATAAAACAGCAGAGATACTCTTTTAAGCCATCATCGAATGTATTTGAAAAAAACTTTACATGTCCATCATTTACTGCCATTTCAGCAAAAGGGTCATAGGATACAAAAGCGTCGATTTCACCTTTTTCCATCGCCAGCTGTTTTTCCGCGTTTGGGTAATTAAGCCATTCAACTTTATCAGGATCACAGCCCTCTTTAACCATTTGTGAAGCTACCTGTATCTGGCATATCTCACCCTGATTTGTAATCCCCACTTTTTTACCTTCAAGATCTTTTACAGATTTAATTCCACTTTCTACTGTTGCCGCTCCCTGAATACAGCCTTTGTGCAGAGAATCTATAATTTTTACTTTCATTCCATTTTTAATAGGCATGAACTGGTCAGGCGTAAGTTCATAGCAATCCAGTTCTCCTTTTGCCATAAGCGTTGTTGTATCTTCCGAAATCACAAATAATTCTGGATTCACTCCGCATTCCTTAAAATATCCAAGTTCATTGGCAATATAGATCGGCGCTTCACAAGTTCCTCCCCAGTAACCGATCTTACATGGTATCATATCGCCGGACGCTGTTGAATCCGTATCCTCATTACTCCCACATCCTGTAAGCGCCATCATTGCTATAAGCATTGTTATTACCGCAATCAAAACTAATTTCTTTTTCATTTTTTCCTCCATTTATCATTCATTTTTATTTTTAAGTATCTCGAGTATTTCTTTCCTTTTGGCTACAAATTCGGTTGAAGTACGATCCCTTGGATGGTCGATACCGACCATCACTTGGCCAATAATTTTTCCTGGTCTGTCTGACATGACAAGAATTCTGTCACTCAAATAAACAGCTTCCTCAATATCGTGAGTGACCAAAATAATAATGGGCTTATTTTTCTTCCAGATTTTCAGTATCTCATTCTGTATGGACTCTTTTGTAAAAGCGTCCAGCGCGCTCAAGGGCTCATCGAGTAGTATCACCCCGGGCTCTTGTATGAATGTTCTTGCAAGTGAAGCCCTGCTTGCCATGCCTCCTGAAAGCTGATATGGAAACGCCTCTTCAAATCCTGAAAGTCCAACAAGGTCTATGTATTCCTGTATCTTTCTCTTCTTTTCCTTAAAAACCTTTCTGGCTTTCAATCCAAATCCTACATTATCTTTTACCGTCAGCCACGGAAAAAGGTTGGGTTCCTGAAAGACAAAACCTCGATTGGGATCTGTCTCATTTATTTCAATTCCATCGTATAGGATTCTTCCGCGCTCCGGTTTATCCAGCCCTGCAACAAGCCTAAGAAATGTAGATTTCCCACAGCCTGAAGGTCCTACAATAGCTACGCTCTCTCCATAGGATACTTCCATATTAAAATCATTTAGAACTTCCACCCGCGCCTCACAATTTTCATAGGAGCGATAGATATGTTCAACCTTTAATTTCCACTGTTCTACCATCTTACAGATCCTTTCTGCCATTTCAACAGTTTATCTCGTACTTTAAAAAGCAGACTCATCAGCAGAGAGAATATTATAATAAAAATCAGAACAGTAAAAAACAATCTGCCATACTCCGCCCACGATTGCGACCATGAAATATACCAGCCAAGTCCCGCTTTTACACCAAGCATCTCTGCCACTACAAGCGCCCCAAAAGACATAGAAAACCCCATAAACAGTCCCGTAAATATGGATGGTACTGCCGCCGGTATAGCAACACGCAAAAGAATATATTGTTCGCTTGCTCCTAATACCCTTGCGGTCTCAATCAAGCGCTTATCTGTATTCCGGATCGCCGAACTGAAATTTAATGTCAAAGGGAACCATACGCTAAGCGCTATCAGAAATACTCCTGCCGCATGACCAGTAGGAAAAATCACCATAACTATAGGAAGCCACGCGGCCGATGGCATTGGCCCGATTATTTTCATTACCGGAGTAAACCAATAATTGCATATTTTGCTCCATCCAATCAGCACCCCTGATAGAAGGCCTGTAATCACTCCAAAAAACAAGCCTGTGAAAAGCAATTTCATTGACGCGACAAAGCTTTCTGTCAATATGGCATACTGATTTACTGCAGTTGCCAGAATTTTATCGGGACTTGGTATGAACGGAAGTTCCAGCCATCCAGTTTTTAGCGTCGCAATATCCAGGAACTCAATAAGTATGAACAATACTGACAGCAGCCATGACAAATGTAAAAGTTTGGCCTTCAGTCTTCTGAAATAACACGCTCCTGCCGCAAACGCCCCGTATACTATCATGCAAATCTGTAAGAACAAAGGATAAATCGTTGCCTCATAATCCTCAGGATATACATTAGGTGTCAGAGTATGCGCCGCGTAAATCACTGCCAGCGTTCCCAGTGGTACCAGCCCAATAAGTATTTCTTGTTTTTCCAGTTTTCTATCTTTTCTTATTTCTATCATAGCAACTGCTTATATTTCACTAGCTTTTTCCATTATATAATCCAAAGTAAGCGGAATCTTTGATTCATCGCCCCTTCTGAGATACGAAAAACCACATTCCAGCATCATTTTTCGGCAGGCGTCCATATCCATACCGCGTCCTTTCGATGTATCGCCATTGCTATCCCTCGGATTGTACCCGCTTTCGGCTGTAATGATATTGGCCCCTGAGGTATATCCAAGCGTATTCGGTTCATGAACGCCAAGATAAGCCATAGTTGGTACCATAAATGACGCAAGACCTACAATCGCTACAATCTGCGCAAGCCTGAGCTCACTGATCTGTCCGCGCTTTGCCAAAGGTGTTCCAGGAACCGCGACTCTTCGCATAGCCGCATGCTGATAAATTCCCCTTTCTATTCCAATAAACATATGATCAGCCAGCATCTCTGGTGTATGTTCAGGCCCAATTGGTTCCAGACATGTATAAAGTTCAAGACCGGCTTCAAGCGCGTTATCCATAGTATGTATCCGGTCTTCAGGCTTGAGCTTTGTATCAATTCCTTCATTAAGCCTGCACACATGATAAACACCTGTAACCCCATTCTTCTTCAGTTCTTTGAAAGTATCAGTATCTGTATCTCCGATATTCACCCATATCTGAGTTGTATCGGGCGTTATTTCCCTTGCGGTTTTCACTGCGTTTAAAAGCACTGGAAGCTCATATTCATGCATTGTCATCAAATATAATCCGTAAAGGTCCCCACCTTTTACAAAGTTATGTACCTTTATTCGCAACTCATCATCGCTTATGCGCATCGGTTCAAACTCTGTATGATCATCTCCGAAAGTACAGAATTTACATCCACCAGGGCATTTCATTATATCCACACCAATCTGTCCAAGGATAATAGCAGAATTGTCGCTGTTATTTCTGATAATATCATCAGCGGTTGCTCGGATTAGCTTTGCTTCCATAGATGTCTCATCAAATTCCAACATAAATTTCACTTCATCCTTCGTTGGCGGTTTACAATCATATGCCCTCTGGATAATCCCTTTTAATCGGTCACTTTTAATTAACATACTAACCCTCCTATATTCCTTTGCTAGATTTTGTCTACCAGTAGACCTTATCTACTTTCTTTTTAAAAAATTTTTATTTCCTAATTACAGCAAAGTTCCATATTTTTCATTTTCAACTTACTGTACCTACTTTTTTGTCAATCTTCTCAACTAGAACTTCTACTGATTTAATGTACGCTTTAAGAGCTACTGCCCAATTCGCAAGGCAGTCTTTCCCCTGATCCGTTATAAAATAAACCCTGCGTGGCTTACCGCCGTCATCGTCTATTTCCCAGTCGGATTTTAGAAGTCCAGACGCTTCCATCTTTTTTAAGTAGCGATACACTCCTGCCTTATCTGGCAGATTCCCGTCAAACATGGAGTTCTGACTTAGCTTCCGAATCAGAGTAAATCCATAAAGATTTGTGTCAAACAACTCTAAGAGGATAGCTGGTTGCAGCATTTTATCCAAGTTCTTCCCTTTGCAGGGACAATCCATTTCAAAATACATCATTCTTTCTTCTCCAAAGTGCTTCCATAATTCGAACTGAAAAAAGTTTTTGAATACTTTTCAAGTTTCCATTCAGGTACTTTACAATCTTTGCATGGTTTTAACACCCACTTGTTGCGGAGCCACCTGGCGGCCCGACTGTTTCGGGAATTATAAATTCGAAAGGTTTTCCCGCAATGTGTTGTAATGATTGCGCACTCTCCCTTCCTTTCTATTTCTCTTATCCCGTGAAGGATTCCCGCTCTGGAAGGCCATAGTTTCATTTTATTAAGTAAAAGAAACAGTTCCGTTTTCTTTCGATAGTATCTCTTTCTCTCTTTACTACTCATAACACCCTCCTTACTTTTGCTTTTATATCATCTATAGCGCCATTGCCAGCATACCGACAGTTCCAATTTCCAGAAGGTCATGTATATACCTTCCTTCCAGCTTTTCCCTTGCGGTTTCTGTCAAAGACAGCGGAATGCCAGGCGCCACAATCAGGGCCTCTTTATGAAGCATCTCATCATTAAGCCACCCGCCCTCTGATGTCCCATCAGCAATATATTGATAGTTGTTTAACGCTTCCGACGTTTCCAACCACTTATATCCCGCTTCGATCACCTTTTCTTTTTTTTTCACATTTTTATCAAAGACAGCAACTTTGGCGCCTTTTTCTGTCAAAAATATAGACATCAACTGCCCGATGACTCCATAACCTAAGACAGCTACTTCCTTCCCCTCCAGCCCATCTGCCATTTTATTTAATATTTCAGTATATCCAGACGCTGTCGCAATATTATTGTCTCCAATACTGCCGTCTCTGAGATTAAGGGCTATAAATCTGTCGTCATCTGCCATAAATAGGATATCCGCGTCTTTTACATACGCTTCATAAATACCGTTGACATCCCCCGTCTGCGTCACAAAGGCTTTAAACCCCATAGTTCTTACGATTGAAGCAACGGATTTCGCAAAGGAAGAAATGGTTCCTTGCCCTGAAGTAATCGGCACAACAGCAACCGTATTGCTTTCAGACGCGGCCCTGATGTCTTTATCTTCCTGACCAGATACTGCCGCGGCAATTTTAATAAAGTCTAATCCTGTACGCTCACATAGCTTTTCGTTCCACAATCCCGCAGTATTTTCCAATTCGGAAATCCAATCATCTCTCAACCTTGTCATTAAGTATCACACTCCTCATCTAATTCTTTTCTCATGAGTGTCTCATTATTCTTCAAGTCATCCAAGGTTTCGGCCCAGTTAATAAAAGTTCCTCTCCACAATTTCATGCCTGGACGAAAATCAGAAATAACAATAGCCTTACTGCAAATTCCATCCATATAGTCAAGGATTCCGCCTTCCACCATTATGTGTTCGCCGTGGGATGAATATCTGTTTTCTCTGAACAGGTACTGCGTAAGTGACGCGTAATACTTTTTATTTTTCTGTTCATCTCTGAAGCTACCGTGGAAAAAGAGGTCATAAAGCTCTTTGATATAATTCATCCCACTGGCATGGTAAACAACAATAGGCGTTTGACTTGGAAGCCTTGCGTCTATCTCTAAAATCTTGATTTCACCATGATGGTCAATTACTTCAAGATCCATGATGCCTTCCAGTTTTATAAGGGAAGCAATTTTCAGCGCGAAAGCTTCAATTTTTTTCTTTTTTTCAGGTTCTATGGTATGGAGTGTGGCCGCCAAATTACAGTCATAGACCTCATCCACAAAAATTTCAGTTAGTTCATAGGTTCTATAATTCCCAGGCTTTCCTATTATTTCCACTGAGTAGGAGGGTCCTTCAATAAACTCCTGAATAATATACGCGTCTCCATTATTCTTGATAAAGGTATTAAGCTCCTCCTGATCTGTAAAAACCTGAACACCGTGACTTCCGCTTTCAGAATCCGGCTTTGCTATAAAAGGGAAATTTCCTTTAGGGTAATATTGCGGACATGGTAGACCATTGTCAGCAAACAGCTTGTCTGATTTTTTCTTTGATGAAGTTATCTTGTAGGCCCTCCAGTCAAATGCCAGGATATATCCTTTTTCCTCACACAGTTTTACAAGGCCCTCCAACGCTTCATCATTTTCCATTGTAGGCAGTATCATATCAGCAGATTCCAATTCATCCGTTACCGCTGGATCATCGGATAAAATATCTCCGCATACAAATTTTGTACATAAATTTTGTGCCGGGGCCTGTGGATTCTTATCAATCAATACGATTTCTATACCTGCTTTCTGCCCCAGATACGCTGCCTCACTTCCCTGAAGTTTGCCTCCCACTATTACTATTTTCGACATTTTAATTTTCCTATGTAATCTTTATATTCTTGTGCTGTTGCCGCTTCGAGACCTATACGTTCCAGTATTTTTTTTACCTCCTCAACCGTTCTTCCCCCATCATCAACATCCATACTATTTTGAGCGACGCCCGCAAGACCTGTTCTCGGAGGAATAATGGAGGTCACTACATTTCCGCCCGCGTTCAATCTTGCTTCCAGGCCCGCAATACCATCCACATCCAGAGATGTTGGTATAAGAGCCCATGGGTACGCGATTCTCATAAGCGCTATCGCCTTCAATTCAATCATTCTATCTGGCGTTTTTATCTTTTCCATAGGACTTCCAATCTGTGGCACAAAGCTCATTATCCGCATCTGACTTGCGCCGACGCGTCCCATTTCTATCAGTGAATCCGCAATATCTTCATAGGATTCACCTATACCGGACATAATCCCTTCTTCTATAAGCATACCTTTCTCTTTAGCATATAATTTGGCACGCATCCTCTCATCATAGCTCTGATTAATTCTAAGTTTTTCAAACAGAGCTTTATTATGGGTCTCCTGATAAAGCGCGTACCAGTCAGCGCAAGATTTGGAAATTTTTTCAATCTGATCGCCATTTAGTACTCCTGGAGAAATCATCACAGGAAGTCCAAGTTCACTTTTAATCTGGTTGATTATATCTACCAATGAATTAAAATCTTCCGAATAATAGCGCAAATCTTCCCCCATAGTCAAATCTATGAGATGTACCCCTGAATCAGCCAATTCTTTCGATAGCCGGAACACTTCCTCTGGATCTTTCCTATATCTTTCAATTTCATTGGATTTTCTGTAATAACAAAAAGTGCAGTCATTTCTACACCATGTAGTAAAATATACGAAGCCATACAAAAAAACTTTTTTTCCAAAGATTTTTTCTCTTACATTTCTTGCTTTTGCAAACAAATCTTCCATCTGCTGTTTATCATCTGATTTTAGAATAGATATAATTTGTTCCCTACTCAATATCACTTTCCGCGCCTTCCTTTCTAAATTTGGCGAGGAACCCGGGAGTTTCACCCGGCTGCATGGATTTAGAGTCCATGTGATCCATCCGATCCGTTCCCCATATAAGTTATCTGAATGCCATAGAACTCAGATAAATATCCTGAAAATTTTCTCTGGCCGCCAAATCAATATGCTCTACATACTGTGGCAAGCTTTCAGCCAGCGCCAGCTCTTCTTCATTTACCAAAATCATTGACACTCCCGCGCCTGCAGTATTTCCGGCAGATACAATCCGATCAAGGCCAATGGCCGGCAAAATGCCGATAGTCACCGCGCTCTCTTTATCTATATAATTACCAAAGGCTCCCGCTACTATTATCCGATCCACATCTTCGATGGATTTTCCCATTTCCTCAAGCATTAACCTGATTCCTGCCGCTATAGCGCCTTTCGCCAGCTGCACCTCTCTGATATCGTTCTGGGTAATTACAATATCATCGCCATTGACTTTGGAGACCAATACGAATCTTCTTTCTCCGTCGATCTCAATCAGCCTTTCTTTCAAAGCGGGATCAAGATTTTTCTTATCAACATCTTCCGCTCCAATCAGTCTTCCTGTTTTACTTATCAGTTTGGCCCTGATCATCTGCGCAATGGCGTCGATCAGACCTGATCCGCAGATTCCCTGCGGTTCACATTCTCCAATGGTCTTAAAATCAACATCCCCCTTTTCTATTCTGATTTTTTCGATCGCGCCTATTGCCGCTCTCATACCGTGAAGAATCGCAGCCCCTTCAAACGCAGGACCGGCCGCGGTAGAACAAGCATACGCGCGTTTTCCATCAGTAAGAATGATTTCACCATTGGTTCCAATATCTATGAATATTGACACACCTTCCATATCTAAGACTCTGGAAGCGACAATACCCGCAGTAATATCGCCTCCCACATGCCCCGCAATATTAGGAACTATAACTACTTCTCCAGCTTTGTTTATATCGATCAATGCCTCTTTCGCGCTAAGCTTTAAAGTTCCCGTATAAGCGGGATGAAACGGTGCCAGCGCCAGCGTAATCGGCGAGTACCCGGCAAACAAATGAGACATAGTCGTATTTCCGCAGACTGAAGCGTTCAGAATGTCATCTTTTCCAATTCCGGTTTCTTCGCACAGCTCAGCGATTATTTCATTAAGACAATCTGTGATTTTCTTTCTCAGAAGATCTAGTCTTTGACGGTCTCTTCCGCAAAAGGTTATCCTAGATATTACATCCATACCAAATTCATTTTGCGGGTTTGTCTTTGCGCGGGCCGCAATCTGTTTTCCTTTATTAAGGTCCCACAGCATACCCACTACCGTGGTAGTTCCTATATCGAACGCAATTCCGTATCCCTTTTTAGTCAATGTAGCTTTAAAGTCATCAGGATATGTAAGCATTTTTGTTTTTCTTTCATTAGCCCCACGCGTCATAGCTGAATTTTTACATCTTCCGCAGCTATCACAAACACCTGTACATTTAAACATTAATTGATCCCTCCATATACCTGACATAATTTACAGCTCAAATGAGTTCCCATGCAAGTTTCACAAGCCTGATTAAGCTTCTGATATCTTTCATCAACGCTGAAATAAAGCCCCGCGCACGACTTTAAGGGCACCATGATTCCATTAGCTTTCACTTCAATATCCAGTTCGTCCATGTTGAGCATAGATGTCAAAGTACCGATCTCGCTGACATCCATTCCGTAAAATCCAGGACCAAAGCTGTCACTTAATTTCGCGTTTTCTTCAAGCTTCTTTCTCATAAGGATCCTTGCCGCGTCAGTAAACGCGCTGCCCCATATATCCGCATACAGCTGATCCAAAATAGGCTCTTCCGGGAATCCAAAATCCCCAACAGAAAGCGCGTAAATATACGCCCCTTTTATATACTCCTGCCGGAGTTGATCAAATGCGCTGCATCGAAAAATTTTTCCTCCTATTATCGCTTTATTTCCTGTAATTTCGACATCATCGTAATACGCGCAAGTCGCTCTTATCTTAATTCTATCTTCAATTACCTTCCTCATCCGAAAGGCGTCCTTTCTCATTCTTTCAAATTTAGGACCATCCTTATTAATACCTGAAGTCCGCATAAATATTTCATGGGCAAGCTCACTGCACTCTTCCATATTAAATTCCATTAAATATCTATTCATCGATCCTTCCTTCTCCTCCTGAAAAGTCATAACACTTACACTTTACAATCTTATAAATCCCTTTAAATGTTCCGCAATACTCCTGGTTAAAATACTCATCATCTTAAATCCGACTGATGAAATTACAACTATTTCCGTATTGTCAACAGCATTTGGCCACTCATTTAAATGAATATTATTTCCCACAGTACTGATTTCAATATTCCCTTTATCCGTATCCGCAAATCCTTTCATGCGATATGTATGTTTCGCAATCTCATTAAGGAACATTATTAATCTGTCATAAGGGACCTGCCGCAGCCCTTTTAAAATAAAAGTAGTTGGCCTCGTCTCTGCTCTATTGCTGCTTTCTCTTGCTTCTACAGTATTTTTTTTCAGGCCTTCAACGAGTTCTTTTACATTGACTTTACAGTACGATGTTACAAAAACGGATATATCCTGATTCACTTCATCGATGATATCCAGAATTTTTTTAAGCTGTTTTTCGTCAATTAAATCTCCCTTGTTGATAATCGCGCCTCCACAGAATTCAAGCTGTGCGGTAATCGCGGGGAGCAGTTCGTAAAGATCCGCAAAACTTTCACCGTCAATTACACAAATGGACCCTCTATAATCATATGAATTAAGAACTTTATTCTTTATGCCTTCCAGAATCTGATTCATATTTGCGGGGTCCGCCATTCCAGAAGCCTCAATAAAAAGATAGTCCAGATCTTGTAGGGACATTTCTATCAGGCTGTCCACAAACTTGTCCTTGATACACGCACAGAAAATCGAACCATTAGAAAGCTCCGCCATCTTAATTCCATCTTTGCTGATCAATTTAGCGTCAATATTAATTTCACCAAACTCATTTACTATAACCCCTGTCTTCATATCTCCATATGAATTTAAAATTTCCTTCATTAAAGTGGTTTTCCCCGCTCCAAGAAATCCTGTCAAAAGAACTAATTTGATCATAAGATACGCTCCTTTCCCACAGTTGCCGCTAGTCTTCCCCTGATTGCCTTTTTGTACTGGATTTTTTCAATATTTGATATTATATTTTTTCAATTTTTTATATAATGTATTTCTGGAAATACCCATCTTTCTTGAAACCATACTTATATTTCCCTCACACATTTCTATAAAATTGATTATTTTCTGTTTTTCATCCTGCGGTTTGTTTTCTTTTTCCTTTTTTGATTTATTATCGTCTTTATGATCAAAATCTCTGATCATATATTCAAAAAACATATCATTATCTTTATCAGGCATATAAATCAGGCGTTCAACAACATTCCGCAGTTCTCTTACATTTCCGGGCCAGTCATATTCATAAAACGCGGTCAGCTTCTTATCACTGAAAGCTTTCTCTTTATAAAAATGATGACTGCCGTATTTCTTTATAAACACTCCAATGAGCAAATAAATATCTTCTTTTCTTTCCCTTAAAGGTGGAATATATAAATTTATTACATTCAGCCGATAATATAAATCGCTTCTAAACCGACCTTCCTTCACTTCCCTGTATAAGTTTTTATCTGTGGCGCATACTATACGCACATCAATACGTACCTCTTTATCATCACCAATCCTTGATACCGATTTTGTTTCAAGGATTCGCATCAACGCAGCCTGCTGCGCTAAAGGAATTTGGTCTATCTCATCCAGAAACAATGTTCCCCCTGAGGCCATTTCAAATTTTCCTGGCTTTCCTCCTTTTGCCGCTCCATCAAACGCTCCCTCCGTATATCCAAAGAATTCATTTCCCATTGACTGTGGGGGTGTTACGCCGCAGTTAATTGTTACAAAGGGGCCATTAGATCTCTTACTGGCACTATGAATCGCCTGGGCGAATAATTCTTTACCAGTGCCGCTTTCCCCTTCCACAAGAATTGTCGCTCCTCCTGCCGCAACTGCTTTCGCGTACGATATCACCGATTTCATTTTTGTATTTGCGGTGTATATGTCGGAAAATTCATGTACTATCGGAAATGTTTTATCGCTGCAGTCCATTCCTGAGCTGACCTTAACCTTAGTGACATCTTTTCTAATTTCTTTTTCAATTCTCTGGTTTACTTTAGCAAGCCTTTTGGCCCTCGCTTCTATCTTTTCTTTCCATTCGGTTATATCCACGCCTGTTTCCTGAAATCCAATACAGTTATTATCATCATCAAAGTACGCGCGGCCAACATATTGAATCCATATTATTTTGTCATCTATATGTTTAGACCTTCCTATCGTTCTATAATAGGGATTCTCCGGAGTGACAACGTGTTCCACACTGCATGTTTCACGATCTTCAGGAATTATAAAGTCAAAACAACTCCTTCCCACAGCTTCCTTTAGAGTAACTCCATGACATCTGCAAAAAGCTCTATTGACATACTCAATTGTTCTACCTTCATTTTCTATCAGTACAATTTCTTGTATATCATCAAACATTTTAAAGTGATTTGTCTCCATGTATGTAACTCCTGTTTCACTGCTATTATCTTTGACAGGACATTGCCTGTACCAGAAATGTCCTGTCAATTTGAATTTGTTGATTGGGGCTATAACGATCGATTATTCGGCAAGTTCTTCATCTACCGGAGCTTTTTTTGTTCTCCTATCAACTCTATACTTATCAAGTTTGCCTTCTCTCTCGTCTTTACTCATCCACATAAGAACCCGAATCGTCATATAGGCTACAATGACCATAAACGGCATTGAGATAATAATGGATAAAGTTTTAAGAGTCGAAAAATTAGCGCCTACAAACATAATGGACAGCGGTACTAATGTCAGCATTACACACCAGAACACCCTGAGCATAGGATTTACATTGCCATTCTTATCCGGTACTTTTTGGGTTGTCTGCGCAAGAGCCAGTGATGCCGAATCAAGAGAGGACGCTACAAATCCAACAATAGCCAGAAGTACAATAATCGGAAGAATTACTGCTCCGCCAGGGAGTATTTCCAGAATCTGATAGATACCCGCTTCACCTACACCGCTATTGACCAGTTCAACTACGTCAGTTAAACCATTTACGTGCGTATAGATAGAAAAGCTTGAATCCACACAGAAAATTACCCATCCGCCTGCGGAAATACCGATTAATGTAGCAATCGCCATTTCTCTAATGGTTCTTCCCTTTGAAATTTTGGCGATAAAGATACCCATCATAGCGGCATAGTTAAGATAAAACGCCTGGAAGAACAAGGTCCATGCCTCAGGGAACCCACTGTTTTCAATCGGGTCAGTAAACAATCCTGCCCTAGGTATGATTTCAAACATCCATCCAAAGGAATTAACCGTATTCTTGATGATAAAGTCTGTAGGACCAGCGATAAAGATCCACGCCACAAGTACCAGGGCGCATCCAACCGCAAAGTTGCTTAGTCTTTTCATTCCTTTCTGCGTGCCAATAAACGATGTGAAGGTAAATACCAGAGCTATTCCAACTACGATCGCAACCTGAATCGGGAATGTAATTTCAATACCGAACACCTGGGTTAAAGCGCCGCCAGTGAGAGGTACAGATAATCCGAGGGATACTCCCAGGCCTCCAACGATTCCAAAAATTACGCAGAAATCTACAAACTTACCAACCGCAGTCCTCGCGCCCGGCTTAACTTTATCTCCCAACATAGCCTGGCAAACCGCGCTTGTCTGAAGTGAAGGGACTTTCTTGATATAGTACGCATACGCAATGGCAAGCGCGATTACTACATACACAGCCTGTCCATGAACGCCCCAGTGGAATAATGAGTACGCAAGTCCTGATTCAAGAGCCATTGTTGATTCCGGCTCCATTCCATTACCAGGAGTCATATAGTAGAATGCCCATTCTGTAAATGACCAGTACAATAATGCCGACGCTACTGCTGCCAGGAACATCATTGCGATATAACTAAAGGTGCTGTATTCAGGTTTTCCTTCTCCCAGCTTAATATTTCCATATTTAGTACCAATACACAAATATACTGATACAATAAGTACGAATAAGGTGAATATTTCCAGGATTCCTCCTGTATACTTAATAATTGCGTCAAATACATTGTTTACGCCATTGAGTGCCGCGTCAGGCTTGATTGCCATAAACGCGACAAATGCAAATAGTATCGCAACACTAAAAATAATCAATCCAGTTTCATATTTTTTTGGCTGTTTGTTTAAATTGTTATTTTCCATAATGCACTCCTTTTCTATAAATGCATCCAATAAAAGCAAAATATTCTGAATTTATTATTGCTGATACAAGTCGCAAGTCCTCCTTGCAACTTGTATCACAATTTATTCATTTGTTTTGATTTCTGTTTACTTTAAGCCAATCTGCTTTTTGAAGTTTTCGACACTAGGAATCTTGATATCTAACAGTTCCGCAATCTTGATCTTTGCAGCCATACCATAGGACGCATGTGGAGTAATAATCATATGTCCGATATCCAGAGATTCCCTGATCTCTTTCATAGCGTAACAATCTGACAAATCCTCTACAGCACAGTTGAGTTTTTCCGCTACATAAGCTTTGGCGTCCGCAATCTTCATGCCTTTGAATACCATACGAGCAACCAGATCTCCGGCAGCGCGTGTTCCCTGTAATCCCATAGCCATTTCATAAGTCGCAGCCATACCAAACGCGTCTCCATGGCCTATCTACAATCCATCGGCTTTACCGATCTCCATTAAGCATTTCGCGACTCTTGATGAGGCGTCTACAGGGCATACGTTAGTAAGAGGCACACCGCCAACGCCCATACCAGCGTCTACTAATACAGGTATGTCAGCAACCTTTGTCGCCTGCTGAACATATGTAGTCGCGCGAGCCAGATTCCACGCAAATGATCTTGAACTGTTGGTATTGATTACGCATCCGTAAGACTGTACTCCCGCGGATTCACAAATCTTAACCTGCTTTGCCGGATAAGTTCCCGCTAATTTCTGTCCTTCAAATTTAAGTCTGCCATGCATGCCAAGAGTAAATTCGTTTGCCATGCCCATTGTGATACACAGATCAGGATATTTTTCCGAAAGAACTTTGGCCGCTTTTAATGCTGCCAGATAGTCGCCATCGCCTGCTGCTCCAGCCGTATCAAACTGTATTCCATCAGCGCCTGCTTCCGCCTGCATTGACGCAATATAAATCATATCTTCCGCACAAGCGTCAGCTGCCAGTTCCTGGGCTTCCATAGCCTCTTTGATCTTCCCTTGCGGCAGTAATTCCGACCAGTTTTCATAAGGGCCGTCCGGTTTTGTATAAAGCCCCATGTTCGGCATTGCGCCATAGAAGAGCGGAATGATAGTATTCATCTGACATTGTTCCATCATCATTGCTTCTTCAGGAGCTATATTCTTGATCGCTTTCCAACTGTAGTCAGGGTGGCAAAGCTCCATAGCGTCTGACATCAGAACTCTTTCGTGAATTAAGACATCTGTACTTCTATCTACTGGAACTCCAGATCTTACAGGAATCTTCAGAGTTCCCGCGTCAAAAATGGTAACACCTTCGTATCCCGGCTCAACGCCAACAATCTTATTTTCATCTGTCAGAATTTCAACCATATAATCGATATCACTCTGACTCATTGGTTCGGACTTGCCTTTTGTTACAGCATCTTCCATACCAGCTAACACATCTTCATGGATTTCAGCTTTTGACATCCATACGGCTTCACCGTCTCCCATACGGGTTAAATATTTTTTATCGCTCATATTTTTCCCTTTCTACACAACGTTTTACACATTGTGATTTTTATTTATTTGCTAATAGCTGCAACGCTACCTGACAGCATTCAGAGGCATCTTCTGAATAAGCCGTCGCTCCGATTTTTTCAGCCCATCTTTTAGTTACAGGAGATCCCCCTACCATAGTCGCGTACTTTTCTCTGAGACCTCTTTCCTTCAGTTTTTCTTCCAGTTCCTGCTGTACAGTCATTGTGGTAGTCAGCAGCGCACTTGTGCCGATGATATCCGCGCCGACTTCTTCAGCCTTTTCGATGAATGTGTCCGCAGGCACCTCTCTTCCCATGTCATAGACTTCAAAACCAGAAGCCTTTAACATAGATACGCAGATTCCCTTACCAATGTCATGTACATCGCCCTCTACGGTTCCGATAACGATCTTGCCTTTATCGGTTCCCGCGTCACCTTTAGCAGCCAACTCTTCGTCGACTCTATCAGTTACAACTTTCATAACTTCTGTAGCAAAAATAAGTTCGGGAAGAAAGATTTCTCCTCTGCTAAACTGTTCGCCGAGCTCATTCATGCCTTTGCTGAAGCCTTCTTGAAGAAGCTCTACAGCTGTAATTCCCTCTGCAGCACCCGCGTCGAGAACTTCCGCAGCCATATCTTCATCAGCTTCTACAATCGCTTCAAAAGCTTTCTGCATTAATTCTTCTCTTGCCATTCTAGTTTCTCCTTTTCATCTCTAAATTTATCAAAATAATCCGTAGTGATTATATCAATAACATATTATTTCGCAGCCTCCTGTACTGCTTTAATGAGTTCTTCTCTACTTGGAATAATGGATATGAATTTCTGCTCTCCATTTATGCACATTGTAGGGAGGTTCTTAATTCCCATCTTCTGTGTTCTGGCAATATCTTCCTTAATAAAGTACTTATAAACTCTGTATTCCGCCTTATCCTTGAGATATTCTAAATTGTCTTCTACTGACGCCAGCATATAGGTACATGCCGCGCACTGCTCCGGATCCAGAAGAAACAGTTCGATAATAACCTTTTCCGCCTTTTCATAATCCGGAATAACCACTTCAATATCATCAAATGAACTTTCATAGTTAACAATAAGCTCTCTTGAACTTTCAGGATGCTTAACTGCCTGCGCGCACGCAATAGTGTTTTCCCTTGGGGTCGCGTACGGCATATCACAACCTGGGCTTACAATGAAGTTTCTCTTGTCTTCTATGCTGTCGATCAAATCGATAACACTCTTGATGTTATCCTGTTGTGTTCCATGAAGCATGGTTGTTGTCAAAGGAATATTTCCGCCAATGGCAATATTATATCTATCCGTAATTTCCTTGGCCTTGGCAAGGTCAACATTTTCATCAACAGATACACCGTCCGGACCCATCTTACACATCACTTCAATCTGATTTGTCGCATTACCACATACAAAGAAGGATGATAAACAATCCCTGCTTCTAATATAATCGAATACTCCGATGAATGTTTCGGATAAGAGCTTTTCAATCATTTTAGGCGACACCTGACTAATAAGCGGATCAACTACCGCTATTACATCCATTCCCGCATCAATGTACATTTCACACATTCTTACTGCCACTTGTCCGCAGTACGCCATCAGATCTTTAACATAAGCTTTGTCCTTCATCATATCCATAAAGATGTCACTGCCTCTCAGATGTGACGCTAAAGTGAAAGGTCCACAGATAAGCCCATAAAGACCAGTCTCTTCTCCGATCTCGGCTTTTACTCTCTTCATCGCGTCCAAGATCATCGGCAATCTTCCAGACTCTGGTGTAGGAAGTTTGCATTGACAAGGAAGGGTCTTTTCAGCAGCAAGCGGGTGACTTTTTACGGAAGGAGGGTTATCCTTCGCCCAAAGAAGATCACAGCCAAGAATTTCAGCCTCAACCTGTAGATCAAATAATACAGGTAATCCATCTGGCATATAAAGTTTATTTACTTCAACTAAGGATTCAACGATATTATCCGCATTAGTCAGCATTTCTTCCGCTGTGAATCCTTTTAACTGCCCGGCATGTACTCCCGCAAATGGAACCCAAGGGATCTCATCAACTTTTTCATGCTTTAACGCCTTTAAAACAAGTTCTTTTCCCATAAATAATCCTCCTTATTAACGATGTCTAATTTTTCAACTGAAGAATAAAACTATTAATTTATAACGCAATAATGGTGCCAAATCGATAATATTTCTTAAAATGCGCTAAAACCCGCTAAATCTACAAGAGAATGGAGGATTTAAAAAAAACAATCTTTTCTCATAAAAAAAGAAAATGATGAAAAATATCATTAAATCATGACTTTTTTCATCATTTTCTTTAAACCCTGTTACTCTATTACTCTGCGTCTCCCGCATGCTTTTTTAACAGCTTTACTACAGTGGACTGATCAATTTTTAATACATCCGCAACTTTATATGTGCTCCCGAACTGCTCATATGCCTTTGTCACAAGCTGTTTCTCCACTTCCCATTTGGCTTCTTTAAGTGGCATAAATCCATTACAGCTCACTGAAGGACCCATTTGGCTATTTCCTCCATTTTCATCAGAAATGGCTCGTTTAAAGTCTTCCTCAGTAATTGTATCACTGTCAGACATAACATACATATGCTCTATCGTATGCTCCAGTTCTCTTACATTTCCTGGCCAGCTGTAAGAATGCAATATTGTTTTCGCGCTGCTGCTCATCGACTTTTTGCCTTTATATTTATTATTGCATTTTGTCAGAAAGTATTTTGCAAGGGCGTCTATATCCTCCTGCCGCTCGCGGAGAGGAGGAACCTCAAAAGGTACTACATTGATTCTGAAATACAAATCCTTACGGAATTCGCCCTTGTTGCTCATTTCCTTCAGGTTTCTGTTTGTAGCAGTAATCACTCGAGTATGTACTTTAAGTTTTTTTGTCCCACCTACTCTTGTAAAGGTTCCATCCTGCAGAAAGTCAAGCAGCTTTACCTGGAGTGATAATGGCATTTCACCGATTTCATCGAGGAACAGAGTTCCTCCTTCCGCCATTTCGATCTTTCCTTTTTTTCCGCTTCTTTCGGCTCCTGTAAAAGCGCCAGCCTCATACCCAAACAACTCGGATTCAATAAGATTTTCAGGAATAATACCGCAGTTTATTTTAACAAAAGGCTTATCCTTACCATGGCCGAGAAGATGGATTGCTTTGGCCGTTACCTCTTTTCCCACCCCTGTTTCTCCCTGGAGAAGTACAGGAATGTCAAGCGGTCCTACTTTCATAATCTTCTCTTTAATACCATGTGAATCGTTCTCTCCGGAAATAAAACCTTCGTTCTGAAAGGCCATTTCCCTCAAATTTGAAAGTTCCTCTTTTTGCGATTCTATTGTTTCAAACATTTCACTCAGTACGGTAACATCTTTTGTTGTGCTGATTACCATGTGTATATTTTCACGGTCATCATCAAAGATAGGTACTCCTGTGCATACTACTTTTTTCCCATTATTTAATGTCTGTATAATATCTACTCTTTTCCCTTGTTTGAGTACTTCCATCGTTGCGCTGGGTCTGAAAAAACCTTTATCCACAAGTTCTTTTACAGGTCGTCCAATCAAGTCGTAAACCGGCTGCCCAATTACCTTTACCGCAGCTTGGTTTACAAACAATACAACTCCTTCCCCATCCGTTACGAAGATCTCATCGTCAAGATTTTCAGCCATAAGCTTATAAAAATCCTGACTGTATCTTTTTGATATATTTTTTTCCATGAACACCTCTTTGTTTAATCCATAAAATGATCCAATGGCAATTTTCTCTAAGCGTTTATTGATTACAATATATCAATAATAAACCATCTGCGTAAACTTTTCAATGGAAAGGACTGTCTTACCAAATTTAACCAAGCATCAATAATCTGCCATACTTTCTCCTTTAAAAACATCACACGCCTGTACAAAACGCCTCGCCGCCTGAGGATCCGAGTAAAAATAAATATGCGGATAGCCCGCGAACAGATTATCCTCTGCTACTACGCAATTCCACGCTCTGTTCCGTAGCGGCTTTTTTGCGTAAAACCCATCGCCGGACTGTGTACTGTCCCAGTAATGGAACTCGTGCCCTTTCAGCTGCCCGCCTTTATCGCAGAGCAGATTATCCTTCCGCGCCGTAAGCGTAACATAGCCAAAACGCCCCAGCTTTTCAGTAGGATAGCTTTCGCCATCGATCAGCCCCACCATAGGATAGGGGGTCCCCTGCCGGTCTAAAAGCTGCCGGTGAAGGTACATAAAGCCGCCGCACTCAGCAAGGCATGGCATTCCCTCTTCTACGGCTTTCCGGATCTGATTTCGCATCGACCGGTTGTCGGAAAGCCGCGGAAGATAAAGCTCCGGATATCCGCCTCCGAAAATCAGTCCGGAAATTCCCTGGGGAAGGGAATCGTCCTCTACCGGGCTGAAAGGAATCAGCTTTGCTCCCAGTTCTTCCAGCAGCTCCAGATTATCCTGATAATAAAAGCAAAAAGCCCGGTCTTTGGCCACGCCGATGGAAACCGGCTCCGAAAGAGGCTTCGGGAGTTGGATTTTTTCAAAAGTCAGCGGCTTCGCGCGATCCGCCAGATCCATCAGTCCCTGTAAATCAACTGTTTTTTTTATCTGATCCGCCAGCCTTTGGATAATGCTTTGCAGATCTTTTATTTCCTGGGCTGTCACCAGCCCCAGGTGCCGGCTTTCCAGCGAACATTCCTCCAATTTGGGAAGATAGCCGTAAACGATTACAGGCAGCTGCTCTTCCATAAGCTGCTTCAGCTCCGGATAGATCATGCCGGATATCCGGTTGAGAATGATCCCGCTGATTCCGCTGTTTTTTCTAAAGTCTAAAAACCCCTTGATCTCCGCTAACAGAGAAAGAGATTTCCCTCGTCCGTCTACCAGTAAGACAGTCGGTGTTTCGGTCGCCTCCGCCAAATGAAAGGAACTGGCCCTGTCGGAAATTCCCGCCAATCCGTCATAATAGCCCATGACGCCTTCCACTACCGCCATATCTCCTTTGTCCGCGTGCTTCGCCATCAAATACCGGACCGTCTCTTCCTCTGTAAAAAACAGATCCAGGTTCCGGGAGGGCACTCCCAGCACTTCCGTATGAAACATGGGGTCAATATAATCCGGCCCGCATTTGAAGGAAACCGGATTTCTTCCCGCGTCTGAAAGAGCCTGCAAAAGGCCGCAGACAAAAGTGGTTTTTCCGCATCCGCTTCCCGCCGCTCCGATCAACAGCCGGGGAGTTCTTTTACTTATCATACTCTGACCTCGATTTCTGTCCGGTCAGAATAAATACCGGATTCTGACCCATCATCAAATGATACCTTCCCAGCGGTTTGGCCCGGGCAGCGGAGATTTGAACAACATCCACAGCTTCAAAGCCATGGCTCTGAAAAGCCCGCGCCGCCTCTGTCAGTGTTTCCAGAGCAATCACATTGACACAGATCCGAACCTCCGGATTTTTATCCAGCAGAGCCTGTATGATTTGGCTCAAATTGCCTTTGGAGCCTCCGATAAAGGCTTTATCCGGCGCTGGAAGACCGCAGAAGGCTTCCGGGGCCATTCCCTGTATCACCTGGAGATTTCCGGCTCCCAGCTTTTTTTTATTTTCCTCAATCAGCCTGACCGCTTCTTCCTTTATTTCGATGGCATAGACCTGTCCCCGCTCCGCCTGCAAAGCCATCTCAACAGAAACAGAGCCGGTCCCGGCGCCTACGTCATAGATAACATCTTCCCTTCGGATCCGCAGCTTGGATAAGGTGACGCTTCGTATCTCTTCTTTTGTCATGGGAACGCTTCCCCGTATAAAGGCTTCGTCCGGCAAGCCGTGGGTAACCGGAAGCGCACTTCCCGCCCCAGCCCGTTCCACCAGCACTACGCTGAGAGGGTCAAAGGTTTCGCGGGCCAAGTCTCCCGGGCTTCCGCAGGTAATGTTTTCATCCGGATAGGACAGCCGCTCTCCCACATATACCTTTGCGGTTTCAATTCCTGCCTCCACAAGACATTCGCATATATAATCCGGTGTATTTTTTTTATCTGTCAGGAAGAACACCTTTTCGTTCTTCCGTATTTCACTGATAAAATCCGCCTGCCGCCCATGAAGGCTGACCACCTTCGCGTCATCCCAGGACCGCTGTATCTTCGCGCAGAAGTACTGGAGCGAACTGATGCCGGGAATCAGCTCTGTCTCCCACCTGGTATCTTCCCGGATCAGGGCGGCCAATTTTTTCGCCCCGCTGAAAAAACCGGTATCGCCGGACATCAGGACCGCAACCTGATTCGCGTCCTCCTGCCGCCTGATCCAGTCCGCGATTTCAGAGGGCGTAATGGCATAATGGGTCCTGCCGGAGACAGGACCCACACTTTCCACCATACGTTTTGCTCCTATTACAGCCTGGCACTCCTTTATTTTGTTCAGCGCGCCTATTGTAATAGTATCGGGATTTCCCATACCGATTCCGATGATGTATATTTTTTTCATTGCTTTTTATACTCCAAAGTATTCCGCCGCCGCCGCTAATGTTGCGTCGATATCCGCCTCTGTATGCGCGGCAGACAGGAACATCGCCTCAAACTGGGCAGGCGCGAAGTAGCTTCCCCTGTCCATCATGAATTTAAAATAATCCGCGTAGCGTTTAATATCGGCGGTCTTTGCAGTGGCGAAATCCCGCACCTTCTTATCTGTAAAGTAAAGGGTGCCGATGGAACCGATGTGGTTCACACTGCAGGCCGCCCCCGCTTTTTCTACGATATCAGCAAGGCCTCCGTAAAGCCGCTCTCCCAGAGCGTTGATCTTTGTATAAATTTCCGGATGCTCTTTAAGATAGGTAAGCTGGGTAATCCCCGCCGCCATTGCCACCGGGTTTCCGCTGAGAGTCCCCGCCTGGTAAACCGGGCCTAAAGGCGCTACCACTTCCATAATCTCTTTTTTGCCGCCGTAAGCGCCAACCGGCATACCGCCGCCAATAATTTTTCCGAAGGTAGAAAGATCCGGCTGGATCCCCAGCACTTCCTGCGCTCCTCCAAGAGCCAGGCGGAAGCCTGTAATAACTTCATCGAAAATCAGGACCGTTCCCTCATCCGTACAGATCTGTCTTACCTTTTCCAGAAATCCCTTTTCCGGAGGCACTACACCCATGTTAGCGGCAACCGGCTCCAGAATTACTGCCGCGATTTCTCCCTTATATGTATCAAAGAGTTTTTCTACGCTTTCAAAATCGTTGTACTTCGCGGTAAGGGTATCCTGAGCGCAGCCTGGTGTAACGCCCGCACTGTCCGGCGTACCGCCTTCCGCGATAAGACCGGACCCCGCTTTTACCAGCAGGCCGTCGCTGTGGCCGTGATAACAGCCTTCAAATTTAATAATCCGGTTCCTCCCTGTATAGCCTCTCGCGGTTCTCAGAGCGCTCATAGTCGCCTCTGTTCCGGAATTAACCATACGAACCATTTCTACAGAAGGAAGAATATCGCAGACCAGCTTTGCCATATCGATCTCTCTCGCGGTGGCCGCTCCAAAGCTGAGCCCATCCAGAATCACAGCCTGTACCGCTTTCAGTACGTCAGGATGGTTGTTCCCCAAAATCATAGGACCCCAGGAACCGATATAGTCGATCATTTTGTTGTCATCTTCATCATAAAGATACTGCGCTTCCGCTTTTTTGATAAAGCGAGGCGTATCGCCTACCGCCTGAAAAGCTCTGGCCGGACTGTTGACTCCGCCCGGTATGTACTTTTGCGCTTCCGCAAAGAGCGCTGCTGAGTTTGTTGTCTTTGCCATTATCCGATTCTCCCTTCATCGATCATTCCTGCGATTTCTTTCGCAAAGTAAGTAATTAAAATTTCGGCACCGGCCCGGTAAATGCTGGTGGTGGTTTCCGCAATGATGGCCTTTTCATCAATCATGCCCTGACTTCCCGCGGCTTTGATCATGGCGTATTCCCCGCTTACACTGTAAGCGGCTACCGGTACATTGACCCGATCTCTCGTTTCCCGGATGATATCCATATAGGACAGGGCCGGCTTTACCATGATGATATCCGCGCCTTCCTCCAAATCGGAATAAACCTCTTTGAGGGCTTCCCGCCTGTTGTGCCAGTCCATCTGGTATGTTTTACGGTTGCCCTTGAAGTTATCCGATCCTGCCGCGTCCCGGAACGGGCCATAAAAAGCGGAAGCGTATTTCGCGGCGTAGGACATGATCGGTGTATCAATATAGCCCGCTTCATCCAGCGCCGCGCGGATAGCGGCCACCCGTCCATCCATCATATCAGAAGGGGCTACCATATCGGCTCCTGCCGCCACCTGAGAGACAGCGGTCTTTGCCAGCAGCGGCAAGGTCTTGTCGTTATCCACCGAATCTCCCTTGATAATACCACAGTGACCGTGGCTGGTATATTCGCACATGCACACGTCGCCTATGTACAGCAGCTCCGGAACCGCCCTTTTCGCGGCCCGCATAGCCTCCTGAATGATACCGTGATCATGGTACGCCTGACTTCCGCACTCATCCTTGTGCTTTGGAATACCAAAAAACATAATGTTTTTTACTCCAGCCTTTGCCACTTCTTCCAACGCGTAAGGCAGGGTATCCGGACTGTACCGTTTCTGTCCCGGCATGGTCTCGATCTCCCGTATGATATTTTCCCCTTCTTCCACAAAGATCGGATAGATCAGAGAGCTCTTGGAGATTCTGGTCTCGCGGATCATGTCTCTTACTCTCCCATCCATTCTCAGCCGTCTGGGTCTTTTTATCAGTTCCATCTGCTTCACTCCTTTTCCCTGTATATTCAAAATTTGTTTCAAAACTCTGTCTTTTATTATATGTCAAAGAATAGTTTCGGACAAGAAGAGTTTTTGCTCCGGCAAAGCCTCCTCCCAAAAAGCTTCGTAAATCCAAGATCAAAAACCGTAGGTTTTCTCCCGAATAGCGGCCGCGACGGTCACTCCGTTTTTCGCCTGTTTTTTTATGATCAGCTTTCCTTCGCCCGCGAAGACAGCCGCCCGTTCGCATACATTATCCACTCCGGTTACAGAGCTTACAAAGGAAGAGCCGCTGAATTCCCCCGGCGCTTCCGCCAGCTGCTCCGCGGTAAACACCTGAAAGGGAAGCTTCCGCCTGCGGCAAAATTCCACTAACCCGGCTTCCTCCGCCTTCAGGTCGATGGAAGCCACTCCCGCTACCGCGTTCATGGAGATTCCAACATCCCGCAGGGTCTCTGCCACCAGATCTTCGATAGCTTCCCGCGAGGCGCCCTTTCTGCATCCGATTCCAAGATACACACAGCGCGGAATCAGATGCAGCGCGCCGCGGCTGTCAGGAGTGGGGGCGATGGATAGTTCCAGATCCACTTCATGATCCGCGTCCGCCCATGTTACGCCCTTTGGAAGCGGCTCTTTCAACAGGAAGTAGCTTTTTATCCGGATCTTTTTATCCTGCAGCAAATCAGAGGCAATTTTTTTCGCCAGCTTCATATCGCTGATATGCATATTATTTTTTCGGGCCCATTCATCCACGGCGAAAAGCCCGTTTAAATCCGTAGCGGTTGTAATAACCGGCTCGGCCCCAATTTCTGCCGCTATAAGACGGGCCAGGTCATTGGCGCCGCCAATATGTCCGGAAAGAAACGGGATCACCCAGGTGCCCCGCTCGTCGATGGTGATACAGGCCGGATCGGTGGTCTTGCTTTTTACAAAGGGGGCCACAGCTCTCACGGCGATTCCGGCGGCTCCGATAAAGATCAGAGCGTCCATCCCGCGAAACTGCTGACCGGTCCAGTCCTGGAGACTTTCTGCTACTGGCTCCAGACCGGAATCGTCCTCAAAGCTCCCTTTTTTATATCCCCGGCAGCTATGCCCCTGCTTTTCCAATATTTTTACAACTTTCCCGCAGGTATAGGCTCCCTGCTTTGTGAATGTGATCAGTGCGATGTTCATGGCTTGCTCCTTTTGCGGTTTTGATTGTATCTTTATTCTTTTGTACGAAACATGAGTTTTTTCAAAGCGCTCCAATGAAATGGAATCAGCGGGTACAGATAGCTGGTGCCGCCGATGGTCTTTGTTGTGGCAATCCACAGCATACCCAGAGCGAGAGCGATGACGGCGCCCCATACGCCCCAGACCGCGGCTCCGATGAGAATCAGGATACGGACGAATTTGACGCCGTATCCCAGCTCAATGCTGGGCTGAGTAAAGCTGGCCAGAGCCACAATGGCCATACATAAGATGGTCTGAGGAATGAACCAGCCGGAGGAAATAGAAAATTCCCCCAATATCAGCGCTCCTATAACGGAAAGAGACATTCCCAGGGATTCCGGCGTATTAAGAGAGGCCAGCTTTAGTCCATCGATGGCCAGCTCCAGCAGGATAAACTGCCAGAACAGGGAAATAGCAAAGCTGCCGTCTGGCACGAAAAAATCAATATTGATCGGGATCGGAATATCTCCCTGGCCGATGAGCAGGTATACGGGAGTCAAAAACAGAATCACCAGGGTGTTCATGATCCGCAGCATCCGAAAGTAATTTCCGGTCAGCACAGGGAAGTAGTAATCATCCACATCCTGGACAAAATCAAAGATTCCGGCCGGAATCAATATGACAGTAGGGGAATTGTCGATGATAACCGCGATCTTTCCCTCCGTTATATGAGCAGACACTACATCCGGCCTCTGTGTATACCGGACCTTCGGAAACGGATTGAGCCAGTTTTTTCGTTTTTGCATTTTTCCCAGAGCCTCAACAATGGTCTGTTCTCCCACTGTTGTTGTATTCAGCTTTAGATCATTGAGATACCCGGATACCCGTTCAACAAGCTGCTTGTCCGCCGCGCCTTTCATATAGGCAAGGCAGACGTCCGTCTTACTGCTCTTTCCCACTACAAAAGCCTTAAAAATCAAATCGTTGTCTCTTATTCTCCTGCGGATCAGCGCCACATTGGTCATAAGCGTTTCGGTAAACCCGTCCTTTGCTCCCCGTAAGGATTTCTCTTTCGACGGCTCCTCAACGGAACGGGAAGGGTATTCCCGGATGTCAACAATGATGATCTCATCATAGCCATCGATCAAAACCGGCACCAGCCCTGAATACAGCTGTTTCAGCGCGTTGTCCACATCCGGCTCAACAATCGTGTCCAGATAGGGCATGTTATATTTGATGAAATCCCTGGCTGTTTCCGCCCGATCCATAGCCTGGGGCGGAATCGCCAGCAAAAAAGACATTACAAGCTGAACCACTGAGCCCTTCGTAAGACCGTCCACAAAGAACATGGTCGTATTTCTTCCTCCAATGGAAAGATCCCGCTCCAGCACATCAAAGCATTCTCCAAGAGGAAGTTTTTCCCGCATTTCCTCCAGTAACTGATTATATTTATTCATTTCCATCCTCCTGACAAATCTCTTTTTAGTTTTGGCAGGAAGGAAACATATCATGCATATACTTTTCTTCTTTTGGCTCCGGGGATTTTTAAAAAAGCTGCGCTTCCAGTCCAAAAATTCTGGCGGAAGCGCAGTTTTTTATCTTATCTCTTTTTCTTTTTTTTCTTGCTTTGGCTGCCGGTTTTCGGTCTGGAAGCGGCTTTTTTAGCGGCCGCGTTTTCCTGTGATTTTGCCCGAAGCACATTCCACACCACAAAGACAAGGGCCAGAGCGATACTCAAAACAATCATGTTAGAAGCCGTATCCGCAACGCCCAAAAGCTTTGCCACAATCAGCCCTCCAAGGAGGAACATCCAGAAATACACAAATTTACCGATCATACCGCCGCCCATAACAATCTCCTTTACTTAAAGCCCTGATTCTTTTCTTATTTCAGTTTCGCGACCAGTTCGCCGGCCTTAACCTGCTGGCCTTCCTTGATGTAAATCTTATCCACGGTTCCTTTCGCGGGCGACAGAATGTTTGTCTCCATCTTCATGGCCTCAATAATGGCGATCGGCTGTTTCTCCTCTACCGCTTCGCCTTCCGCGACCAGCACCTTCAGGATATTGCCCGGGATATTGGCCCCGATCTCAGACGGGTCCTCCGCGTTGGCGTACAGAATCTGAGAAGCCGTGGAAGCGATGCTGGCGTCCTTATCCTTGATCCGCACCGCGCTTCGGTTTCCGTTGACTTCAAAGACCACGTCCCGGAAACCTTCCTCATCCGTGTCTCTCGCGTCGTTGAGACGGATGACTAGTTCCTTTCCTTCCGCGATCTTCACCTCGCAGGTTTCGCCTTCTGACAGCCCGTGGAAGAAGATATCGCTTCCCATGAGACGGAAGTTTCCTTCCTTCTTCAGGCTCTTTACGTAATCCTCGAACACTTTCGGGTACAGAGCGTAGCTGAGCGCCTGACGCTCGGTGCCTTCCAGCCCCATATCGTCCCGCAGTTTTTTCTTGATCTGGTCAAAATCCTCCGGCGGAAGCAGCTCTCCCGGCCGACAGGTAATCGGTTCCTTTCCGTGAAGCACCAGCTTTTGCAGCTTTTCCGGGAAGCCTCCCTCCGGCTGTCCCATCATTCCCTCAAAATAGGAAACGATGGAGTCCGGAAAGTCGATGTCCCTCGCCTTTTCATAAATATTTTCCGGTGTCAGGTCATTCTGTACCATAAAGATGGCCATGTCCCCTACCGCTTTGGAGGACGGCGTTACCTTAACGATATCCCCTAGCATTTCATTGACCGCCTTGTACATGTCTTTCACTTCCTCGAACTTGTGACCCAGCCCAAAGCTTTCCACCTGCGGTTTCAGGTTGGAGTACTGGCCTCCCGGGATCTCATATTTGTAGATCTCGGCGGAGCTGGCCAGAAGCTCGGACTCAAAGCTCTTGTATACCGGTCTTACGGCCGCCCAGTAATCCGAAATCTTCTGAATGCCATCCGGGTCAATTCCCGTTTCTCTCTCCGTGTTTTCCAGAGCCGCCACAATGGAATTGAGCGCCGGCTGACTGGTCAGGCCGGACATGCTGTTAAACGCCGCGTCCACAATATCCACGCCGGCGCTGGCGGCCATCAGGATGGTGGCGATGCCGTTTCCGCTGGTGTCGTGGGTATGCAGATGGATTGGAATACTGATCTCCTGTTTTAACGCGTCGATAAGCTTTCTCGCCGCCATCGGCTTGATCAGGCCGGACATATCCTTAATTCCCAGGATATGGCTTCCTCTCTTTTCTAATTCCCTCGCCATATTGACATAATAGCTCAGATTGTATTTTTCCTTCTTATCGTCCAGAATATCGCCGGTGTAGCAAATGCACGCTTCCGCCACTTTGCCCTGGTTCAGCACCTCGTCCAGCGCCACCTCCATGCCCTCAATCCAGTTGAGGGAGTCGAAAATACGGAAGATATCGATTCCCGAGGACGCGGATTCTTTTACAAACCGGCGAATCACATTATCCGGGTAATTCTTATAGCCCACTCCGTTGGCTCCCCGAATCAGCATCTGGAACAGGATATTCGGCGTCTTTTTACGCAGCGTGTCCAGACGTTCCCATGGGGACTCTTTCAGGAAACGGTAGGAAGTGTCAAAGGTGGCTCCTCCCCACATCTCCAGGGAAAACAGGTCTTTTCCGTAATAAGAAACCGCCGGCGCGATCTTTTCCATGTCCACCGTTCTTACTCTGGTGGCCATCAGCGACTGCTGCGCATCCCGCATGGTGGTGTCAGTCAGCAGCAGCTTTTTCTGTTCCAGAATCCATTTCGCAAGGCCTTCCGGTCCCCGCTGGTCCAGAATCTGTTTTGTGCCCGACAGCCCGTCGATGACATCCTGCTTGATTCTTGGAAATACCGGCACGTCAAATTCCGGCTTCACGCCCTTTGTCTCGTTTACAAATTTCTCACCCAGGAAGGTCAGGACCTTCAGCTCTTTATCCTGTCTCGCCCGAACATTTAACAGCTCCGGGTTATCCGCGATAAAGCCCGTGTCACACTGTCCCGCCCGGAAGGTCGGGTGGTTCAGCACGTTCAGCAGGAAGGTGGTATTGGTCTTAACGCCCTTGATCTTAGTCTCCCGAAGCGCTCTGGCCACTTTGTTGGCCGCGTCATGAAAGGATCTCGCCCAGGAGGTTACTTTTACCAGAAGGCTGTCATAGTACGGGGAAATGGTTGAGTCCGTAAAGGCGTTTCCCCCGTCCAGACGAATCCCAAACCCGGCCGCGCTGCGGTACATGCTGATCACGCCCGTGTCCGGCGCAAAGCCATTGATCGGGTCTTCCGTCGTTACCCGGCACTGGATCGCGTAGCCTCTCGGCCGCACCGCGTCCTGCCCTTTAATGTTCACTTCCTCCGAGTCCAGGCTGTGCCCCTCGGCGATCAGGATCTGGGACTGGACAATGTCAATTCCCGTGGTCATTTCGCTGACCGTGTGCTCCACCTGAATCCGCGGGTTCATCTCAATGAAGTAATGATCCCCGTTTTTATCCACCAAAAACTCTACCGTTCCGGCGCTTCGATAGTTGACCGCGCCCGCGATCCTCAGCGCGTCGGCGCAGATCTTCTCCCTCTGCTCCTGAGTAATGCAGATAGCCGGCGTGAACTCGATCACCTTCTGATGTCTTCTCTGAATGGAGCAGTCCCTCTCATACAGATGCACCAGATTCCCCTGATTATCGCCCAGGACCTGAACCTCAATATGCTTTGGGCGCTCCAGATATTTCTCTATGAAAATGTCGTCAATGCCAAAAGCCTTCCTCGCCTCGCTTTTCGCGCTGCGGAACTGCGGCAGCAGCTCTTCCGGCGTACGGACAATCCGCATTCCTCTTCCGCCGCCTCCGGCCGCCGCTTTCAGCATAACCGGGTATCCGCAGAACTCGGCGTATTTCACCGCGTCCTCCTCGGTTTGGATGGCTTCCTCCACGCCTGGAATCGTAGGCACGCCTACTTTGCTCGCCACAATTTTAGACTGGATCTTATCCCCCAGCGCCTCCATCATCTGGTATGTAGGCCCGATAAACACGATTCCCGCTTCTTCACAGGCCTTCGCGAACTCCACGTTTTCCGACAGGAACCCATAACCCGGATGGATCGCATCGACCCCCTTGGCCTTCGCCAGCTCGATAATCTCATCGATGGCCAGATACGCGTCTACCGGTGATTTTCCTTTCCCTACCCGGTAAGACTCATCCGCCTTTGTTCGAAACAGGGTGTTTTTATCCTCTTCGGAATAAATAGCCACGCTTCGGATCCCTAACTCTCTGCAGGCTCTGAATATTCGGATAGCGATCTCTCCGCGGTTCGCTACCAGTACTCTCTTAAACTTTTTGTTTTGATCCATATTCGGAGTCTCCTTTCTTTACCTATCCTTATATGTTATCATTTTTCGCGGTTTCCCGCTATTATTAATTTACTTTCTTCTGATATGAACATCCATCTGAGGAAACGGTATCGTAATTCCCGCCTCATCAAAGGCAAGCTTTACATTTTCCTCCAGAAAATATTTCACATCCCAATAATCATCGGTTTCACACCACACCTTCAGGTCGATGGATATACAGTTGTCATTCTGCCCGGCGACTCCAATAACTGGAGGCGGATCCTTGCAGATCATAGGGTCCGAATCCGCGATAGCCGCCAGGATATCCTTTGCCTTTTGTATATCGTCATCGTAACCGATCCCAAAGCAGCAATCCACGCGTCTTCGGTTTTCCCTTGTGTAGTTGATCAGCACGGAAGTGTTAACAAGGCCGTTGGGAATTGTAATGACTTTGTTATCGTAGGTGTGCAAATGGGTCACAAAAAGGTCGATGTCCCGCACCTTTCCGGTTGTCCCGTTTATATCGATATAATCATCCTGCGCAAAGGGCTTATTGACGAGGATCATGATGCCTCCCGCCACATTCGCGAGACTATCCTTAAGAGCCAGCGCGATAGCCGCTCCCGCGGCGGCCAGCACTGTAATCAGGCTGTTCATTTTGAATCCGAACCGCTCCATAATAGTCAGAACCAATATGATCCACAAAACAATCCGGATGATTTTCAAAATAAACCGGTACAGCACCGGATCCAGAGAGGACCGTTCCAGTGTTTTTCTGGCGATCCTAAGAATAACCCGTATCGCGATCCATCCGATAAATAATATGATCAGGGACAGTCCCACATTGATCAGCTGCTCAATTGTTTTATCAGAAAAGCTCAGATTCAGACCATCCAGCATAAAAACCTCCTAGTCGATCCTTCTTCCGCTCCTTCTCCGTTCCAGCTCTTTCAGCAGCTTTTTCCGGAGACGGATATCGTCAGGAACGATTTCTACCAGCTCATCATCATCAATAAATTCAAGGGCTTCCTCCAGCGTAAAGGTTCTGGCCGGAGCCAGCTTGATGTTTTCATCACTGCCGGCGGCCCGCATGTTTGTCGCTTTTTTTGCTTTGCATGGATTTACAACCATATCATCGCCGCGGCTGTTCATGCCGATAATCATGCCCTCATAGACTTTTGTCCCCGGCTCAATGAACATCTGAACCCGCTCGCTGATATTAAACAGCGCGTAAGGGGTGGCTGTGCCTTCTTCCTGAGCAATGGCTACCCCATTGGTTCTCTGTGGAATATCACCCTTATATTCATCAAAGCCTTCCAGCCTTCTTACCATGGTTCCCTCACCTCGGGTATCATTGATAAATTCTGTTCTGTACCCCAGAAGGCCCCGTGTCGGAACCAGATATTCCATTCGGGTAAATCCGTTTTCCGCGCTCATTTCCCGCATCATACCCTTTCTTAGATTCAGTTTGGATATAACGGCTCCCGAATATTCATCGGGAACAGAAATCACCACTTCCTCTATTGGCTCCAGAATTTTATTCTTTTCATCCCGCTTCATAATGACTTCCGGCTTGGAAACTGCCAGCTCATAGCCTTCTCTGCGCATATTTTCAATCAGAATGGAAAGATGCAGTTCCCCTCTTCCGGACACTTTGAAGCTGTCAGTAGAATCTGTTTCCTCTACCATAAGTCCCACATTGACTTCCAGCTCCTTATCCAGCCTCTCCTTCAAATGGCGGGATGTAACAAACCTGCCTACTTTTCCGGCAAAAGGACTCTTATTTACCATAAAGTTCATGGAAAGAGTCGGCTCTTCGATATGAATCATTTCCATAGGCTGTGGATCCTTTTCATCACAAATGGTTTCTCCAATGGAAATATCTGAAATTCCGGAAACCACTACGATATCTCCAGCCTGCGCCTCTTCTACTGCGACGCGTTTCAATCCTCTGTATATGAATACCTGATTGATTTTTCTCTGAACAACGCTTCCGTCCGCTTTGGCCACTGCCACAGTCTGAGCTTCCTTCAGGGTGCCTTTTGTGATTCGTCCGATTCCCAGTCTTCCAATATAATCATCGTACCCCAGAGTTGAAATCTGCAGCTGCAGCGGCTCCGCCGTCAGATCCGGATAAGGCTGTACATGTTTTGTAATGGTGTCGAACAGAGGCGTAATATCCAGCCCATTCATGCCGGTCGCGCTCTTTTTCGCTTTCTTATCCTCCGGTCCGATATCGATGCCTTCCGCGTCTTTCGGATCATAAACAACAACGCCCTGTCTCGCGATTCCATAGAGGATCGGAAAGTCCAGCTGCTGATCGTTGGCCTCCAAATCCATGAAAAGCTCATAGACTTCATCTACGACTTCATCGATTCGGGCGTCTTTTTTATCGATCTTATTAATAAGAAGGATCGGATTGATCCCCTGCTCCAAAGATTTCTTCAGCACAAACCTTGTCTGAGGCATCGGTCCCTCGCTGGAATCCACCAGCAGAATCACGGTGTCCACGGTTTTCATGATCCGCTCCACCTCTGAAGAAAAATCCGCGTGGCCCGGCGTATCTACAATATTGATTTTTACATCGCCATGCATAATCGAACAATTTTTTGAATAAATAGTTATTCCCCGTTCCCGCTCGATATCATCGCTGTCCATGACGCAGTCCACGACTTCCTCATTAGCCCTGAAAACGCCGCTTTGATTTAAAAACGCGTCTACCAGAGTGGATTTTCCCGCGTCGACATGCGCGATCACTGCTATGTTAATAATTTTCTGTCTTTCTGCCATTCTTATATTTCCTACTTTCTGTAAAAAAGTTTCAATTTATAATCATGCATATAATATAACTGTACAATTTTATCATAAAACGGGTCAATTTGCAAGTCATGAAATTGACCCGCCGCTTTCCTTTTTCATATGGTAAGAGAAAAAGGAGTTTTCTCTATGCGTTCTACACCATGTATTTACCTCAGCCCTTCTGTCCAGGGCCGCAATCAATATGTAACGAACGAGGGAAGCGAAGAGTACTTTATGAATCGAATCGCGGACGCCGCTTCCCGCGCGCTCCATTCCCGGGGAATCTCTTCTGTCCGCAACAGCCCTTATGACACGCTGGACCGAATTATTGCCCGTTCCAACGACAGCGGCTGCGGCTTTCACCTGGCAATCCATTCCAATACTGCCCCGGAAAAGCTGTCCGGTCTTCTTCGCGGCCCAGAAATTTATTACTACGCTTTCAGCAGTCCCGGCAAAAAAGCGGCTGAGCTGTTCACTTCAAGGCTTAAGGCCATCTATCCCCGGCCGGAGCTTGCCGCGGCTGTCCCTAACGGCAATCTGGCTGAATTGAGGAAAACAAAGGCTCCGGCTCTCCTGGTTGAGCTGGGATACCACGATTCCCCGAAAGACGCCCACTGGATCGCGTCACATATAGATGAGATCGGACATTGTCTGGCCCTTTCATCAATAGATTTTATGAAAATTGTGACAGCCCTGTCACAAAAATAGTGACACCTCTGTCTCAAAAAAACGGGCGGGCGGGGCGCCCGCCCAGTTTTCTTCTATCCCATTTTCCCGCCGTAAAATATTATTTTAACAATCTTTTTCAAAAATATAGCAATTGAAATTTCAACGTTTTTCGGCATTCTCCAAAAAAACTTTATCTTTTTTTCCTGTTTTTTCTCGCAGTTGGCATCCTCCTTGCGTTAATTAGTTGGCGTAAAGAGATGGTGCACATCATCTGGAAATTATCACTTAAATCTTATAAAAGTTATATTTTAAGAAAGGGGTTTCATCATGAAAGAATACATGCCTTACGGCGAGGAACAACCTTATATCAAAGCGGGACCATTTAAAATCCGCCTTCCTTTTATCCATTATCGTTTTGAAATTGCTGACTATGTACAGGGACTGCTGATGTGCGCGGTCTGCCTGGGAGCAATTCCTCTTCTTCAGGATAACCTGGGGATGCCTTTTGAAGTAGCGCTTGCTATCGTAACATTAAACGGCTTTTTCTACTTGTGGCATACACTTCTTGGCGACCCGGTCGTACCGGGATGGATCACACCGGCTATTCCGCTGCTGACGGCCTACTGCCTCGCGTTCCCGGAAGGCCAGGCAAGAATGCAGGCTCTGGTAGCGTTCGAAATCACCTTGGGCTTATTCTCCATTCTCCTTGGAGTTACCGGTATTGCCGGAAAGATCATCAACCTGATCCCAACCGCGATTAAATCCGGAATTATTCTGGGCGCTGGAATCTCCGCCATCTATATGATTTTCGTTGAAGGCGGAAAATTCGAAACAATGCCGTGGACGACTACAATCTGTCTGATTATCGCGTTCTACCTGCTGTTTTCCAACGGCTTCAAACGGCTCAGCACAAAGAACAAATTCTTTGAGACAATTGCCAACCTCGGTATTCTGCCGGCAGTACTGATCGCCATCATCGTAGGACCTCTGGTAGGCGAATGCGTATGGCCGACCATCGACTGGGGATTCAGCCATCCGGATTTTGCGACACTGTGGACAGATTGGGTTCCATGGGGCGCGCTGGGCTGGCCTTCACTGACGATGTTTATTAAGGCGATCCCGACTGTACTCGCGATTTACATCGTACTGTTTGGTGACGTTGTTCAGAGTAAGGCTCTGGTACACGACGCTGATGTAACAAGACCGGACGAAAAAGTAGATTACAATCCAAACAGAGCTCATCTGATCTTCGGAATCAGAAATACAATTATGGGCATCATCGGACCTGACATCACAATGTGCGGACCTCTCTGGGCGGCAATGCAGGTAGTTGTATGTGAACGTTATAAAAAAGGCAAAAAGAGCATGGGCTCCCTCTTTGGCGGAGCGGCCTGTTTCCGTATGGGAACCTTTACCGGCTACTGGATGGCGCCGATCGTATCTCTTGTAACTCCGATTTTATCGGTAGCAATGTCTCTGACCATGATCGTACAGGGATTTGTAAGTGTACGTATTGGGATCCAGCAGGCGACAAGCTTTAAAGACCTGGGCATCGCGGGTGTTGTTGCCGGCGTGCTGGTTGTAGAAGGCTCCGCGTGGGGTCTGGCAGTAGGAATCCTCTGCTGTCTCCTCTGCTACGGAAAAGACTTCTTCAAGGGCGACACTACATTTGGTCACCTGTGGTCACCGGAAGTTGAAGCTATGACAGCGGAAGAAACTACTTTAGACGACGCGGAAGAAGAAAAAGCTCCGTCCATCACCGCTTAATCTCTTAGCAATTCAAATAAGGAATGCAACTGACAACTTAATTTTCTCTTTAATAAGTACAACATATACAAAGAAAAGGAACTGTCCCCCTCAACTGGGCAGTTCCTTTTCTTCATAACCCTGGGCCTTATCATTTATCGATACCGTATTTCTGGATCTTCCTGTGAAGGGATCTTCTGCTGATCCCCAGCGCCAAAGCCGCCTTTGTTTTATTCCCGCCGTGCTCTTCCAGCACTTTCAAAATCACTTCTTTTTCTTTGTGATCGATGGCTTCGTTGAGCTTTGTTTCATCCGGCCGGGAAGTGTCTGACCCACTGCCCTGCTGTTTTGCGCTTCCGCTGATAATCTCCAGCGGCAGGCTGTCTGTATCGATCAGTTCTCCTGATGTAATGACGACACAGCGCTCAATGATGTTCTCCAGTTCCCGGATGTTTCCCGGCCAGGAGTAGGCGGTCAGACGTTCCATTGCGGCCGCACTCATAGTTTTCGGTTTGCGGCTGCCGGAAATGGCCGCGGATTTTTGCAGGAAAAAGCGGATCAGATCGCCGATATCCTCTTTTCGCTCCCGCAGAGGCGGTAAGTTGATAGGTACCACATTAAGACGATAGTACAGATCCTCCCGGAAGTTTCCTTCCTCCACTTCTTTTTTCAAATTTTTATTGGTAGCCGCGATCACCCGTACATCAGAGCTGATGCTGGTGATTCCGCCTAATCGCTCAAAGGTTTTCTCCTGCAGCACCCGCAGCAGCTTGACTTGAAGGGAAGGAGAAATATCTCCGATCTCATCCAGGAAAATAGAACCGCCGTCAGCAATTTCGAACCGGCCCGGCTTGGATGTGACCGCTCCGGTAAAGGCTCCCTTTTCATAGCCGAAAAGCTCGCTTTCCAGCAGGTTGTCCGGAATGGCCCCGCAATTGACCTTGATCATAGGCTTGTCCCTCCTGCCGCTCCAGTTATGGATCGCCGTAGAGACCACTTCCTTTCCAGTTCCCGTTTCTCCCATAATCAGCACTGTAGCGTCGGAAGCGGCAACTCGTTTCGCAAGAGCCAGAACCTCTTTCATCCTAGGGCTTTTGCTCCGCGTCTTTGTGTCCTCGCTTCTTCCCTGCTCCACATATGTATCCCCCTGCTCATCCGCAGCCGCCACCTTCCTGACAGCGGTAATGATCTCACTGATATCAAAGGGCTTCGTCACATAATCCTGCGCTCCGCTCTTCAACGCGTCGATGGCGGTTTCGGTAGTGGCAAAGGCGGTAATCAGAATAAAGCCGATTCCCGGATCCACCGCCTTTACTCTGTGAAGGAATTCAATCCCATCCATGTTCGGCATCCGGATATCACTGATCACAATATCAATCCCCGTATTCTGCAAAAGCTCCAGCCCTTCCTTTCCGTCGCGGGCGGTAAAGGTTTCGTAGCCTTCTTTTTTCAGAACCTTGCTCAAAAGCTGTCTTACATTTTGCTCGTCATCCACAACGAGTATTTTCTTTGTTTCCATAGCCTGTCTCTCCCTTCTTGCCTGCTAGTTTTCTTCTTCCGCGACAGCTGGAAGAATTATGGTAAATTTCGTCATTTCTCCTGCGACGCTTTCTACTTCTATTACACCTTTATGGGCTTCAATGGTCCTGGAAGCAATGGCCAGCCCCATGCCGGTCCCATTTGCCTTTGTTGTAAAAAACGGATCAAAGATCTTGCTGGATATTTCCTGGGAGATTCCTTCCCCGTTATCCTGTACCTCCCCACAGACTACATCCCTCTTTTTATCATAATAGGTACGGAGCCAGATCTCGCCTCCGTCCGGCATGGCCTGGACAGCGTTAAGCAGCAGATTCAAAAGCAGCGGCTCAAACATCTCCTTATCCACCATGACATTTGGGATCTGGGAAAAGTCGGTTCTGATTTTGATGTTGGAAGGAAGATCCCTCTTAACCAAGGTTGCCACATAAGCCATCAGCGAATTCATATCCTCTTTTTTCAGCTTTGGAAGCTTTGGACGGGCAAAATTGAGAAAACGGTCCAGCATATTGGTCAGCCGGTCCACTTCATACAATATGATATCCAGCTCTTCCATGTCTCTGTCTTCCAGCTCTACTTTCATATACTGCGCGTATCCCCGTATACTGGTCAGTGGATTTTTAATCTCATGCGCGAGGCTGGCGGCCATTTCCCCCAGCGACTCCAGATTCTTCACCCGGTTGGTGCTTTCCTCAAACCGGTGGATATCTTCGATTCGGCGGAATACGCATACCGCTCCCAGAACCTCGTCGTTCGCGCCAAACTGAATATTGATGCTGTAAACAACCGGAACGACCGCTCCCTCTTGGTTCTTAATATCCGTCAGGGTTTTCAGCTGCAGAGATCCTCGGCTGAGACACCTTCTTATAGGATTGAGCAGGTTCTTCAGTCCCGGAGGGGTCGGGTTCTTTATATCGATCCCCAGCAGTTCCTTTGCCTCGTAACCGGTCAGTTCTTCCGCAGCCTGATTAAACGTAGTAATTTCTCCCAACGTGTTGATACTGATGATGCCGCTTGGAAGATTATCGTATGTATCTTCAACATATTCCATGATTTCCTGTAAAGAAATCGCCTCGCCGGACTTGTCCAGAACCTGCTGCATTGTAGACTTCAGATTGTCCAGCATCAGATTAAAAGCATTCGCGATATCGGTCAGCTCTCCCGGCTCTGTGCTTCCAATTCCGTGCCCAATATCTCCGGACGCGATCTGAACAGCCTCCTCCGCCAGCTCCTTAACCGGCTTTTGTATCTTCCAGGCGATCCGCTTGCTGAGGGGCCACAACAGAAAAATCAGCACTGTAATCAGTGTTATAACAATCGTTTTCAGCATATTCAGATCCTTGAAGGCTTCCGATCTGGTTTCTTCCGCTACGACGAACCATCCGTCCTGGCCATCCACCTTAGCGATGGCGGAAAGATAGAACATTTCGTTTTTGTAAGTTTCCTGTACATCACTGCTCCCCTTAAACCGGAGATCATATGGCTTTTCTTTATCACCACAGCCAATGACCTTTTTATCCCGGTTAATCAGAAAGCAGTTTCCGGAAACTGCGTCAGAAAATGTTGTCTTTAAAAAAGCGGCGTTCTTTTCTATGGCGGTTCCTTCTTCAGCAAGGTTTGTGGCTGTAATATTTGCCACAGACACAGCTTTATCCCGCAGACTGTCTTCTTTTACCGCTTCGGTTACCTGCTCTACTCCAAACATAACAAGATAGCCTGCCACAATCAGCAGGCTTACCGCAAAACCAGCCAGAAAGAACATCGTTTTCGTTCGAATGGATTTAAACATGCACGTTTCCCCTCGTTTCTCCATATCTCTTGCTTCTTCATTATACGATAAAGTTTTTGTCCAGGCAAGAAGCATACTTTCCAAAATCACCATCATGTGCTACACTGATACTCAGAAATTAAGACAGAAAGGTATCGTTATGAATCAGATAAACATGGTCCTGGAGCAGTGCTGCTTTCAGCTGACTCCGGTAAAATTCATTTTCAGCAGCCCAAGAAAAAAGTCTCTGCCTTACCGGAAGGTAACACTGCGCCCCATCCTTTTACAGGAGCAGCTGGCCTTTCAGGCGGAATACCATTATGAAAAGAAAGCAATCCACGAAAATTTCCAGGCGGATCAGGTGGTAGGCGCCTGTATGGAGCTGGCGCTTCGGGACTTCAAGCAGATCAATCTGTTTACAGAAGAAGAGGATATCCAGATTCTGGCCGCAAAGCCGGACCGCCCGCGAATCACCAGAAAACCCGGAACGCTGCGGCAGGAAACCCTTGCTCACAATCAGAGCAGACAGTATCTGATTCCCGATGGCAAGCCCTGTGATTTTCTCACGCGTCTGGGGGTTATGGACGAAACGGGCCGGGTATTTCAAAAGCATTATTCCAAGTTTCGCCAGATCAACCGGTTTCTTGAGATTCTGCAGGATGTATTCGATGTTCTCCCCCAAAAAGCGGGCAGGCCTCTGCGCATTATCGACTTTGGATGCGGGAAGGCTTATCTCACCTTCGCCCTTTACCACTATCTAAAAGTAGAAAAGAATCTGGATGTGGAAATCATCGGTCTGGATCTAAAGGAGGATGTCATCGACTTTTGCAATGAAGTGGCCCGGGACCTGCGTTATGACGGGCTGCGGTTTCTCATGGGTGACATTGCCGATTACACCAGCGATCACGCCGACATGGTGGTGACGCTTCACGCCTGCGATACAGCCACCGACTACGCGCTGATTAACGCGGTCCGCTGGAATACCAGCGTGATCCTTTCCGTTCCCTGCTGCCAGCATGAGCTGTTTGGCCAGATCCAAAACAGCCTTCACCAGCCCATGTTTAAGCACGGCATCCTGAAGGACCGCTTTACAGAGCTTCTCACTGACGGCCTCAGGGGCCTCGCGCTGGAAGCCCGGGGCTACGATGTGGCTATGATAGAATTTACCAGTCTGGAGCATACTTCTAAAAATATTATGATCCGGGCTGTAAAAACCCGTTCGGAAAACAGCCGGGCAGCGGAGGAATATCGCCGGCTGAAGGAATACTATGGCGCGCGTCCCACCATTGACGCTCTTTTATAAAGCGGATGTCTTCTGCGGACGGAACGCCATAAACAGAATGGCGCTGACTGCCATCAGTATCGGATAATAAAGACGGGGGATGATATCCAGCGGAGTCAGACCCACTAACGCGGCAGCCGTAAGAAGCTGGGCGCCGTATGGGATCAGCCCCTGTCCCACAGACGCGAAAATATCCAGAATGGAAGCCACCCTCTTTGGCTCCACTTCAAATTCATCTCCGATCTGCTTTGCGATGGGACCTGCCATAACGATGGCAACTGTATTGTTGGCCGTACAAAGATCCACCAGAAAAACTAAAACAGCAATGCCGAATTCCGCTCCCCGCTTTCCTTTTGTACGCTTTTTTATGATATCAATGATCAGATCGATGCCGCCGTTTTCCTTGATAAGGGAAACAATGCAGGCTACAATGATGGAAATAATGGAAATCTCAAAGAGCCCAGTCATACCGTCGCCGATAGCGGTAAAGCTCTCAATGATCGTAAACTTGCCGTAAGCGACTCCCACGATAATCGATAAAATAATTCCGGAAATCAGCACCAGGAACACGTTGAATCCGATGAGCGCGCCGATCAGCACCACCAGATATGGAATGACCTGAACAAAATGATAGTCATATACGGTTTCTGTCTTATAAGTCAGGCCCATCGTTTCTATATAAAAAATAATCAACGTAACAACAGCGGCTGGCAGCACAATGAAAAAATTCTGCTTGAACTTGTCCCGCATTTCACAGCCCTGCGTCCGAACAGCGGCAATGGTGGTGTCGGAGATCATAGACAGATTGTCGCCGAACATAGCCCCGCAGACAACAGCGCCTATACAGATTGTAATTGGAAAACCGGTCTGCTGCGAGACGCCGAGAGCAATCGGGGCCAGGGCCGTAATGGTTCCCATGGAAGTTCCCATGGAAACAGAAATAAAGCATCCGATAATGAACAGGCCCACCACCATAAACTTAGCCGGCATAATGGACAGGCCAAAATTGACCGTACTGTCCACACCGCCCGCGGCGGTGACTACACCGGAAAACGCTCCGGCCACAATGAATATGAGCACCATTGTAATGATGTTCACATCCCCCGCTCCCTTGGCAATGATATGAAGCTTTTCATCAAAGGACAGATTCCGGTTCTGCGTCATACCCACAAATAACGCGGCTACGAAAGCTACCAGAGCAGGCATTCCGTAGAAATCTCCGCTGATAATACCGACTCCCGCGAACAGTACAATGAATACGATAAAGGGCAGCAGCGCCCATCCCCGTTTTTTCATGTTTTCTTCCTTCCTTTCAAAATACTAGGCCTTTTCCTATATCATCGGCCGCTCTGTAAAGTGAAACATCTTCGCGATCAGATTGCTGGGAAACGCGTTTACCCTTTGGTTCATCATCTTCGCGATGGTGTTGTAGACTTTTCTTGTAGACGCGATGTTCCGCTCGGCTGTCTGGAGCCGCTCCTGTATTTTTTGAAATCTCCTGTTTTTCAAAAGCTCCTCATGGCTTTCTGCCGCTTGGAAAAGCGTCTGTATCGTCTCTTCAAGGACTCCCTCATACTGGATTTTTTCTGCCGCGTTATCCGCGTTTTCAGCCAGCTCTATGGCGTCCTTCACGTTTTGCAGGACTTCCTCCTGGGTCTTCTTTTTCATCAGCTTTACAAGCTCCGCCGCCGCGTCCTGGCGTTTTTTATAATAGATCTCCACATCGGAAAACGCCGCGTCAGCGCTGTTTTTCAGATTGGCAAAGCCTTTATAAGACATAATAAGCCAAAAAAGCAGGATTGCGGCAGCGATTATGATTGCCGCTATCACACTGGTATTCATTCTTCCGCCTCCTTATTCCGGTATCCGCCAGTCGATGGGTTCTTTGCCAAAACGCCGCAAAAACGCGTTGGTTTTGGAAAAGTATCTTCCTCCCCAAAAGCCCTTATGCGCTCCCAGAGGGCTTGGATGGGCCCCCGTCAGGATCAGATGGCGGTTGTTTGTGATCAGGCTTTCCTTTGCTCTGGCGTTTCCGCCCCAAAGGATAAACACCATAGGGTCTTCTCTTTTATTCAGCAGACGGATCACCTGGTCTGTAAAGATCTCCCATCCCATTCCCCGGTGGGAATTCGGCTGTCCCCTTCTTACCGTCAGCGCCGTATTGAGAAGGAGCACGCCGTTTTTCGCCCAGCTTTCCAGACAGCCGTGCCCCGGCGGATCAATCCCCAGATCATCCTTTAATTCCTGAAAAATGTTCACCAGTGACGGAGGCGGCGGTACTGGCTTTTGTACAGAAAAACAAAGGCCATGCGCCTGCCCCGGCTGATGGTACGGATCCTGCCCTAAAATTACTGCTTTGACCTCCTTATAGGGCGTAAATTTCAACGCGTTGAAAATGTCGTACATATTGGGGTAAATCGTTCTGGTCTTATACTCTTTAATCAAAAACTTCCGCAGCTTCTGATAATACTCTTTTTCAAATTCTCCCTCCAGGACCTGGTCCCAGTCGTTTCCTATGTTCACCATGATTTTTATTATAGCGGAGGCAAGGTGGAAAGTCACGCGTTTTTAGCGTAATACGACAAAAAGCGCCGATTCTTCTCCGCAAAAAGGAGCCGGGCGCGAAGGATTACTACTTTTCCTTCGCGCGCCGGCCCCTTTTTCTCTATTTATTTCTATCCGTTTTTAGTCGTTCATGGATTCAATCAGACCGTCCGCCAGCTGCTCCATCTCAAGGAGACTGCTTTCATTGAGAGAGGAAAGAACGGTCACTTTTTCATTCAATACAGTCATAGTCTTCATTCCATCCAGGAATTCTTCCATAAGAGTTCCCGATTTTGGCGCCCAGGATCCGCACTCTATGATGCCTACCGTGCGGTTCTGAACATTGAGCGCTTTCATATCCACAAGGTAATCGTGCATCGGCGGATAGATTCCAAGATTGTAGGTTACAGACGCCAGTACGATGTGACTGTAACGGAAGGTCTCCGCAATGAGCTGAGACACATGGGTCTTGGAAACATCATACATAGCAATGTTGCTCATGCCCTTTTCCGCCAGCATGGAAGCCAGTATGTTTACCGCGCTTTCCGTGTTGCCGTACATGGAAGCGTACACAATGAGGACACCTTTTTCTTCTGGCTCGTAACGGCTCCACTTGTCGTATTTGTCCAGGAAGTATCCGAAATCACTGCGCCATACCGGTCCGTGAAGCGGGCAGATCATTTTGATATCGATAGTGGCCGCTTTTTTTAAAAGCGCCTGTACATGAGGACCGTATTTTCCTACGATATTGGTATAATAGCGCCGGGCGTCATCGATCCAGTCACGGTCAAAATTCACTTCATCGTTAAACAGCTTGCCGTCCAGAGATCCGAAGGAGCCAAAGGCGTCTGCCGCAAAGAGGACCCCATTTGTCATATCATAAGTCACCATAGCCTCAGGCCAGTGAACCATCGGCGCGGAAACAAAGGTAACCTTATGCTTTCCAAAGGAGCGGGTATCCCCCTCTTCCACCTGTTCTGTTCTTCCATCTATATTAAAGTGGAACTGACGCATCAGCATGAACGCTTTCTCTGTACTGATAATCTTTGCCTCCGGATACCGCAGCAGAACTTCTTCAATCGAAGCGCCGTGGTCCGGTTCCATATGGTTAATCACCAGATAGTCCAGCTTTCTCCCATCCAGCACATGCTGGATATTTTCTAAAAACTGCCGGCCCGCAGACCAGTCTACTGTGTCAAAGAGCACAGTCTTTTCATCCAGCAGCAGATAGGAGTTATAGGATACACCCCTGGGGATAGGATGGATATTTTCAAAGAGTGCCAGGCGGCGGTCATTTGCCCCAACCCAGTACAAATCCTCTGTAACTTTTCGTACGCAATACATGTCAAACCTCCTTATCCTTCTATGAACTGATCTTTTTCTTCACCGCAGTCCGGACAGATCCATTCTTCCGGCAGAGCGTCAAAGAGTGTGCCTGGGGAAACATCCGCGTCAGGGTCTCCTTTGGCCGGGTCATATTCATATCCGCAGCCAGAGCAGATATACGTCTTCCATGGCGGAGCTTCCTTCTTCGGTGTAGCCTTGCGCATTTTCTGAATCGGCGGAGCCGGTTTCTTTTCTTCACCGTTATCCAGCGCTTTAGTCAGCAGCGGCAGGATCTCGAACAGATCTCCTACGATTCCGTAATCGGCGTTTTTAAAGATCGGAGCATTCTTATTCTTGTTGATGGCCACAATGGTCGTCGCGCCCTTAATGCCCTTTAGATGCTGACCCGCTCCGGAAATACCGCAGGCAATATACAGATTTCCATTGAATTTCTGTCCTGACATGCCTACATAGCGATCCAGCGGCAAATACTTCAAGGTCTCCGCGACAGGTCTGGATGATCCAATCGCCGCGCCGGCCTGGTAGGCCAGTTCTTCGATCAGCTTCATATTTTCCTTCGCGCCGATTCCCTTTCCAGCGCTTACTACCCGGTCCGCCTGTACAATCGGCGTATCAGGCGCAATGCCCACGGTAAAGTCGAATCCATCGTTTTTGAGGGCTTCCACCAGAGCCGCTACCTGTTCCTCCGCGGTTCCTTCTGTAAAGAGCTTTTTCTTGCGGGCTCCCGTAATCGGCCCCTTTGGCTTTAAGCCGCCGGACTGCTGCTTTGGCGGTTTTCCTATGATATGAGAAGCGATAACGACTCTCTGTATTTCGTTGGTGCCTTCATAAATCGTTGTAATCTTAGCGTCGCGGTAAGCCCGTTCCACTTCCATTCCCTTCAGGTAGCCATTTCCGCCGTAGATCTGAACCGCGTCGTTTACTACTTCCAGGCAGATATCGGAAGCGTACTGCTTTGCCATGGCCGATTCCATTCCATAAGGCTCATGCTGCTCTTTCAGCTCCGCGGCGCTGTATACCAGAAATCTGGCGGCCCGGATCTTGGTAGCCATATCGGCGATCTTAAAGGAGTTGATCTGCTGATGCGCAATAGGAAGCCCGAACTGCTCTCTTTCCTTGGCGTATTCTACCGCATTTTCAAACGCGCCCTGCGCGATGCCCAGGGCCTGAGACGCGATGCCGATTCTTCCGCCGTCCAGCGTAGCCATAGCGATCTTAAAGCCCTGCCCCTCTTTTCCAAGCAGGTTTTCCTTTGGCACTTTTACGTCATTAAATATCAATTCCGCTGTAGCCGAAGAACGGATTCCCATTTTGTCGTAATGGTCGCCGAATTCAAAGCCGTCCCATCCCTTTTCTACAATAAAGGCGCTGATTCCTTTTGTTCCAATGTTCGGCGTAGTTACAGCAAAGACTACATATGTATCCGCTTTATCCGCGTTGGTGATAAAGATTTTTCCGCCGTTAAGGATGTAATGATCGCCCCGCAGCTCCGCGGTGGTCTCAGTTCCGCCAGCGTCACTTCCCGCGTTAGGCTCAGTCAGTCCAAAAGCGCCCAGCTTTTCGCCCTTTGCCAGAGGCACCAGATATTTCTTTTTCTGTTCCTCCGTCCCAAAGGCGAAGATCGGGAATGACCCCAGGGAAACATGGGCCGAAAGAATAACTCCGGTACCGCCATCGACTCTGGCCAGCTCTTCTACCGCAATGGCATAGGTCAGAATGTCCAGTCCCGCGCCGCCATATTTCTTCGGATAAGGAATTCCCATCAGTCCCATTTCAGCCAGTTTCTTAACGACCTCATCCGGGAACTCGTTTTTCTGATCCAGCATAAAAGCGATGGGCTTTACTTCCGCTTCCGCAAATTCTCTCATCTTTGCCCGAAACGCTTCATGCTGTTCCGTTGTTTTAAATAACATAGGCTTACCTCCCCTTATTCGTTTCACTTTCCAATATTGTTTGAATTTTATGAATTTATTTTATATTATAAAGTCAGTTTTTTCTGTGACATTTGCAACAAAACGGGTAAAATATAGAAAAGATTTAAAAAATATTGCTTTGCGGCCTTCATACAGGCCCGATGGGAGGAAAAAATGAAAAAATGTTTTATCAGCGATGGGATATCGGGCGATTCCATCAAACAAATGCTCCACTGTTTCCGCCCTCAGTTTAAAAGCTACGCGCAGGGAGAAACTATTATGCGCCATTCCGATCAGGATCAGAAAATCGGGGTGATTCAATCCGGCTCCGCTCAGCTTCAAAGTCTGGATCTCAACGGGAACTGCAGCTTTCTGGAAACCTATGAGGAGCGGGACATTTTCGGCGGATTATTTCTCCTGCCTTTAGACAATTTCGAATATCTGGTAACGGCAAAGGAGCCGAGTCAGATTATTTTTCTGGATTATCAGCACATCATCACCCCCTGCCGGAAGCTCTGCCCTCACCACAGCCAGCTGATCAATAATCTCTTTCTCATGGCTGCCGAGCATTCTCAGGCGCTTTCCCTGCGTCTGAACATTCTCAGTCAGCCTACCACCAGGGCAAAGCTGCTGGCCTACCTGAATTACACGCGGTGCTCCACCGGGAAAAACCCATTTACGATTCCCATGTCCCTTTCCGCTCTGGCGGAATATCTGTGTGTGGACCGCAGCGCTATGACCCGGGAGCTTCGGGCTATGGCTCAGCAGGGACTGATTCGCTCTAATAAACGGGAATTCTTTTTACAGGACTAAAATGGTTTTGCGTAAGAGCCCCGGAGAAAATTTAAGAAAACCTTCATGAAAGCTTCCTTGTAATTTCAACGCGGCCCGTGTATAATTTTTAGAAAACAATAAGTTAGAAAATAATAATCGAGGTTTACTTATGAAAAAATTGAAATCCTTTAAAAAACTTATCACATTCTGTCTGGTAGCAGCCGTAGCAGCGGCCATGATCCTGCCGCCCGCGGCGGTCAGCGCTGATTCGGAAGACGCTCTGTCCGATACATATGTTTCGCTGGGAGCCAGTCTAAGCAGCAGTGAACGGGCCACAGTTCTCAGTCTTTTAGGTCTGACGGAGGATGATCTGAAAAACTGCACGGTAATCCAGACAACAAATCAGGAAGAACATGAATATCTGGACGCTTATATCAGCAACAGCTTCATCGGAAGCCGCGCCCTTTCCTCTGTAAAGGTGGTCAACAAGGACGATAGCAACGGAATCAACGTAGAAACCCACAATATCACTTACTGTACAGAAACCATGTACCAGAACGCCCTTGCCACCGCAGGGCTAAAAGACGCTGATGTAACGGTAGCCGGTCCATTTAATGTATCAGGAACGGCAGGTCTTGTCGGCGCCATTAAGGCCTACGACACCATGACCGGTAAGGATACAGCGGAGGAAAGTGTAGAGGCCGCTACGGAAGAGCTGGTTACCACCAGCCAGCTGGGAGATAGCATGGGAGATCAGGACTCCGCCGCGGCGTTGGTAGGTGCGGTCAAGGACAAGGTGGTTTCCGAAGGGCTTACATCGGAAGAGGATATTGCCGAGGCCATCGATGAGACAGCGGATCAGATGGATATTTCCCTGACCGACGATCAGAAGGCGCAGATTGCGGCTCTCATGGATAAGATCAAGGATCTGGATCTGGATATTGACGCGCTGAAGGAACAGGCAAAGGGACTGTACGACAAGCTGGACAGCCTTGGCGTAAAGCTCAGCTCCGCGGATGGGTTCTTCAGTAAGATCGGGGACTTTTTCAGGAATCTTTGGGACAATATCTTCGGATAATAACTGATTAAAGAAGCGGAGCAGTTTTAGCTCCGCTTTTTTGATGATATATAAATGGAATTATTTTTTCGGCTTGCAGTACAGGCGGGCTGTTTTTTCAATTACGGTCTTATTCTTTTTATAGATTCCTGAGAAGGACTTGTGTTTTAGCGGACAGTTTTCTTTTCCGGTTTCAACGCAGACATAAGGAATCTTCTTTTTAGCGATGAAGTACCGCTCCAGATCTCCCCCTGCTCCGTAGGTCTTGCTTTCGTCCACTAGTTTATAGCCGTTTGTCTTTTTTATCGTCTTAGCAAGTTTATACGCGTTTTTCCGCGCAGTGCCGTTTCCCACCGCGCCCCAGTAGATCAGTTCCCCTCTGGAGTGAAAGTTGACGCACGCCTTCAGATTTGACATCCGTTTGATCAGCTTTAAAACGGCCTGGGTCTCTTTTTCACTTTTCGCCTTTTTTCCCGGATAGCCTTGGCTGGCAGGCTTCTTTTCCGCCTTTTTTCTCCCCCAGCTTGCAGGGAAATTCCGGTTCAGATCCACGCCTCTCGCATTGGCCTTCCAGCGTTTATAGCTGCCGTACCGCTTCATCTTCTTCAGTTTTTTGCGAAGGGTTTTGTTCTTTATTTTATTGATCCCATATTGACTGATGGTGACGCCGTCCGGATTGACCATGGGGATCACATAGACCGTCACCTGATCAAAGATTTCCTCATAGGTCATTTTATTATATTTCCCGGTTTTGTAATTGACCAGATACCGCTCCACCGATTTCATCAGCATCTGGCAGTTGAGCCATTCCCTGGCATGGATTCCGGCCTGAACGATGATCTGTTTTTTAGCCTTGGGATTTCCCATACGGAGGCAGTATATCTTTCTCTTGTCCGCTGTTTTTCCCAGGCTTTCCAGCGCGACGATATCCGGGTAGGTTTTTACAAACTGTTTCAGGTCGGTTTCCATATCGCTGTAGCTGTACTTTTTATCTTTTATGTTGACAATGTTTCCGGTTTTTTCTCCTGCAAAGGACGTGACGGGCGCCGCTGTCATAGTCAGAAGCAGGGCCAGGGTTATGAGAAAAACCAGGGTTTGTTTTATTTTTGTGTTGATCTGTTTCATAGTATTTTACGCTTACAGGCGGCTCCTGTCTGAGAAGCCGCCTGTAAAAGAATTATTTTATTTTGACTGATTTTACCGCGCTATAAGATCCGTAAAGCTTTTTGCTTCCGACTTTTTTATAAGCTCGTACCTTCACATAATAGGTCTTTTTGGATTTCAGCTTTTTAACCGTCTTCTTCACGGTCTTGTTCTTGCTGATAGTCACATTTTTCTTGCCTTTTGTGAACTTTTTGTTCTGAGCGTAGGTAAGCTGGTATCCGGTAGCCTTTGTGTCCTTTTTCCAGCTGACAGTCATCTGCTTTTTTCCTGCCTTTGTCTTCAGGCCCGTTACTTTTTTCGGATTGATTGTGATGGTCACTTTCTTGGCAGCCGCGTTGTACTCGGAAGTGGCCGCTGCTGTAATGGTGATGGTAGCGGTTCCGGTTCCTTTTATGGTCACTTTACCGGCGGCGGAAACCGCGGCAACCTTTGTGTTGCTGGATTTATAAGTCAGTTTGCCGTTGCCGTTTGTCTTTGCTCCCAGGCTGAAGGCTTTGCTGCCATAAGCTTTTTTGAAGGAAGCGGCTCCGCTGATGGTCTGGTTTGCTTTTTTCCCCAGATTGATGTAAGTGATACCGTTTTCCTTTGCGTATTTTGCCGCGGCAGAGGTTGCGGAATAGCCTGTGATGGTGAAATCAGGATACTTTTCATAGCGTTCTAAATCATCGTTATAGTAGTACCCCATAGCATACTGGCCAATTTCTTTAATGCTATTAGGAACATTTACATTTTTGAGCCACTTACAGCTTAAAAACGCATTTTTGTCAATAGAGTCAACCGCATAGACGCCATCTGGCGCATACTCAGTATCCTTTATTGTAATGGAAGCCGGAATTGTTGCTGTCGTTACTGTAGAAGCATTTTCTTCCTCGTCTTCAAGATACTCCACGCCAGCTATTTTTGCAGTTTTAGCTTTCGGGTAAATTTTATACTCAAACCCATTCTGATAGTCCCATACATAGGCAATTCTCAAATAGTAGCTGCTGGATATATCGTCGTTTTCCAAATTATACGCATAGCAGCTTGCCCAGTTGTCTTCTGACTCTTTTTCTGCGGTTACAGTATTTTCCGCAATCGAAATTATATCTTCCTCTTCAGCCCAGAAGTTCCATCCCCACTGACTCTGATCAACCGTTGTCTTTGGTACTGATACGACTTTCAGTTGTTGAGAATCTCCTACATTAAGAAAACCTCTCATACTTTCATTATCCGCATTTACCGCATAATACCGACAGGCATCTCCTATGTAAAGCTCAATACCATCCGCATACGCATATACATAGTCCTCTTCATCTTCGAATTCAGCTTCAGCTTCTACGCGGACAATTCCTCTTGTATCTCCTGTAATAGTGATACCTTTCTGTTCTCCATCGACTATATAGTCCTCAATAGTAACCTCACCCGAGTCATTACCATCTATCGAGTAAGCGCTCCACGACCACTGACTCTGATCTTCATCCGCATCGGAAAAGAGATTGTCGATATACAGATTAATAGAACCATTTAAATCTACTACAGTATATGGGTCCGCGTCTTCATCGTATGGATTTTTATCAAGATTTCCATCTATCAACTGAATTCGATATCCATTGCCAACATAGACCGTTGCAGTCGCTTGAACAACTCCCGCTCCATCTTTCACATAGATCTCGGCCTTTCCTCTGCTCTGTGTACTGACTCTGCCATCTGTATTAATTGTAGCAATATCTGTATCACTGGATTCCCAGTACCAGTTCTCTGGCAAAGGATCTAACTTTTCTCCGGATTCGTCGTACAAATACAATTCATCCCAGTCATCAACGGATAAATTCAAAGTATTATATGGATCGCCATAATAATCTCCAATATAATATCCTGACTGTGAAGCCACGCTCTTCTTTACTGTTTCCCCGTACGCCAGCGATGGTATCGCAAAGACGGTCAGGAGCATCATCAGCGCAGTGATGATACTGATTCGTTTTTTTACATTCATAACTTTTTCTCCTTCTGCTTTTTAGCTATAACTTATCCTATGACTAAGGCTGTGACGCCTGAATCACCTATTTAATTTTTACCTTTTTGACGTTGCTGTATGTTCATACAATCCCAAGTCACAGCTCTCGTTGATGGAATATTCCGTCACCTTTCTCACTTCACCAAATAAGCCGTCTTCTCGATCATGGTCTTATTTTTCTTATAGATCTTCGAGAATTCCTTCCGGCTGAGCGGGCATTTTCCCTTTCCCGTTTCAATGGTCAGATTCGGGATTTTCAGATTCATATTGCAGTAGTTTCCGAATTCTCCCCTGCCCGGATAATATGTTCCGGGGGCTACCAGCTTATAGCCGGTGGTCTTTTTGGCCATGTCCGCCAGCTTTTTCGTACGCTTTTTCAGACTTCCTTTCTGCCCCACATACCAGTAGATGATCTGCCCCCTGGAATGATAGCTGAGACAGGCCCGCGCATTGGGCAGACTTTTCATCAGAGAGTTCAGGGCGATGGACTCTTTTTCCGACAAAGGCTTTTTCCCTGGATAACGTTCGCTGGCAGGCTTTGATACAAAATCACCCTTAGCGCCTTTTTTCCAGCCCCGCTTGAAATTCCGGTTAAGATCTACTCCCCGGGCATTAGCTTTCCAGTATTTGTAGCTGCCGCCGTACTTTTTCATTTTCTTTAGCTTCTTTCGAAGCTTTTTATCTTTGATCTTTTTTATGCCGTACTGGCTGATGGTCACGCCGTCAGGATTGACCATTGGGACAATATAGACCGCCACTTTGTTAAACAGATCCTTATATTTCATCTTTTTATAGGATCCTGTTTCGTACTTTTTCACATATCGCTCCAGACATTCCATGATCATCTGGGTGTTCATGTATTCTCTGGCGTGCATGGAAGCCTGAACGACAATTTGCTTTTTCGCATCGGGATTTCCAAGTATAACGCAGTAGATCTCCCTCTTATCCGCTGTCTTTCCGAGGCTTTTCAGTGTGACCCGATCCGAATAGTATTTTTCAAACTGCTTCAGATCTTTTACCATATCGTTATAGCTGTATTTTTTATCTGTTTCGTCTACAATGTTTTTGGGAGGCCCTTCCGCATAAGCTGCCCCTGGCCAGAGAAATACAGTGACCAACAAAAGTAACGCCAAGACGCGGTGTGTCCGATTACGCATATCTGAGTTCCTTTCCGAGCTAATATAATAAAGCCTGTTCATAAAAATAGGGCATGGAACTTCCATTACCCCTGTTTACTAAATCTGTACCGCTCGCCAACGCGGCTTTCTATTCTCACTTTCCCCCGATATATCTCCCAAGTAACCCTATTATATACAGGTTCCCCTAAAAAGCTTTCAAAAAATTCGGCGCACTTTATCGTGGCAGCCGCGGCAAGATTCGCCCCGCGGCTGGACTTCCTCACAAAGTAAACGCTAAAGCTTCACGTTTTTTTCACGTTTGCATTATACAGCACCTTGTTTTAAACAAAAAGTCTAATGTAAAAAACAGGCTTTTAAATGTAACAATTAGCAGCCTTTTTCCTATAGCCAGCAAAAAGTTTAGAAATCAGGAACAGGAAATTGAAAGTATCCTTGCATTCTTTTCATCCATTTGCTAGTATTTATAAAAAAGTCAGGTTTACAATTTCATGCCAGCCATAATTTATTTTCCCCCTGACACAAAAACCAATATCCCACAGAAATAACAGGAGAAGGATCATGCCCGTACCTATGACAACCGTATCAACTACCTTTCTGGCGCTCAGCTGCCTGTTTTCGGCAGGGTTCAACTTTGTTGCCATGCTGCTTCTCTTTGAGTTCAAACGAAATCCAAAACTTTCCATGGCTGTACTCCTCATCCCATGTTTGCTTTTGGATGGTCTCATCAGCTTTCTGGAAACACCATATACGCCTGATCCTACCCATTTTTTCAACAGTCCTTTGTATTTTATTGTTTACGGAATTTTGGATATATCGATTTATCTGGCCTATTTCTGTTATTTTATCAAAGGGAATCCGATCCGAAATTACTGTATTTTTTTCCTTGCGACATTCTTTCTCTGGCTCCCATTCATGGAAATTCTTGCGATTTTCCGCAAGGCTATGGGTTGGACAGCCCTGATATACGCGTCTTCCTTTTTAGAATTCCAGGCCTCCCTGTTGGAGCTTTTGGCCTATGTTCTGGCATTCCTTGTCCTGCGCCGGATTCATCTGCGATGGGGACAGAAGATCAGCAGGCTCCCCCTGCTTCCATGCGTAATTTTTCTCATACTGGATCTTCTCTCTTATTTTACCGCACTCATCCCTTCCACAGAAAAAGGTGTCAGCCTTTTCATTGGCGGAATTCCGGCTACAATTAATGTGATCCTTCTTGGCGCAGTTTTCATTTTACCGAGCGCTGTGGCCTTCATCCTCTATTTTTCGATTTCAGAAGCCCGTATCACTGGGCAAAAGAGAAATATTTTGCAGTGCGAAATGAAGCTGCAGCACGATTACTACAGAAAGCTGCAGGAACTGCAAAGGCCGCTGCGGGAGCTGCGCCACGATCTGGCAAATCACCTGGAAATCATGAACCAGGTCCAGCGTCAAAATAAGCAAGAAGCCTTAGAAAAATATGAAGACTCCCTGCTTGCTCTTTGTCATACGCTGGACCAGCAAACGGCGATTCCTGCAAAATGGAGCAAATTTCAGCTGCCCGGCTTTTCTGATCACGACGCCTATGTACTCTATTACTGTCTGATAGAACTGCTCAGAAAACATGAGAGATCCTGGGATGAACTTTATTTTCGCGAACATGAGGGGCACCTGTCCATTTCTCTTCCTAAAAAAGGAGAAAAGAATTCCAAAAGAAGCTGCCATCCTTTCTTTGGGAAAGGGAACGCAAACCGCGGATTAGAAAAAGAACTGAAAAAGGATATTCACTTTCAACTGGCAAAAAAACTGATTACAGACCACAAAGGACAGCTTTTGTGGGGAGAGGATACTAAAACATGGAACTTTACACTGAACTTCTGATTCTATTTTTCATTTTACTGCTTTTGGCTGTGGCCCTCTTCCTTATATCGCTGATTTCCCACCGCCGGCATGTATCGGAGCTTCGCAGAATAACGCAGCGGCAGCAATCCCATAACGCTTACCTAACGCAGGCAAAATCCCTGTCTGAAGAAGCAGCTGTAATAACTTCCAGTGTGCGCTCTCTGATTCAAAAAAGAAAAGAAGCGGATAATCTCAATCTGCCTTTTACAGAAAACCGCTCCTGTCTTTGCCTGTGCGACTCCTTGCTGCAATACAGCTACACAGAAAACCCTATCATAGACGCTCTGCTGTTTAGTAAAAAGACAATTTGCGAAAAGCAAAATATTCAGTTTGAATTAGAGCTTCATGGTCTGCCTCAGGATGAAATTCCCGAGGTTGAGCTGACGGCTCTTTTGGGAAATCTTTTGGATAATGCCATCGAGGCCGCGGCAGTATCAGAAGCTCCTCATCCTGAGGTTTTCCTGTATAGTGAATTAAAAAAGTCAGTCTGGATCGTACGGGTAAGAAACACAAAAAATCCATCTCTGAATCCTGTCAGCAAACAGATGCAAACTACAAAAAAGAACCAGGCGGAACATGGCCTGGGCCTTCCTATTATTCGTCAGTTGACGGATCAGTATCACGGTTCTCTTGATTGCAAGGATCTGGGAGAACAGTTTGAGATAACGGCTATGCTGGTTCTTTAGTCCATGTTCTGCCCCACATAACGCAAAAAGACCCGCTTCGCCTCCTGATAGTAGGTTCTGCTGATGGGTACTACCCGCTCGCCGATAAAGAAAAACTTTTTATCAGCCATCCGCTGTACCTGTTCGATGTTGACAATGTAGCTGTTGTGACAGCGCTGAAAGCGGCCGTCGAGCTGCTCTTCAATGTCGGGAAAGCGTCCGTAAATAGAATAGGCTCCGCTGTCTGTCCGAATATGGATTTTACGCTTTTCTTTTTCAAAGTATAAAATTCGGGCAAGCGGAATTTTTACAGTTTCCCCCTTCCCTGAAAGAAGGAAGTGCTGCTTTCTGATTTCCGAAAGACGCGTGGCAGCCCGCCGGATGGCCTGCTCCAGCTTGTCCCGCTCAATGGGTTTTCGCAGGAAATAAATATGCTCCACCTCATAGACGTCTAAATAATAGTCGTCATAGCCGGAAATAAAAATAATCTGCGCGTCAGGCTGCGCAGTTTTGATTTCCTCTGCCAGATTAATGCCATTCCTCTCTCCCAGTCTTATATCCATCAGAACAATGGCTGGCTCTGTCATATCAACCGCGTCAAAAAAATCCGACTCACCATCCGGAACAAAAATATCGATTGTCTTTACAACCTCAGGCAGCAAGTCCAGAATATCCCGCTTCAGATTTTCCGCAAATAAAATGTCATCGTCACATATTACTAATTTTTTCATTCTAGCGTCCTTATCTATCGTAATTCTTCGTTTCTCTTTACTCTTATTTATTTTAGCATTATCCAAACTTTTGTAGTTTAAAATGTAATAAATGTCTCTTCAAATGTAATAATCGGTCAATTTTTTTCCTTTTATTTTACAGTTTATAAATTCTAAATCTACAATTTATCTCATTATACATATTTTCAATAAGTATTGTCAATGAATATTGATACTGATAATATACAAAAACTGCTGCCTCATATATTAAAATGTTGTACATATACAGGGGGGTGCGGCATAAAATGTATGAAGATTTCTTTTCCAAAAGGTTGATTGAGCTGCGGCTGGAAAAAGGCATTTCTGCCCGGGATATGAGCTTGTCTTTGGGGCAAAGCGATTCCTACATCAATCGCATTGAAAATAAAAAAATGCTGCCATCGCTGACGGTGTTTTTTTATATCTGTGAGTTCTTTGATATTACACCGCAGGAATTTTTTGATGGAAATGAAGGATCAACGCTTCAGATGATGCAGCTGGTAAATGACCTGAAGGCGCTGGAACCGGATCAATTAAAGCATATTGCCGCTATTGTAAAGGATATGAAGCGGTAAGTCCCCTTTTATGTGTTTATTTCGCTGGAGAAAGGATCTTTTTATGTACATTGCTTCAATTGTCTGTTTTTCCCTTACAGTTTTACTCCAGGGGCTTTTCTGCGAAAGCCTGCTACAGGTAAAATACCGCTACTCGCTTCCTATCTGCTTTGTGCTTCTTGCTCTGCTATTTCCTATTTTTGAACATTTTGGACTGATGGAGATGTTCCGGCCTTCCTTGAACCGCACAGTTATCAACATTATTCTCATGCTGTTTTGCATTTTATTCTTTTGTAGAGACGCTTTGATTACAAGGCTTTTTACCTTTTTTCTTTCTTTACTGTTGCTGATTTTTCCAGAAATTATTATTTCTATTCCCTGTGTTTTTTTCCTGGCCAGACTGACTGGCTCCACCAGTGACGCGTTTATCTCTACACCGATTATGATTCCGGTGCAGATCCTTTATCTGCTCTTTGAAATGCTGTCCATGTTGCTGGTTTCCAATTTTATCCGCAAACGTCGAGGAAAGCTGCATACACCGGATTTATCCCAGTTTATTCTTTTTCTTATCGTTCAGCTTGTCCTTTTCATGGGCTTTATCTATTTTACGGTATGTCAGTTTGATGATATCACAAGTGTAACGACTTCTTCCATCATGTTCTGTGTACAAATCGGACTTTTATCGGTGCTAGCTGATCTGGCAATCTATTTCATCCTTCTGCGCCTGCAGGAAAAGGAGCGAATTCGTTGTCAGTCTGAATTTTACCAGCGGCAGCTGGAGCTTCAGCTGCTGCATCTGCGGGATTTTTCTCTCTATAATGAAACGCTTTCTCAGATCCGTCATGATCTGCGGGGCCAGCTTTCTACGGTTCAAGCTCTGATTTCCCGAAAAGAATATGACACCGCCGCTTCTCTTACAGGTGCGCTGCGGCAGACGCTTGATGACCTGAGCATCATTTCCTGCTGCGAAAATCCCTTGGTCAACGCATTAATTTTTAACAAATATAAATCCATGCAGAAACAGGGCATCCCTTTTACCTGTGACGCTGATCTGGACGACTCCCTTTCTATTTCCGGTCCGCTCTTATGTGAAACACTGTCGGACCTTCTGGATCAGGCGGTCAAAGAATATCACAACAACAAACAACTTCCCATACATCTGAAGCTCTGGCAGGAAAATGATTTACTGAAAATAAATATAAAGGGGCCGATTCAGCGGTCTGTTCATCTGGCGCTCCAGCAGGAGACATAGCCTCATGAGAAGCTTAAAAGCGTGAAAGGAGAAAGTCTATGAATTTTACAAAGCGAACTCCGAAAGAAACAAAGATTTTCACTTCAATTAAAAAGACCCGTTTGTTCCTGCTGTTTCCTGCCACACAAGCGTTTCTTCTTGCCGCAATTCTAATCCGGGCAGGCTCTGGTCATACAAATTCTTCCATTGTTTTTGCCTGCATCATGACCGTTTTTTGCATTCTTTCTGACTTTGGTATTTATCGCGCAATAAAAGAAAGCAGTAAAAAAGGATCGCTGGAACAGGAAAAACAGTTTTACCAGAAGCAGCTGGATATGCAGACCGCTCATTATGAAGCGTTCTCTAAATATAATGCGTCCCTTGCTCAGACCCGTTCTCTTCTGGAGCAGCAGGCTCAGGGGCTTGAGACAGCTCTCAATATGGGCAATTACACGCGGGCGTCGGAACTTTTAGCAGACACTTGCAATCATCTGAAGGATCTGGACCCTGTTACATACTGCCGCCACAAAATTATTAACGCCCTTATTTTTGTCAAAAGTCGGGATATGCAGGAAGCAGGGATCTCTTTTTCCCACAGTATTGAACTGAATGAAAATCTTCCTATCCAGGAAATGGATTTATGCCGCGTGTTTTCAAACATATTGGATAATGCCATCGAAGCGTGCCTGGTGGTAAAGAAAAGCCCCGCTATTACGCTGCAATGCAGAATTATAAAAGGATATCTGGTAATCCATTCGACGAATACTGTTTTAGAGAAGCCAAAGCTTTGGCGGAATACGCTTCCCCCATCCTCAAAGTCTGAACCCGGACACGGTCAGGGCTTAAAGATCATTCAAAGCGTCGCCGCCAAATACAATGGTGAAATGGTCCTGTCTTCTGCGCCAGATGGGCGGTTTTCTATTACAGTCATGCTGGTCTGCTCCGCCTGCACAGCGCAGTAACATATATCCTCCCCATCCGCGCATTTCTGAAAACCATCCGAAAAACAGACTGCAGAGCTATCTATATAAGAAAAATCCCGAATCAACATTTATGGATTCGGGATCTTCTATGTATTCTTTTAAAATTCTATTTTGTTTCTTCCTCGCCCAGCGCAATTTTCGCAGGGACAACCGCAGTCTTTTCGTAGCAGATAAATGTATCTTCCACCAGTTTGTTGTCCAGCTTTGGTGTCAGAAGGCTGACAACCGGAACGATGATCAAGCCTGCCAGCATTGCCAGAGCGCCAGCGTTCAGCGGTGACTGGAGCAGCAGTGGGAAGGATTCTCTGAACAGCATATTCAGGATCATCAGACCCGCACCGAAGATAAAACTGCACCAGCACGCAATCGGTGTTGTCTTTTTCCAGTACAACCCGTAGAGCAGCGGAGCCAGAAACGCTCCCGCCAGAGCTCCCCAGGAAACACCCATTAGCTGCGCGATAAACATTACGTTATTCTTATACTGCACAATAGCGATAATAACAGAAATGACGATGAATACTACGATCAGGGCCCTGATAATCAAAACCTGCTGTTTTTCGCTCATATTCTTTATGAAGTTGTCTTTCAGGAAGTCCAGTGTCAGGGTGGAACTGGAAGCAATAACCAGCGAAGACAGTGTGGACATCGACGCGGACAATACCAGCAGCACTACCAGGCCAATCAGAACATCCGGCAGGTTGGAGAGCATAGTCGGAATAATAGAGTCAAAGCCATCCGCTTCCACATTAACCTGATCAGAAAACAGTCTTCCGAAGCCGCCCAGGAAATAACATCCACCGGAAACTACCAGCGCAAACAAGGTGGAAATAATCGTCCCTTTATGAATCGCCTGTTCGCTTTCAATGGCATAGAATTTCTGTACCATCTGCGGCAGCCCCCAGGTTCCCAATGATGTAAGGATAACAACGCCCAGCAGGTTCAAAGGATCGGGTCCCAGGAAGGAGTTAAATACTCCCTTGATAGAGGATGTTGCAGGATCTTCCACTTCCGCCAGACCCTGAAGCGCTTCCATAAATCCCCCCTTGCTGCTGATGATCGCCGCAATCACAGCGCAAATTCCAAAAAGCATGATGATTCCCTGAATAAAGTCATTGATTGCAGTTGCCATATATCCGCCTGCAATAACATAGATGCCTGTCAACACTGCCATAATAACAATGCAAACTGTAAAGTCGATGTTAAAAGCCATAGCAAACAGTCTGGAAAGTCCATTATACAGAGAAGCAGTATAAGGAATCAGAAAAATAAAGATCAGTACAGATGCCCCGATCTTAAGGGCTTTGCTGTTGAAACGCTTTCCAAAGAATTCCGGCATGGTAGCGGCGTCCAGATGCTGTGTCATAATACGAGTTCTGCGGCCAAGAACTACCCATGCGAGCAGTGACCCGATAATGGCGTTTCCAATACCGATCCAGGTAGCCGAGAGCCCATACTTCCAGCCAAACTGTCCTGCGTATCCGACAAATACGACAGCGGAGAAATAGGAGGTTCCATAGGCAAAAGCCGTTAACCACGGTCCTACAGAACGGCCTCCCAGCACAAAGCCGTTTACATCCGTGGTATGTCTTCTGCAATAAAGGCCAATAGCAACCATTAGCGCGAAAAATACAATCAGAATAAAAATTTTGATGATCATGATAAGTTCCTTTCTAAAAATTTAAGTCCGGAACAGTTTGCTCTGCTGTCTTAAAGCCCTCTGCGCGCTGGATCGTAGATACTGGCAGGTCATAAAAAAACTGCTCTCCGAACTACTTTTGTTCAGAGGGCAGTTGAAACCGCGTTACCACCTCTGTTCACTGCAGCCTCACGACTGCAGCCTCACTGAGTTCTGTCAAACTCGCTCACTGTGACGGGTGAACCCGTTCCAACCTACTTTCAGAATACCGCTTAAATATTCTGTTTCAGCGGACTGCTCTCAGAATGTATTCGGTTTGACGGTGTCCTGCGCCTCTCACCATCCGGCAGCTCTCTGTTGGTCCTTGACAAACTTACTAGTTTCTGGTCTTCGCATTTCGAAAATATTATTGCACGTTTTTTCATACAAGTCAAGAAAAAAATTCATGATTCTGAAATAAAATTCATACCCCTCTGTTTCATCTTGCGGGCCGCGTACAGCACTGGCGTATCGGCCAGGCTGGTTACGATAAAAATCACATAACTGGAAACACAGATGCTTATCATGGTTTTCATATCATACATTCCCCAAAACGCACCAAAGCTGTACAGCAGTGTATTGAGTACCTGTGAAATCAGGGTTGAGCCGTTATTTCGCAGCCAGAGAAAACGGGTCTGGTCCCCGCAGCGTTTTTCTGTAAAAGCCCACCACTTATGATAGGCCCATACATCAAAGCGCTGGCAGATGGCATAGACTAGAAAGCTGACGATCATCAGCCGAGGGGTGTTACTGAAAATAGCTTCAAAGCTTGCCCTCGCCCAGTCGCTTTGCGCCGGTTCATACAACAGCCAGGACTGAGACACAAGAATAAAAGCAATGGAGGTTGCGATTCCGATGTTAACCGCTGTCTGCGCCGCTTTCTTGCCTTCCGTTTCGCTGAGGATATCGGTCACAAGGAAGGTGGAGGCAAAAAGCACATTTCCCAGGGTCTGTTCCATTCCAAAGGCGTCCACCATCAGCAGCACCTCGATATTTGCCGCAATGGTAGCAAAAACCGTGCAGCAATAAAGCCCTGTACGGCCAAAGACGCGGTACATGACCAGCACCCCTCCGTAAATCACAATTAAAGATAAAGCAAGCAGTATTTCATTTCTCATTTTCTGGACCTCCTACTCCAAAGTCGGTATTTTCCAGCAAAATGTCGACCCGCTCGTTCTCTTTATATTCAGGGTAAATTTCTTTAAAAAAGCTCCGCAGCACCGCCTGATCCGGTCTCACCGGAGAGGTGTTTTCTGTCATAAGATTGACACAAACTCTTCGAAAATATTTGAGTCCTGTTTCCACATCGCTTTTCATGGAAGCCGCGCTCTGCCCCGTGATTCCAAAAAGCAGGCACACTTCATCCGCGTATTGAGCAATTTCTTCCGGAGAGGCGAATTCCATTCCCTTTTGCATTACTTGTTCGCGGAATTCTGTATCAAAGGTTTCTACACCCATTTTTACAACAACCTGAATGCCTTCTTTCTGAAAGTCCTCCCGGATCTCCGCCAGGGTATGCCGATCCCGCCAGTGGCATTCGATGTGAAGCTGGCGGATCCCTTTTTCCCTGCAGACGCTTCGGATTTTTTTCACAGAGTTTGCGTCCAGATCACAAAAGCTGCCTGAGTTAATGGTCTCCAAAACACCGAATACCCCAGTCACTTTTTCCAGTTCTCTTGTGTTGAGACGGAAATTGGCGTCTTCATCCCTTGAAAAATCCAAATGGTAATCGCAGAATCTGCACTTTCTCCACTTGCAGCCGCTTCCCCGCAGCAGGAGGATTTCTCTTGGATTTTTTTCCGTTATCAAACTGTATCGATTCATAGGCTTCTCCCACTTTTTTCTGACCGCTATGGTCAGGTATGACTTTCCGCGCAAGAAAAAAGGTGCTATTCTGTAAAGCACCATCCAAAATACAGTGGACATCCCATTATAATATACATGGTATCATAATGCCCGCTTAAAATTCCCGTAGTTTTGTTTAGAGACAGGATGGTTTCGAACTGTCTTATTTTGCTGTCTGAGTAATATTGTACATGGGCAGAGGCGAAAATGCAATACTAACTTTTTATTAGGGCTTATGCATAACGTCAAGACCATATTGCCGCAAATGAAGCGCAGGCAAAGTTTTGTTTACTGTTACGGTTCAATTGTTCAATAAAGTCGCAAAGCAAATACGCAATTGGAGGACGACCTCAGAATGGATAAGCGATAGTGGTCGCCAACGGCCCTAGATTGCGTTCAATGGCGACTATTTCCACAGCAAAATATGAAGTTGGCGACTGGACTATAGCTGTGGCTTGCGGAAGACACACTACCCACAAATTAAAAATTCAAAGCTCTTACTGTTTAACCGGCGAGGTGAAAGATTCGGAAGAAACTATTACAACGTTTTGTTACTGTTCAACAAGAGTGGCAGTTAAATAATTACGACTATGTTATATTTAAATACAGCTGCTGTTACTGTTCAACTAATCACAGCGTCAAAATGACCTTTCTCACTGTCCTATTTAAATACAACGTCTTGTTACTGTTCAACCTGGACTTTTATACATTCAAATTCCCCCTTGCGATATTTAAATACAACGTCTTGTTACTGTTCAACGTAATTGAGCTGTATGACAAAAAATATCGCAATTATAATCTAAATACAACGTTTTGTTACTGTTCAACATAATAGCTTTAAATAAAAGGATCGCGCGACCATTATATTTAAATACAACGTTTTGTTACTGTTCAACTTGGACAAGTAACAATTTTGGAGACTCTCTATCCTTATTTAAATACAACGTTTTGTTACTGTTCAACCAGCGATAGGAATTTCCACAGTAACGGCGGCGTCTGATTTAAATACAACGTTTTGTTACTGTTCAACTCATACGAGAATTGCGGAATTGAAAGGTATATTTAATTTAAATACAACGTTTTGTTACTGTTCAACCGCCACCGTTTTCTTAATGTGGAGAAAAGGGCTGGAATTTAAATACAACGTTTTGTTACTGTTCAACCGCTTCTCCCACTCAATTCCATATGGGCAGCGACTAATTTAAATACAACGTTTTGTTACTGTTCAACCCGGTATACATAGCTCGATATCTGGATTTAACGGCCATTTAAATACAACGTTTTGTTACTGTTCAACGGGTTATTGGAAAGAAAATTGCGAGTGTTGCAATCCTATTTAAATACAACGTTTTGTTACTGTTCAACGAGAATGAAAAAAGTGGGTACCGTAAAGAAAAGTCATTTAAATACAACGTTTTGTTACTGTTCAACTGTTATACCAAAAGAGACGGGCAGATGAAGAGGGACAATTTAAATACAACGTTTTGTTACTGTTCAACCTGATTATATGCAAAATATTACAAGCTGTCAATAATTTAAATACAACGTTTTGTTACTGTTCAACTACAGATAAACCCAGATTTAGCATTACCGTTGCTGAATTTAAATACAACGTTTTGTTACTGTTCAACCAGGAATACGATACATCTGTTGTATCAAAACGGTATTTAAATACAACGTTTTGTTACTGTTCAACAGTTAGTGGAAGTTCTTGCCGAGCTAGATGAATCATTTAAATACAACGTTTTGTTACTGTTCAACTTCTCCAGTTCGTAGCCCGCAGTAAAGCATTAATTATTTAAATACAACGTTTTGTTACTGTTCAACCATCTAAATTCCAACATTTCTATAATCCATTATAAAGCCTTCCACATTGAAAAATCAAGAGGAACGCAAATATTTCCCAAGCAAATGGTCACAAAAGAAAAATTTATAAAGAATCCTCCCAAACAACTGAAATTTCAAGGCAGATAAGCGCAGGCACAGACTCTGCGCCTGGTAAAATTATATTTTTATTCTCATTACAACTTAACAAGCGAGCAAAACTTAGATGCAAAAAGCAGCATACAGCGGTACTGTTTTTTTATTATCTTCAAAGCCAAAGTTTTTCGATGAAAGTTTGATGGCGTAATCAGGGCCATAAGTGCGAATATACACATTCAGACTTTTAGCCCTAGTATTATCAGCACTCTTAACTTCAATCGGTATTAATTTTCCATTGCGTTGAATAATAAAATCAACCTCCGCGCCACGTTCGGAAAGCCAGTAATAAGTTCGATAACCGTTTATCGTCAACTGCACATTAACATAGTTTTCAGCCATGCCGCCTTTGAAGTCGTCCAACTCTGAAGTCATATAAAGCACATCCTGCGGGACCAGATCTTTTTTGGCGCAAAGAAGTCCGAGGTCAGAAACATAAATTTTAAATGCGTCAATGTTGCGATAGTTCTCCAGTGGTTTCTTTATTTGCTCAACTTTATAAACCTGTGACACAATACCGGACAGGGTAAGCCACTCAATGGCGTTTTCAAATTCGAACGCTCGTCCTCCTTTTTTTACCAATTTATACTGAAATCTTGTATTCTTTTTGGAAAGCTGTACCGTAATATTGTCATAGGTAAGTCTTGTCTTTTTAATCTCATTCGCAGTGTTATATTTACTCATATCATTAAGATAGCTCGCAAGAATCGTATCCTGCGTATGGCGAACAAGCGTATAGTCCTTTGTTTCCGCAAATTGTACTACGCATTCAGGCATTCCTCCCACTACCAAATACTGGCGGTAAAGCCGCATTGCCGCATCATGCAGCGCCGTTGGCATAGGAGTATTATCCCGAAAACATTTTTTGATTTTGTCTACCAGTTTATCCTCTCCAAGGGCAAGCATGAATTCTTCTATATCCATCGGATAAAGAGTCTTTATATCAACTTTTCCAACAGGAAAAGAAAATACGCTTCTGTTAACGGCAACTCCCAGAAGACTTCCCGCCGCAATGATATGATAATCTGGCGCATCTTCGCAGAAATATTTTAGGGAGGTCAAAGCCCGCTCACAAAGTTGAATTTCATCCAGCACGATCAATGTCTTTTCCCTTACAATCGTCTGCCCTCCAATTCGCGAGAGTAGCGGAATCAAGTACTCAGGGGCAATACTTTCATCAAAAGTTTTCCGCAGTCCCGGATTCGTTTCAAAATTAAAATAAGCCACATTTTCATACTGGTTACGTCCAAATTCCAGGATGGACCACGTTTTTCCCACTTGACGCGCGCCTTGAAGAATTAAAGGTTTTCGATGAGCGCTTTTCTTCCATTCTTTTAGGAAGGAGGTTATTTTACGAAACAAAACAGGCTCTCCTTTCTTAGTTTTTTACAGTATAGCGCATTTTAATGTGATATTCAACGTAAAAATAACATTATTTATCACAAAACTATCAAAGAATCTAGCATAAAATTACGCTTAATGCAATTTCAAATGCAACTGGCTTTGGCTATACGCAACATTTTTCAATCGCTGGCTGCCTCACATTCTAACGCAACTTCTTGTTGCTATTCAACCTGCGCATTGTCTTTTTGCATATTCAGCGGATCATCCATTTAAATATAACTCCTTGTTACTATTCAAGTCAGGGGAAGATAGAAATGAACAATCAGAAACAGAATAAAAAAACAGTTCTGGTTACTATTCAACAGCGTAAGTTCGTTTATAGCCAAATAATCCCCAACAATTTAAATACAGCTGCTGTTACTATTCAACAAGTGGCTCGACGAAGAATACACCGAACCCGAAACATTTAAAAACAGCTTCTGTTACTATTCAAATCAAAACCACCGGTTGAACCGGTGGTCTGAACAGGCCCTATAAGGGCCTATCTC
>JAJCKG010000086.1 GCA_020558355.1 bacterium 210820-DFI.6.37 | reverse complement strand
AAGACGTTCTATTCTTCACCGAATAGAACGTTTTTTGTAGGATTTACTTTTAAACACATACTGATACAAAATCAAAAACGCCCGTTTCACAACGAGCGTTTTCCTTATAAACAAAGCCTCATCCGACCTTATTTACTAACAAACTTATTATTCCTTAATTCCGCAACACTTTGATTTAACTTTATTTATAAGTTCCTGAGCAACAAAAAGTTGC
>JAJCKG010000085.1 GCA_020558355.1 bacterium 210820-DFI.6.37 | reverse complement strand
GATAGAATTACATCACACGGTTTCCGATCTAAAATTCCTGTTCCTGCCCTATATGGCTATGAATGACGAAGTAATCGCAGCCCTCAAACTGCATCCCGAGTTGGTAATCATCGCCCAAAGCAATCATCCCAACCGCCTCGGCGAATATCGTGCCATGACACACGAACTGATGAATGAAGGTTTAGAAAATCCGGTCGTATTCTTCCAATACTATCAGGAAAC
>JAJCKG010000084.1 GCA_020558355.1 bacterium 210820-DFI.6.37 | reverse complement strand
CCCCCGCTGCCCGTCGTGGTCGTCCCGGCGGTCGTCGTGGGCGTCGCGGGCGCCGGACTCGCACTGCTCATGCAGCGCTCGGCCACTAGGCTCGGCGTGTGGCCGAGCTGAACATCCCCGCAGCCCCTCCGATCGAGGGCTCCACGCACCTCCACTCCGGCAAGGTCCGCGACCTCTACCGGATCGACTCGGGGGAGCACGAGGGCCGGCTCCTCATGGTCG
>JAJCKG010000083.1 GCA_020558355.1 bacterium 210820-DFI.6.37 | reverse complement strand
TGCTGCGTTATTTTGAGAACTCAACACAGGCGCAGGCGGAGCGGTCAGAAAGCGAGCACATACAGGCGATGCACAAAATTGTGGAAGCGGTGCGGTCCAGTGAAGAGATTGGAGTGAAATACATGCAAGAATGGGAAGAGAGGATGCTGGAGCGCCAGAAGGCTCATGAAGAAGGCGCGGATGAGCAGAAAAAAGCGATTGCGCTGGAAATGAAAAGAGAGGGCA
>JAJCKG010000082.1 GCA_020558355.1 bacterium 210820-DFI.6.37 | reverse complement strand
TTAAGGATACCGATTACACAGTAAGCTATAAGAACAACACAAACGCTGGAACAGCAACCGTTACCATTACAGGAAAAGGCAACTATACAGGAACAAAGACAGCAACCTTTACCATCAAGGCCAAGGCTGTTTCCGGTCTGAAAGTAAGCGCTGTAGCCAACAAGGCGTACACTGGAAAGGCGCTCAAGCCGGCTGTTACAGTAAAGAATGGAACAACAACACTGA
>JAJCKG010000081.1 GCA_020558355.1 bacterium 210820-DFI.6.37 | reverse complement strand
CCGAAGGCGCACTGGCTCCAGTCGCCTCCGATGGCGCGTAGCTTCGTGTCCTGAACCGGCGACTCGGTGATCGTCGCCTGCGAGGTCGCAGCCGTACCACCCGTGAGCTGGCTCTGGTTGACACTCAGCGGACCAGAGGCCCCTCCGACCACGTTCAGGGTGAACGTGAACGGGCCGGGAGCGGTGCCGGTGACGGTCGCGCCACCGAGGCCCGGCAGGAGCCGAAC
>JAJCKG010000080.1 GCA_020558355.1 bacterium 210820-DFI.6.37 | reverse complement strand
GCCGTAGGAGAACCTGCGGCTGGATCACCTCCTTTCTAAGGAGACGAGAGTTTCCGCACTATGAATTTTATGGGGAATTAGCTCAGCTGGGAGAGCACCTGCCTTGCACGCAGGGGGTCAAGGGTTCGAGCCCCTTATTCTCCACCATGAATCTCATTTGAGATTCTTACCAGAATGTACCTTGAAAACTGAATAATGAAGAGTGTAAAACAAATTTACAACGAAATCGA
>JAJCKG010000079.1 GCA_020558355.1 bacterium 210820-DFI.6.37 | reverse complement strand
CACGAAGGATCAGATTGTCCGTATAACCGCTATGAATTCCGGCAATAGTCTTCATACTGCAAGGCACAATCAACATTCCTTCTGTCTGAAAAGAACCGCTCGACGGGCCGGCACCGATATCTTTAGGTGAAAGTACATAATCCGCCAATGCTGTGACTTCATCCAGTTTCAGCTCTGTTTCGTGTTCTAATGTCAATTTTGCACTATCACTCAAAATCAGAAACGACTCAAATC
>JAJCKG010000078.1 GCA_020558355.1 bacterium 210820-DFI.6.37 | reverse complement strand
GTACGGGGCGTACTCTTCCGCGGCGAAAGTAAAGATTAAGAAATAACAAGGAATACGACCCCCCGCGAGGGGGTCTTTTCTTTCTCCCCTTTGTTCCCAAACGCCCAACGCCTCCCGCGGGGGAACAAAATAACCCTGTTTTTTCCATTTTTTCTTCCAAAATCTAGGATTTTCCACCCGTATTTCCGGGATTTAAGGCGGATTCGACTAAATTCGACCGGGATTTTCGCCCGA
>JAJCKG010000008.1 GCA_020558355.1 bacterium 210820-DFI.6.37 | reverse complement strand
CACCTATACCGAGCCGGAACACCAGGAAGAGCTGCCGTGCGCCTGCGACTACTGCGCCGGAAAAAAGGATTACCATTACGAAGGGGTCGCGGGGCTGGCCCAGGGCGAGCGGATGGCCATGGAGCCTCAGGGGCTGCTGCGCCATGAACGGAATAAAAAATAGAAAAGGAAGGGAGAAGAATGGAAAACAAATTCGGAAAAATTAAAGGTCTCGATGAGGCCATGACATATATCAGAGACGGCTGCAGGCTCATGATTGCGGGGTTTGGGGGCCACGGCTCACCCTTTGATCTGTGTGAGGCTATTATCAAAAAGAACGTGCGGGATCTGACCATTATTTCTGTTGACGCGGGAGACCCGGACCTGGGACCGGATCATATCATTGCGAACCGGCAGTGCAAAAAACTGATCACCAGTCATATCGGCGCGACAAAAGCCGCCGGAGAGCTGCTGAATGCGGGGCAGCTGGAAGTGGAATTTTGTTCCCAGGGGACTCTTGCGGAGCGCATTCGGGCCGGCGGCGCGGGACTTGGCGGTTTTCTTACTGATGTAGGCATCGGCACCATGATCGAATATGACAAGCCCAAAATCACCATTGACGGCACGGAGTATCTGCTGGAAACACCTCTGAAAGCGGACGTAGCGATTCTTGAAGCCGAAACAGCCGATGAATTCGGTAACCTGACTTACAGAGGAACATCCAGAGGTCTGAATCCGCTCATGGCTATGGCGGCGGACATTACCATTGTGGCCGCGAAAAAAATCGTTCCGGTAGGAGCTTTGGATCCGGAACAGGTAATAACTCCAGGGGCGTATGTGGACATTATTGTGGAAGAAAGGGGTGACTGGACATGGCCATGGCAGTAAAGGAAAAGATGGCAAAGAGAGCGGCAGAAGAAATCCAGAACGGAAATGTTGTAAACCTGGGGTTTGGAATCCCACAAAAGGTAGTGAACTACATTCCAAAGGACAAGACTGTTTTTATCCATGCTGAAAACGGCGTTCTGGGCGCCGGTCCGGCTGCGGAGCCGGGAAAGGAAGACCCGGACGTGGTGGATTCCGGCTGCGTTGCCATCACAACAGTTCCGGGAGCCAGCTTTTTTGACAGCGCGGATTCCTTCGCCCTGATTCGCTCCGGCTGTCTGGACATTACGATTCTGGGAGCGCTGGAGATTGCGGAAAACGGAGATCTTGCCAACTGGATGGTTCCAGGCGGTAAGATTCCCGGCATGGGAGGGGCCATGGATCTTGCAAAGAAAGCGGGAAAAGTCATTGCGGTAACCACCCATACCGATAAAAACGGAAAACCAAAGCTAAAGAAGGCGTGTGAGCTTCCGCTTACCGCAGACAAATGCGTTTCCCTGATCATTACCGATATTGCGGTTATCCAAGTGACAGAGGAGGGCTATCTGCTGAAGGAACTGTTCGAAGGTCATACGGTCTCGGAAGTAAGAGCAAAGACAGCCGCGGAAATCAAAACGGCGGATGATCTGCGGATCATAAAGTACGATGAATAATACAGGGAGGTACAGAAAATGAGAGAAGCAGTGATCGTATCAGCAGTAAGGACGCCCATCGGCAAATACGCGGGGGCTTTATCCAAGTTTCAGGGCTATGAGCTGGGCGGCCTGGTTGTAAAGGAAGCGGTCAGGAGAGCGGGAATCGACCCTGCGGAAATCACAGAGGTTTACATGGGCAACGCGGAAGGCGCGCCGGGCAATCTGGGAAGAGTTGTCGCGCTGGAAGCGGATCTTCCCGTAACAGTGCCGGGGATTCAGCTGGACCGTCAGTGCGCTTCCGGCCTGGAAACCATCTGCATGGCAGCGGCTATGATCGAAAGCGGCCACGGGGATATTTATGTCGCGGGCGGAGCGGAAAGCATGACCAACAACCCTTATTTCATGACAAAGACAGCAAGACCCTACAGCTATATGTATCCGGAGTTTAACTTTGTTATGATGTCCCCGCCGAAAATCGGCAATCCGGATATGGGAATCACAGCTGAAAATGTGCTGGAGCAGTACCCGATTTCCCGGGAAAAACTGGACGAATTCGCGTGCGTCAGTCACACGCGCGCTGTGAGGGCTATAAAAGCCGGCGCTTTCAAGGAGCAGATACTTCCAATTACTTATAAGAAAAAGGGAAAGGAGATCACCGTAGATACAGATGAAAGCCCAAGACCGGAAACCACCATGGAAGGACTGGCGGCACTGCGGCCGGTATTCAAAAAGGACGGCCTTGTAACTGCGGGAAACAGCTGCCCTATGAACGATGGGGCTGCCGCCGTTGTCATCATGTCGGCGGAAAAAGCAAAAGAGCTGGGGCTAAAGCCGCTGTTAAAGGTAAAGGGATTTGCTTCCGTAGGCCTGGATCCCGCGGTAATGGGACTGGGACCTATCGGCGCGGTAAGAAAGGTTTTGGAAAAGACAGGCGTGACGCTGGAGGAAGTAGAGCTGATCGAATTGAACGAGGCCTTCGCGTCTCAGGCTGTAGCGTGTATCCAGGAGCTGGGGCTTGACCCTGAGCGGGTAAATCCAAACGGCGGAGCCATTGCGCTGGGTCACGCTCTGGGAGCGACAGGCGGCGTCCTGACAACAAAGGCGGCTTATGCCATGCAAAACGCGGAGCGAAAATACTGCATTGTTACTATGTGCGTCGGCGGCGGGGAAGGTTCTGCCGCTATATTCGAAAGGCCATAGGAGGAACAAAAATTGAAAGAAAATCATGTTTACAGCATGGAGCTGGACCGGGACTACCCAAGAATAGACCGGGGCGAAGGCATCTATATGTATACGGAAGACGGAAGAGAAATAATTGACGGAGCCAGCGGACCGGTAGCAGTCAGCCTGGGGCATGGGATAAAGGAAATTGCGGACGCCCTTGGCGGGCAGGCCGCAAAGCTGGCGTTTGCCCATCGGGATGACTGTGTGACACCTGTTCTGGAGGAGTCCTGCGAAAGAATTTATGAGTTTTCAGGCGGAGACCTGTACAAGACATTCCAGGTCTGCAGTGGATCAGAGGCCACCGAAACCGCAATGAAGCTGATTACAAAATATAATACCGCCAGAGGGAAAAAAGATAAATACAAGATCCTCGCCCGGTGGCAGAGCTATCACGGCATCACAATGGGCGCGCTTTCTCTCAGCGGCTTCGGATCCAGAAAAAAAGGATATGAGCATTACGGGTTTGAGCAGGGGCATATCGCTCCCTGCTACTGCTACCGCTGCTGGTTCGGCCAGAAACCGGAAAGCTGCGGTCTCCAATGCGCAAAGGCCCTGGAAAATGAGATCCTGGCTCAGGGGCCGGATTCGGTAGCGGCCTTCATTGCGGAGCCCATTTCCGGAATGTCTCTTTGCGCCGCGGAGCCCCATCCAGATTATTTTAAAGAGATCCGAAGAATCTGCGATAAATATGATGTGCTGCTGGTGCTGGATGAGGTTATGACCGGATTTGGAAGGACGGGAAAGCCCTTTGCCTACAAGCATTACGGAATCGTGCCGGATATGGTCACTACCGGAAAAGCCATGTCAGGCGGGTACTTTCCGTTGGCGGGCGTTTCCATTACAAAAGAAATCTTCCGCGTCATGAAGGAGCAGGGTGTTTTCTTTCCGCCGGGCCATACCTGGTCGGGAAGCCCTTTGGGAGCCAGCGTTCATGTAGCGGTGGACAAATATGTAAAAGAGCATGACCTGATAAGGCGCTGTGAAAAGATGGGAAACTATCTGAAAGCCAGGATGCGGGAACTGGCGGCAAAGCACCCGACAATGGATGATGTGCGGGGCCGGGGCCTGATGGTAGGAGCGGAATTCGTAAGAGACCCGCGGACTAAGGAATCCTTTGACATCAGTCTGGGCTACGCGGGGCAGATCCAGGCGGCCTGCCTCAAGCGGGATATGCTCATCGAAGCAAGCCAGGGCTGCAATAGGGGTTCGGCGGGAGACGCTATCGTCATATCTCCGGCCTTCGTTGTTACAGAGGAGCAGATCGATGAAATCATAAGGCGGCTGGATGAAGCCATTACGGAAGTTGAGGAGAAGTATTGCGGTCTATGGAAATTTTAAAGCAGGCAGGCATTATGAACAGGGTCAGCCTGCAGGGAAAGGAGCTGCTTTCCAGGACCTTGTATTTAGACCGGCAGTATGAAATGGAAGGGGTCATCCGGGCCGATGTCCGGTCCCTTGTTATACAGGATGCCTGGCAGGAAGTGCTCAAGGCTCCTGACCAGGCCTGCACCGGGCTGCGGCGCGTTCCGTTTCCTCAAGGGACAGCCGCGGGACTCAGTGGGAAAAAAGCGCTGCCCCTGCTGGGGCAGCTTCCGGAAGGCGCGCAGGTCAAATATCTGATGAACCAGTGCATGAACGGGATCATTCAGAGTGAAAGCTATGTATATCAGGAGCGGGGGTTTTGTGATAAGGAAGCGTATAATCGGTACTGGGACAAAATCGAAGAACAGGGATGCAGAATGTATTCCCAGCCTCATGAAGAGGATCCCCGGTGGATGGATTACATTCCTCAGTACAGGCGCAGAAGGACCCTGTTTAACAGGATAAAGACTCTGCGGGTGGAAGGGGACGGCGCAGGATGTATCTGCCGGGGCATGTTCAGCGATTCTTATCATGAATTGAATGCGGAGATCTTCTGCGACAGGAAAAGCGGCGTCGTCTCAGAGTGTAAGCTGGCGTATCTGCGGGCGCCGGGCCGGGCCTGCTTTGATAATGTACTATGCGGCAAGGAGCTGGAGGGCAAAAACCTTTATACGGTTTCGAAGGAAGAGCTGCTCTGGATTTTCGGCCGGTCTGCCGGCTGCTATCATCTTGTAGAGCTTATGAAGGACCTGATCGCCCAGGCCCGGGCGGCCGCAAAAGAAGGCTGAGAAGATAAAGCGTACAAAGCTGTATCATTCAAAGCCCTGAAAAGAAATAAAATCATAAAAGGCCTGGATATTCAAAATGTAAAGCTTTCTTTTTTTGATATCTACAAGGCCTTCTTCTTTTAATTCCGCGCATACCCTGGACACCTGTACCCGGGACGCCCCGATCGCGGAGGCCAGTTCCGCCTGCGAATAAGGAATATACCCCAAAGTCCGGTAATCAACACTTTGCGTATACAATATAACAAAGTTGGCCAGCTTTGATTTTACGCTGTTGCTGGTCTGCGATTCAGCGTCATAGCACATGAGCTTTAGCACATCGCTGTAGTATAGCACCAGATCGGAAGCAAACTCCGGCCTTTTTCGGAACAGCTCAGTCAGGTTCTCCTTCGATAGCTTTACCAGCGAAATCGGCGTAAGCGCGGTAGTCGTTACAATAACATTTTTATCCCTGCGCAGGCCATCCATGGCAAAAAGGGAATTTTTCTTATGATATCCCAGAATCCGTTCATAGCCAAAAACATTAAAAATGCTGACCTTTACAAGCCCTTCCAGAAGAAAGCAGGCTTCAGGCGCGGGAGAACCGCCGCTGCTGATAACCGTTCCTTCCGGCAGATTAGCGGGAGGGCAGCTGTTCTGGAGAATAAAGTCCCGGTAAGGCTTTAAATTATCTTCCAGAATAAAAGCAAAAGACGCTTTTGGAGGATTTATTGGGGCGCTTTCCATAAAAATACCATCCTTTCGGAAATTTTGCTGTAACTGTATCATATGATATTGTTTTAATTTTGTCAATATTTGTATAATTATGTAACAAGACGTAACCTATATAAATAAAAAGGAGAATGAAAAAATGTCAAATGTAATGTTTCCGAATCTTTTTTCACCGGCAAAGATCGGTAATCTGGAACTGAAAAACCGCATTATGAAAGCGCCTCAGTCTTCCGGAATGAGCAATATGGACGGAACCGTATCTGAACGTCTGGTGCGCTATTACAAAAAGCAGGCCGCGGGCGGCTCCGGACTGATTATAGTAGAATACGCCTATGTGGATGATATTGGCGCGAAATCAGCGCACTGTCATCTGGGAATTTCCAGCAATGAGCATATTCCCGGACTTGCGTGGCTGGCGGAAAATATCCGAGAACAGGGCGCGGTTCCTGGAATCCAGATCGAGCACTGCGGCCGTCAGAAGTTCCTGGGTACACAGCCCATTTGTGCGCCGTCCGCTATTCCATGGCCAAGATTGTGGGATCAGTATGGACCGCAGGCTGTGCCTCATGTTTTAACAATTGAAGAAATCAAAGATATTGTATCCGCGTTTGGTGACGCCGCGGCGCGCGCTAAAAAGGCGGGCTTTGAGCTGGTGGAAATCCACGGGGCGCATGGCTATCTGCTGACAAATTTCTTCTCTCCTACAACAAATCACAGAACCGATTTATATGGCGGAAGTCTGGAAAACAGAATGCGTATCTATGTAGAAATCGTTCGCGATGTCCGCGAGAAAGTAGGGCCTGACTTCCCGGTTACGATCCGCCTGAGCGGAACGGACTATGAACCGGACGGCTTCCCGATTGAGGATACAATTGAGCTGGCAAAGGTTCTGGAAAAAGAAGGAATTGACGCGTTCCACATGTCCGGCGGCGACCATCACACAATGATTCATCAGGTTTCCCCTATGGCTATGTCCCTGGGTCATAATGTATGGGCAGCGGAAGCAATTAAAAAAGCGGTTTCCGTTCCTGTTATCGCTTCCGGTTCCATTACGCTTCCTGAATTTGCGGAAGAAATCATTGCTTCCGGAAAGGGTGACTTCGTAGGTCTGGGAAGACCGCTCTGGGCTGACCCGGAATGGCCGAAGAAAGCGGAAGAAGGCCGTCCGGAAGATATTCGTCCATGCATTCGCTGTAATGAAGGCTGTCTGGAACGGACCTTCTTTAACTACAAAGCCATTACCTGCGCGGTTAATCCGATTATCAGCCGTGAAGGAGAACTGGAAATTCAGCCGGCTCAGGCCAGGAAAAAGATTGCGGTAGTGGGAGCTGGCCCTGCCGGTCTGGAAGCCGCGAGAGTATTAAAGCTGAGAGGTCATGAAGTAACGATTTATGAAAAGGCCGAAAAAGGAGGACAGCTCAACGAAGCGGCTGTGCCGGACTTTAAGGCGGATATCCGGGCATTGAAGAAATCTCTGATTACAGCAGTAGAAAAACTGGAAATCCCAATTATTGAAAAAGAAGTCGCCGCGGGCGATCTGGCTGAATACGACGCGGTAGTCTGCGCTACTGGAAGCACTTCTAAAAAGCCTACTCTGCCGGGAATCGACCATGATCTTGTTGTAGACGCTTCTGATTATCTGACCGGTAAAAAAGAAGTCGGCAAGAATGTGGTTGTGTTAGGGGTAGGCCTGGTAGGCTCCGAAACCGCGCTGCATCTGTCCGAAAAAGGCCACAATGTAACACTGGTAGGCAGAAAACCGAATATCATGAAGGGCGTTGCCTTCACTGATTTTGTGGCATATTCTGAACGGATTGAAAAAACAGATATGACCATCTGCACATCTACAACTCCGCTGGAAATCGTTGCTGACGGTGTTATGGTAGAACACGCGGGCAAGGTAAGAAAGATTACAGCTGATAACGTGCTGTATGCTTTTGGAGCAAAGGTAGAGCAGGATCTTTACAAAGAATTGAAAGAACAGGGCAAAGATGTTCACCTGATTGGCGACGCTGTATTCCCTGGAAAAATCATGGACGCGATCCATACTGGCTACCGCTTGGGCCTGAAGCTGTAAAACTTTAAAAAGAAAGCCGCGGGAAAGCGGTAAAAAAGAAAAGCAGAAACAACCATCGATTTTCAGGTGGTTGTTTCTGCTTTTTCAATGGAGCTGCCCTCGGAGCGGAAAAGAATTGTACTTTTCTGTAAATTAGACACAACATCTAGTAGAAGACAAGCTCCCGATTTTATGGTATAATAAATCCTAACATTCAAAACAGCATTGCTGTAAGGAAGGAACTTTCATGTACTTGACACTTATGCTGCTGGCTGCTGTCATCCTGCCAGTTCCGGTGCTGACCGCGTCAATGAAAAAGAGCGTCACCCCTTTTCGGGCGGTGCTGGAAGGGGTTATAGCGGGAGCAGTGGGCGTTGTATTTATCATGATTCTGGCCGCGGCCGCAGGTAACAATATATTTGATACGCTCCAGGACAACACTAGCTACATGGCTGAGCTTCTGGCGGGCGATCCCAATATGACAGCGCTTCTGGGCTCCGACACAACGCTGGCTCAGAGGACAAAGGCCTTGAATGAACTTTATGGACAGGCGGCACAGCTGCTTCCTTCTTCTATATGTATCATTGCGGCAGTGGCGTCCTATGTGGAATACATTTTGCTCAGCAAAGTCGTAAAATGGAACGGGACCAGGGCGATCCCCATGACCCGATTCCGGGATTTTGACCTTCCCAGGAATGTTGTTCTGGGCTGGCTGATCCTCTTTGCGTTATCCTGGATTATTACAAAGACAGGGATCATGTCCAGTGATATTGTATATGTTAACATCAATGCTTTGTTTAATTTTGCTTTTAGCCTTCAGGGAATATCCGTCCTTTTTATGTTCTGTCATAAAAAAAGGGCGCCTAAGGCCATTGCTGTTATTATCATCATTTTTTTCCTGCTTTCCAATCTGGGAAAAATGATGCTTATGCTGCTTGGATTCGCCGATGTGCTGTTCAGGCTGAAAGAAAGGCTGAAATAACAGAAACAGGAGATATACCCGAATGTATGTAAGTCGAATTGAAAAACTGCTCTGCGCGTATGCCCCGGTGCCGCTGTGTATCCTGAATCCTCAGGGCAAGGTTTCCCGGGTCAGCCCCAAGATAGATGAAGTGTTTATCTATGACGGGATACGCGGTTCAGATGTGTTTGCCCTTATGGGAATCAAATATCAGGACATTGTGGAAGCTACAAAGGACCAAAGAAGTCTGATGATTTCCCGCAATGATAAAACCTTCCGCCTCCTGACATCCTTCATTGGAGATGGGGAGCTGGCCAGCATTGCCGTATACTTCTTTGACGTAACCAATTATGAAAAGCTGAAAACCCTTCATAATCAGGAACGAAGCTGTATGGCCATGGTAAATGTGGACAACTTTGATGAGCTGATCTCTACGGCCGGCGAGGAAGGACAGATGCTTCTGTCTACGGAAATCGATAAGGTGATCCGCGGCTGGGCCGCGAAGATGCACGCTTCCATAACCAGATTTAAAGAGCATCTGTATTTCATGGTATTTGAATATCAGTATTACGAAAAGCTGGCTGAGACCAGATTCCCTATTTTGGACGAGATTCGGGAACTGGAGACCGAATCCGATTTTCCAGTGACTCTGAGCATCGGTATAGGGATCGGCGGCAAAACGCCTGTCGAAACGGAGCAGTACGCCGCGGACGCCCTGGATATCGCTCTGGGAAGAGGGGGAGATCAGGCAGTCGTAAAGAATATACGCCAGATTGAATACTACGGCGGTAAAATGCAGACGGTAGAAAAGCGGAATAAAGGAAAATCCAGAGTAATTGCCCATGCCCTGCGGCAGCTGATTGATCAGTCGTCCAGAGTTCTCATTATGGGTCACAGGAATCCGGATATGGACTGCTTTGGCGCGGCCCTTGGCATCTTCCGCATCGCCGCGAGCCTGAAAAAGGAAGCCCATGTAATTATCAACGGCTATAACGAGGCCCTGACTTCAATCTATCAGGCAGCCAAAGAAACAGAAGAATACAGCTTCATCAACTCGGAAAAGGCCATTTCCATCAGTGATGAGAATACCCTTGTTATTGTGCTGGATACGCACAGGCCAAGTCTGGTGGAATGTCCGGAACTGCTGGATTCAGAGAAAGTGGTCGTTATCGACCACCACAGGAAAGCGGAAGAGGCTATCCCGCACATGATCCTGTCGTATATGGAGCCGTACGCTTCTTCCACATCGGAGCTGGTGACAGAGATCATTCAGTATTCATGGGAAAAGAAAACCCTGAGCAAGATGGACGCGGAAGCGCTTCTTGCCGGGATCACAGTGGATACCAACCGTTTTGCCGTAAAGACCGGCGTTCGGACCTTTGAAGCAGCTTCCTGGCTCAGACGCTGCGGAGCGGATACAGCTGCCGTGAAACGATATTTTCAGGCAGATCTGGACAGCTTTAAGATACGGGCCAAATGCATTGCCAACGCGCAGTTTCTGGAGGGCGGCGTTGCCATGTCCATCTGCCAGGGTAAGAACCCGAACGCGCAGATCGTCAATTCCCAGGTGGCGGACGAACTGCTGACCGTTCAGGGAATTAAGGCCACCTTCGTGGCAGGACAGAACGAACACGGACAGACGGTAGTAAGCGCGAGATCTCTGGGCGAGGTGAATGTGCAGGTTATTATGGAAAAACTGGGAGGGGGCGGACATTTGAATACTGCCGGAGCGCAGGTCAAAACGTCCCCGGAAGAGACCCTTGAAAATTTAAAAGAAATTGTAAAAGAATTTCTTTAAGCTATCACATTAGGAGGTTATAATTAAATGATCGTAATATTACAGAAAGATGTAAAAGGAACAGGAAAAGCAGGCGACGTTGTAAAGGTCAGCGACGGATACGCGAGAAATATGCTGATTCCCAAAGGTATGGCCAAAGAAGCCACAGAAGGAAATATAAAGAATCTGGAAAAACAGAAAGAGATTGCCGCGGAGAAAAGAGCGGAACAAAAAGCCGCCGCGCAGGCGACTGCCGAGAAAATTCAGGCGCTCAGCGTAACCATAGAGACAAAGGGCGGCGAAGGCGGACGGCTCTTCGGCTCCATTACCTCCAAAGATATTGCGGAGGCTCTGGCAGACCAGCATAAAATCAAAGTAGACAAAAAGAAAATCGTGCTGGACAGCCCGATCAAACACACGGGAGACTTTACAGTTCCTATCAAGCTGTTTCCAGAAGTAGCGGCAGACCTGAAAGTAAAGGTTACAATTGCCTAAAGGAGAGCAGCTTATGGAAGAACGCGTCCCACCCCACAACGATGAAGCGGAACGGTCGGTCCTTGGCTCCGCGCTTTTAGACAAGGACGCCCTGTTTGATGTAGTGGAGCTCCTGACAGAGGATGACTTTTACAGTGAGACCCACCGGGAAATCTTTCGGGCAGTTACCGATCTGTACAGGAGGAGCGCCCCGGTCGACGCGCTGACTGTTTCCGAAGAGCTGAAAAAGCGGAATTCTCTGGAAATGGTAGGAGGCCGGGCTTACATAGCGGCGCTTTCGGCAGATGTACCGTCTACATCCAACGCGGCAGAATACGCGAAAATCATTTCACAGAAGGCGTCTCTGCGCAGGCTTATTACAACAGCGGATGATATCGTACAGAAAAGCTACGAGGAAAACATGGAGACCAACGAGATCTTAGACTACGCGGAGCGGGGGATCTTCGAAATTGCCCAGAAGGGACAGAAGAGCGATTTTACGCATATTAAAGACGTACTGCTTGAAAATATCAATATTATCGATAAAATGTCGCAGCTGGAAGGAAACCTTACAGGCCTGACAACAGGCTTTCGGGATCTGGACCAGATGACTTCCGGACTGCATAGATCGGATCTGATCATCCTGGCGGCAAGACCCGCTATGGGAAAGACGGCTTTTGCCCTCAGTGTGGCGCAGCAGGCCGCTATCAAAGGCGGCGCCAGTGTTATGATTTTCAGCATGGAGATGTCTAAGGAACAGCTGGGACAGAGACTGCTTTCCATGGAATCCCGCATTGACATGCAGAATCTGAAAACCGGAAAGCTGGAGCGAAAAGACTGGGATCAGATCAATATGGCTTTGGACGCGCTTTCCAAAGCGGATATCAACATAGATGATACGCCCGGCATCAGCATCATGGAGATGAAGAACAAATGCCGCCGGCTCAAAGCCGAACGGGGATTGGATCTTGTCGTCATCGACTATCTTCAGCTGATGAGCATTGAAGGAAAAAAGAACGAGAGCCGTACCCAGGAAATTTCAACACTTTCCCGGAATTTAAAGCTTCTGGCCAGAGAGCTGGACTGTCCGGTTATCGTCCTTTCTCAGCTGTCCCGCGCTCCGGAGCAGCGGCCTAACCACAGGCCTATGCTGGCGGATTTGAGAGAATCCGGCTCCATCGAGCAGGACGCGGATATCGTAATTTTCCTTTACAGGGATGAATATTACAATGAGGAAACAGACAAACCGGGTGAATGCGAAGTTATCGTTGCCAAGCACAGAAGCGGACCTACTGGTACTGTGGATGTGACATGGCTGGGTAAATACACAAGATTTGCTGATAAGAGCAGCATTGGGAGGTAGCTATGAAAGAAATCACCAAGGATATGATGATTTACGAGATTTTAGACCTGAACCCAGAGCTTGAAGATGTATTCATTTCACATGGGATGAACTGTGTAGGCTGCCCTGGCAGCAGCGCGGAATCCCTGGAGGACGCCGCGGAAGGACACGGCGCGGACCTGAAAGCTTTACTTGAGGATTTAAACAAAGCCAATGAACTTCAAGCGTGAACAGGCAAGAGAATACTACCTGCTTGATACAGATGTTGAAAATATTTTTATAAATGAATATATGGCTTCCGCTCCGGGAGACTTTGTGAAGGTCTATCTGTTTGCCCGCATGTACGCGGGGCTTTCGGAAGATATGGATAATGAGACCATTGCCCGGCAGCTTTCCCTGCAGGAAGAGGACGTTTTAAAGGCCTGGTCCTACTGGGAGAAGATGGGCGTGATCCGAAAGATCCAAAAGCCGGATGGAGGCAAATTCAATTATCAGGTAGAATTTATAAACTTAAAAGAATTGCTTTACGGCAAAGAGCCGAAGAAAAAGAAAAAAACAGACGATGACAATATGAAGGCTGTTTTATCGGATAAAAGTGTCCAGAGTATGTTCAAGTCCATCGAAAGGATCACCGGCCGCATTTTCAGCGGGGCGGAAATGATGGAGATTCTTTCCTGGATCAACGATTATGAAGCAGCCCCGGAGATTGTTGTCTATGCCTTTTCCTACTGCAAGTCAAGAGGAAAACAGAACATACGGTATGTAGCGGCTGTGGTTAAACGTTGGGTATCCGAAGGGCTCAGGGATGTGCTGGCTGTTGAGGAATATCTGAGGAACACAGATCAAAGACATTATCTGTACCGTAGGGTTTTTAAATCTCTTGGATTTGCCAGACCCGCGACGGAAGAGGAAATGAAGATTATGGATCGGTGGTTCGATGGCATGGGCTATACCATTGACAAGGTCTTAGAGGCCTGCGGGAAAACCAGCGGCATATCGAACCCGAATATCAATTATGTAAATAAGGTGCTGACCAACTGGTATGAAGAAAAGACCGGAACATCAGCAGATGGAAAGCCAAGGCAGGTGTCCGCCGCTTCTGTCCAGAAGTATTACAATTACCTTCGGACAAAAGCGGAGGAAGAGGCCCAGGCAAGAGTGAAGGAAGTGTATGAAAAAATTCCGGAGATCCGGCAGGTGGAAGAAGAAATGAATACCTGCAGGATGCGGATATCAAAGGTATATCTTTCCGGAAGAGACGACAAGGAATTGGAAGTTAAAAAGCTGCAGAAAACCATTGATTCCCTGAACAGGGAGAAGGCGGTCCTTTTAACGGATAATGACTTTGAACTGGACTATATGGATGTGCATTATAAATGCGGAATCTGTAAAGACACCGGAACTAACGACGAAGGCGGACGCTGTGAGTGTTACAGCCTGCGGACGAGAGAGGCGGAATTATGGCAGAGAAATTCAAATTCAGCAGAAAAATAAACAGACTGGCAGAACTACTGAAGGAAAAAGAGCCGGCCAAAGTGGCTCATATGAGACACTTTGCGGAGCGTCACAGGATTCTCCTGTTGGCGTCCTTTACCGTTCTTCTGGTAGGAACTGTAGGTATGATTGGGATATTCAACCACTATATGGCATATGAGTATTCCTATAACGGAAAGGTCCTGGGCGTAGTAAAGGACAAGGAGGACGTGCTGAAAATCACGGACCTTGTGCAGAGCGCTCTGACGGAAGAGCGGGATATCGAAGTAATTATCGATAAGAAAGACGATATCACCTTCAAACGGGTAGCCGCTATGGGAAACGATGTGCAGATCGATACCTCGGAAGATGTGCTGAAACGAATGACCTATGTGGGTGATATCAACGTAAAGGCTTACAGCATTACCGTTAATGGTAAGCATACTGTAACGGTTGACAGCCAGGAGGCGGCGCAGAATGTACTGACCTCCATCAGGGATGAATATACCGATGATGGAGAAAATGTAGTTGTTGAAGACGCCGAATTTCTTGAGAACATTGAGATAAAGGAAGTCAATACAAATCTGGACAACCTTCAGAAGGAAGACGAAGCAAAGGAAACGCTGCAGACCGGCGCCGTAGTGGAAAAATCCCATGTTGTTATGGCAGGAGAGACCCTTGCCGATCTGGCTGAGGATTACGGAATGTCCGAATCGGAGATTCTGGAGCTGAATCCGGAAATCAACCCGAAAAAGCTGGAAGTGGGCAGTGAGATCCGCCTCAAGGAAGAAGCTCCGGTAGTGACGCTCAAAGCTTCTGAGCTGATTACATACGAAGAAGATATCGATTACGAAACCGTAGAAAAGGAAACGAAGGACCTTTATGAGGGTGAAACAAAAGTAAAGACCAAAGGGAAAAAAGGAACAAAGGTCATTACAGCCAGAGTTGAGAAAAACAATGGAAAAGAATCCACAAAGGTTCCTATCGTAGAGAAGGTGGAGAAAGAGCCTACGACAGAAGTAGTGCTGGTAGGCACAAAGGAACGGCCGCCAACAATCGGCTCCGGCACATATATCTATCCGGTTAAGAATTACCGGTTTACTTCACCGTTCGGCCCTCGCTGGGGAAGAAATCATGACGGTATTGACCTGGCATGCTCGGTAGGCACGGATGTTATGGCTTCTGACGGAGGAACCGTTACCTTCTCAGGTTACAAGGGCTCTTACGGATATCTGGTCATCATCGACCATCAGAACGGAGTGGAAACCTATTACGCGCACAACTCACAGCTGCTGGTATCGGAAGGCGACAAGGTATATCAGGGTTACCATATCGCGGAATCCGGCAATACCGGAAGAAGTACCGGACCGCACTGTCATTTCGGTATCAAAGTGAACGGCGAGTTCGTTGATCCACTGAAGTATTTGCCGTAATCTATAAAGCTGCAATGAAAAAAGACAGATAGGTAATAATCGATACACAATTAATCCTGTTTTATAAAATGCCCGTTATCGGCCCGAGCGCTGATAACGGGCATTCCTTTTATTATGTAGGAAATATCGTTTTCGATATTTCCGGAATATCAACAAAGTCTACCGCTGAACATAAATCAGCGAAGCCGACTTTGTTCTAAAGCGCCATGTCCCTGCGCGTTTTTGTCAGCGTGCTTTAAAGGACGACAGCTTCTGATGAGCGCTTCCTTTACTTCTCCAGGGCCTGCCGCTGGATGGCCCGCGCAGTAGCAGGCCGCGAGTCCGGCCGCGTAAGGCGCGGACATAGATGTTCCGCTTTGGGAAAGGTATCCTTTTGGATCCTGGGATGAAAGAGATACGATATCGACCCCCGGGGCCACCAGATCCGGCTTGCGCAGTCCGGTAGGGGTCGGGCCTCTGCTGGAAAAATCCGCAACCCTTCCCCGGCCATCACAGGCGCCTACAGTAAGGACAAAGGGACTGATGCCGGGAGATGTAATGCTGCCCTTTTCAGGACCGCTGTTTCCGGCGGCAGTTACAACACAGATACCGGCGGAAACAAGGGCGCCTGCGCCAAGCGCGAGAGGATCGATTTGATAGGAAGCGGAAGGCGCGATACCAAGAGAAAGGTTTAAAACGCGGATATTGTAACGCCGGCGGTAGTCGTAGATCCACTGCATCGCCGCCAGAATATCCGAAGCGTTTCCATTGCCTTCCTTATCCAGCGCCTTTAAAACCACCAGCGCCGCGCCCGGAGCCGTTCCGCGATGCTTTCCGGATGAATAGCCGTTTCCCGCCGCAATGCCGCAGACGTGGGTACCGTGACCGTCATCATCATAGGGAAAGATTTTTCCATTGACAAAATCCTTGAAACAACGAATCCGGCTAAAGGGCCGGATCAGATCCAAATGGGGTGAGCACCCGGTATCGATTACAGCGATGGAAACCCCTTCCCCGCCGGAAAACCGGCGAGCGGGCCTTGTCTCCGCAGTAAAAGCAGGCCCCGAAAAGCGGTCTGTTTTCTCTGACGCGGCCCCCGCGTCCGCAAGCTTAGAAACCTCAATGTCCTCTGACATAGCGGCAATACGGCGGTTCATCCGTATCATACCCACTTTTTCCTCCGGAATCTGGACACACAAAGCGTTCAAAAAAGGCAGCTCATATTTGATCCGCCCGAAGTTTTCCAGAACACACGGACGGACATCTTCAATGGCCTGCCTTGGATATAAAATAAACGGGCGGGTCCGCCCTTTGGTTTCACTCATAAAAAATCCTCCACAGCCAGGTTTTTCTATATGTATATGAAACCGATTAAAGAAAAGTACCTGCGCGGAAGGTCTGCGGCCCTCTCTTTCTATGGGGGCTGATTCTGTTACATAAGCTGCCAGATTGCGGACGGAAGCGTTTCCGCTTTAAACGACCTGAAATAGCACAATGTTAACCTTACACTCACACTACAGCTGCGGAAAAAGGGCTTTGTGAAAAAAGCGGAAACAGCCGTCCTTTTTCCCCTGTTTGTTTCAAAAAGCATCCGGCCTTGCGGTCCGTGTTTCTTCCCAAAAGCCTTTTTTACCCCTTACAATCTGAAATCTGGCCGATTCACAGCCCCGGAACCGCTAAAAAACAGAAACAACCACCCAAAACCAGGCTGGTGTTTCTGTTTTCTTTTATCCCAGACGCTTCCCCTTATCCCTCATAGGACAAAACAACGCCTGAAAGCCGCGAACAAAGGATTTCCAAGCGAATCGGCACAGAGCTTACACGGAGCTAAGGGGCTGGAACTGTGGGGCAAAAAATTATAACTGCCCGCAAATAAAATCCCGACTGCCTTTGAAGCCGGGAGGACCAGAACGCGCTCTTCTTATGAGGATTGATTCTGTTTTATAAAGGTAAGGAATTTTTGTTCCGCTTCGGGCAAATAGCGCATTTTGCTGTACACAAAGAAAAGCTGCTTTGGTTCAACTCGTTCATCCGTAACAGACAGAACAGATAAAAGACTGCGGCTCTTGGAAAGAAGCTGTGTTTCCTGCGGAAACGCGTTTGCGGACGTAAAGTCGAGAAAGACCAGATCTGGATCGTAGCGCTGAGTGATGGAAAAACCAAAGGAGTATTTTCCTGAGCGCACCCCGGTTATAATGCCTGAGAGATCGTCGCAGTGAAGATGAAATTTAATAGAATCACCATAGCTTTGAAAGGAAGTCAGAAGCTTTGGTATAAAATCCAGCAGTAAGGGAGCTTCACAGACAAGATCGATAACAGTCTCTTCTTCCCCCTGAGATTGCAGGTCTTCAATACCAGCCTCAAGAACATTGAGACACTGGCAGACAATTTCATAAAACTGTCTTCCGGTATCCGTTAAATGAATGTTTCTTCCGGATTTCTGAAACAGCTTGACCTTTAACTCGTCCTCCAGAGAAGAGATAGAAGCGCTCAGACTGGGCTGACTGATGTACAGCTCCTGGGCGGCTTTCGTATAATGCTCTAATTGAGCCAGCTTTCGAAAATAATAAAGTTGTGATAACGTCATTGTAATTATATCCTTCCATTATGGATACACAGGCGAAAGCGTATCCTGATGCGCAAAATATGATAAACTCACTTATTTGAATTAAGCATTACAAAATATCAAAATTGCATAATTAAATTTTATAAAAAACTGATAAATTGTCAAGAAAACAATCTATACTTTTTTTCTATTAATAATTTGTCGAATAAAAACGACAACCAATTATACAAACAGGACCCCCCGTAATAAAATAAAAAATGTATGCTGAGATGACGATGAGGAGTTTACTATGAACCAGAAAAAAATTGTAATTACAGGGATGGGAATGATTACCCCGGTGGGGCACAATACAGAGGATAGCTGGAAGGCCCTGATCGCGGGCCGGACCGGAGCGGCGCCCATCAGCATTTTTGATACAGAGGGGCTGCCCATTCAGGTAGCGGCAGAGGTAAAAGCCTTTGATCCCGCGGACAGAATGCCGCAAAAGCTGTGCCGGGAAACCAGCCGCTTTCAGCAGTTCGCTTATATAGCGGCAAAAGAGGCGCTGGAGGATAGTAAATTGATACCTGAGGCTGGGAGAACCGGAGTCACAATGGGGACCGCAATGGCCGGGATTGCCCAGGCTGCGCAGGCGCAGGACAAGCTGTCCCGGTCTTCCCGAAAAGAAGTAAGCCCCCGGTTTACCACCATGATGCTGGGAAACATCGCGGCGTCCCAGATTGCCATCAGCCTGGGAATCAAAGGGCCCAGCATGACCGTCAGTACAGCCTGCGCCTCGGGAGGAGACGCGATTGCGCTGGCGGCAGAGTGCATTCTGAGGGGCGAAGCGGATTCCATGGTGGCCGCGGGAAGCGAATCCATTCTATGTCCGTTGATGATCCTTTCTCTCAGCAAATCCAATGTACTGGCAAAACGGGAAGGGGACATTACCGGGACCAGCCGCCCCTTTGACAGCCAGCGTAACGGCTTTATCATCGGTGAAGGCGGGGGAGCGCTGGTGCTGGAATCGGAAGAGCATGCCCAAAAGCGGGGCGCGAAGATATACGGAGAATTGGCCGGCTGGTCCAATAATATGGATGGATATCATGTGGTGGCCCCTATGCCGGGAGCAGAGGGCGGGATCGCGTGTATCCGTGGCGCGCTGAAGCGGGCAGGAATCTTACCGGAGCAGGTAGATTATATTAATGCCCACGGAACCGGAACCATCAAAGGGGATTATGAAGATCTGGAAGCGGTACAGGGGATTTTCTCAGACGCGGCGGCCCCAATGAGCTCTATTAAAGGCGCGACCGGACATATGATGGGCGCGGGAGGACCGGTAGAGGCGGCTGTCTGTCTTTTAGCTATGAGAGATGAAATCCTGCCGCCTACCATCAATCTGGAAACTCCCGATCCTATGGCGAAAGGATTTGATCTGATTCCAAATCATGCCCGCGGCGGCCATATCGATGTTGCCATTTCCAACGTCTTCGGCTTTGGCGGACAGAATTCCTGCCTCGTCTTAAAACGATATGAAAAATAGAAAAACGCGGCTTATCAGAAGTGATCTGGTAAGCCGCGTTTTTTGCGGGTTTGATTTTTTTAATTTGTTCTATTTTATGTCTTTTTTCTTCCGCGCTTCTGCGGTCATGGCAGCGTAGTCCGGATCTTTCCAGCCCTGCACTACCCGAACGATGGTAGGAATGATCAAAGTCGCGATATTAACCAGAGCGCTGTAGGTCAGAGCGTTGGAAACCAGCGCTGTCAGACCTACCTGGCTGACTCCCCAGGTAAGAACCACATAAGAAATCGTAATGATGAAACGGCGTTTCCGTTCCTTTGGAGCAGCCTGTTCTTCTGTTTCTTTGGCGTGGGTCCGCCACAGCGTCAGCATCCGGTTGTTGAATCCGGCAACATAGTTGATGGCGGTAGAGATAGAAGCAAAGAAGATTCCCAGACTGAGAAGGGTCAGTAAAATAACTTTTACCGCGTCGCTTCCCGCTCCGTTTTGCACAACCATAATCGTATAAACGCTTTTTCCGCTTTCAATGCCGTCCAGAATGCTGGTATAATTGGCAGCCAGATTGAGGTTGGCGATAAAGAGGAACAGGAAGTTGATGGCTACACTGATAAATACAGCTGCCCGCAGACTTCTCTTGTCTGTGAATATATTCGCGTGATTCGTATAGGCGCCGAAGCCTGCCAGATTCTGGCCGGAGAAGACGTAGCCCCACAGCAGAATATACATGATGTAGCCGAACCATCCACCCTTGAAATCAGGAACAATGGAATTAACCGTGGTATCATGCATAACGCTCAGCTGATCAGCCAGCTGTCCACTTGAGAGATTGTGGATCAGGTTCGGTACATGAACAGCGATGAGAGCCAGCAGAATAAACAGACTCATAACAACCGCGTTTCTCCGTACCAGCTGGTCGCCCCGGTATACCAGGATCAGCATGATGATACCGACGATAAAGGTGGTCAGGATATAAGGGATACCGAACAGATCGTGCAGTACGCTGCCGGATGTGGAATAGGCCAGCGCCATACATACAACCGTCAGCCAGTTAAAATTAACCTCGTAAAGGAAATTACAGATCTTATGGAATTTGCCGGTATAGCTGGTTTCAAAGCTGTGGTAATCGTAAACCTGATGGTCCATAGCCCACTTCATGAAGAAATAGATCATGAAGCAATTGATAATGGCTACCAGGAAAGGTCCAAAGATTCCGTAAAAGCCTTTGGAAAGAAAATAAGTCCAGGGTGTGCTGCCGGATTCAAAGCCTCCGCCGCACTGAGAGCTGAAGGCGATGCTGACAAAGATCAGGACAGCGTTCCAATTGATGGGATGTTTTTGCGTATTCATTCTTGTTATGTACTCCTTTATTACTTAAATATTGACAGTAAGCGGTACTCCGACGCGAAAGACGCCGGAAGCCGAGGCCGCTGTTTCGCCCTCCGTCTGCCATAACCAGCTGGAAGCGAAGCAAAGGCGCCCACTGACATGCTGAATTTTTGAACGTATAAAAGCCGGTCTGCCCGGAATGACCGGGCGCATATAGGACAGCTGCAAAGAAATGGTAGGGTCTGGATAGCCGCCGTTGACCCAGGCAATGAGATTCCCCTGACATATATCCATCCAGGTGGCAACTGCGCCGCCGTGAATGCTGCCTGCGGCGTTGGATAAAAGGGCGTCAGAAGAATACCGGTACAGCGCTTCCAGTCCTCTGGGATCGCAGGAAAGAAGTTCAGGCATGATGGCCGAGCCGTACGGGCCGGAGGCGTTGCCGGGATCATGTTGAAGTCCTTTCAGCAGAGATTGAAACATCTCTCCGGGATATTGTTCCTTCCTCATTTCTTATTTCTCCTGGCTTACTTTTGCGGCAATGTCCTCCCGCAGAAGATATTTTTTAACTTTTCCTGTATCGGTGTAAGGCAGCTCATCCACCACTTCCAGGCGCTCCGGCCACTGCCATTTCGGGATATTCCGCTCCTTCATCCAGTCCAGCAGCTCCTCCAGAGTCAGTTGGCTTACGCCCTCTGCCAGCGTCACATAGGCGCAGATCCGCTCTCCCAGACGATCATCCGGCATACCCACAATCTCATGTTCGCGGATCTTAGGCATCTGCTCCAGATTGGCATTGAGCGTAGCGCTGTTGAGATTTTCTCCGCCGCGGATGATAATGTCCTTGATCCGTCCAGAAATGCGGTAAAAGCCGTGGTCAAAGCGGGTGGCCAGGTCGCCGCTGTGATACCAGCCGTCTTCATCCAGTACCCGTTTAGCGGCCTGCGGACGTCCGGCGTAGCCCACAAAGACCTGGGGTCCTCTGGACTGCTCTTCGCCTTCCTCGCCCTCGGCTACCTGTTTGCCTTCAGAATCCACGATGCGGACTTCCGCGCCGTGAACAGGCCGCCCTGATACAGTTCCATTGCGGGAAAGGACCTCATCGATGGGAACAAAGGTGTGAGGCGTGCTTTCTGTTGAGCCATAGACCTCCGCCAGCAGAATATTATGCTTCCATGCCCACTGAATCATAGAGGAAGGGACATGGGCTCCGCCGCTGAGGTAAAACCGCATAGTAGGAAGGGTTTCTCCTGTCTTGTCCAGCTGCTCCAGAATGTCAAAGACAAAAGGCGTAGCCCCCATGGAATAGGTGCATTTTTCCTCGTTGATAAGAGCGATCGCGTCCGGCGCGTTAAAGCGCTGCTGCAGGACAAGCCGGGCGCCTAACAGATAAACGCACAGGATCCCGTGCTGAAAGCCGATAGCGTGGTTCAGAGGGGAAGGCATGAACATAACATCGTTCCCGCTCAGATCCAGCTCTCTGGCGAATTCCAATTCCGCAAAGCGCAGGTTATTATGAGTCAGCATAACGCCGTTTGCGTCCCCGGTAGTGCCGGAGGTAAAGAGAATCGCCGCGACGCTGTCCGCGTCAACACAAACGCTTCCTTCATAAGGCCGGTAGATCTGAAAGATTTCCCGCATAGTGACGAAAGCGCGCTTTCTCGGGCGTTCCCGGTCGATGAGAACAACGTGCTTTAAGTGAGGAAGATACGCGTTGGGCATGTCCACTTGCACTTCAAAATCCGTTTTGTAATAGAAGGTAGGACAGAAAAAAATGGCGCACTCATTGAGCTGCAGCCGGGTCCTTACATCATCATGATTGTAGAACAGCGCGATAGGGCTTACGACAGCGCCGATCTTCCAGGCTCCGATTGTAATGATTACAGCTTCAACCCAGATCGGCAGCTGAAAGGATACCGTATCTCCCGGCTTTACGCCCATATCCGCCAGGTAGGAAGCTACCCGTCCCGCCAGATCATCGATTTCCGCGTAAGTATAACGGGCGCCGGAATCCTCTGTAATAAATTCCCGGTAAGGGTGCTTTTTTACTGTCTCATTCCAGTTGTCAATGAGGCTTTCCTTTGTCCACCAGCCTTCATCGTACCATTTCTGTTTTAATGCTTCATTTATAATAGGTTCTTGCATTACAGCCTCCTTTAGTTATGTAATTCATGTCATTATTCCAGCATCTAATGTATCACAATTATGCGATTTTGGTATAATACAATATCAAAATAGGATTTATGGAATCCATAGGAAAAAGCTATTTAAACGCAAAAAGGGCAAAACATAAATAGAAAACAGCTATGGGTTTTTTAAAAATGATATGGAATAACGATTAGAAATCCCCAGGTCAATCCAATACAATGATGGAGAATACGGAGATAAAAGGAGCTTTTCATGAGTAAATTAACAAAAGAAGAATTTGAGGCCTATCTGAAACAGATTCGAGAACTGGCAGAAGGGCCGTTTGATGAAATGCAGCGGGAAATCGAAGTAACCAATAAATTCCCCCAGGAGTTTTATCAGCTGGCCAGGGATAATAACCTGTACCGCTGCTCTTTGCCGGAAAAATACGGTGGCTGGGGTCTTTCTGAGCTGGAGATCCTAAAGGTCCAGGAGGAGTTTTCCAGAGGACCCGGAGGAATGCGGATGCATCTGCACTACGCGGTGGATATGAACTGGAGGATTCTGGACGATTACGGCTCTGATGAACTGAAAGAAAAATATATGCCCCTGTTCCAGGATAAGAGCGTATATACCTGCTTTGCCCTGACTGAGAAGACAGGAGGCACTGGCGCCGATCTTCACACAACGGCTGTGAAGGACGGAGACGACTATATTCTCAATGGAGAGAAATATCTGATCTCCCATACAGACTGCTGTGATTTTGCCTATGTATTTGCGGTAACAGACCCTGACGCGTCTGGAGATAAGCGCCTCAGCGCGTTTTTCGTAGATGTGACAACACCGGGCTATGAAGTGGTACCCATGCCGCATATGATGGGCTGCCGGGGAGCCGGTCATACAGGTCTTAAATTTACGGATATGAGGATCAATAAAAAATATCTCCTGGGTGAAGAAGGTCAGGGCCTTGAGATTGCGCTCTACTCTCTGGCGATTTCCCGGGTGCATGTAGCAGTATCCAATCTGGGTATGAGCCAGCGTATGCTGGAGATGAGCATACGCCGCGCGGAGGACCGGGTAACTTTTGGAAAACCCATTATTGAGCGTCAGATGATCAAAGCTAAGATCGCCAATATGGCCACATCGATCCATGCGCTCCGAGCGATGGTATACGATTTTGCCAAAGATTATATGGATAATCCAAAGGGACCTGAGATCGAAGAAAAAGCGGCTATGTGCAAGCTCTTTTCCATTGATACGGTCCGCATGGTTTCCGATGAAGCGCTGGAGATTTTCGGCGGCGTAGGATATTTTGAGGACTGTGAATACGGTCCTTTGGAAAGGCTTTACCGGGACTGTCGCGCAATGTGGCTGGAGGAAGGAGCGCCAAGTGTACAGCGCAGCACCATTGCCCGAGAGGTTGTAAAAAACAGAGGAAATTTAACGTATCTGGATTAAAAAAGGCAGGGCCATCCGTCAGGGTGGCCCTGTTATCCTGTGGAGGAACAATATGAGTTTAATGTATACCAGAGAGCAGTCGGCTATGATTCAGCTGGTCCAAAAGATGATGGAAAATGAGGTGAAGCCTTATGTTCCCGAAGCGGATAAAACAGGAAAATGCCCCAGGGAGCTGTACCGATACGCTTTTCAAATGGGGCTCCATATGGCGGAGATCCCAAAGGAATACGGCGGAGTAGGGCTAAGCTATGAATCGGCGGCCGTAATTTTTGAAGAGGTAGCCAAGGTGGACGCGGGCTACGCCCTGGGTCTTGTCTGCACCTTTGTAGCTTTGCGCAACGTGATTCTGGCAGGCACAAAGGAGCAGGCCGCCTACTTCGCGGAGCGTATTAAAGAAGGCGGATTCGCGTGTTTTGCCCTGACAGAAGCCGGAGCGGGCTCCGACCCTGCCGCGATGCGGGCAACGGCTGAGTATGATCCGGAGACGAATGAATACATTCTCAACGCCCAAAAGACCTTTATTACCAACGGGGCCTGGGCGGATATCTATGTCGTTTTCGCCCGGACCGACACAGCTGCCGGAAGCCGGGGGATTTCCGCTTTTCTTGTAGAAAGGGAGGCTCCCGGAAAAATCGTGATTGGACGGGAAGAGGATAAAATGGGCTTACGGCTGTCCAATACAGTGGATGTCACTTTCCGCAATGTCCGGGTGCCGGCTGACCGGAGGATCGGAAAAGAAGGAGACGGCTTTAAACTGGCAATGCGGGCCCTGAACCTGTCCCGGCCGTTTCTGGCGGTGCTGGCAGTCGGGATCATGCAGCGGGCGTTAGATGAAAGCATGCGGTATGCCATGAACCGCAGCCAGTTCGATCACCCTATTATAGACTTTCAAATGGTTCAGCAGATGCTGGCGGATATGGCGATTCGGCTGGAAACCTCCCGCTGTCTGGTGAATAATACTATGCGGATGATGGACGCGGGGGTCGATGTGCAGAAGGACGGAGCTATTACAAAGACCTTTGTTACAGACGCGGGACAAAAGGTTGTCGCGGACGCGGTTCAGATCTTTGGAGGATACGGCTACAATCGGGATTACCCGGTGGAAAAGCTGATGCGGGATATGAAGGCCTTTCAGATCACAGAAGGGACAAATCAAATCCAGAGAATGACCATTGCCTCCTGTCTGAAGCAGGAATACGGAAAAGGAGGGAAGCGGAGATGAAGATTGCGGTCTGCGTAAAACAGGTGCCGGAAAACGACGGCATGAAGCTGAATCAGGCGGATCTTTTCGCTGTCGAGCTGGCGCTTCAGCTGAAAGAAACCACCAAAGCTGAGCTGGAAGCAGTCACCATGGGAGCGCCCGCGGCAGAGGCCGCGCTGCGGGATGTAATCGCCATGGGAGCCGACAGCGGCACACTGATTACGGGAAAAGCCTTTGCTGGCTCAGATACTTACGGCACCAGCGCTGTGCTGGCAGCGGCCATAAAGGAAACAGGCGGAGCGGATGTGGTTTTCTGCGGGACCCGTTCCAGCGACGGAGATACGGGTCAGATGGGAGCGTTTCTGGCCGCGAGGCTTGGGATCCCCTATTTTTCACGGGTAATTTCCATTGATCCCGGGGAAGAGGGACTGATCCTGACGCGGAGAACCGAGTTCAGAGAAGAAAGGATTCGGGTAAAGCCCCCGGTGCTTGTTTCTGTTCTTGAAGAGTCCAATCATCCCAGGTACGCTACCCTGGAGCGTCTGCTCTATTCTCTTGACGCGCCGATCCGCGTACTGGGCGAGGACCTGATTCCCGACAGAAAAGCGGCCGGCGTAGGACAGGACTCCCCTACCCAGGTGGTAGATACCTGTCAGGCGGAAATGGCGGGAAAATGCGCTTTTTTAACTGGAGAAACTATGGAGGATTTGGCCGCCGCCCTTGAAGATTGTCTGGCGGGAGCCGGATGTCCGATAAGCCGCTGAGGAGGAAAAAGCTATGGATGGAAATGAGATATGGATTTTTGCTGAATGCAGGGACGGGAAGCTGGACAGCTCTTACAGCGAGCTTCTCTTTGCCGGAAGAAGCATTGCCAGGCAGACACAGAAAAAACTATATGCTGTGCTGCTGGGAACGGAAACAGAGCAGGCGGAAGAGCGGATCCGCTGTCTTGGAGCCGATGGCGTCTATGTAGTCAGGCTGACAGGAAAAACTTTTTATACGGATAACCACATCAGCGAGGCGCTTTGCCGTCTGGCGGAAAACAAAGCTCCGGATATAGCGCTGTTTCCGGCAAGCGATCTGGGGCGCGGAGCGGCAAGCCGGCTGGCTGTTTTTAAAAAGACCGGTCTGACAGCGGACTGCAGCGCTTTGTCGGTTGGCCCGGGGGGAGTCGTGATCTGGGAATGCCCCTCTGCTGACAGCGGCTTCGCGCGGATCGTCTGCGAAGAAAGACGGCCCCAGATGGCTACACTTTTGCCGGGGCGGTTTCCAAAGGCGGAGGAAATACCGTCCGAGCCGGAAATCATACGGGAAGAAATAAATCTGAAAGAAGACCTGGTTCAGGTATTGGAAGTAAAGCCGGTTGTTTCCGCGCCCAATCTGCTTTCCAGCGCGGAATTGATTATCGGCGGAGGAAATGGTATGGGAAGCAAAGAAAATTTTCAGGCCTTAGGCCGTCTGGCGGAGCTGATGGGCGGGGCCCTGGGAGCGACCAGAGCGGCAGTGGATGAAGGCTGGGCAAAGCAGGAGCAGATGATCGGACAAAGCGGGGTCCATATTGCTCCCAAAGTATATATTGCCTGCGGCATCAGCGGATATGCCCAGCATATGACAGGGGTCAGCGAGGATACCTGCGTTATCGCAATCAACTCGGACCCGGAGGCCCCTATTTTTCGCTATGCCAGATATGGCATTGTAGGGGATGCGGCACAGATCGTTTCGGCCTGGCTCTCCCGATGGGAGGTGTAAGCCGTGGGGCAGAGCTATGGTATTTTCCGCTGCCGGTCCGGCTCCAAGCCCTCTCTGCGGCAGCAGGCGCCCGTGTTTTACCGCTGCGGAGAATGTAAAAAAATTGTGCCGTCTTATGGCGGGCAGGCCCGCCCGCTTCAATGCTGCGGTCAGGATATGGAAGAATTAAAGGCGAGACAGCTGTCTCCTGGCGAATCCGGCTTTGATTATCAGATCGTGGGCGGATATGATCAAAATGGCATCCAGGCGCGCTGGCCAAGAGAGTGTTCTCCGGAATGGGTATGGCTCCATACCTTCTCCGGCGGCCAGCTAAAATTTATTCCAAAACAAAAAAGCCCCTCTGTGGTTTTTGCCTTGGCGGAAGAGGACGCCTACGCTTATTGCGATGAGGACCCCTGCCTGGAATGTGTATTCCGCTGTAAAAGCGGGTTTGCGCTTTATTTTTATGTGCCGGATATGGGGCTGCTGGTAATGCCCCTGGATCGACTGAAAAAATATTGGGAAAAATAAAATAGAAAAATCCGCAGCGGCAAAGAACGCTTTTACAAGCTCCTTTGCCGCCGCGGATTTAATATTTTAATCCAATGCAAGCGCCGCCTCATAGCCCTGGAAAACAGCGTCCATAGCTTTTGCGGGACCGCCCGCGTCGCCTAATACTGTGACGCGGTCAGAGAACTCTTCCAGCTCCTTCAGCAGATGAGAATGCGGGCGGGAGCCTGCCGCTAAAACGATGGTTTCCGCGTCGATATGCTGAGCGGAGCCATCTGGCAGGGTCAGATCTGCGCCATGGGAAGTGACCCTGGTAACCCGGGTATCGGTCAGAATCCGAACGCCGGCCTGTTTTAAGCGGGAGAGCATTCCCCATCGGGAAGTAATGCCGATATCCTTCCCAATCTTATGCTCCATTTCCACAAGTATAATCTGTTTGTTTCCCTGTGTCAGAAGCTTTCTCAGACGGTCTTCCGATTCCGCTTTATTCAGAAAAAGGAAGGCAAGCTGCCGCGGGGTCAGTGTTCCGATTTGGGAAAGATAGAGGGCCGTTTCAACTCCTACCGCTCCGCCGCCGATAATCAGTACTGTTTTGCCGGTTCTGGCTTTTCCGGCAAGCACATCCCAGGCCTGCAGGATATCCGCTTCCGGATCCTGCGGAAACGGAGGCTGGATCGGACGGGCTCCGGTTGCCAGGATAACGCGGTCAAAAGCGCCTGTTTTAAGCTGCCGCGCCAGGGTCTTCTTCTCTGCTTTTGTTTCAAAACAGAATTGGACTCCCTGGTCAAGGCAGGACTGGTACAGATAGTGTACCAGCTTTTTGAAATCCTGTCTTCCCGGAGGGGCCGCCGCAAGATTCAGCTGTCCGCCTGCTTCCTTTCCGGCTTCCCAAACGGCGACCTTATACCCGCGTTTTGCGGCGGTCAGAGCGAATTCCATTCCGGCAGGGCCCGCGCCGATGACCAGAAGTCTTTGCGGCGCCGCTGCCTGTCCGCGTTCCGGCGGCAGTCCGTTTTTCATCAATTCCGCTTCCCGGCCTGCCAGTGGATTGGCCAGGCATTTGACCGGTCTGTGGCGCATGATGTTGTCCAGGCAGCCCTGATTGCAGCCAAGGCAGGGACGGATGGAATCAAAATCGCCGTTTTCCGCTTTCCGGACACAGGAAGGATCAGCCAGAAAGGGCCTTGCCATTGCGGCCAGATCCGCGATATCCTCTTCCACCAGCTGCTGGGCTGTTTTCATATCCAGACGGTTGGACATAGCCACAGGGACAGAGACCGCCTGATGTATAGCCGCTCCCAGATAGGAGAAGGTTCCCGGAGGAACATCCATGGTGACCTGAGGAACGGAGGTCTCGTGCCATCCGCCAGTAACGGAGATCAGGCTTACTCCCAGCTTTTCCAGCTCCTTAGCGATGTATACCGCGTCATCCAGCTGATTGCCTCCGGCCATAAAGTCATTTCCTCCAATGCGGACGCCTAATGGAAAATCTGAGCCGGCTGCCGCCTGAACAGCGGCGATGATTTCCCGCAGAAAGGTCATGCGGCCGGACAGATCACCGCCGTACCGGTCTGTCCTCTGGTTGGTCAGAGGAGAAAGAAATTCTCCGATCAGATATCCCGAATTGGCACAAAGCTCGATGCCGTCAAAGCCGCAGTTCTTTGCCCGCAATGAGGCGGCGGCGTAAAGCCCGATCAGCCTGCGGATCTCATCTGGGCTGAGTTCATGAGGCGTCTCGCCGGTCAGGCGGGACGGGACAGGAGAAGGCGCCACCGGACCGACGCCATGATACAGGCTGGAAGGCGCGTATCTGCCCGAGTGCATCAGCTGCAGAAAAACGCCGCAGTCTTCTTCATGGATGGTATCGGTCAGCTGTTTGAGTCCTTTCATTGCGGAGTCGTCCGATACACACACCATATCCCGGTCCGTGTAGTTGACTGGATCGATCTGTCCGCCGCCAACAATGATAAGGCCTGGCCCTCCCTTGGCCCGGAGGCGGAAAAACTCGATCATCTGTTGATTGATAAGACCTTTTGTTTCATTACAGAATCCCAGTTCCATAGGAGCCATGACTGCTCGGTTTTTCAGAGTCAGGCTTCCAATACGGATGGGAGAAAACAGAGTTTGATTCTTCATTTTTTTCCTTTCAGAAAGCGGCCTGCCCCATTGGCAAAGTCGCCGGAAGTCGCGCAAATATATTGATTACGGTTTTCTATATGGATCTGATCCGCAAGGGAGGCGGCGTCCATAGAGGAATTCAAAGCCTCCTTTGTCAGGAGCAGCCCCAGGCGGCTCTTTTCCAAGAGACATTCCGCGTAGCTCTGGGCCGCGTCCATCAAATCTTCTGCCGTCACCACCTTGGAAGCAAGGCCGATCTGTCCGGCTTCTGTGCCGGAGATTGTACGGCCGGTAAGCATAAATTCACTGGCCCGGGACTGGCCGATGAGCCGGGGCAGAAAATAGCTGACGCCCATATCAGACGCGGTCATACCTACATTGATAAAGGACGCGATAAATTTGGCGTCCGGTACAGTGACCCGGATATCACAGCATAATGTCAGCGCCAGACCGCCGCCGCAGGCGGCTCCGTTAACAGCGGCGATAACCGGCTGAGGAACAGCCCGAAAGAGCTGGATAATATCGCTTACCTTTTTTTGCAGCTGCCAGAAAGCTTCCGGATAATTGTCCTGCCGCATCATGGCAGTCATTTCCTTCAAATCGATTCCAGCGCAAAATCCTCTCCCCGCGCCGGTCAGGATCAGCACCCGGCAGTCTGTATCCCGCTGCAGGTGACCCAGCGCGTCTAAAAGCTCGTCCAGCATGTCCAGGGACAGAGCGTTCAGGGCGTCCGGGCGATTTAAAAGTAACCGTTTGATACCAGGTGAAATCGTATCGAGACGGATGGTTTGATAATTCATAATTGGCCTCCTTTGAGTATAAATATAACTTCATTTTAGAAGTGGGCCAATCAGGATGTAAAATCGTTTTCTTTTATAAAAGAACAGCGATTCATAGAGATTTCCATATGGGTTTGGCGGAGCCATTCCGCCTGTCTTTTTTATGAATACCTTTCCTGTCCGTTTTTGTTAAGGAAGAAGAACGCGGGATCAGCTAAAAGAATACGCTGCTTTCCGCGGGGACCGTTTTCGCAATGAGACGGCCTTCCTTATAGGAAGCGGTTACCGGCTTGTCATAGCTTAACGCATCATAATAATTCTTTGCGTCTATTATTACGAAATTGGCGTTGTTTCCTTCCTTGATCCCGTACGCGTCACCCAGGCCCAGCGTACGGGCGGCGTTGGTGGTAACGAATTTGTATGAATCCAGTATTTCTTCATAACCCATCATATGTCCGGTAAACAAACCCATGTAGACAACATCGCGCATTCCGGCGTTGCCTAAAGGATTCCATGGATCAAAGACATCATCGTTTCCAAAGGAGACATTGCAGCCTTCCGCGGTCAGCTCTTTGACCCGCGTGAGACTGCGGCGTTTCGGATAGGTGTCGGCTCTGCCTCCGAGATGCACATTGACACATGGATTTGCCACAAAATTTATTCCGGACATTTTCAGAATCCGCATCAGCCGAATCACATAGGCGTTGTTATAGCTGTGCATAGCCGTCGTGTGAGAGGCTGTAACTTTATCTCTCATTCCAGTTTCATAAGCCAGAGTCGCTACCGTTTCCAATCCTCTTGAGGCTTCATCATCGATTTCATCGCAGTGAATATCAATCATCTTGTCATATTTCTGCGCCAGGTCGAAGCATATGTTCAGGGATTCTACGGAGTATTCCCGGGTGAATTCGAAATGGGGGATAGCGCCTGCCGCGTCGGCTCCCATTTTCAGGGCCGTTTCCAGCAGCTCCTTCCCTTTGGGATAGCTGAGGATGCCGTACTGCGGAAAAGCGACGATCTGGATCTGGATAAAGTCCTTTACTTCCTCGCGAAGTTCAAGGATGGCTTCCAGCGCGGTCAGTTTTGGATCATTGATATCCACATGAGTGCGGATATGCTGAATCCCATTGGCCGCCTGTATGCGGATCACCTGGTTGACCCGTTTTTTCACATCTTCTTTTGTCAGAAATTCTTTCCGTTCTTCCCAGCGCTCGATCCCCTCAAAGAGGGTGCCGCTCATATTCCATCTGGGCTGCCCGGCTGTCAGGCAGGTATCTAAATGAACATGGGACTCGACAAAAGGCGGCAGGACCAGCCTTCCTTCGCAGTCCATCACTTCCTCGCCCGGAACCGGACTCAGGCCTGGGGCAATGGTTTCGAATTTGCCGTTGGTCACTCTGATATCAGAGGTCTCCGCTGAATTTTCAATGCTCGCGTTTTTAAATAACATGGAATTACGCCTCCTTTTTGTTAAACAGTTCTCCGATAAAATAGCAGACAGCCGCGATGACCATCGCGTTGACTGCCGAAATGCCCCAGTGGATCAAATTCGCGCAGACGGCTCCGATTACGATACCGCCTATATTAAACCAGTTTACATCCACCGGCTTGTGGGTTCCGTTGAATTTGCTGCGGTTTTTAAAATAATCCAGTATGACGATCACTCCGATTGGAGGCAGTGCGCAGTTCAGGATATTGAGCCAGCCTACAAAGTTCCAGTAGAGCCATATGGCCAGCGCGGTTCCTACGATCCCCGCGATCCAGGTGGTTATTTTCATACGCACCTTCACAATATTGGAGATGGCAAGGCCGCCGGTATAAAGCGCGTTATTATTGGTGGTCCAGATATTCGCGCCTAAGACAATAATAGCCGGAATGGCAAGTCCCTGCGCAATCATGACATAAAAGATATCGTCCGCGCCAGTAAAGGCTCCTCCGACCGCGCCGAAACAGAACATGAGCGTGTTGCCCAGAAAGAACGCGATTACAGTGGTCCATACCGCGACCTTTCTGTTTTTTGCAAAACGGATAAAGTTTGGTGTGGCGGTTCCTCCGGAAATAAAAGAGCCGATTACATATCCGATTCCAGTAAACAGAGTGATTTTTCCAGCGGACTGACTGAAAACGGCCACGATGCCTCCGCCGTCAGCGGCAGCGGTGACCATGGAATAAACGCCCAGAATCACGATCAATGGAACGGATATGGTGCTTACTACTTCCAGAGCTTTCATTCCAGTAGCGGCGGTCGCTGTCATGAGCAGGCCCGCGGCGATGGTGATGATCCATTCGTTGATTCCTAAAAGCTCTGCGGTGGGGATAGAGAACATGGCCACGCCAACGCCAAACCAGCCGATCTGAGTAAATCCCAGAACGAAGGAGGATAAATAAGAACCCCTGGCTCCGAAGGTCTGTCTGCACAACAAGTCCATGTTCAGTCCGGTATCCGCTCCTATGTACGCCAGCAGCCCGCAGTATACGGATAAAATAAGGCCGCCAATTACACACGCTCCGATAAATCCCGATAAATCCAGGCCGTTGCCCAGCTTCGCGCCTACACTCATGCTGGCCGAGAAGAATGTAAATCCCAGCATGACAAAGAACATGCTCCGAAATCCTTTACGGGCGGTTTCGGGAACAGCTTCCAGCGAATAATCCGCGTCTGCCGCGGCAGGCCTGGTTTCTTTTCTATCCTCTTTCATAGTGTCCTCCTTAGTAAAAAGCCGTTTTCGCTTCCTTGGTAAAGCTTCCAATAAACAGCTTGCACTCTTTGAAAAAAATAGTGATTATGAAAATATTTTCATAAATATTATAACAAAGGCCGTGGGGCGCCGCAAGGATTCATGAATGTTCTGTTTTTTAGCCCTTTTTAGGCAAGCAAAAAAGGAACCGGACTTAACCGGTTCCCTTAAAGTCTGAGAAATACAGCGCTTTACAGCACATCCATCATCTCTTCCAGCTTCAGCTGCTTTTCGTAGCCTGTCAGCAGCTTCGCGGACTGGCTTACATCGCCCATGAGGATCCCGCCTGTAAAGCGGTTGTTGACAAAGTACAGCTTTTTATAAACGCCTTTTGCCGGATCAGCCAGCTCGATGGCCTTATAGTTAAGATCCGCCTTCTTGCCGTTGTCGCCGATGGCAAAGAGCTCAATACCCATACCGCTATAGGCGTTGGATGGAGTAACAGCCTTGTAAGCGATATCATCGCCAGCCGCGTTCGCGCCGGCAACTTTACCCATTTCCAGGCCCTGATTCCAGATTCCGACGCTTACGCCGTTGCACATTGCCACGTCACCCGCGGCATAGACGCCGTCCGCGCTGGTTTCCATTTTGTTGTTCACATTGATCCAGCGGTCGCCGTCGATTCCGGCAGCTACCGCGACGGCCGCATTCGGTTTTACGCCTGCGGAGATGATGACCATCTGTCCCGAAATCTTAGTTCCGTCTGCCAGCTCCACGCCGGATTCTGTGATCTGTTGGATTTTGATTTCTGTCAGAACGGTAATACCGGACTTTTCAGCGGCTTCCTTCAAGAGCTGAGAAGCCCGCGGGTCCAGCTGATTCTTCATGAGAGCGTCGGAAACCTCCAGAACTGTTACATTCTTTCCGGCTCTGCGGAATTCCCACGCCGCTTCCAGACCTAAAACGCCGCCGCCGATCAGAGCGATATCGGTTACAGAATCGATCTTTTCACGAATGGTATTGGCGTCAGCCAGCTTGCGGATGGTATATACATTCTTTGAATCGGAACCTGGGATCGGCGGAACATTACATTCCGCTCCGGTTGCCAGAATCAGCTTGTCATAGCCGCGTTTTTCACCGCTGGAAAGGGTCAGTTCCTTCGCGGCTGTATCGATGGCGGTCACTTCTGTATCCAGTGTCAGCGTAATCTTATTTTCTTCATACCAATCCAGCTGCTTTGTGAAGAAATTCAGCGCGTCGAATTCAGACAGGATGCCTTTTGTCAGCATTGGACGGTTGTAGCAGAATACGCTTTCATTGGAGATCATTTCAATGGAGCATACCTTGTTTCTTTTGCGGATGGCTTCACAAGCGGAAAGTCCCGCGATACCGCTTCCTACCACAATGATCTTATCTTCAGCAAGAGAAGAATAAGTTACTTCCTGGGTAGTAACCTCCACGAATTGTTCCGGACCTACGCCGCAGATTGGACAGCTTTCCGGAGGATTTGGCCCTTCGATGATTTCGCCGCAGACCAGACACTTCCAGCTGCGCTTTCCGGCAGGGGCGGCTTCCGGTTCCACAATAGAGCCTTCCAGCACGGAACGGCCGAAGTTATAACCGAACTCATAGGCTTCCGCCAGCTGCTTTTCAGAAGGCTTGAAGCGAACTCTCAGACCTTCGCCGAATACCTTCATGCGAAGCTGTACAAGCCGCTGCATGATGTGAGGAACGCCTTCACCGCTCCATCCGTAGGAGCCGAAAGCGGACGCGATCTTTCCGCCGTGGAGCACAGGGAAGATAGAAGTCGTCAGATCCCAGATCGGTTTCAGCGCTTCACCCAGGATGGTCGGCGTTCCTAAGAGGATACCGTCTGCCCAGTAGATTTCTCCCAGAACCTCCGCCTGATCGGAAGTGACCATATCAAAGAGCTTTACTTCGATATCGCCGCTGGCTTTGATCCCTTCCGTGATTTTGTTCGCGAGGATCTCGGTGTAGCCGTAAGCCGCTACATAAGGAATCACTACGGTTTTCTTTGTGTTAGGATTGACTTCTGTGGACCAGTCCTTGTAGATGTTGATGATTTTCCACGGATCATCGTCCAGGACAGGGCCGTGGCCAGGACATACCATATCGATGTCAAGATCCGCGATCTTATCGATGGCTTTAAGTACATACGGCTTGAACGGGCCGATAATATTGTCATAATAATAGCGAAGCGCGCTCATGTAAGCTTCCTGATCCGTAATTTTGGAGCTGAGAACCTGGTCCAGACTGTAGTGAGCGCCGAAAGAGTCGCAGGTGAAGAGAACCTTATCCTCTTCTACATAAGTGTACATAGAGTCAGGCCAGTGCAGGTTCGGCGCGGCGATGAAACGCAGCGTTTTGTCGCCCAGAGACAGACAGTCTCCTTCCTTTACGATAATGGAAGCGAATTCGGTATTGCAGATCTCCTTCATAAAGCTGATGGCAGTAGCTGTTCCCACCAGCTTGATAGCCGGGTTCAGCTGGATGAGCTTTTCCGCGGATCCGGCGTGATCCGGCTCTGTGTGATCTACAATGATATAGTCGATATCTTTAACGTCAATCAGGGACGTGAGCTTGTCAAGATATTCGTCCATGAACTTTGCCTTGGCTGTTTCAAAGAGCGCTGTTTTTTCTGAGCCCTTGATCAGATACGAGTTGTAAGTAGTCCCGTATTCTGTGTTCATAATAATATCGAATACGCGGAGCTGCGGATCAAGGATTCCGGTCCAGTAAAGACCTTCCTGTAGTTTCAGTGTTTTCATAAATCAACCTCCCAGATTAGTATTTCCCATATACCTATCCTATACCCTCAGAGGGAAAAAGAAAACAGAAAATTACCAATAAAACGGAAATTTTTTTACGAAAGGACCGGAACGCCAAAGGGCAGCGGAGCTGCCCTTTAGTGATCGATTCTTTCACTTCCATAATCCATGATCGCGCCGGTATAAGCGTTGATTTCGTATTCGTATTCCCAGTTGTCGGAAATAAATTCGATCTCATAGGTCTTTACTCCGTCATCGGAATCCAGCTTTGTCTTTGTAAAGGTTACGTTGGAAAGTCCGGCGTGCTTCAGAGCGATGCTCTTTGCCTTGTCAATGCCGATGTAGTCGGAATTGGAGGAACCAGAATTATTTTTCGTCTGGACCGCGCTGTCAGACGGCTGAGGGGAAGTCTGAGCTGATGTTTCCGGCTGAGACGATTCCTCCGCGGATGGCAGAGTCTGGAACGCTTCGCTGCTCTTTTCCAGAATTTCGCCTGTAAAAGCGTTGATCTCAAAGTCGTATTCATTGGAAGCGGTATAGAATTCGATATCATATACAGCCGGGTGCTCAGAAGGATCAACCTCCACTTTCGTAAAGGTCGCTTTTGAGGAAGAGACCCCTACGTTTTCCAGAGCGATGCTCTTGGCCCGTTCCGCTCCGATGTAATCTCCGCTGTTTTCAGCAAGAGAGGTTTTTACTGCCATACCGGCGGCAAAGCCGATGCCTGCCAGTACAATTGCCGCGACAACAATAACCAGTGTTTTATTCTTCAATACTTTCTCTTTCATAATCGTTAATCTCCTTTTCATTATTTAATGGCAGGGTGAAGGTAAACCTTGTTCCCTGACCCACAGCGCTGTCTGCCGTAATCTGACCGTGGTGAGCGGTAACGATCCACTTTACCATGGAAAGCCCCAGTCCGGCGCTGTTTCCGTCGCTTCTGGACGGGTTTACCTGATAAAAGCGGTCCCAGATTTTCAAAAGCGCGTCCCCCGGAATTCCGATGCCGTCATCGATGACCTGACCGGTCAAAAGCCCGTCACCGGCTTTCAGAACGACCCGGACAAAGCCGCCATCTTTTCCGTATTTTACGCTGTTGGAAATCAAATTGATCCACAGCCGCATGAACAGGGACTCGTCCACCTTCGCGTAAAGGTCGGGCTCAATATCCTGCTGGAGCTCGATGCCCCGCTCCGCGGCAAAGGCTTCCTGCTCCAGAGCCACCATTCGGGTGACCTCGCTTACATTGAGCTCTTCCAGCTCCAGCCGAAAGGTCCCCTGGTCCGCCCGGGCAAGAGTCAGAAGCTGACTGATCAGGGCGGACATCTTTTTCGACTGCCCCAGAATCACCTCCAGAGAGGTTCGGGCCTCATCCTCTGTGCTGGTCTTTTTCAAGGCGTATTCACACTGCGCCATAATAACGGACAGCGGGGTCCGCAGCTCGTGGGACGCGTCGTTGGAAAACTGCCGTTCGGCTTCAAAGGACCGCTCCAGCCGGTCCAGCATCCGGTCAAAGGTAGCGGAAAGGCGATAGATTTCATCCTTCGATCCCGTTTTATATTCCAGACCGATCCGCTGGGAAAGATCTGTCCCGGCCTCAATGTGCCCGGCTGTTTCGGTAATCTGCGATACCGGAAGAAACGCCCGCTTTGTAATGGAATATCCTCCAATGGCTGCCAGCAGAATCAAAGCGGGCAGCAGGATGAAAAACATCCGCATCATAAAGACGATTGCCGGGTCCGACGCAGTCAGATCTGCGGAGGTAAGACCCCGGACCCATACATCGGGAAAATCCTCTTCGCTGATCAGGTGATCGTAAACATAAAATTCCTTTCCGGAATCCCGGATTTTCCGAACCGTATCAGAAATAAAAGGAATTTCTGAATTGATCCCGGAAGGAAGAGCGCCGGTAACAATAAAATTGTTCTCCTGATAAACCAGCACATAGATTCCATCCCGGTAGTTCACCATATCGTCATCGATTTCCAGCCTTCCGTTTTCAATGGAAATGTCCACCAGGCTGTCCTCTACCACCGCCTGCAGATCCCCTTGAATATCCCCCTGAACCAGACGGTTGCTGGTATAGATCAGGGAGGCGAAAATCAGACATACCAGAAGCGTCAGGAAAAAAGCGTACCATATGGTCACTCGGACCTTGATTGAAAAACGTTTCATTCCTTCACCTTCAGAACGTACCCCGCGCCCCTGACCGTGTGGATCAGCTTGGGTTCAAAGCCTTCATCGATTTTCTTGCGCAGATACCGGATATAGACATCCACCATATTGGAAGAGCCTTCGTATTCATAGTTCCAGATATGACGCTCCAGCGTGTCTCTGGACAGCACCACGTTTTTGTTCATGATCATATATTCCAGAATGGCGAATTCCTTTGAAGAAAGCGGGATCTCAGTGTCGCCCCGCTTTACCTGGCGGCTCAGCGTGTCCAAAGACAGATCGGCCAGCTGGTGGACATTGGTTCTGCTTCCTGTTTTTTTTCTGACCAGAACCCGGACCCGGGCCAAAAGCTCTTCAAAGGCAAAGGGCTTTGTAAGATAATCATCCGCCCCCAGATCCAGGCCTTCCACCCGGTCCGCTACGCTGTCCTTGGCTGTCAGGAACAGGACCGGTGTTTCCAGCCCTTTTTGCCGGATGGTTTTCAGAACCGTCAGTCCGTCGGCCTTTGGCATCATAATGTCCAGGATCACACCGTCGTAATCCGCTGCCGCGAGATGGTCCAGCGCGTCTTCGCCGTCAAAACAGGAATCTACGGTATAGCCGCTGTCCTTTAGCTGCTGGGTCAAAATTTTATTCAATTGTTTTTCATCTTCCGCAATGAGTAAACGCATCGTTTTCCTCCTTCCCCTTTTGTTCTGCTCTTAATATAACCTGATTAAATTAAAAGCAGATTAAAGGTTTCTTCATTTTTTCCCGCGAAACCAAATAGCGGGTCCCAGCCCGTCTTACCCGCATTTAAACCGCGGCGACGGGCGCTTTTAAGAAAAATATACCACATCTTTAAAAACTTTGTAAGAAATCCTCCAACTTATTAACACAATTCCCAATTATAATAAGAGGCGATCCTGAGGACATCGTTCTGGAAACCCCCTCTGATTCATATATTTCTAAATAAGGAGGGGTTTGCCTATGGAAAATCATATAATCACAATTGATAACCGGGAGAGGATCACCATAACGGAGGTGGCGGATATTGACAACTTTGATGAAGAGGAAATCCGGGCCAATCTGGTCAGCGGGGGTCTGATCATCAAGGGGAAAAACCTGCATATCCAGATGCTGGATCTGGCGGATGGAAAAGCGGTTATTACAGGAGAGATCAATTCCCTTGCCTATACACAGAAAAAGGATAAATCGGACAAAAGCCTGATCAGGAAGATCCTAAAATGAACCTTGCGCTTACAGAGCTGATCCGGGCACAGGCGTTTGATTGTCTGGTCATGGCCGGAGCGGGAGTCGCTTTTATGCTGTTTTATCAGCTTTGCTCCTTTCTCTGCCAGCGGGCGGCGCTGGGGAAATGGGTCAGGTGGATACTGGAACCGGCTTTCTGGCTGGCCAGCGCGCTTATAACCGCGCAATTCCTGTACTACTGCGCTTATGGGCGGATCAGCGTCCATTCAGCCGCCGCGTTTGGCGCGGGTGTTTTGTTGTGGAAGATTTTCTTTTGTGGTATAATGTCCTCGACCCGATGAGCGGCGGGAAAGAGCGGCAGATTCAGGTCTACTCAGGAAAATGTAGGGGTTAAGAAAAAGACATGGCAAAAAAGAGACGGAGCAGTCAGTTTAAGGACAGCAGTCAGGTAATCGATATCGAAGAAGCCCGCAGAAAACGGCAGGAAAAACGGAGCCGCCAGCACAAACGGTCGGCGGCTGTAAACCGGGTGGCCGCGAAGGCGCCTGTGAGAGCCAGCGTAAAACAGGCAAAACGGAGAAGAGGGCTTGTTTATACCGTTATAATCCTTGCGATTATAGCGGTCGTTGGCATGTCTGTATTTAATATTGTTTCCTTAAAGCAGGAGCAGAAGGAAATAAAAAAGCAGCAGGAAGAACTAAAGGAACAGAAGGCTCAGCTGGAGGAGGAGCTAAAGCTTCTCAGCGATCCGGAGTATATTGAGGAGCAGGCCAGGGCCCAGCTGCGGCTGGTAATGCCGGGAGAAAAGATTTATGTGTTCCCGTCTCTGGAAAATTCGGAAAAGCAGTCCTCAGCTTCCAAAGAAAAAAAGGATACGCAGGCGCAAAGTGATGAAGATTAAGGAAATTATCGTGGTAGAGGGGAGAGACGATACGGCGGCGGTAAAGCGGGCCGTAGACGCTCAGACCATTGAAACCCACGGCTATGGAATAAAAAAAGAGACTTGGCGGCTCATTGAAAAAGCGTATAATGAAAAAGGTATCATTATCTTTACAGATCCGGATTTTGCCGGAAATCAGATACGCGGGCGTCTGACCGAGCGTTTCCCCGCGGCGGGTCAGGCGTACCTTTCCAAACTAGACGCGCAAAAGGACGGCGACATCGGCATTGAAAATGCGGAGCCGGAGAATATTCGTCAGGCCCTGAAAAAGGCCCATTATACCCTGGAGACTGCGGGGGAAGAATTTACAATAGAGGACATGAGAAATTACAGACTCACAGCAGACAGGGAGGCCGCCGCCCGGCGGGAACAGCTGGGCAAGGCTCTGGGAATCGGCTACGGCAACAGCAAGAGCTTTTTGAACAAGCTGAACCGGTACGGCATTACCAGAGAGGAGCTGCTGGAGCGGCTGGGAGAGTTATAAATGAAGCTTTACGCACCATCGACAATCAATGAAATCAAGGAAAAACACGGGTTCCAGCTTTCCAAAAGCCTGGGACAGAACTTCCTTACCGATAAAAATACGATAGACCGGATTATCGAAGCGTCTCAGATTGGTAAGGGCGATCTTGTGGTGGAGATCGGGCCGGGGATCGGCGTTTTGACAGCGGAAGCGGCTAGATACGCAGGGCGGGTGGTGGCCGTAGAAATCGACCGGAACCTGATTCCCATTCTGGAGGAAACGCTGAAGGACTATGACAATGTGACCATTATTAATCAGGATGTACTGAAAACCGATATAACGGAGATTGTGAATGAAAACCGTCAGAAGGGCGGCGTTAGAATCATCGGCAACCTTCCTTACTACATTACGACGCCTATTATTATGAAGCTGCTGGAGGACCAGGTGCCCGCGGACAGCATTACTGTTATGATGCAGAAGGAGGTGGCGGACCGGATCAAGGCGGAGCCGGGAAGCAGGACTTATGGAGCCATTTCCGCGGCGGTGCAGTATTACTGCCAGGTTAACCAGGTCGCGTCAGTTCCCAAAGAGGTCTTCTTTCCAAGGCCCAAGGTGGACTCGGCAGTTCTGCGGCTGGATGTGAGAAAAGAGCGTCCGGTGGAGCTTGTGGATGAATCCATGTTTTTTCTCTGCGTCCGGGCGGGCTTCGGACAGAGGCGAAAGACGCTGCTGAACTCCCTTACAGGGGCTGCGGGCCTTAGCCGGGACGCAGTAAGGGAAATTCTTTCGACCGCGGGGATACAGCCTTCGAGACGGGCGGAGACCCTTAGCCTTCAGGAGCTGGCGTCTATCGCGAATAAAATGACGGAATATAAATTAAATCATCAGGAGTAGAGGATTATGGAAAAGCTGAAATCTTTTTATAAGAAATACCTGCGAAACAGTATTGTGTTTTCCGCGGTGCTGGCCTTGGTCATGTATTTGTTTATCGAGACCATGGCAAGACATTCACTGATACAGAGCATTGTCTTTTTTGCGGAAAACCCGGGGGTTTTTCTTTTTAACACATTTATTATATTTGCCACTTACAGTATTGTGCTTTTCTTCCGGCGGAAGATCTTCTGGTATGTGATTGTTTCCGCCCTGTGGCTGGCGCTGGGCGTTACCAATGGCGTGATCCTGCTTAACCGGATGACGCCGTTTACGGTAAAGGATATGGCAAATCTGGGCGACGGCCTTTCTATTGTAACCAATTATCTGTCAAAGGGAACGCTGATCCTGGCTATTGTCGGGCTTTTGGTTGTAATTGCGGGCCTGATTCTGCTGTTTCTTTTTGCTCCGAAGGCAAAGCGTAAGATCAATTACAAAAGGAGTATCGCGGCCTTTCTGATTATTGCGGTAGCCTTTTTTGGCATATGGCAGGCAGCGGTAAAAACCAAAACCGTAGAAACCTTTTTCGGCAATCTGGCCTACGCGTACCGGGATTACGGGGTGCCGTACTGCTTTATCAGTACCTGGCTCAATACGGGGATCGGAAAGCCGGCGGACTATTCACAGGAAAAGGTGCAGAGCATTTTCAGCAAGGGTGAACTGGGTTCGGACAAGACTTATCAGCCCCGGGCAGCGGATGAAGATGAAGAACATCCGAATATTTTGTTCCTGCAGCTGGAATCCTTTATTGACCCGACTCTGGTAGAGGGATTTTCCTATTCCAAGGATCCGATGCCGAACTACCGCAAGCTGATGAAGGAGTACTCTTCCGGCTATCTTACGGTGCCTTCCGTAGGGGCAGGAACCGCTAATACGGAATTTGAGTCCATGACCGGAATCAGCGTTAAATTCTTCGGCCCGGGAGAATATCCGTACAAGTCCGTCATGCTGGAAAAAACCTGTGAGAGCATCCCTTATGATCTGAAAAATCTGGGCTATTCCACCCACGCGATTCACAACCACAGAGGCGCTTTCTATGGAAGAAATAAAGTCTTCCCAAATCTGGGATATGACACCTTTACTTCTTTGGAATATATGAACAATGTAGTCAAGACCGCCAAGAACTGGGCAAAGGACGGCTTGCTGACTGATGAGATCATTGACGCTATGAAGTCTACCAAAGAGCGGGACTATGTCTATACCATTTCCGTACAGGGTCACGGAAAATACCCCACCGAGCAGCTGCTGGAAAATCCGGAAATTACAGTGACAGAAGCTCCTTCCGAAACGCAGAAATGGCAGTACGAGTATTATGTAAATCAGGTCTATGAAATGGACCAGTTCGTAAAGGATCTGACGGATCAGCTTTCCAAATTTGATGAAGACGTGGTGCTGGTTATGTATGGCGACCACCTTCCGGCTCTGGATATGACGGAAGAAAGCATGAAGGGCGGAAATCTCTTTACGACCCAGTACATCATATGGGATAATTTCGGAATGGAAAAAGAGGATAAAGACCTGACTTCCTACCAAATCGGCGCGGAAGTGCTGAACCGCCTGGGCATCCATGACGGTCTGATCACATCCTACCATCAGAACTACCAGAACAGCGCAACCTATATGCAGGATCTGGAAACCCTGGCGTATGATATGCTTTACGGGGAAGATTACATCTACGGCGGAACCAGCCCGTTTAAACCGACCGATATGAAGATGGGCATCCGGGACATCAAGATTGATGAAATTGTTAAGATCGGTGAAGACTATTATATCAAGGGACAGAACTTTACCACTTACAGTAAGATTTCTCTGAATGGAAAAGTGCTGGATACTGTTTATCTGGGACCTACCATCCTGGGCCTGAAGGAGGAAGTTGACCCGGGGGACGTAAGCAAGATGAAGATCAGCCAGGTGGAGAAGAATAAGGAAATTTTGAGCACAACAGAATAACGGCAGAAAACCGGAGCGCGGAAAGCCGCCGGGGAGGTGTTATGAGAAAACTGGAAACAGAACGGCTGCTGCTGTCCGAGTGGAAGCGAAAGGACGCGGCAGACCTTTATGAATACGCGAAGAACCCCAATGTGGGACCGCACGCGGGATGGAAACCTCATGGGGATGTAAAGGAATCCAGACAGATCATAAAAATGCTTTTCAGGCCGAATCAGGTCTGGGCAATTCGGGACAAGCAGACCGGAAAAGCCATCGGGACCATAGGATTTGAAGAGGATAAATACCGGCCCGGCATTAAGAGCCGGGAGCTGGGGTATTCTCTGTCAGAGGATTACTGGGGGAAGGGCCTTATGACCGAGGCGGCCCGGGAAGTGATTCGCTATGGCTTTGAAGAATTGAAGCTGGATATGATCTGTATCTGTACAGGGCCGGAAAATAAACGGTCTCAGAATGTGATTCGAAAATGCGGTTTTACTTATGAGGGAACGCTGAGAAAAGCATATAAAATTTACGATGGGACACTTAGGGATGTATTATGTCATTCATTGATGAAGGAAGAGTATTATGGAAATCAAGGAACTGTATAAACTGGAAAAACAGGATCAGGAAAAGCTGATTCTGACTTTTATGGACGCTTTTCGCGCCTACCCCAAGCTGACGCGGGCATTTCCTGAAAAGGCCGCGAAAGACGCGGCGCTGGAAGCAACGCTTCGCTACTATGTGGCTTATGATATGGAATATGGAGCGGCTTTTTCTACAGATGAAGAGATAAAAGACGGTGTGTGCATCGTTCATTCTGACGACATGGAGTACACGAAAGAGCGGCATATAAAGGCTGGAAGCTACTCTCCGGAATATCAGGCCGCTATGGACAGGCTGTCTTTGCCGCAGCAGCAGCGGAGAGTGGAGCTCTTTGATGAACTGGACCAGCTGGAGAAAGAAATTTCCATTCCTTTCCCTCACCTGTATGCCGATTTTCTCGGTGTCCGGGAAGCTTTTCAGCGGCAGGGACGGGGGCGGAAGCTGATGCGGGCCGTATGTGATTACGCCCAAAAACAGGGCCTTCCTGTCATGCTCTTTACCAATACGGACGAGGATGTTGCTTTTTACCAGAGCCTGGGATTTAAAGTAATCGGTATCGTAGAATCAGACCGGTTCGGTTTTATAAATACCTATTTGCTGAAGGAGGTCTGACAATGGCCAGGGCGAGCAAACACAAAACCAATGCGGTCCGCATTGTGGAAGCGAAAAAAATTCCCTACAAGGTATACGAATACGACGCGCCGGATGGCTTTTTAGACGGCCTTTCTGTAGCGAAGTCCACGGGTCAGGACCCGGAGCAGGTGTTTAAGACTTTGGTACTGCAGGGAGCCAGCCGGGAGCACTATGTGTGTGTGATTCCAGTGGCAAAGGAGCTGGACCTGAAAAAAGCTGCAAAGCATTTTGGCGAGAAAAAAATTGAAATGATTCTGGCCAGGAATATTACCAAGGTTACAGGATACATAAAAGGAGGCTGTTCACCGGTAGGCATGAAGAAGCTGTTTAAGACAGCAGTGGACGCCAGTGCGGCGAATTGGGAAAGAATCATAGTCAGCGCGGGAAAAGTAGGACTGCAGATGGAACTTCCGGTAACCGCTCTTTTGGAAGTGACCCGAGCCAGCCTGGCAGAGCTGACTGCTGATTGAGGAAGCGATTTATTAATATTGTTAACAGGCGGCTGCTTTTTTAGCGGCTGTTAACATAAACATCAGGGCTGCAGGCCATAAATTTTATAAAAAATGTGGTGGGAGCCGCTTTTTTGCAGTTTTTGCAGATAACAGCCGGAGAAACCGTGAAAAAAGTGTTAACAAAGACCATAAAATATGGGACTGTTAACACTTTTATTTATTTGATATGGAAAGCTCCGGACCTTTGCGTCCGATATGTGATCCTATCGCAGTAAGCTCTTATAAAGCTCCAGCCCCTGAAGAAGCACTTTTTCATCAAAATCAAAGTTGTTGCTGTGAAGCGCGATTCCGGTGCCGGTTCCCAGATAGAAAAATACCGATGGAACCCGAAGCCCATAGAAGGAATAGTCTTCAGAGATCATAGCGGGTGTCTCCATTTCCTCATAATCCACTGCCCCCCGGACTTGAGGTATGACCTGGGAATAGAGCTCTTTATTGTTGACTACAGGAGGGTATCCTTCGCTGTGGGCTGCTTCGATCCGGCAGTTGTACTTCTGAGACAGATCCGCCGCCGTATCCTCCAGAATTTTTACCAGCCCCGCGAAATCCTCATCTGAAAAAGCCCGCATGGTCCCAAGAAGAGCGCTGTAGCCGGAAATTACATTGCGGGCCGTGCCGCTTTCCATCTTACAGATCTGGATAATGGTCCGTTCATCCGGGGCGGGATTTGGCCGCTGCAGGCGGGCCTTGGTCTCGTAGACCTGCCGGATGTACTGGCAGCCGATGAACAGAGCGTCAATTCCCTTTTCAGGAGCTGTAGCGTGAGAAGATCTTCCGAATACTTCAATGGTAATCTCCGAAGAACGGGGCATCATTGGACCCGGCTTGCTGCAGATCTTTCCAGCCTCCGCGAAAGGCCACATGTGGATTCCGAAGATCCGGTCCACATGATATTTTTCCAGCACGCCGGTTTCGCATATTTCCTTGGCGCCTCCCGTGGTTTCCTCCGCGGGCTGAAAGATAAACAGCACATTGCGGGGAAGCTCCTTCTGGGTATCCACATATTGAGCCAGCGCCAGACACATGGCCATATGACCGTCATGTCCGCAGGCGTGCATCCTTCCCTGATGACAGGAGACATAGTCATGCTGGTTTGCTTCTGTTACAGGCAGCGCGTCCATATCGGCCCGAAAAGCGGCAGTCCGCTGCTGGCCCCGGTCAAAATAAGCATAGACGCCGGATTCCATGACCTCAAAAACCTGGCAGTCCAAAGCGGTCAATACGGACATGATATATGCCTTTGTTTTTGGAAGATCCCGGCTCAGCTCCGGTATTTTATGCAATTCTCTCCTGTGAAGCGTCAGCTGCTGTAAATAATCCATTTCCATAATCTCCTTTTTGGTTTCTATCATACTATTTCAAAGGAGTCTTGTCCAGCAGGATTTTGAGAATTGCGTATCAGGCCCTATGCGGATCACCCAATCCAGGTTTTAGTATATTTTCACAAAATTCACACGGAATCTGAAAAAAAGTTGTAAAAAAACACAAAAAGGGGGTTGCGCTAGAGCGGAATATCTAGTACACTTAATTCAAGTTGATAGAGGCGCGAAGCAAAAGAAGGATCAGAGAGTCGGCAGACAGTGACCTGATCTGGAGGTATCCTTCGCCGAATCGGACATTTCAGGCATGAAAATCCGGTGGGCATGCAGTCAATAGCTGCATGACTGTCTGCTCCATGGCAATTCGGAGCAGTTGAGCTATCCTTAGATGACCTTTAATGAATACAGAATCGCCTGTGCGGTAATTTGCCGCCCATGATACTGCCATTTAAGTCAGCGAGGATTGCTCGCTGGCTTTTTTAGATTCCGGCAGAAAGGATACGGAATATCAACAAAATCGGATACTTAATAGGATAAGGAAAAAAGAAACATGGCAACATTAGAAATCGGAGGGATCGACTGCCGAAGGCTGGCGGAGGTTTCGGGAACACCGCTTCTGGTGTACGATGAAGCAAAAATTGAAGAACAGTTTGCGGCTGCCAGAGAAGGGTTTCAGTCAGAACAGTTTGAAACGGAAGTCGTTTACGCGGCAAAGGCCTTTTCCTGCAAGGCCATCTTTGAAAAAGCGCGGCAGGCGGGAGCGGGGCTTGATGTAGTCAGCGGCGGAGAGCTGTACTGTGCGAGGCAGGCAGGCGTGGATATGAAAAAAATATATTTCCACGGAAATAATAAGTCAGAGGATGAGCTGCGAATGGCATTAGAGCTAGGCTGCGGCACAATCGTTTTAGATAACCGGATGGAAGCGGAACGACTGGTACAGCTTGCGGAAGAAGAAGCGAAAGGCATCAACGTCCTGCTGAGAGTCAATCCGGGCATCGAGGCCCATACACATGAATACATCCAGACCTCCGGATCGGATTCCAAGTTTGGAATCAGCATCAGGAAGCGGGATGAAATACAGGAACTGGTAAAGATCGTGACAGAAAGCAAATATGTTACCTTCAAAGGCTTTCACAGCCACATCGGTTCCCAGATCACAGAGACAGAAGGCTTTGAAAAAGCCCTGGAGATCATGATCCGCTTTATAAAAGAAATAAAAGAAGCTTACGGCATCCAGTCAGACTGGCTCAGTATAGGGGGTGGATTCGGCATCAAATATACTGCCAGTGATAAACCGATCCCCTTGGGGGAAATGGCACAGATCCTGGCCAGCGCCTGCGAAAGGCTGCTGGAGGAAAACAGCGCGGAGCTGAAAAAGCTTCTCATTGAACCGGGAAGATCCATTGTAGGCGAAGCGGGATACGCGCTTTACACCGTAGGCTTCAGCAAAGATACGGATACAAAGCACTTCCTCTTCGTAGACGGCGGCATGAGCGACAACATCCGGCCGGCGCTTTATCAGGCAGAATACAGCTGCGATATCGCTACCCGCATGGGAGAGCCCAAGGATAAAACCTGGTGTATAGCCGGAAAGAACTGCGAATCAGGCGATATCCTGGTCCGGGAAGCCCAGCTTCCAAAGACCGCGGCCGAAGGCGATCTGCTGGTTATCTATTCGGCAGGGGCCTACGGATATTCCATGGCCAGCAATTACAACCGGGCAGGAAGGCCGGAAGTTGTTTTTGCCAAGGGAGGGAAAGCCCGCCGGGTTCTGAGAAGAGAGACCTACGAGGATCAGCTGAGGCTGGAAACAGATGAGAGCATCATTTGATAAATAGAAAGGATAATAAAAAATGAATGTAGTACAAAAATATAATGGCCGCTGCGTCGATACCATTGACAAAATCAAGGCCATAGCAGAACATGTGGCCGAGACCAGAAAGGAAGGCGACGGACTGGTCATCGTGGCCAGCGCGATGGGGCGAATGACCGACCGCCTTATGAAAATGGCGCAGGAAGTGGGAAACGATATTCCAAAACGGGAGCTGGACGCGCTCCTTGCTACTGGAGAGCAGCAGTCCGTAGCGCTGCTGGCTATCGCGCTGAATAACCTGGGCGTTCCGGCGGTTTCCGTAACAGGCTTTCAGTCCGGCTTTATTACCAATGACTACCATACCAACGCCAAAATCAAAGAAATCAATACAGAAAAGGTAGAAGACATTATCAAGCAGGGAAAGGTCGCGGTTGTTGCGGGGTTCCAGGGCGTTAGCGAAGAAGGAGATCTGACTACACTGGGAAGAGGCGGCTCCGATATTACAGCGGTAGCCATTGCGGCCCACCTGGGATGGCCATGTGAAGTATACAGCACCACCGACTGTCTCTACACCGTAGATCCGGCCATCTATCCGCAGGCAAAACGGCTTCCGAGCATTACCTACGAGGAAATGATGGAGCTGGCAAACCTGGGAGCGGATAAGCTGGAGACCCGCAGCGTAGAGCTTGCTAAAAAATATAATGTGCAGTTATTCTTAGGTAAATCATTAGAAAGGGATAAAAGTAAAGGAACATATATCATGAACAACGAAAATTTATTAGTAGAAGATATGCCGATCACTGGCATGAGCATACAGGAAGATATCACTATTTTCACACTGAAGAACGTAAAAAACGACGGAAAAGCAGTTGCTGAATGCTTCAAGCTTCTGGGAGAGCTGGACATCAACGTAGATATGATTTCTCAGCAGAGCACAGGAAAAGATACATGTTCCGTATCCTTCAGCTGTACCCGTCAGCAGGGAAGAGCCCTGAAAGCGCAGATCGACTCTGACGCGGCCTTTGCGGGCGTGACTGTGGACTGTGAAGAGGATCTTGCCATGATCTCTCTGGTAGGCGTTGGAATGGCAACACACTCCGGCGTAGCCAGCCAGGTATTCAGCGTGCTGGCCGCAAACGACATTAAATACTATCATATTACAACTTCCGAAATTTCCATTTCTGTAACAGTAGACATGGAGTGGAAGGTCAAAGCCGCCATCGCTTTGTGTCAGGCATTTGATCTGTAAGCGGGAGAAACAGGAATGATCAGATTCGCGAAGTACCACGGATGCGGAAACAACTTTATTATTGTAAAAGAAGCGGATGTACAGGGGCAGGACTACAGCCGCCTGGCTCAGGAGGTGTGCGGCCTGGCAACTGGCATCGGCGCGGATGGTTTGATTATTGTAAGAGAGGAACCCGCTCTTGAAATGGTGTTCTACAACATGGACGGAAGCCGCGCGCCTATGTGCGGCAACGGCATCCGGTGCTTTGCGGCATTCTGTTATGACAATGGGATACGGACAGAGCGGACATATCCTGTGCAGACTCTGGCGGGAGAAATGATGGTAAATCTGCTGGAAACAGACCCTTTCCTTGTAAAGATCAGCATGGGAAAGCCCAGCTTTTCCTCCTCTGACTTCGGCGTGCGAAACGGTTCGGAAACCTTCCTGGACCAGACGCTGGAAACGGACGAAGGAACATTTACAGTCAGCAGTCTCTTTATGGGGACGGTCCACACGGTAGTATGGGTAGATGAATATCCATCGGAGACTGCCGCAAGCCAGCTGTCCAACCATCCTGTTTACACAGAAAAGACAAACGTAAATTTTGTAAAGAAAATTGATTCTGAAACCTTGGAGATCAGGACGTATGAGCGGGGCGTAGGCTTTACCTTTGCCTGCGGTACAGGCGCGTGCGCCAGCCTGGTAATGGGCTTTCGGGATAAAAAGACCGGCCCGAAGGTGACCGTGCGCCTGCCTTATGGTCAGCTGATTATTGAGCAGCTGCCGGACGGGGAAGTAACCATGGCAGGCCCGGCAGTAAAGGTTGCGGAAGGTACATACATTCAGGAGGAAAATTAAAATGATTACAGGCTCAATGGTGGCACTTATTACACCATTTCACGAAGACGGAAGCGTCAATTACGATAAGCTGAGAGAGCTGATCGAATGGCATATACAGGAACAGACCGATGCGATCCTGGTACTGGGAACGACTGCGGAGACACCGGCTCTGACTGTAACGGAGGAAGACGAGATCGCGAGGATCTCCATTGAAACTGCTGCGGGCAGAGTACCGATTATCGTAGGAAGCGGTTCCAACAATACGATGATCGCGATGGAGCAGAGCATCAAATATGAGAAGATGGGCGCGGACGGCCTGCTGGTTATCACGCCGTATTATAACAAAACCAACAAAGCCGGAATGGTAAACCACTTCTACACCGTAGCGGACGCGGTAAACATTCCGATCTATGTATACAACGTTCCGGGACGGACAGGCGTTTCCCTGACTTATGAGGCATTAGCGGAAATCAGCAAGCATAAGAATATTGTAGGCATCAAAGAAGCCAGCGGAGATATGTCTTTTATCACCAAAATTTCAAGACTGGTCAATGAGAATTTCAACATGTACTGCGGAAATGATGATATTTCCATCCCGCTCATGTCCATGGGCGGCGCGGGGATCATTTCCGTACTGGCCAATATTCTGCCGAGAGAAACCCATGAAATGGCAATGGCTTACATAAACGGAGACGTGAAGAAAGCGGCTGAAATGCAGAAGTATTATCTGGATTTCATCAATGCCCTGTTCATTGAAACTAACCCGATTCCAATCAAGGAAGCGATGAATCTGGTTGGAATGGGCGTAGGCGGATACCGGATGCCGCTGTGTCCCATGGAAGAGGACACAAAAGCAAAGCTGATCGAGACCATGAAGGCCATTGATCTGCTGTAATGGAAGGAGATATTCACATGAATGCAGCCATTTTAGGCGCGGGAGCCATGGGGAAGGTCCTGGCCCAGACAATTCAGGAACAGGAAGGCGTTTCCCTTTCCGGGATCATTGAACCGAGAAATGGAGAAACCCTCCATGATGTGAAAGACGAAGTGAATGTAGTCATCGATTTCAGCAATCCAAGCAACCTGGAAATGCTGGTGGATTACTGCGAAACAAACAACTGTCCGGCAGTTATCGCGACGACAGGCTTCAGCCCGGAGCAGGAGCGGGAAATTGCGGAGCTGGCCAAGAGGGTGCCGGTGGTCTTTGCCGCTAATTTCTCTCTTGGAATTACCGTAATGAAGCGGGTCCTTTCTGAGATCGCGCCGATCCTGGAGGGCGCCTTTGATATGGAAGTGATCGAAAAGCATCACAATAAAAAGCTGGATTCCCCAAGCGGCACAGCCAAGATGCTGGTAGCGGCCCTTAATCCGGACGGTAAATATGAAGAGATCCACGGCCGGGAAGGAAACCGGAAAAGAGGCAGAGAAATCGGTATTCACGCAGTTCGGGGCGGAAGCATCGCGGGAGAGCATGATGTGATCTTTGCCGGAGAGGACGAGATCCTGGAAATAAAACATACGGCAGGTTCAAAGAAGATCTTTGCCGCGGGCGCGGTGACGGCGGCCCGTTTTACACAGACCGCGCAGGCAGGTCTTTACAATATGGAAGATGTGCTGTTCGGCGAAAAATAAAGGAAGCGAGTTACAAATGGAAGCAAGAGAATTAATAGAATTTATCGGAAACGCGGAAAAAAAGACTCCTGTAAAGGTATATGTAAAAGAAAAAGAGCCGGTGGATTTTGCCGGAGAAGGCTGTCAGGTGTTCGGAGCTGGCGATAAGATCGTTTTCGGCGACTGGAAAGCCGTAGGCCCGATTCTAAAAGCCAACGCGGACAAGATCGAAGATTATGTTATCGAAAACGACTGCCGGAATTCCGCCATTCCTCTGGTTGATATGAAGAATATCAACGCCCGTATTGAGCCGGGCGCCATTATTCGGGATATGGTGGAGATCGGAAACAACGCGGTCATCATGATGGGCGCGGTCATCAATATCGGAGCCGTTATTGGAGACGGAACCATGATCGATATGGGCGCTGTACTGGGCGGAAGAGCTACGGTAGGAAACAACTGCCATATTGGGGCAGGGACCGTCCTTGCCGGAGTGATTGAGCCGCCTAACGCAACTCCGGTTATTATTGAAGATAACGTAGTCATCGGCGCCAATGCCGTTGTGCTGGAAGGCTGCAGAGTTGGAAAAGGCGCTGTTGTCGCGGCTGGAGCCGTAGTCATTGAGGATGTTCCGGCTGGGGCCGTTGTTGCGGGTGTTCCGGCCCGGGTTATTAAATCCGCGGAAGATACGGCGGCAGAGAAAATCGAGATCGTCGACGCTCTGCGCCAGCTGTAGCTGTTAGAAAGTGAGTTTCTTATTAAGTATTCATTTTAAATCACAAAGAAAAACGGAAAGGAAGGACCTTCATCCCCTTCACATAAGGAAGTGGAGGGACGAGGGCGGCTCTTTCACAAATTACGGTATAGTCATTCTTGGCTATGCCGTTTTTTGTTCCTTCGCACGTTTCTGCTTCAAGCGTTCTTGAAACATTTCTTCATATTCTTCAGCGGATGGGGCGTTGATAATCCCGACACCGTTATAGTAGATGTCAATGGGATATACTGTCTTTCCATTTATGACCTGTTTCTTTGACACCATGATATAGTCAATAAATTCGTTGACAATGGCAGGCGTAAGTTCTTTGATTTCTGTGTACCGTTTGACCTTTTCCACAAAGGTTGACACATTTGCAATCTTATCGTCCTGCACTTCTACGTTGGCTTTTAAAAGAACAAAGCCGATAAACTGTGATTGCTCACAAGTTCATCGGCTCTGCGTCTGTGCGTCGGGCTCTTTAATGACTTTAGATAATGTAGCTCTAATTGCTCCTTTTGCATGAATGCGAACGACACTAACTTCATCATGTGTTGCCATATAATTCAGTTTCTCTAAGTATGGTCGTACAAACTCTGGTTTTCGTTTTCCCAATACCCGAAACATTTCTGGAGCTTCTATTCGAACCCTTTCGTTTTTATCGTTAAGCAGCTTTGCAAATATCGGCAAATACTCCTCATATACTGTTGGTGTATTTGTCGCAATATTTTCGGAAGCCCAAATAAAACTTAACCTCACATTAGGGTTTTCATCTCTTGCCAATATAAATAGTTTCTTCAAATAAGGAGCAACAAGGTTGTAGTCTGCTCTGCCTATTCGTCCTAAAGCATTCGCAGAACGCTCTCTTAACAAGTCATTTTCTGAAACAATAAAGGAAGCAATACTTTTTGTATATGGTGCGATTTCCTGCGGATACATCAATCCCATCTCTCCCAAAAGCCACATTGCTTTAGCTGTTATTTTAGGAGACTGATTTTCAAGCAAAGAAGCTACATAGGGGATATTTTGTTTCCATAGTGTCTTATCATTTGTAAGTTTGCCGAGTTCACGATATAGTTTTTCGTCCATAAGCGCCGTTTCACCTTTCTTTTCTATTCGCTATCGATAACACAATAAATAAAACTACAGTAATTATGCACAATGTAACGATGCTTGCGATTGTTGATGATAGTTCCATTACTGGGAACTGTTCAAACTTTAATACATAAGTTACAAAGGCATTGGGGAGATTTACAAAATATGCGACAATTAGGTTGCTTCCAGAGAGCTTATAAGCAATAGCAAATCCAACTCCAACAGCAAATAATAATAGAATATCGCCCAATGTACGAAATCCAGGATAACCTATATGGTACAAGGAAAACATTAGCCCCGAAACAAGAATTGCGGGCAATGCTTCGAAATCTTTTTCAAATTTGCTTTGAATAAATCCACGGAACAAAAATTCTTCAAAAAATGTTGTCATAATTAACGGAATAACTCCAACAGGAAGCAACTCCCATGGAATTGTCCCACCATTCGCCACAATCGGAATAAGCTGTCCGCCAACAGAAAAGGCAACAAATATACTTAAAACTATAATCTGTTTTTTGCCAACCGCTTTAACTCCGATAAAATCAAACAGATTTTCTTCTTTGCGCAGCAAGAACAGCGGAAGCACAAAGCTGGACACAATTCCATATAAGATATTATAAAATAGGAAGTAGTTTAGTGGATTAGGGTATATGTTCGCAACTCCAACGCAAACAATCAAAATTATCTCTACGGTTGCGCATAAAAAGATAGTTTTCAACTTGTCCATTTTGCTTTAATCTCCTCCTTTCATTGCATTCTGATTTTTTCATTTAACCACCTCACTACTTAGGACAACAGATTATGAACAGCCTTGTAAGCAAGAGGAATATACATACAAAACAAAGTTAATCGTTCCCACAACCCCTCATACCTCAACATAGTATTTTGAAACTGCTCTTTATCTCCCATGATAAAGCAAATAAAGAAAATCAATGCTAAGATAAAGGAGATAACAGATACAACACCAAAAATAAAACCTCCAAAATATGTTTTAACTTTGAACTCGACAGCAACGAATATGTAGTGACGCAAAACCCTCCTGTTATTTTACTTCCTGTAAAGATGATAACCTTTCCGTCCTGCGTAGCGTTATATTCTAACAACGCCTGTGGTGGGATATGTATTGTTAAATCATTCCTTACAACAGAAAGCCCAAATACCAATTTACCGCCTTTGTTAAGTTGTGGCATGAAAACCTCCTTTATCGCTCTTTCATTTCTGATTTAGATGTGATACAATAGTGGTATAAATAAAAACTACTCTATATATAGAGTACTATAATTAAAACAAGATGTCAAGGAGGAAGCAGTATGTTATCAAAACCTGCCACAATGCTTTTAGGTCTCATATACGAAAAACCTCTTAATGCATATGAGATAATCAAACTCTTAAACTATATGAATGTAAAATGGTGGTTCAATATCGCTGATTCAACAGTATATTCTACTTTGAAAGCCCTTGAAAAAAAGGAATATATAACAGGCGCAACTGAAAAAGTCGGTAATATGCCAGACCGTACCGTTTATAGCCTTTCAGACAAGGGAAAGTGCGTGTTTCAAGATACTCTTAGGAAATCAATCACACAATTTAACTATGATACAAATATCTTTTCTATTGCCGCCTTTTTTCTGAACACATTTACACCTACCGAGCAACAGGAACTTTTACAGGAACGCCTTAGTATTTTACAAAAATATCGTGAAGGAATTGAAAAGCAAGTCAATCCCTTATGGGAAAGCGAAGTTCCCGCCATACATTCGGCGAATGTAAAACGAATGATTGATTTAGTTGATGCAGAAATAGCAGGGACAAATCGTATTCTCAAAAATTTCAATAAAGTTTAATAGCTAGAATGAAAGAGCCGATGAGCGGTGAGTTACCTCACAAGTTCATCGGCTCTGCGTTCTTTTTATGGGGTTTAGGGGGAAAATTCCCCTAACAAGCGAATTTAGATAACCAAATACAGTGCTTGGTAAGACATAATCTATTGTAGCTATCTTTAATAGCTTTGAAACCATTGTATACATTTAATTTGCTTCATGTAGTCAAGTATACTCAGTATCTTCTATTTAACTACCTACTTCAACTATTTAAAAGCGTTCAGTTTACTATTATTGACTTTGAGTAAAAAAGAGGACATAATATAGTAAAGTACCCTATTGATGATAAGAAGTCGGGTCAGTTAAGTAGAGGTGGAAGAATGCTTGGAGAAAAAGACATTGAAATATTGAAAAAGTTGTTTAGCCAGCACAATTATATTATGACTACCGCTGAACTAATAGCTTCAAAACTATATTACGCAGATATAAAACTACTTCTGGATGAAGGTTTGATTGAAAGAGTAAAGCGGGGCTACTATCATTGGATTGAAGACTTTGGAGAAAGCGAAATTGTAATTATCAATCGTCTGTTCCCCGATGCAGTCCTTTGTATGGAAACAGCTCTTTTTTACTACAGATACAGCGACCGAAATCCTTCTGAGTGGAATTTTGCAATTGATAAAAATGTTTCAAAATTGCGTACTAAAATTGATTATCCATTTATTAAGGCGTACCGTGTTGAGCCTGTATTGGTTACACTTGGAGAAACCAGAGGAAAAATTGATTCTATTGATGTCCGTATTTATGACCGAGACCGTACCATTTGTGATGTGCTGCGAAATATGAATAAAATGGATAAAGAAATTTTTAATAAAGCAATACAAGGGTATGTAAAAGACCCGAAGAAAAATATCCCCAACCTAATGAAGTATGCCAAAGTGCTACGGGTGCAAAAGAGAGTGAAAGAATTGATTGGAGTGTGGTTGTAATGGCAGATAAGGCGGCTTCTGTTCTTGCGAAGCTCAAAAACAAAGCAACTGTTATTACAAATTCTTTAAAACGCCAAAAGGGACACTTCCTTATGTGAAGTGTCCCTTGGTCCCCTTTCCGTTTTTCTTTCTTTTGAACGGTTCTTAGAACATTTTTTCACGAACTCACGCAAGAGGGTGAGGGTGAGTGCTTCCAGATTATTTCCTAGAAAAGCAACCGCCAATAACATTATTGGAGAAAGATTTCTTGGTAGAATATGGAATAGAGATTGATTCCGGAGAAAAGAAATCGTATAATAGATAATATAAAACCGAGTTATTAACGTTATCGGTCTTGCTGATGCACAGGCAGACGCGGAAAGCATCAGCCGCTTGAAGAAAGAAAACGGTTTTCTGATAGAAGTTAGTTCAGGAGGAAGAAAGCATGAGCGAAAAAAACATGAGCTGCGTGGACTGCGCAGTACGAAACTGTGAATTTCTGAACCGGATGTACCCGGACTTTTGTCTGACCACAGAGCTGACAGAAGAGCAGACCCGGGAAGTGCTGGACCTTTATGGGCAAGAGGAAAACCATCGGACCATGTGCGCCGCGGCGGAGGTGGAAACAGAAGGATATCTGAAGGAGTGCCGAGTGGAGGAAGTGATCCATTTTGCGGAAAAAATCGGAGCGAAAAAGCTGGGGATTGCCACCTGCGTTGGGCTTCTCAGAGAATCCAGAACCCTGGCGAAAATTTTAAGAAACAGGGGCTTTGAAGTATACGGGGCCGCGTGCAAAGTGGGAGCGGTTCCCAAAACAAAGGTGGGAATCGATCCAAAATGTGAAGCGATCGGCGTTTCCATGTGCAACCCCATCATGCAGGCCAAGCTGATGAACGCGGCCGGCACGGATCTGAATCTGGTAGTGGGACTTTGCGTAGGCCATGACAGCCTTTTTTACAAATATTCAGAAGCGCTGGCCACCACGGTTGTGACCAAGGATCGGGTTTTGGGGCACAATCCGGCAGCCGCCCTTTATACGGCGGACAGCTATTACAGCAAGCTGATGAAATAAAAGGGGGAGATATGCAGACAGATATGAAAACGCGGATTTCGGATACCTTTCTGGCCCTGGCAAAGGAGAAAAACATAGACCGGATAACAGTAAAATCCCTGATCGAGGAATGCGGCATATCCAGGCAGACCTTTTACTACCACTTTCAGAACCTTATTGATGTGATCGAGTGGTCCGTAAAACAGGGGATGGAAGAGATGCTTCAAAACAGCCTGAAACAGGAGAGCCCGCAAGAAGCCATGAAAATTTTCGTTTCCACTACGGCAGAGCGTTATCGGATCATTAAGAAACTTTTGGATTCCAGAAAGCGTCAGGAAGTAGAAGAAATCATTGTACAGGCTCTAAAGACGTATCTGAATGATCTGGTGCGAAACAAGGCGCCGGAAATCGCTCTGGATTATTCGGATATGGAAGCGGCCCTGGATTTTTATTCCTACGGCATAACCGGCCTGCTTTTGAAAGCGTGCGGAAAAGAGCAGTTGGATCAGAACAAGCTGGCGCGGCAGCTTGTTCTGCTTTTGGCAGGAAAAATGATTGATATTGAATTGGGAGATGAAATATAAACGTGCGGATAAAGCCCCTGAAGTGTAAAGCTTTACATTTCAGGGGTTTTGTCTATACAGATATACAATTTTGAGAGTGGTTCGGGTGGATAATATTTGATATAAATAGTATGAGAGGCATTAAAGGGATAAATGAGAGACGGAGGTAAAAGCATGAACGAAGTGAAAAACCCGAAAAAGCCACTGATTTATTACTATGGGATCGCTCTTTTGGTGCTGATCCTGTTTAATTTTCTGGCCATGCCCTACATTATGCAGGAGCGGGTAGAGGAAGTGGACTACGGAACCTTTATGACTATGACCGAAAAAAAGGATGTCGGCGAGGTGGAACTGCAGGATAATCAGATTCTGTTTAGCAATAAAAGCGGGGATAAGGTGTATAAAACGGGGATCTTAAATGATCCGGGCCTGGTAGACCGGCTTCACGCTTCCGGGGCGAAGTTTACCAGTGAGATCGTTACAGAAATGTCTCCAGCTCTGAGTATTTTACTGACATGGGCGCTGCCTATGCTGATTTTCATTGGGATCGGTCAGTATATGGCGCGTAAAATGGCTAGGAAAGCCGGAGGACAGAACTCGATGATGTTTGGCATGGGAAAGAGCAATGCCAAGGTTTACGTTAAATCCTCCGCAGGGATCAAATTTTCTGACGTGGCAGGAGAAGATGAAGCCAAAGAAAATCTTACAGAAATTGTGGAGTATCTGCACGATCCGGGAAAATACAAGGAAATCGGAGCGTCTATGCCAAAGGGAATCCTTCTTGTAGGCCCTCCAGGGACTGGTAAGACCATGTTGGCAAAGGCGGTAGCCGGAGAAGCGGATGTTCCTTTCTTTTCCATATCTGGTTCAGAGTTTGTGGAAATGTTTGTAGGTATGGGAGCTTCTAAAGTGCGGGATCTGTTCAAACAGGCAAAAGAGAAGGCTCCCTGCATCGTATTTATCGATGAAATCGACGCTATTGGGAAAAAACGAGATGGTCAACTGGGCGGAAATGACGAGCGTGAGCAGACTCTGAATCAGCTGCTCACCGAAATGGACGGATTTGAAGGCAATAACGGAGTTATTATTCTGGCCGCCACCAACCGTCCGGAATCCCTGGATCCGGCGTTGCTGCGCCCAGGCCGCTTTGACAGAAGAGTTCCTGTAGAGCTTCCGGATCTGAAGGGCCGTCAGGAGATCCTGCAGGTCCATGCTAAAAAGATTCGGGTGGACCGCAATGTGGACTTTCTAAAGATCGCCAGAATGGCTTCCGGCGCTTCCGGAGCGGAGCTGGCCAATATTGTAAATGAAGCAGCCCTTCGAGCGGTACGGGATGGAAGAAAGCGCGCCTCGCAGGAGGATCTGGAAGAAAGCATTGAGGTGGTCATTGCCGGATACCAGAAGAAAAACGCTATTTTGACCGATCAGGAAAAGCGCGTTGTTGCCTATCATGAAATCGGCCACGCGCTGGTTGCGGCAAAGCAGACCAATTCCGTGCCGGTCCAGAAGATTACTATCGTTCCCCGCACCTCCGGAGCGCTGGGTTATACTATGCAGATAGAGGAAGGAAATCACTACCTTATGAGCAAGGAAGAGATCGAAAACAAGATCGCCACCTTCACCGGCGGGCGAGCCGCGGAGGAAGTGGTGTTCGGGTCCATTACAACTGGCGCTTCCAATGATATTGAGCAGGCTACAAAGCTGGCCCGGGCCATGATTACAAAATACGGTATGAGCGGCGAGTTTGATATGGTGGCCATGGAAACCACTACAAACCAGTATCTGGGCGGGGATTCTACTCTGACCTGTTCAGCCCAGACTCAGGCGTTGATCGATAAAAAGGTAGTGGAGCTGGTAAAAAAGCAGCATGAAAAAGCGGGGCAGATCCTAGTGGAAAACCGGGAAAAGCTGGACGAGCTTTCCCGATATCTGTATGAAAAAGAGACCATTACCGGTGAAGAATTTATGAAAATACTGAACTCCTGAAAGTTATAATCACATAAAAGATGGGGGTCATCCATTAATCCATCGTACCATGCCGGCCCCCATCCGGTCATTTGGCCGCAATTCAAAGCCGAACCTTTCATAAAAGCCTTCGTTTCCCACGGTAGCCATCAGATTGACCATGACGCACAGTCCATCCTTTCCAAGATCGTCCAGCCACTGATTGACCTTGGTCAGCAGCTGCCGGCCGATGCCGCGGCCCTGATAATCCGGCAGGACCATTACGTCCGCAATGAGGGTCATGTAACCTCCGTCGCTGACGACTCTGGCCATTCCCACCGGCTTGTCTTTGTCCCAGGCTGCGGTAAGGTAAGCTGAGTTTTTCAGACCTGTTTCCGCCTGCTGGGGGTCCAGCTTTTTCCAGCCCACGGCGATACGCATATTGTTGTAAGCTTCTGTAGGGATTTCCGACTTATATGTAATCATATTTTTTCTCCTGTCTGTTTTTTCTCTGTTTAAGTATAGCATCTTTATTTTTTTCCGCAATGAATGTTTCAGCAAATTTTTGTCTACAATTAAAACAGAAAGAGTTCAGCATGAGACAGGGAGGTCTTAGGATGGAGCGTACATATAGATTGGATGAAAAGGGGATTCCTTACAGAGTGGGGGTATTTCCGGGAGGACATGGCAAAGAGAAAGGGATGAGCCATGTTGTCCGGACAGAAGAAAATACCACAGCCGCGGAGCTGCTGCGTCACAGCGGACAGCTGAAAGGCTTTCAGCTGTATTTCTTTTCCTAAAGCTTTGAATATTATAAGGCCGGCGGCTTCTAAGCCGCCGGTTGTGTTTTTGTGTTATTCTTCTTCCGCGAACTGGCTGTTGTAAAGGTTTGCGTAAAAACCTCCCTGGGCCAGCAGCTCTTCGTGATTGCCCTGCTCGATGATGTCTCCGTGGTTCATGACCAGGATGTGGTCCGCGTCCCGAATCGTAGACAGCCGATGCGCAATGATGAAGCTGGTCCGGTCCGCCATGAGATTTGCCATAGCCTGCTGAATCTGGGACTCAGTTCTGGTGTCTACGGAACTGGTGGCTTCATCCAGGATCAGGATGGGAGTGTCAGCAAGGATGGCTCTGGCAATGGTCAGGAGCTGTTTCTGACCCTGAGAGATGTTGCTGGCTTCCTCGTTGATTTCCATATCATAGCCTTTTGGCTGGGTTTTGATAAAGTGGTCAATATGGGCTGCTCTTGCGGCAGCTTCCACCTCCTCATCGGAAGCGGTCATATTGCCATAGCGGATATTCTCCCGAATCGTTCCGCTGAAAAGCCAGGTGTCCTGAAGAACCATACCGAAGATGCTCCGAAGATCCTTTCTGGAGTAATCCCGAATGTCATTTCCATCTACCGTGATTCGGCCCTGATTCAGTTCGTAAAACCGGAGCAGGAGCTTGACAATGGTGGTTTTTCCGGCGCCGGTCGGGCCTACGATGGCGATACGCTGGCCCGGCTCCGCCTTAAAGCTAAAGTCTTTGATGATCCGTTCGTCCGGGTTGTATCCAAAGCTTATATGTTCAAAAGCAACCGCTCCCTTAAGGGCCTGTTTATCAAGAGACAGTGTCCCGCTTTGGGCAGGAAGGGAATTCGCCTGGAGAGCGTCGGTTTCCTCGTCTTCTTCGATAAACTCAAAGACCCGTTCCGCCGCGGCAGCGGTAGACTGGAGCAGGTTTGCCACATTCGCGACCTGGGAAACAGGCTGGTTGAAAGAGCGGACGTATTGGATAAAGGACTGGATATTTCCAATGGTAATGGAGCCTTTCAGAGCCAGATGGCCGCCCAGAATACAGACGGCGACATAAGCCAGATTTCCGACAAAGTTGGTCAGCGGCATCATCAGACCGGAAAGGAACTGAGACTTCCACGCCGATTCATAGAGCTTTTCGTTATACTCGTCAAAGAGAGCTTCCGACGCTTCCTCCTGATTGAAGGCTTTTACGATGGTATGTCCTGTATACATTTCCTCCACATGGCTGTTGACCTCGCCCAGATATTTCTGCTGGTTTTTAAAATGGCCCTGAGTCTTTCCAACAATGAGCCGGATAATGGCCATGGATACAGGCAGTACCACCAGGGCTGTTATCGTCATGAGAAGATTGATGCGGATCATCATGATCAGGATACCGATAATAGTTGTAATGCTGGTGATCATCTGAGTCAGGCTCTGAGACAGAGTCTGGTTTACCGTTTCAATATCATTGACTACCCGGCTCTGGATCTCTCCGTGGGTCTTACTGTCAAAATATTTTAAAGGCAGCCGGTCCATTTTCTCTGACATGGCTTTCCGCAGATCGTAAATGACCTTCTGAGAAACACCCGCCATAATATAGCCCTGTACTGTAGAGAATACAAAGCTGAGGCCATATAAAACCACCAGCAGAATAATGATCTGAAGCAGCGCCCCAAAATCAACGCCGGCAGGAGACATAAGCCCCTTTACGACTTCATCGGTAGCGTTTCCCAAAATCGTAGGCGATACGATGGAAAATACCGTACTGGCAATGGCGAAGATAAACACTATAGTTACAGCGATCCGGTGGGGCTTTAAATAGGACAGCAGGGTTTTCATGGTTCCTTTAAAGTCCTTTGCCTTTTCACCGGGCATCATATTGGGCGGACCGCCCGGCCCTTTTTTACGTTTGATTTTTACCTTTGTATCAGCCATTGGATAAAACCCCCTTTTCAAGCTCTGCTTCACTTAACTGGGAAGAAGCGATTTCCTGATAGACACTGCATTCCCGCAGCAGCTGCTCATGTGTGCCGATACCGGCGATCCGGCCTTCGTCCAGCACAATGATCTTATCCGCGTCCATAATCGTATTGATCCGCTGCGCGACAATAATAAAGGTGCTATTGCCTACTTTTTCTTTCAGAGCGGCCCGGAGCGCGGCGTCGGTTTTAAAGTCCAGGGCGGAAAAGCTATCGTCAAAGATATAAATTTTCGGTTTTTTTACAAGAGCCCGGGCAATAGAAAGTCTTTGCTTTTGCCCGCCGGAAACGGTAGTACCACCCTGGGATACCGGCTCCTCAAAGCCCTCCTGCTTTTCACTGATAAACTCCATAGCCTGGGCTGTTTCCGCGGCCGACAGCATCTCCTCCATGCCGGCGTCCTCTTTGCCGTAGCGCAGATTGGAAGCGATGGTTCCGGAAAACAAAACGCCCTTCTGCGGAACATAGCCGATGGCCTGCCGCAGGCTTTTCTGAGAAATTTTGCGTATATCAATCCCGTCCAACAGAATGCGTCCTCCGGACACATCATAAAAACGGGGAATCAGCTTGATCAGGCTGGATTTTCCGCTTCCCGTGCCGCCGATAATCGCTGTTGTCTCTCCCGGGCAGGCGGCAAAGCTGATATCGGACAAGGTCTTTTCCTCCGCGTCAGGATAAGCAAAAGAAACATCCCGGAACTCAACAAGTCCCCAAGGTTTAGACAGCTGGACGCAGTCCTGGGCATCCTTAATAGAAGGGTCGACTTCCAGTACAGCGCCGATTCGCTGACCGGAAACCGCCGCTCTCGGTATCATAATGAACATCATGGTAATGAACAAAAAGGACATGATGATCTGCATGGCGTACTGCAAAAATGCCAGCATATCCCCTACCATCAGCTGCTGCGTGTCGATCAGCTTTGCCCCGACCCAGATAATGAGAACACTGGACAGGTTCATTACCAGAAAGAGGGCCGGCATCATAAAGGACATGGCCCGGTTTACGAACATATTGATTTTCTTCAGCTCCAGATTCGCTTTGTCAAAGCGGTCTTCCTCATAAAGCTCTGTGGTAAAAGCCCGGACCACCAGAAGCCCGGAAAGCCGTTCTCCCATAATCAGGTTGATCCGGTCCAGCTTTGACTGCAGCACTTTAAATTTAGGCATCACCAGAAAAAAGGCCAGAATCATGACGCACAGAATTACCAGAACGGAAAGCGCGATGGTCCAGGAAAGCGGTACACTGGTGCGCAGGGCTTTGACTACCGCGCCTACCCCCATAATAGGCGCGAAGAAGGCCAGACGCAGAATCATGACCGTGGACTGCTGCACGGTCTGTACGTCATTGGTGGATCGTGTGATCAGAGACGCGGTAGAGAATTCCTCCAGCTCCGCCGCGGAAAAAGCGGTAACTCTCTTAAAGAGAGCGCCGCGGATGTCCCGGGAAGCTTTCGCCGCGACCCTGGCGGAAAACAGGCCGGCAAGACCGGCGCATATAACAACGGCCAGAGCCACCAGGATCATGATGGTCCCGGTTTTATAGATATAAGACATATCTCCCTTGATGATCCCGAAATTGATAATGTCAGACATATATCCCGGAAGAGCCAGTTCACACATGGCCTGGCCGTACAGGGCGGCAATGATGAGAAGGATCACCGGAATATATGGCCTATAGTATTTCAGTATTTCTTTCATATTGTAAATCCCCTTTCTTTAAATATATAGAAATATGACCGGAATAAAAAATCTCTTACAAGCAATGGGGCGGACGGCGGCAGCCGGGAGGCGGCCCGGGCTGCGACAGCTCATGGCGGGCGTCACCGGCGGCGTTTAGCACATTGCGGCAGGCTTTGTTTAAAAGCTCTATAAAAAGTCTTTTTTCCTCTTTGGTCATACCGTCAGTCAGAATTTCATTAAAACGATGAAGCTCCAGCTCCACTTGAGAAACGATCTGTTTCGCTTTGTCGGTAGGATACAGGCAGTAGGCCCTCCGGTCATGCTGGTTTTGCACCCGCCGGATGTATCCGTCCTGCATCAGGCCGCGGATTCCCTTGGCGACAGAACCTTTGTTGAGCCGCAAATAAGAAGCCAGGTCCTCCTGCGAAATACCCGGGTTTTTATAGATGTGCATGATGTATCCCATCTGATGGCCGGAAATGTTAAACTCTTTCATGCTTCGAAGATGATACATGATGCTGAAGCGGTGTATAATAGAAAAATTTTTCAAATAGGTGTCATTGCTTTCTAAGTGGCTGTCATCACACATGGTAATTCCTCCTGTGAAAAATAGTTGAACTGGCAACTATATTACTACAATAAAAAATAGTTGTCAAGGCAACTAATGTGACAATTTTATGTTTTTTTCCAGCTTTTTTGTTTGCGGCCTAAAAGCAGGAAAGAGAGACCGCCGCTGATGCGGGCAGTCTCTCTTTTATGAAAGGAGTGCTTAAATGACTTGCAGTCTCAGTATTTAAATGGTGCCGTCCCAGGTGGAAACGGTCTGTGATTTGCCTTCTTCCTCATCAAACCAGCGGGTTGTAACCACCTTGCCTTCTGTATAGAAGTGGAAGCCGTCTTTTCCCAGACAGTGCAGGTCCCCAAAGAAGGACTGCTTGTGCCCGTTGAACGGAAACATTCCCACAGGAACCGGAATGCCCACATTGACGCCTACCATTCCGCCGTCCGTATGCCTTGCGAATTCCCGGGCGTAATAGCCGTTTTGGGTGTAAATTACAGAGCCGTTCGCGAAAGGATTCGCGTTCATAACCGCAAGGCCTTCTTCAAAGCTTTTTACCCGCTTGACACAGAGGACCGGTCCGAAGACTTCTCTCTGGCCGATGGTCATTTCCGGCGTTACATGGTCAAAGATCGTAGGCCCGATGTAAAAGCCTTTTTCGTAACCGGAAACCTTTACGTCTCTTCCGTCTAAGATCAGCTTCGCGCCTTCATCCAGACCGGTTTGGATCCAGTTAAGGATAGACTGTTTGTGCCCTTGGTTGACCACCGGGCCCAGGCCCGTTTCTTTATCATAAGCAGGCCCGACTTTCAGTTTTTTGGCCAGTCTGACAATGGCCTCTGTCAGTTTGTCGGCAATGCTTTCCTGTACAACGATGACCGGAAGGGCCATGCAGCGCTCTCCCGCGCAGCCGAAGGAAGCGTTGATGATGCCGGCGGCTGTCCGCTCAATCGGCGCGTCCTCCAGGACCAGCGCGTGGTTTTTCGCCTCGCACAGCGCCTGAACCCGCTTGCCCTCTGCCGCTGCTGTGGAATAGATGTGTTTTCCGATCTCGGTGGAGCCTACAAAGGTAATTCCCTTGATATCCGGATGGTGCAGGAAAATTTCCGCTTCATGGCGAGAGCAGGTCACGATGTTGATAACCCCGTCTGGAAGTCCGGCTTCCTTATATAATTCCGCAATGCGCATACAGGTCTGCGGGGTGAAGGTGGCCGCCTTGATGACGATGGTATTGCCGCAGGCGATGCACATAGGCGTCATCCAGCCCATAGGGATCATAGCCGGAAAGTTGAAAGGCACGATTCCGGCGAAAACGCCCAGGGGCTCTCTGTACAGCACCGTGTCAAAGCCTTTGGACGCATCCATCAGACTGTCGCCCATCATGAGAGACGGAGCGGAGATAGCCTGTTCGGTCCCTTCCTTTGCTTTCAGCACATCCCCTTGAGCTTCATCCCAGGCTTTGCCGTTTTCCATGGCGACAGAATATGTAAGCTCGTCCATGTGCTCAATTAAGAGAGCTCTCAGCTTGTGAAGGATCTGTACTCTTTTTATAACCGGTGTTGCGGACCAGCCAGGGAAAGCTGCTTTCGCGGCGGCAATCGCCTCTTCTACTTCTTCTGGCAGGCAGCAGGGGACTTTTGCTATGACTTCACCGGTACTTGGATTGTAGGCGTCGCGGTATACCTCTGTTTTAGACTGCTTGAACTGGCCGTTAACATAGTAGTTTAATTTTTTGATCTCGCTCATTTTAATACCCTCTTTCTTTGTTCCTCTTATTGGCGCCGCCTCCCCCTGAGGCGGTGTGCCCGCGTTTTCTGATGGCTTTACTTTAGGAAGTTTTTTGGCTTTTTTCAACAGACAAAAAGTGCTGTTTGCGGAATAAGCAAAGTAAGACTTTAGTATGAAAGGCAGGTGGAGAAGCCTTAAATTTGAAGGGGTAAAGGGTGCTTAGGAAAATTAAGGAAAAACATGTATTCAGTATAATGAAATGCCGATTTTTGTTGAAAAATAGCGGGTTTGGGCGATTTTGAATTTTGCGGGTATTTCTGCCTGAAAAGCGGTTTAAGCGGCTCTGTTTTGGGCCATGTGGGAAATTCTGAAACAAGAGCCGTTTTGCGGGCCATTGTTTCAAGAAGTACGCGGGCCGCGGGAGCTATTTTCCTGGGAAATAGAAGAACAGAGGGGCAAAAACAGAGAAGTCTTTTGTATAGGCCCTGAAAGCCTTGAAAAGTTTGAAACAAAGCTTTCAAATGGCGGAGTTGTTTCAAACTTTCGGTAAATTGAAAAAGTGCCTTTACATTTAAGGGAGATATGCTATAATAATCCCTGTAAGAAAAAACGCTTTACCGCAGTAATGCGGCAGATTGATAAAACAAAACAAGACTGCCTGCCGGATTTTGTGTCCGCGGCAGAGCAGCGAAAAGATAATATTATTATAAAAAGAATTCAGGAAAGGAGCAACCATGAAATATAAAAAGGCGGAACTGAAACCGGATGAAAAAGCCTGTCTGGAGCTGCGGGGCCTTTATGAACAGTACGGATATAAAAAGTACAAAATGGCAAAATTTGAAGAATACAGCCTGTATGTAGAAAACAAAGACTTTCTCGGTACGGATAAAGTGATTACTTTCACCGATCTGGACGGCAGGCTATTGGCCCTCAAGCCGGATGTAACATTGAGCATTATCAAAAATACCAATGCCACAGCGGGCTGCAATGAAAAGCTGTACTATCTGGAAAATGTATACAGAGAGAGCCGGGAAAGCCATACCTTCAAGGAAATCAATCAGATGGGGCTGGAATACATAGGGAAAGTGGACGCTTACTGCATTACCGAAGTGATCGCTTTAGCCGCGAAGAGCCTGAAGACCATTAGCAAAGATTATATCTTGGAAATCGCCCATATGAGCTTTGTCGTCGAGCTGCTGGAAAGTCTGCAGGCGCCGGAGCATATCCAGCTGAAGCTGCTGCGTCTGATCCGCAGCAAAAATGCCGATGGAATTCGAAAAACCGCAAGGGAAGCGGCTCTTTCCGAGCTGCAGACCGAGAGCCTGTGCAGACTGCCGTCCCTCTACGGAGATGTAAAAAAGACAATAAAGGAAGCCAAGAAAATTTCCCTCAATAAAGCGATGGATCAGGCCCTGGATGAGCTGGCGGAGATCTACGACGCTCTGAAAGCGCTGGGCCTCGCGAAGAATATTCAGCTGGATCTGTCCATTGTCAACGATATTGATTACTATAACGGGATTATTTTCAAGGGCTATATCAAAGAGCTGGGAAAAAGCGTTCTGGCAGGAGGTCAGTACGATCAGGCCATGGTGCGGCTGGGAAAAAAGACAGGAGCCATCGGCTTCGCGCTCTATCTCAATGAGATCAACCGGATCGCGGAGGAAAGAAAGTCCTTCGATGTGGACGCGGTGCTCGTCTACGGGGAAGAAGGCGTGGTGGCTGTTTCCGAAGCCGTGCGGCAGCTGCAGAAGGAAGGCCTGAGTGTCCGGGCGGAAAAACAGATACCGGAAGGCCTCAGGTATAAAGAATTGTATGTGCTAAAGCAGGGCCAGCTGAGAAAGGAAGGTGCGGCATGTTAAATATCGCGCTGCCAAAGGGCAGATTGGGAGATCAGGTCTATGGAATGCTTCGGGACGCGGGCTATGACTGCCCTGCCTATGAAGATAAAGACCGGCTGCTGGTGCTGGAAAGCCCTGAAAAAGGCGTTCGCTATCTGCTGGTAAAACCCAGCGATGTAGCCATTTATGTAGAGCATCATGCCGCTGATGTAGGAATCGTGGGAAAGGACATCCTGCTGGAAAGCGGCCCGGATGTATATGAGCTGCTGGATCTTTCCATCGGCAAATGCCGCATGGCTGTAGCCGCTCCAAAGGGATACGTGGAGGATCCGGACCGGACCCTGCGAATCGCTACGAAATACGTCAACATCGCAAAGCAATTTTATTCAGAAAAGAACAGAGATATCGAGATCATCAAGCTGAACGGAAGCATCGAGCTGGCGCCGATTTTAGGGCTGTCCGATGTAATCGTGGACATCGTGGAAACGGGAAATACGCTGAAAGCGAACAATCTGGAAGTCATCGAGGAATTCAAAGACATCAGCGCCAGATTTATCGCCAACAAATCCAGCTTTAAATTCCAGAACCAGATCATCAGCGACATGATGAACAAATTGGGAGAAGCAGTAAAATGAGCAGATTTTTAAAAAAACAATACGAAAGCCTGGAGCCCTACACTCCCGGTGAGCAGCCTAAGGTGGACAACCTGATCAAGCTGAACACCAACGAAAATCCTTACGGGCCAAGTCCCCGCGTTCTGAAAGCCATTAACCAGGCGCAGGTAAGCAAACTAATGCTTTATCCGGACCCAGAGGCCGCGGAGCTGGTCTCTGCTATCGCAGAGTATTATGGTCTTGACAGAGACCAGGTCATGGTAGGAAACGGATCCGATGAAGTGCTGGCCTTTTCCTTTATGGCTTTTCAGAATGAAGAAAGCAAATTCTACTTTCCGGAGATAAGCTATGGATTTTACAAGGTTTACGCCGATATTTTCCAGACCAGGGCAAACCCTGTCCCTCTGACAGAGGACCTGCGAGTAAACCCGGAGGATTATAAAAATCTGGATGGAACAATTATTATCGCGAATCCAAACGCGCCTACGGGAATTGCGTTGGAATTAGAGGAGATCGAGGGGATTCTTGAAAGCAACAGGAGCAACCTGGTGATTATTGACGAAGCATATATTGACTTTGGAGCAAAAAGTTGCGTGCCTTTTTTGCAGAAGTATGATAATCTATTGATAGTACAAACTTTTTCAAAATCCAGAAGTCTGGCCGGCAGCCGGGTCGGTTTCGCGCTGGGAAGCAAAGCGCTGATCGAAGATCTGAACCGGATCAAATTCAGCTTTAACCCGTATAACCTGAATCGGCTTTCTATTCTGGCGGCAAAAGAGGCTGTCCGCGACGACGCTTACTTTCAGGAAACCAGAAAAAAGATTATCAACACGCGCCGGAGCTTTACTGAAAAACTGGAAGCGCTGGGCTTTACCGTCCTTCCGTCTTCCGCTAACTTTGTCTTCGCAAAGAGCGGTCAGCTTTCAGGAAAGGAATACTTCACCGGACTCAGGAAGAAAAATATTATTGTACGGCACTTTGAGAAAGAACCGATTTCCGATTTTGTCAGAATAACCATTGGCAGAGACGAAGATATGGAAGCTCTTCTGGAAGCGACAAGAGAGCTTTTGGAAAGGAAGGCGAAATGAGAGCAAGTCAGATAAGCAGAAAGACCGGCGAGACCGATATCCGGCTTTCCCTGAATATTGACGGCAGCGGCAATTATCAGGTAGATACCGGCTGCGGCTTTCTTAATCATATGTTAGAGCTTTTCTCCCGTCATGGCAGGTTCGATCTTTCTGTAGAGTGCAGAGGCGATAGCCACGTAGATGACCACCACACGGTAGAGGACATCGGTATTTGTCTGGGGCAGGCTTTTAAGGAAGCGCTGGGAGACAAGAAGGGCATTTTCCGTTACGGAAATATGCTGCTTCCCATGGACGAAACACTGATCCTGTGCGGACTGGACATTAGTGGAAGAGCGTACCTGAATTTTGATGTGGAAATACCGACTCAGAAAGTGGGTACCTTCGACACCGAACTGGTAAAGGAATTTATGACTGCGTTTTCCAGAGAAATGGGAATCAACCTTCATTTCAAGATGATGGCGGGTGAAAACAGTCACCATATTATCGAAGCGGTTTTCAAAGGGCTGGCAAGAGCGCTGAAACAGGCCGTTGCCATTGACCCGGAATACGCGGATGAGATCCCTTCCACAAAGGGCGTTCTTTAAGAAAGGTAAGACATGATTGCAGTAATTGATTATGGAGTGGGAAATTTATTTTCTCTCACAGCTTCCCTGAAATTTCTGGGGGCCGAAACCATTGTTACAAACAAAAGAGAAGATATCCTCTCGGCGGACCGTATTATTCTTCCGGGCGTTGGAGCTTTTGAGGACGCCATCGCGAAGCTGAGAGCAACCGGACTGGTGGATACCATTATAGAAGAGACCAGAAAAGGAAAACCCCTTCTGGGAATCTGCCTGGGAATGCAGCTTCTCTTTGAAAAAAGCTATGAATACGGCGAGCATGAAGGACTGGGGCTGATCAAGGGGAAGATCGCTTCCATTGAAGAGGACCTTCCAGAGAGGGCTGACGGCAAAAAGCTGAAAGTTCCTCATATCGGATGGAACAGCCTGAAGCTGAAAGAAAATGAACCTCTTTTCAAATATATCAAAGAGGGAGACTGTGTATATTACGTCCATAGCTTTTATGGGAAGGATTGTCTTGAAAACACTATCGCATCGTCAAATTACGATATTGAAATCACAGGAGCCGTTCGCAGCGGGAATGTCTATGGAACGCAGTTCCATCCGGAAAAGAGCGGCAATGTGGGGCTCAACATTCTAAGAGCCTTTATGGAACTATAAGATTATAGGAGACGTAAACCATGAAGACAGTGCGAAGAGTTATTAATAAGAACCTCAAAATGATTCTCATAATCGCGGCAGTAACCGTTATTGCACTGGGCGTTTTATTGATGCTGATTTCGGGTAACGAGGAACGGAACCAGGTTCCTACCGTCCCTTCCCAATCAGCGCAAAACGACGAATCGGAAGAAGCTGAGTCCGCGGAACCGCTGGAGCCGCTAGAGGAAACCTCTGATCCTGCGCCGGGAATTTCCAAAGAAGCGCAGAGCCTGTTTGAGGCAAAAGTAGCGAGTCTGGAAGATTCAGCGGCAGTAGCGCAGCTTCTGGAAACCATTGATCTGAAGAAAAATGTGGCGAGCTATATCGTTACTCTTCAATTTAAAAAAGCACCAAAGAGCCTGAATATTACCTTTGACAAAACCGTCGCGAAGGAAAAGAAGGATTCCTTTGACCGGAAGATGCAAGTCTACGCGGAGCAGATACTTGCTCTTGTAAGCGACGCGGACGAAGTGCAGTGGACCTACTACGTCAAGGAGCAAGGCAAGAAAAAAGAAGAAGTCACTGTATACCTGGATGAAAAACAGGCTACGGAGCTGCTGAAAAATGATGTGAAGCAGTACGGCGAGTCAGAGAAAATGGTGCAGGCTCTGCTGAATCAGCAGAAAGGACAGTAAATAGATGGAATTATTTCCGGCAATTGATTTGAGAGACGGACAGGCGGTGCGTCTCTTTCAGGGTGATTATGACCAGATGACTGTGTACAGCAGCAGTCCTGCGGAGGTGGCCCGGCAGTTTAAGGCAAAAGGCGCGAAAAATTTGCACCTTGTAGACCTGGACGGAGCCAAAGACGGCCGTCTGGTGAACTTTGAGTCCATACGTCAGATCGTTTCGGATCTGGACCTCTTTGTGGAAGTGGGCGGCGGCATTCGGGACGAGGACCGTATCCGCCAGTACCTGGATCTGGGTGTAGGCCGGGTTATTTTAGGCACCATCGCGGTGAAGGATACCGGCTTCCTGGAAAAAATGGTGGCAAAATATAAGGAAAAGATTGCGGTAGGCGTTGATGTGAAGGATGGCTATGTAGCCATAAACGGCTGGAAAGAAGTAACAGAGCGGGAAGGCATGGAGTTTTGCCGGTATCTTGCGGGGATCGGTGTGAAGACCGTGATCTACACGGATATTTCCCGGGACGGCGGACTGAAAGGGACCAATCTGGAAGCTTATCGCAGGCTGGCTGAAATTGATGGGCTGGATATTGTTGCCTCCGGCGGCATCAGCTTTGAGGAAGAAATTACGGCCCTGAAGGAAACTACATACGGCGCGATTTTAGGGAAAGCCCTGTACGATGGTCTTCTGGATCTGGAGCAGGCGCTTCGGCTGGCAGAGTAAGGAGGAAAGATGATAACGAAAAGAATTATTCCCTGCCTTGACGTGCGAAACGGAAGAGTGGTAAAGGGAATCAATTTCGAGGGGATACAGGACGTTGCGGATCCTGTGGAAATGGCGCGCTTTTACAATGAGAGCGGCGCTGATGAACTGGTTTTCTATGACATTACGGCCAGTGTAGAAGAGCGGGCGCTGTTTTCCGATATTCTGGTAGATGTAGCGTCCCAGATCTTTATTCCGCTTACCGTAGGCGGCGGCATTAATACCCTGGATGATTTTGACCGGGTGCTGAAATGTGGCGCCGATAAGGTCAGCGTCAACAGCGGGGCGATCCGAAATCCGGACCTTATTGAGCAGGGCGCGAAGAAATACGGGGACCAGTGTGTGGTTCTGAGTATGGATATCAAGCGGGTAGACGGTGTTTTTAAACTGTTTTCCAAAGGCGGAAGAGAGAATACCGGTATCGACGCTCTGCAGTGGGCGGTAGATGGAGTAAACCGGGGAGCTGGAGAGCTGGTAGTTAACAGCATTGACACCGATGGCGTAAAGGACGGATTCGATCTGGAAATGCTGGATGCCATCGCGGCAAGGGTTTCTGTGCCGATTATCGCTTCCGGAGGCGCTGGAAAAATGGAGGACTTTTCCCAGCTGTTTTCGCGTCCGGGCATCGACGCGGGACTTGCGGCCAGTATCTTCCACTTTAAGGAGATCGGCATCCGGCAGTTGAAACAATATCTGAGAAAGGAAGGCGTGGAAGTGCGCCTTTAAGGAAAGGGTTATGGAACTGAAATTTGACGAAAAGGGCCTGATTCCGGCAATTGTCCAGGACTATTATTCAAAACAGGTCCTTACAGTAGCGTATATGAATAGAGAATCCCTGGAGATTACTAAAAAAGAGGGATACACCTGCTTTTGGAGCCGCAGCCGTCAGGAGCTGTGGAGAAAGGGCGAGACCAGCGGCAACCGGCAAAAGGTGGTAAGCGTCACTGCTGACTGCGATGGGGACGCTTTGGTTGTGGAAGTGATTAAAGACGGACCGGCCTGCCATACCGGAGCAGAAAGCTGCTTTTTCAATGAAGTTTACACGGCGGAGGACGAAACGCCGTTTTCCTACGAAGGGCTTTATGAAATGATTAAAGGCCGGAAAACCTGCCCTAAGGAAGGCAGTTACACTACATACCTGTTTGATAAAGGCATGGACAAGATTCTGAAAAAGGTCGGGGAAGAAAGCACGGAAGTGATTATTGCGGGAGCAAAGAACGACCGGGAAGAAACGATCTATGAGATTGCTGACTTGGCCTATCACGTTATGGTCATGATGGTAGAGCAGGGAATCCAGCTGAAGGATGTAACCGCGGAGCTGGCAAAGCGCCATGTGGTGGATCACAAGGTCAAGCAGGAACGAATGAAATAAAAAGAAAAAGATGAGCCTCCGGCCGGCAGCCGGAGGCTTTGCGGTTTTTGCGCAGCGGATAATTCTGATAAAAGATGGCGGAAAGGCAGAAATCTTGTAAAAACTATAGTATAATAAAAAGGACGCGGGAGAAAGCCCGCGGGAAAAAAGGTGTATCAGAATAAGAAATATCAGGAAGGAAGGTTATGAAAAACATTAGAAAAATTATTGCCGCGCTTTCGGCGGCAGCGCTGGTCGCGACAGGCGTACCGGCCATGGCGGAGACAGTGCCCCAGGAGGCCGGGCAAACTCCCCAGGTGTCCGCTGAGGCGGCTCAAATGGTGGAAAGCGGAGAATACGCGGAGGACCAGGTCATCGTTGTCTTTAAAGACAATGTGACGGATTCCCGCATCAGAAAAGAAATCCGGGAGGAAGACGCCTCCTGCCTGGAAATCGCCGAAGCGACAGATTCCGCAAAAGCGGCCGTTGCCGAGATCGGGGAAAACGAATCCGTAGAGGAGGCCATTACAAGGCTGAATGAAAATGATAAGGTCCTCTACGCGCAGCCGAATTACAGGTACAAGCCCGCGGAAGCGCCGGGGACCAACGATCCTTATAACAACGATGAGGGACAGAACCAGTGGTATCTGACCAACATCAAAGCCAGGGAGGCCTGGGAAGCGCTTTCTGAAACAGAGGGCCTGCAGCCTGTTACAGTTGCCGTCATTGATACTGGCGCGGATGTGAGCCATGAGGACTTGAAAGGCCAGATTCATACAGCTGCGAAAAAAATTGACGGGGCAGACGAGACGGAGCTGAAAAAAGACAGTGACAGGGGAGGTCACGGCACTCATACCAGCGGACTGATCGGCGCCGCTGCAAATAACGGAAAGGGCATTGCCGGCATTGCTTCCGGAATAGGAAATGATAAGATCCGGGTAATGCCCATCGACGCGACTACCTCAGAGGACGGAGAGCTTTACTTCGATACCTTCAATCTGGTGTCAGCCATCAGCTACGCAAAGCAAAATGGAGCCAAGGTCATCAATATGAGCCTGGGCGGCCCGGGACCGGACAAGGTTACAGAGGAAGCGGTGGAAGATGCGTATAAAAATGGAATCACGGTTGTGGCGGCGGCAGGAAACGAGGACACAGATGAATTTATGGTGCCTTCCGATTATGGTGAAGTAATCAGCGTATGCAACACAACGAGAGAAAACAAGCGGTACGCGGGAGCGATGTATGGCTCCAATTATGGACAGGCCAAGGACATTTCGGCTCCGGGGACCAGCATTCTCAGCACTATTCCAGGCGGCTACACCAATATGACAGGGTCCTCCATGTCCAGCCCTATGGTCAGCGCGGCGGCCGCCGTACTGTATTCTGTTAATCCGGAGCTGACCCCTTTCCAGGTAAAAAATATTTTGTGCGGCACTGCCCAGGACATCGGGGAAGAAGGGTTCGACTACTACACCGGATATGGTCTTTTAAATATGGAGCAGGCGGTAAAGGCGGCAAAAGCGGCCAGCGCTGAAACAAAGATCACCGGCATCAGCTTTAAGGAAGACGCCGGCTATAAAAAATGTATCAAAGTCGGCGAAAGCGAGATGCTGGAAGTCCTGACGGCTCCGGCGGAGGCCCTGGAAAACGTCTCCTGGAGCAGCAGCGACGAGTCCGTTGTAAAAGTAGATGAAAATGGAAAGATCACCGGCATATCGGCAGGCGCGGCGGAGATTACCTGCGCCAGCGCCAGCGGTACAGCGGCTTCACAAAAGGTTTACGTCAGTGAGAGCAACCTGCCGACAAAGGTATCCATAACAAATCAGGAGCAGTTAGAGAATCTGGCGGTAGGAGATATGGTATATCTGGACGCGGAAGTCCTGCCTAAATACGCGGATAACGCAGATGTTTACTGGAAGAGCAGCGACATGAAGGTGGCCACGGTAGATGAGCTGGGCTGTCTCAAAGTCAGGGCGGCGGGCGAAGCCCGGATTATGGCCTATGTGGGAAACAGCAAGTACAGATCCTTTGAAGCTCTGGGAGACGCCTCAGATGATCTAACAGCGGTAATCGATATATCGGTAGGCGAAGCCGTCAGCAAGGTTTCTCTGGTGGATCCTAAGACTAAGATTAAGCTGGGAACTTCCTGCGTATTTCAGGCCACAGCAGAGCCGGAAAACGCGGTGAAAAAAGATATCAGCTGGTACAGCAGCAATCGGGGCGTAGCCCAGATCGACGCTAAGACAGGAAAATTGACCGCAAAGGGTGTCGGGAAGGCTACCATCCAGGCCCGGGTATCCAGCGGCAAATCCGCTTCCGTGCGCGTTACGGTTTATAAAACCAGCTATTCAGGGACTTCCTACGGTCTGACAGCCGCGTCTGCCACTTACAAGAGCGTCAAGCTGAAGTGGAAGAGCATTCCCAACGCGGATGGTTATGATATCTATAGAAACGGCAAGAAAATCAAAGGTGACGTCAGCGGTACGGCAACCTCCTGGACCAATACGGGACTGAAAACCGGAACGAAATACAGCTATAAAATAAAGGCTTATTATAAAGTGGGCAATAAAAAGGAATACTGCGGGTTTTCTTCCGTCAAGAGCGCGAAACCGGCACTGAAGGCGGCCAGTGTAAAGACGAAAAAAGGAAAGGGGAAAATCACCCTTACCTGGTCAAAGGTCAGCGGAGCCACCGGCTATACCGTCTACCGGTATTCTGCTTCCAAGAAAAAATATGTGAAGAAAAAGACCCTGAAAAAGAGGACCTATATAGATAAGAATGTGAAAAAGGGCAAAAAATACAGCTATAAAGTTCGGGCTTACAGAACCGTCGGCGGTAAGAAAATCTATGGCCCGTACTCCAAAAAAGTAAGCAGAGTGTATAAATAAGAGAGGAAACGGAAATGAGAAAGAAAACCATCATTGCGGTACTGACTGCGTGTATGATGCTGGTCACTTTGGCCCCGGCCGCGTCCTGGGCCGCTTCCTATAAAAAGCCGATCCCGCAAAAAGACATATCCGGGATACAGCAGGACTATGAAGAGGCCAGCCGTCAGTACCTGCTGGATATGCTGGATCAAAGCTACATGGACTCCATCAAGGACAAGAGCGATTATGACAGCGGGGTCTGGAAGGAGATCCAGGAGGTTTATAAGGAAGGCAGGGAAGTATACAGCCGTATTACCCTGGAGGAATACTGGTCTGATGAAATCAGCGATTACGGAGGGATCCTCGGCCAGCTGGGACAGATAAAGAAGGGCAGCAAGCTGGCGGCTGTTAAAAAGAGCTATTTGAAAGAAATCGATACGGAGCTTCGTTACTATAAGCAGTCGGACTATACGGACTATTACTGGGACCTGATACAGGACTGCCTGTACATAGGGAAAAAACAGCTGAACAGCGCGAAGACCTTCCGGGAGGCGGCAGAGGGATACCTTTACGCCATGATGGGAATGGAGGCTGCCTGTGATAAAGAAGAGCTGGACGAGATCCGGGAAGAGATGATTGCCGAAATCAATCAGTATGTAAATCTAGCGCTGGACCCGTCCGGGTATACCGCGGCGGAATGGAAAGCCGTCAAGGAAATCCAGGCGCGGGCCATTCGGGAGCTGAAAGCGGCGGAGCTGGAAGAAGAGATGGATGAAATTTACGAGCGGGCCGGCAAAGACTTCTTCGCTGTTACAGGGGTTGCGTTCCCTGTGGAAGGGAGTACCTTTATTGACGAACTGCTGGACAAGCTGGAGACCTTCTACGAAAAAATGGATGAATCTCTGTACAGCGAGGAAATGCTGGAGCAGCTGGACGATATTTACTGGGACGCGGAGGAAGCTCTCTACTACGCCCAGACTAGGGACCAGGCTCAGAAAATCTATGATACGGCTATCAGCAAAATGAAGGCGGTGCCTACCAAAAAAGAAGAGATTGCGGCCATCCAGAAAATTGTGCCGAAAATCAAATCCGTAAAATCCAAGGATAGCGCCAGTGTGAAAGTGTCCTGGAAAAAGGTAAAAGGCGCGACGGGGTACACCGTATACAGATCCGCGTCTGCCAAGGGTAAGTACAAAGAAATCAAGGATATAAAGGGGACCAGCATGACTGATACAGGTCTGAAGCTGGGGAAAACCTATTATTACAAAGTCAGAGCGTATAAGACCATTGATCGGAAAAACTATTACAGCAAATATTCAGCATCCGCAAAAGGTATGCCGATGCTGGCAAAGGCAGTGGTCACGCTTTCTAAATCCGCGGGCGGCGCTGTTTCGGTGAAATGGAAGAAGATAAAGGGCGCCAGAGGTTTTGAAATTTATCGGGCCACATCCTATAATGGAAAGTACAGCAGGGTAAAGGTTATAAAAGATGGCAGCGCCATCAGCTGGAAAGACACCTCTGTAAAAAAAGGCCAGAAATACTATTATAAAGTCCGCGGCTATTGCAAGCTGGGCGGAAAAACCAAATACAGCCCATATTCATCCGTTAAAAGCATCAAACGATAGCGAGCTTACCGCAAAGAAAAGAACCCTCGTCTTAGTGACAGGGTTCTTTTCTGCGCTATATAGGCTATGTTTTAAGTCAGAAGATGATTTCTTATTTCTTATATCGTCAGTATAAACCTTATAGTTGATATAAGGTCAAGGCTTTTTTGAAAATTATTTTTGGGGAATTACAGGAATTTCGATTTTATAAAACATATTCTTCTGACTTCTTTCAAAAACAGGAAATTCCACCAGCACTTCACAGAGATAGTCCCCGCAGACCTGCATGCCGCTTTTTCGAATCAGCTCCATCAGCTTGCGGGCGTTATCCTTTTCCGCGTAGAAATCATCGGAACAGACGCAATAATACATAGCCGCAGGGATGTATTCCGATTTTACATTTTCGTCCTCCGGGTCCACAAACAGAAAAACCTCATTGGAAGAAAAGTTATCGTTGAGAAGGTTTTCCTGCCGCAGCATGGTCCCTACATTGCAGAAATAACTCATAGGCAGGTCGTTGTTGGCGAGGTGCATTTTCAGCTCCCGAAGCATATATTCATATCCGGCGTAGTCCTGATCGAAAAAATCCTTTTCCGAAGTAAACCGGTAAATATGGCGTTCGGGAATGTACTGCATGAACATCTGCCCGTCTTTGGGAAGCGCGTCATACTGCCGGTAATTCTGCAGCGTCCGGGCTATGGAACGTTTGCTGCGCTGCAGGTCTTCGATCTGGTGGTCGATGGCGGCCTCCTGCTGCAGGAGGAACTGCTTGATGGTATTGACATCACCGGTTTCCAGCTGCTGCCGGATCTGCTTCAGAGTCATGCCGTAAGCCTTCATGTACTGGATCATATCCAGGCGGGCGGACTGGATAATGTGATAATAGCGGTACCCGGTATCCGAGTCTGTTGTCATAGGTGTCAGCAGGCCTTCCCGGTCATAAAGACGCAGGGTCTGCTGTGAAATGCGGTTCAGTTTTGCCATTTGCCCGATGGTCAGCCGGTCTAAATTCATAAAATGCTCCTTAAAAGTTTGTGGTTGGTATAAAGTTTGTGCTTTCATTATACCACATACCGGGCAAAAAACACCCCTTGATTATTTGGAAGGTTTTTTATACAATAGTAGATGATAATAACCGATAATATATAATCAAGGAGGTGACAAAATGTCTTCCGATATTAAGTTCTTAACCGTAGAAGATGTCGCTGAAATGCTGCAGGTCACCAGAACTACAATTTACAACCTGAAAAAGAAAGGCATGCCTTTTATCAAGCTGGGAAAAAACATCCGATTTGATCAGGATGAAGTTGTAGAATGGGTAAAAAGCAAGAGTATGTCAGAAACCAAATAATAACTAATGATCAATTCTTTTTATTTTGTAATCGCGTATATCATAATATTGTTTGTTTTGAGTGCCTTTCTGATCAAAAAGGCGCTTAATTCCTTTGAAGAGTACGGGTACTGCGGCAGATCGCTCAGTATCGGTTTTGTACTGTTTACCTATCTGGGAACCTGGATCGGCGGAGGGACCATCATAGGGCTGGTAGGCCGGAGCTATGAATACGGAGCCAGCCAGTACTGGATCATAGCCATGTCCTGTATTGTAGAACTGTTTTTCGCGCTCTTCTTTATCGGAAAGATTCGAAAGCTGGGGCTGAAAAGCATTACCGGCTTTTTTGCTATGCGGTATCCGGAGTATAGGGAAGCGGTGCGGATTCCGGTGGCGGCAGCGCTGCTGATCCGCAATGTAACGATGATCGCCATGCAGTTCAGCGCGCTTTCCTATCTGATTACGTTTGTCTTTGGAATCAACTGGAACCTGGCGCTGCTGCTGGTTTTCCTGGTGGTGATTTCCTACACCGTGCTGAGCGGTCTTTGGGGCGTCGCTGTGACAGATGTGTTTCAGGGGATCCTGCAGACCGTCGGACTGGTGATTCTCATCGTTATCTCCCTCAAATTCGCGGGCGGGATTCACGCGGTAGAATCCTTTTATCATATGGAGGGCTCCCTGAAAAACCTCAGTCTTTTTGCCACCGATATGCAGTGGTATGAGATCCTTTTGTATATTGCCGCTTTTGGGCTGTTTTTCCTGATGAACGATCAGACTAACTGGGAGCGAATCTACGCCAGCAAGGGAGAGAAAACAGCCAGATGGGGATTTATGATTCCGCTGGTCATTACCCTGATTATGCTGGTGATGATCACTTATCTGGGTGTCTTCCAGAGAGCGATTTTCAGCGGGGCGGAAGATGCCGGCGCGATTCTCTATAATTTTATTTTCAATATGGCAAACTCCAAATGGATCTTTTTGATCCTGGTAGGACTGCTGGCGGCCATCATGTCTTCCGCCGACTCGTTTCTTTTGGCGTCGGGCATTCTTGTTTCCGAGGATATTATCAAGCGGTTTATCATTAAAGACGCGGATGATAAGGAACTGATTTTTTTTACAAGAGTGTTTGTAGTCGTTACGGGAGCGGTGGCTTTTGCCTTTGCCATCAATATCAGCGATATTCTGTATCTCTGGCTGACCGGAATCGGAATGACATCGGTCATATTGGTGCCCGGATATTTTCTCGGCTGGTTCACAAAGCGGTCTTCTACCAGAGGGATCCTGCTGGGAATGCTGGCAGGCAGTCTGTATGTGGCGGCCATCGCGGTGGGATTGATTGAAGCCGGTCCCCTGGAGATCTGCGTCGGAATGGCGCTGAACCTGCTGATCAGCTGTGTTTTTTCACTGCCTGGAAGCAAAGATGCCGCCTGTGGGCCGGATCTGAGAAAGGAAACGCTATATAAAAGAGCGTAAGCGTTAAAAACGAAAGCTGCTGATTTTACAGTTTCATCCTGTAGAATCAGCAGTTTTTTTGTTCGTAAAGAAAAAAACTTCATAGATTTTTAAGAAAATTCAAGAATAAGGATTGACAAAGAAATAACGTTGTACTAAAATGACGGTGTTGTACAATAATGAACAACAAAATATAATTATCATGTCACACTAACGGAGGAAAACGGTATTATGAAAGATATTATTACAGTCGCTGTCGTGAACTTCAGAGTTGATGCGGCAAACAAAGAAAGCAATCTCTCCAGAATGTGCGGCTTTACAGAAGCTGCGGCAAAGCGCGGAGCGGACCTGGTTCTGTTTCCGGAACTGTGCCTGTATGGGTACGACTACTATGTAGACGAAAACATTTCTCAGGAAGAGAAAATCGCGACAGCCGAGACGATAAACGGCCCGTCCTGCGGCGCGCTGGCGGAGATCACGAAAAAATACGGGATCTACACAGTCTTCGGAATGGCGGAAAAGAAAGAGGACACTCCAGACGCGGTTTTATATAATTCCGCGGTAGCCATCGGACCGGAAGGGGTCATCGGGGCTTATCAGAAGATGCATCCGTTTGAAACAGAGAGCATCTGGTGTGAAAAAGGGGAAGACCCGTTTATGTTCGACACTCCATGGGGCCCGATTTCCGTGGGAATCTGCTTTGACACATATCAGTTCCCAGAACTGATGCGGCATTATGTATATAAAGGCTCCAGGCTCTATCTGAACCCGACAGCGGTAATCGAGGAGATCCCGAAAGAGGGAAGCCGTCAGGCGTTTATCGATTATTACGCTCCGACATTGGAATACGGCGTTTTATGCAACACCATCTATGTAGCCAGCTCCAACCTGACTGGAACAGATATTGTCAATTACTTCGGCGGCGGCAGCTGTGTGATCGGACCGAAAATCACTCCGTTCTACGAAACAAACCTGCACTACTACGCGGGAAACAAGGACAACGTACAGGAAGAGATCCACATGGCCACCATCGATCTGTCTCTGGCAACCAGAAGACTGGCAGTAAATAAAGAGCTTACCGGCGTTCCGGATTACAGACCGGAGATCTATAAGAAGTTCCTGTAAGATAACAAACAGTAATAAAGGAAGAAGGGTATTTATATGAAAGATGATACTTTAAAACGTACCATGAAGCTGCATCACCTGGTTATCTTTGGTGTAGCTTTCCTGACGCCGATGATCGCTTACACCATATACGGCGTCATCGCGACCGCCTCTCACGGCGTTGAATCGGGATCCATCTGCTTTGCCGTTATCGCTATGCTGTTTACAGCTCTGAGCTACGGCCACATGGCCAAGGCGTACCCGGCGGCAGGGTCCACATACACTTACACAAGAAAAGCCATTAACTCCAAGCTTGGCGTTATCGCGGGATGGATCGTTCTGCTGGGATATGTTTTCTTCCCAATGGCAATCTGGCTCATCGGAGCGTCCTATTTCAGCGCGGCTGTTCCGGCTGTCCCTTCCTGGGTATGGCTTATCGGCTTTATCGTGGTTACATCCGCAATCAACATGGTTGGTGTCGAAGTAGGAACCAAGATCAACTTTGTAATGGTTTCCATTCAGGTTGTTATCATCGTAGCTTTCCTGATTTTCACCATCAAAGCCATCACAGAAGGTATGGGAGAAGGAACGCTGGCTTCGTTTTCACCGTTTTACAATCCGGATATTGATTTCAGCTATACAGTAGCCGGAGCCGCGGCCGCCTGCTACTGCTTCCTGGGATTTGACGCGTTGACTACCTTTTCAGAAGACGCGATTAACCCGACAAAGAATATTCCAAGATCCATTATCCTGACACTGCTTGTCTGCGGCGGAATATTCCTTATTGTAACTTACTTCACACATCTGGTACATCCGTCCTTTGATTATCCGAATCCGGACAACGCTGCCTATGATATCGCCCGTCAGGTTGCTCCATCCATTTTCGGAGGCATCTTCCTGATCGGTACGATTGCGGGTCAGTTCGCGGCAGGACTGTCAGCCCAGGCCAGCGGCGCGCGTCTGCTGTATTCCATGGGAAGAGACGGTGTACTGCCGAAGAAGCTGTTCGGTAAACTGAACCCTAAGACTAAGACTCCGATCAACGCGATCATCCTGACTGGAATCGTTGCGTTATTCGCAATTTTCCTGGACGTTACAAAGGCCACAGCGTATATCAACTTTGGTGGGTTCGTAGCTTTCTTCTTTGTTAATCTCTCCGTAATCGCGCAATACTTTGTAAAGCAGAAAGAACGTTCTTTAAAAGGCTTTATTCTGTACTTGGTATTCCCGATTCTGGGCGCGCTGCTTTGCCTGTACCTGCTGGTACACCTTGACAGATTCGCGATCATCTTAGGATGCGCGTGGACCGTAGCGGGAATCATTTATCTGCTCATTCTGACCAAGGGTCTGAAGGAAGAACCGCCAGAACTTGGCATCGACGCCTGATAATTTATGAATGGTTTTATAGAAAGGTTTTCACATAATAAGACGCCCGCGTTGGATTTTTCCGGCGCGGGCGTCTTGCTATGAGGTTTTCGGCAAGGCTTTTGCGGGGGCCGCGCCTTTGCCTGGCCGGTACTGATGACTTCTTTGGACTTGAACTAGCCATTCGGGTAAATTTAGTGTAAAATAGCAATGTGGCAAAAACTGCCGCTGTAGAAAGAAAGCTCTTATTTGACCCTAAGGAGAAGCGTTTCATGTCCGGCTTTATGATTCTGGCAGGTTATGGCATACTGTTATGCCTGATTTACCTGTTTTTGAGAAACAAAGGGGCTGTCCATCCTGACAGCGTCTCTAATATGATTTTCGCAGGCGGTCAGGCAAGATCCAGAACGCTGATTTTCAGTGTTTTCTCGGCGTGGATGTGGACTACCTCTATTTTTGGCTCGGCGGAAACTTATACTTTGTATGGGATATGGGGCCCTTTGGGTTATGTGATCGGGGCCTGCATTTCCTTCGCCGTCTTTGTTCCGGTCCTCTGCAGCATCCGAAAGCGGATGCCAAAGGCTGTTACATATCTGGATTTTCTGCGGCAGCGTTACGGAAGCAAGACGAAATTTTTCTTTTATATGTTTGCCTTTCTTGTATCCGCATATGTTCTCATCGAACAGGCTGTAGGTATTGCGATTGTTATGGAGATTTTCTTTGGAAGCTCCTTTAAATGGGTGGCCTTTTTCAGCGTCATGCTGGCGGCGGTGTTTATCTGCGCGGGAGGAATGAAAGGGCTCCTCACCAACGAAACCATCGCTTTTTTTGTTATATTAGGCGGCTTTTTCTTTTTTGTTCTTTTTTTCTTACGCACAGGCCAGATCCAGACGCGGGATATGATCATGGGAGATGGAAGCGGCTGGCTTACCAAAGCGGTGCTGGTTCCGGCCTTCCGGTATTTTGTCATGGCGATTGTCATCGGTTTTGGACAGCTTGTCTTTGATCCGGCATACTATATCAAGGGAAAGATGGCGAAAAACACCCGTCAGCTGAAGCGGGCGTATCTTTTCAGCGGCATTTTTTTGTGGGGAAGCATATGTCTCATAAGCTCTGTCTATTTGGGATGGGCCTCCGCAAACAGGGGAGATGAAGTTACCGGCCTGTTTTCCGGAGGGACCGCGCTGGTCTTTGCTGTGGTGATTACGTTTATCGGGATCAGTACAGTCGCGCATTTCCTGATGGGGATGCTTGGGATTTTTACAACGGATTACTATGGCACAATGCTTCGCCCCAATGCTACAGAAAAGGAAAAGCTGGTATTTGGACGGGTTATGACCATTGCGGTGGGAGTCTTCTGCGCTTTGGTGGCTATTTCTCTGGAGGATATCAGCCTTCTGACTATTGATGTTTTTTGCGCTATCTTTTTTGCGGCGCCCTGCGGACCGCTGGTTCTGGGACTGCTGTCTAAAAAGAAGTTCGGCAATCTGCCCATCCCGGCAACCTCACTTGGAATCATCGGAGGAATTATTGTCTGGATTCTCGCGCCCGCGGATGGGCAATGGGATCAGTTCGCCGGAATGGCCGCGTCCCTTGGAATCCCCATTCTTGTCATGTTCCTCGGGGGATACGGATTTGAAAAAAGACAGGCTTGACCAGGTTAGTATAAATAATAATTTAGGAGGTAGTTATGACTGCAAAACAAACACAATTTAAGGTTGCTGCTGTACAGATGGCTCCGGTCCAGAATAATACGGACGCGACCATTGAAAAGGTAGTCTCGTATGTAAAGGAAGCGGCGGAAGCGGGAGCGAAGGTGATTGCCTTTCCGGAAGCGGTTGTTCCAGGATATCCATGGTGGATCTGGTTTGACGGCCCGATGCAGGGTATGGATCTGTTCTGCCAGCTGTATGATCAGGCCGTTGAAATTCCAAGCAGGCAGGTTGCGAAGCTTTCCCAGGCGGCTAAGGACGCGGGCGTTTACTTCTGTGTTTCGGTTACGGAAAAAGACGGGGGAAGTCTGTATCTGACACAGCTCTGGTTCAGCCCGGACGGGGATCTGCTGGGCAAGCACCGGAAGATGAAGGCTACATCAAATGAAATGACCGTATGGGGCGATGGCGACGCGTCTATGATGCCGGTATTCGATACTGAGTTTGGACGTCTTGGCGGTCTGCAGTGCTGGGAGCACTATATTCCATTTAATGTGGCGACTATGGCAGAGAAAAACGAGCAGATTCACGTTTCTTCCTGGCCAATCGGCATGCCTGACCCTTCGGCTTCCTTTGCGGACGAGCAGTGCGCGATTGGAGCGCAGTATTACGCTCTGGCCACAGGAACCTTTACCTTATGCGCCAGTCAGCTCTGGACTCCGGAGCTGGAAGCGGTGTGCTGCAAAAATGACGCACAGAAGCAGGCCATGGCGTATGGACATGGGTTTACCCGCATTATCAGCCCGACCGGGATGATCATCGCGAAAATGGAACATGACGCGGAGGGCATTTGCTATGCGGACATCGATCTGAGCCTGATTCCGGTGGCAAAGTATTTTATCGATCCAGCGGGGCACTATTCAACTCCGGGAAATATGCAGCTGTATGTGGACGCAAGCCGTCAGAAGCCGGTTCATATCATAGATGAAGGTGAGCAGAGGGTTCTGTCCTACGATGAAATTCAATTTGAAGAGTAAGGAAAGACTTCTATAGGAAAGGAAGGCCGGCGGATTTATGGTTCGTATACCTTGCGCCCGCGCCTTCCTTTTTTTCTATAGGGTATGGCGGGACAGCTTTCTGCTGATAAGGCAGAGTGCGGTTAGTACCGCGGTAAGTGCCAGACCGCAGATGCCGGCAAAAGTAAAGCCCTGGCTGAATAGGTTTGTCAGCAGCAGGGAAAAGGCTGTACCGTCCCCTGTTTCCTCCACATAGTTGGTGAGAAGGTCGGTGGAGGTTCCCATGAAAAGATAGAGGGAGCCCACGATAAAGCTGACAACGGCCCACCAGATGAAGCCCAGCTTGCTCCGCCAGAACAGCGCAAGGAGGAAAATTCCCAGGATCAGGCAGACTCCGGCAAGAACCGCCTGGAACGGCAGGCTCAGAATGGTGTGGAGCAGAGTCAGCGGCTCCGGATCGGAGCTTTCGGAAAGCGGGTCATTGCTGGCTGTCCGGGCCGCGCTGTTGATCTCCTGGATCAGAGCGTCACCGTTGGTATTTACATAATCGGTGACCATCTGTTTCTGGCTTTCGGAAACGGGAACGCCGGTCTGGGCGGACAGCTCATCCAGACTGTCATTTGCCAGCTCCAAAAGATCCTGCTTTGTAAACTGAGCGGCGTCTTTTCCCTGAAGCGCCGAATCAATAGCGGCGGCCGCGTATTCTCCCATAAATTCCGAGGCTGCGTCGGTCTGCAGCGCCTGAGCTAAAAAGATTTGTGTTTTCTCATCCGCGATCTGACTGGACATTTGCAGCGCTTCTTCTGAAAGCTGGCTGGTAAAATTAGTGTCCTGAATGGCTTTTGTAATAGAATCCTGTGAAATAGAACGATTACAGGCAACGGTCCCTGTTAATACGCCCTGGGTAAACAAAAGGGCACAGGACAAAATCAACGCAATGATAACTTTAAATACTTTCATTTTTATCTCCTGTTCTGCTTGATATGTTTATCAAGCCGGGCTTTCATTTCTGAAACGGCCTCCCTGTATTTTGTGGAACGCATTTCAGGGAAGGCTTTAAGCAGACGTCTTTGTCCCCGGGTAAGCTTTTGCTCCAGCTCATCCTGCAGCTTTTGCAGCTGGTCCTCCATGGCCTGCTTCTCGTTTTCGGCTTTCAGCACAAACTGTGCTTTTTCCCGCTCCGCTTTCAGCCGTATTTCGGCAGCTTCCTCGGAAGCCCGTCCTTTCAGCTCTTCGGCCTCCTCTGATACCCGGGCCTTCAGCTCTTCTGTTTCCGCTATGGCCTTCTCGGCGCCGCTCTTTGCTTTCAGGCTTCCTTCATATAGCCCTTCTGTGATTCCATCGGAAATTTCCCGCAGCTTTGCGGCTCCTTCATCGATGCGCCGCAGCTCTTTGTTAAAGCCGATTATGATCTTGACGGTGGCCGCGCAATCGATGAGGAAGGCGACGCTCAGCCCGGATAGGATCACAATCCCCAGGGTATGGGGAACAAGGGCGACAAGCCAGCTGATGGTAGGGTGAATGACGTATATGACGAAGACGCAGGCAAATCCCCACATCAGGGAAAAGCGCAGGCAGACATATCCGCCGATATTAAAGGGTTCTTTTGAGTAGTCCCACCATTTTTGATGGAACAGCTTTTCCAGGACAAAGCCGGTGAGCCATTCCAGGAAGGAACAAAGAAGAACCGATCCGGCAAACAAAACCGATCCGTGAGGGGCCAGCGGCTCCAGCAGCCAGACTACCAGAACCACACCAACCCCGTAGATAGGACAGATGGCGCCGTTTAAAAATCCCCGGTTGACCAGCTTCCCCTTAGTCAGGGCCTGAAAGCAGACCTCTGTACACCAGCCAAGAAATCCGTAGATGAAGAAATAGCTGATCAGTTGATAAATCGTTAAATCCATAATACTCCTTAAATCCATAACGCTTTACTCTTTTAATTTGCGAGCGCGGGTGACCATGCGATCTCGCCAGAGCAGATACTCTTTGTGGTCCATTCCGTTCATGACCGGACGGAACTGCCGGACGCAATTTTCTACGAAATCCTGATCGTAATCCAAAACCTTTTGCTGATGCTCTGTGAAAAACTCGATCATGTAATCCTTGTATTTTTCAAGGCCCTCGCCCAAACCCGCGGAATTCAGTTCCTCGACGCCATAAGGACCGGTAAAGGCCCAGCGCAGACCCAGACCGTCCGTAAGGGCCTGGTCCACCGCAGGCACGTCGCAGATTCCTTCCTTCACAAGATACAGGGCTTCCTGAATCAGAGAAAGCTGCAGCCGATTCAGGACATAACCGTAGACTTCCCTGCACTGGATCGGTTTTTGGCCCACCGACTCCATAAAGTGAAAGACCCGGTCCTTGATTTGGGGAGAAGCTTTATCCCCGGAAATTTCCATAAAAGGGATCAGATGGGGCGGATTGGTGGGGTGGGCTACGACGCAGCGCTCTTTTCCATTTGTCACCTGGGATGTGATATCCGAGATCATAAGACCGGAACAGCTGGAACCGATGGGCACCGAAGGATCCGTAAGCTCGGTCAGTTCCCGGAAGATCCTTTGCTTTAGAGGAAGATCCTCCCACATGCATTCCTGAATGTAATCCGCGTCCTTTACAGCGGCCTTCAGGTCGTCAAAGGTCTGGACCCGATTTATGGCAGCCTCGACCTCTTCCGGCTCTATGACTTTTTCTTCAGCCAGAAAGGTAAGGCCCTCCCGCATCCGGTCTTTTACACTGTCCAGTGTGGGAGACTTGCGGTTGTACATGTGGACCCGCAGTCCGGCTCTGGCAAAGACGATCCCCCAGCTGTAACCGATAAAGCCGCAGCCGATAACAGCCACAGTTTGAATTTCATGTGTGTTTTGTTTCATAGTAGTTTATCCTCTTGGGTATTCAATGTGTTTGAACGTTTGGTTATATTCTACTTATTTTAATATAAATCGCGGGAAATGTATAATGGAATTTGGAAAACTTAACGGAATCTTAATTAAACCCTGTGCGCGGATAATGTGCCGCCGCCTGCGCTTCATCGTACTGCATGGGATTCTCCGTCCATCTTTGTGCCTCTTGTCCTGCTTATACCTCCGACCCTTTCTGCGCCCCAAAACGTGTAAATCAAAAGAATTTTTTCGGATTTTACACGTTTTTTTTGATGATAAAGCCAGGATTTTTATTTTAAAAGAAAAAAATCGAATTAATTTGCTGGTCTTATAGCGTGGATTTGTATTAGTGTGCTTTTCCGCCTGCGAAGCCTGCTTTTTTGCTTTGTTGAACGCCACAAAAACGTGTAAAAACCAAAAGAAAATACATTTTTTACACGTTTGAGGAATTAGGGCTGGCCCGGACCTGATAAGCCCTGTCTGCGTCCCATTATACCGCTTGTCGCAAATTTAAAATATTTGAATATATGGGATTTTTTGGCGAAAAAAGATTGACATTGCCTATTCCGCATGTTATGATATGTAAAAAATAAACAGGTAAATAATTACATGAAGGAGAAGCAACATGAAAAGCAGTTCCGCAAATTTTCAGATGGACACGTTTCGGGCGGGATATCGGGAAGGCAGGATCGAAGCGCGGGTTTCTATGATCCGGCGTATGCGCCGAATGGGGCTGGAATGGAAACATATAGAAATGATCACAGGAATCGGCTGGGAGGACTACCGGGATCTGCGGGACTTCTGGCCGGAGCAGGCGCAGTGAAGGTTTCCCTTTTAAAAATACCTTGACCTTCCCTCCAAATGTTTGTATACTGACAATAGTTAGTAAAAACTAACCGAGAAAAACACAAGAAAAAAATAGGAGACGCATGTCAGGATACGAGCGCAGGTTTCCGCTGGCTTCAAGCTCGGCCATGAGCAGCCAGGGAAGTCTTGCGGGAGACCGGGCCGAAGGAGGAAATGAAAGTGAATAGTGAAGAATATAAGCGAATGTCCCTGCGGGAGTTTGACAGAGCAGCGGAAAAGTTTGACGATGATGACCCCAGCGTCTATAACATGTGCAGGAAGGATTACCCGGATATTCTGGAGGAAATACAAAAAGAAGATTTTCAGGATATGCTGGATGCGGGCTGCGGTACCGGCGCTATGATCCATATGCTGTATAAGGACGTTCCGGACAAGCGTTATACAGGACTGGATCTGTCTGAGAAAATGATTGCGGCGGCCGTCAGAAAACAGATGGAGGGCGTAAGGTTTGTGGTGGGAGACTGCGAAGCGATTCCCTTTGAGGATGACAGCTTTGATGTGATCACCTGCTCCATGAGCTTTCACCATTATCCGAATCCTGAAAAATTTTTTCAAAACGCGGGCCGGGTTCTGCGGAGAAACGGCCGGCTGATTTTGCGGGATATGGCCTCCAGCAGTAAAGGGTTGATGTGGTTTTTCAATCATGTTGAGATCCCGCTGGCCAACAAGCTGGCAAAGAAAGGGGACGTTCATGTATACAGCAGAGATGAGATCCAGCGCTTGTGCGACGCCAGCGGCCTGAAGCTGGAGCGGTATGAGATCAGAAAGGGCTTTCGCCTGCACTGCGTATGCAGGAAAGCGTGAGTGGGAATGAAACAGGGAGACTGAGCTGTTTTTCAAAAGAATAACCCGAAAAAACACCTGGAAAATGAATATAAAAGAATTTTAACGACAGCAACAGATAATGCGATGTCTCTGCCAAGCAGACAGGGGCATAGCGTAAAAGAGGCTGTCGTTTTATTATGCCATTAGAACAAAAAAGGAGAAGGAACGCTAAAAGGAAACATGACGTGTTTGGCACAGAACTTGCATTAAATATTAGTGTGAAATTTATTTACCCAGCAGTTATTTACAATTTTATATGGATTTAGGAGGATGTTATGAAAGACATTCAATTAAAACAGAATGGAAGATTTTTTTATGGCTGGGTTATTGTATTTTTAGGATTTATTCTTATGACCTTCGCTTACGTCGGATTTCTATCTCTGACAAGCGTTTTTGTACTCCCTGTAACGGAAGACCTGGGATTTGAACGGGGCGACTGGATGACCTATATGGTAATCTTGTCTCTGGCCTGCGTTGTTTGCTCCCCGTTCCTCGGCAGACTTATGGGAAAGGGCCACATGAGGCTGTGGATTGCCGCAGCGTGCCTTCTGGGCTTTTTCGGGTATCTAGGCTTTTCGAGAGCCCATTCCCTTACGACCTTTTATCTCTTTGCGGTTCTCTTAGGCCTTGGATACGCCGGAACCGTTCCAATGCCAGTCTCCATCATGATCAACAAATGGTTCGGCGGAAAAATCAGAGGTACAGCTACAGGACTTGCTTTTGTAGGAAGCGGACTGGGCGGCATGATCTTATCCCCGATCCTCAGCTCTGTTATTGCGGCCCACGGCTGGAGAACTGGCTACATTACACTGGGAATTGTATTCCTGGTTTTGATGGTACTGGTCCTGCTGCTGGCAAACGACAAACCGGAATCAAAGGGCTTTTCCAGAATGGGTGAAGACGCCAGCGAAGCGGCAGTCGATAAAGCGGAAAAGAAAGGAATGACGCTGGCAGAAGCCATGCGCACACCGCAGTTTTATTTAATTGTAGTTTCAATCGTACTGACGATCTTGGCGTCCAGCGCGCTTTTAGCAAATTCCGTAGCGTACTTTGTGGACTGCGGCATCAATGAGGTAAAAGCGGCTTCACTCCACGGATTTATGCTGGGCTCTCTCATTATAGGAAAGCCGGTAATGGGCGCGGTTACAGACCGTCTGGGAATCAAAGTCAGCAGTGTACTGACAACGATTATCTTCGCCGGAACCTTTGCGGTATTGTTCATTATGCCTAGCGCTCCGACCGTGCTGGTCTTCTTAGTAATCGCCTGCTACGGCCTCGGCGGCCCGACGATCACAGTAATTCCTCCGCTGATGGTAAACGGCCTTTTCGGAGAAAAGGATTATGGTACTCTGGTTGGCATTACCAACATGGCAACCAGCATCGGAGGCGCTTTTGGCGGTACAGTCGCCGCGAAAATATACGATATGACAGGAAGCTATTCCAGCTTCTGGATTGTTGCGTGCGTTGCTGTCGCTTGCGCGGCCCTCTTCCGCTTTGTCGCTTTCAGAGTTGCTGATAAAAAAGCGGCATAAAAAATGTTTGTCCAAAGTTAATTTCAGTCTGATAGAAAAGCTGCTGTTCTGGCCATATTCAGTGCGGCAGCTTTTCGTAATGGCGGATTTTTAGCATAGATTCTGCCGCGGGGAATGGTATAATTTTAGAAAAGAACGGGCAGGAGGTGTGAGAGATGGTTATGGAACAGAAAAAACTCGGGGAATTTCAAAAGCAGATGACCCGGCTTCTGGAGCTTGAGCCGGACCAGGAGGGGGACGCGGCCGGCCTGGAAGCCATATATAAGGCGTGCAAAGAGCTGAAAAGGGAGAGAGATATTTATTATCTTGCAATGGATAACTGCAACGACAGCTTCCATGTGACCAACGAGAAAGGGGATATTCTTTTTATCAACCGGAGCTTTGAGCAGAGATCTTCCATGAAAAAGGAGGATGTCCTGGGGCGAAATGTTATCGATATGGAACATGAGGGGATCTATCGGCCTTCGGCTGTCCGCATCGCGTTAAAGGAAAAGCGAAAGCTTACTATGGTTCAGGGCGGCCCCGGAGGCGACGCGATTGTAACGGTAACGCCTATTACCAACGAGGACGGCGATGTGATCCTGTGCGTCAGCAACGCCAGGTTTATGGATGAGCTGGAGCTGCTGGACAAGTATTACAGGCAGAAAGCCAACGGAACCAGCAACGATTACAGAGAAAAAAAGCTCGTTTTCAGAGATGAAAGCATGATAAAGCTTTACGATTTTTCCAGGCAGATTGCGAGAGCCGATTCCAGCGTGCTGATTACAGGGGAAACGGGGACAGGAAAGAGCATGATCGCCCGATATATTCACGAAAACAGCGGCAGAGCAGGGAAAAAATTTGTCGAGCTGAACTGTGCGGCTATTCCGGAAAATCTGATGGAATCGGAGCTGTTCGGGTATGAATCGGGGGCTTTTACAGGTGCGAAAAAAGGTGGAAAACCAGGGCTGTTCGAATTGTCGGACGGAGGAACCTTATTCCTGGATGAAATCGGCGATATGCCTCTGGCGCTGCAGGTTAAGCTGCTTCACGCAATTCAAAACCGGGTCATCACAAGGATTGGAGGCACTTCCGAAAAACACGTCGATGTGCGGATTATAACGGCGACCAATCGGAATCTGGAAAAGCTGGTGGAAGACGGGCTGTTCCGCAGCGACTTGTACTACCGGATCAATGTGGTTCCGCTCCATATGCCGGCGCTGCGGGAAAGGGGAAAGGATATCAAAGAACTGGCCCGGTCTTTTCTGGATTTTTTCAACCAGAAATACGGAAGAAATGTGGCGATTACCGAGGCTGCCATGGAACTGCTGTGTCACTACCGCTGGCCGGGAAACATCCGGGAGCTGGAAAACATGATGGAGCGCCTTGTAGTAACGGACCGGAACGGGGTGATTGTTGAAGAGGATCTGCCTAACAATGTGAAAATCATGACTGACGTCATCCGGGAAGATGTTGTGGTAAACCGGATCATTCCGCTGAAGGAAGCTCTGGAGAAGGTGGAAAAACAGCTGGTGGAAATGGCCTTCAAAGAAAATGGAAGCAGCTATAAAGCTGCGGAAGCGCTTGAAATCAGCCAGTCAGGAGCCAGCAGAAAATATTTAAAGTATGTAAAGGGAAAGTAGAAAATGCGGCAACCCAAAATTGGGTTGCTGACCCAAAAACGGGTCAAGGCTCAAAAAAGCGCATATTTTCAGATAATTTTGCGAAAAAGCGGATGAACCCAAGAAAAAAATGACCCGAAAATGGGTCGAACACCCTCTGAAAAAGCTGGCACGGCTCTTGCTCTATAAATAGGCGGGGTAAATAATTTCACACAAATACAAAAAAGCTAATTTAAGAGGGTTATTATGGAAAATAAAAAAAAGATATGTGACTGGATCGATGACAATAAAGCAAGGGCCTTTGATATTTCCGATTACCTGTGGGAAAATCCGGAGCTGTCCATGCAGGAATATAAAGCGGTGGAAAAGATTATTCCCATGCTTCAGCAGGAGGGATTCTCCGTAGAAAAGGGAGCGGCGGGTATGCCGACTGCCTTTATCGCTTCTTGGGGCAGCGGAAAACCAGTTCTGGCATTCAGCTCCGAGTATGACGCGCTTCCAGGCTTATCCCAGAAAAAGGACTCTACGGTCCACGATCCGGTAGTGCCTATGGCGCCGGGACACGGATGCGGACACAACCTGATGGCAGCAGGGGGCATCCTGGCTGCTGCGGCTCTGAAGAATTTCATGGAAGAAGAGGGCCTGCGGGGGACGATTAAGGTGTTCGGCACGCCGGCGGAGGAACTGTGCATCGGAAAACCGTTCATGGCAAAGGCAGGGTGCTTTGAAGGGGTGGACGCCTTTATCGACTGGCATCCCAATCATCTGAACCGGGCAGCGGCCTGTGATACCAATGCTTATTTTAATGTAAAATATCATTTCTCCGGTAAAAGCTCCCACGGAAACGCGCCGTGGGAAGGCCGCAGTTCTTTAGATGGCGCTATGCTCATGGGCCATGCCATCGAAATGCTCAGAGAACATATCCGGCCGGGAAGCGAAGCTTCTCCCACAACCTTGAATTACGCGTTTCCTGATGTAGGAAACAGCTTTCCCAATGTTGTTCCGGCAAAGACCATTATCTGGTGTGTAGGCAGAATGAAAAACGCCGAGCTGGCGGCTGATGTGCTGCGGCGGCTGAACGCCTGCGCCGAAGGGTGCGCTCAGGCCACTGGGACTACGGTAGAGCGGGAAGTGATTACAGCCACCCATGATCTGATTCCAAATCTGCGGCTGGGCAGTCTGATTGAAGAAAATCTGCGGTATGTAGGCGCGCCGGATTATTCGGAGGAAGATCAGGCAGCAGCAAAGGCTATTCAGCGGGAAATGGGAGCGGCTGAAACTGGATACTCCGGAGAAATTCTGAAAACCGTTCTCGGCAGTCAGCCGGTGACGGACTCTTCCGAGTACAGCTGGTACGCGCCCATCGCGTTTCTCAATGTGGCCCTTTCTCCTTCAGAGGACGCGGGCTGGCACAGCTGGACTTCGGCAAAATTTGCGGGGAGCCAGGTTGGAAAGAGAGTGCTGGAAACCGTAGGAAAGACTCTGGCGCTGACCGGGTATGATCTTCTGACAAAGCCGGAAATTCTGCGGGAGGCGAAAGACGAGCTGAAAGAGCGGCTGGGCGGAAAGGTTTATGAGACTTTGCTTCCGGATGACGCAAAGCCGGACCTTTCCACAAATAAGGATATTATGGATAAATTTAAAAAATAGACCGGATTGCCGGCGGCATGTCAGAAAGCGGACAGGCCGCCGGTTCTTATGCAGCCAGCGTTGTTTTGCTGAAAATAGTGAAAAAATAGTGAAATTTTTTGTCTCCTATAATATAATCGCACTAGGATATAAAGGAGGCGCGGGCTATGGTAAAAATTCCAAGGGACCGATATTTTGACCTGACTTTGGATGAGTGTGTGGAAGTTCTCAATGCTTTGGACGAACTGATCGTAACAGATCAAACCGGAATTGTGAAATATATATCTCCGGATACCATCAAAACAATTGAAAGGGTTTTTGATCAACAGCAGGATTATATATATGTCAACAAGCATATCAGCGATGTGAATCCCTCCACCCTGATGCCCGGCTTTATAAAAAGCGATGAGGAAGAAAAGAATATCTTTCATTTGGCAAACAATCTGGGAACCATAACCAGGTTTAAAAAAATTATGGAGGAGGGGAAATTAAAACTGACCCTGGACTATGATCTGTTCCGGGATGAAGTAGAGCTGAAAAAATTTTTAATGGAGCTGATCTGTTTTGATAACTCGGATATGCTCAGTCTGAGCGATACCATGGAAGAGTTGAAATACAGAATGGAAAACCCCGTAAAAATAAGGACCTCTGTAAATGATATTATCGGGAACTCTCCTCAGATGGAGCAGCTGAAAAAAATGATTTACAGCATCGCTCATTCGACCGTGACCGTATTGATCTGTGGAGAGACTGGGACTGGAAAGGAAATGGTGGCGCGGGCCATCCACGCGACCAGCCCCAGGGCCAGCGCTCCGCTGATAGAGATCAACAGCGCGGCGATTCCTGAGAACCTGTTTGAATCGGAAATGTTCGGGTATGATGACGGGGCCTTTACCGGAGCGAAAAAGGGTGGAATGCTGGGGAAATTTGAGCTGGCGGATAAAGGGACGCTCTTTTTAGATGAAATCGATCAGATCCCATATCATATACAGCCAAAGCTTCTCCGTGCGCTGCAGGAGAAAAGCATCGACAAGCTGGGCGGCAACAGCAGAGATATTGATGTAAGGGTAATCGCCGCGACAAACAAAAATTTAAAGCAGCTGGTGAGAGAAGGCAAATTCCGGGAGGACTTATACTATCGGCTCAATGTCATTGTTTTGGAGATACCGCCTCTCAGAGAGCACAAAGAGGATATTCCGCTTTTAGCGGCCCATTTCATAAAAGGATATAACAACACCTTCAATAAAAAGATTGAAGGTGTCTCTCCGGAGGCAATGCGGCGCCTGTACAGCTACAGCTGGCCGGGAAACATACGGGAATTGCAGAACGCCATTGAACGGGCCGCCGTAGTGACCCAGTCCAGACTGCTGCAGCCGGAAGATTTTGGCGGCCTTGCGGCGGAGCCCTCCATGGGGAAGAAGGTAAGAGAAGAAACGGCTGAAATTGTCCCGCTGGAGCAGGTTAAATGCCGGGCGGAAAAAGAAGCCATTGCCAGGGCGCTGAAGCTGGCAAAAAACAAAACAGAAGCGGCAGAGGCTTTGGGCATTACAAGACCGGCTCTTTATTATAAAATGGAAAAATATGGGCTAAAATAACCAAGAAAGCGCAATGGGTAATTGGAAGTGTCAGATTATTTTACAACGTAAAATAATCTGACACTTTTTCGCTTTCGCCGAAAAATCAAGCGTTTTTCACGCTATAGGTACTGAAAAATGTAAAAAAAACTGACGAATGGCCCGGAAAAAACGCGGCCAGGATACAAAGGGATGATCTCGCTTCGAATGGCGAAAACGTTGAAAAATAAAGGATTACAGCTGGTCTTACAAATAAATTTGCTCTAAAAAAATGAACTGGCACGCTTGTTGCTCTATATAGGTATGTGATTATGCATAATACACTCCGTTATTAAAAAAACGATCCAAAGGATCGAAGAAAGGAGTCCGCAATGGATGTTGTAGTAGCAGCAGCAGTTTGTTTGGGAATTATCGGTGTAGGTGAGATCGTCTCGTATTTTACCAGAGCCTTTATCCCTTCCATGGCAGCGGCATTATTGATTTATTTGCTGCTTACATGGGGAGGGATGACAAAAGATTTTCCGGAGATGTCGGGATTCAACTATTTAGGGGAACTTTCCATGCTCTTTTTAGTGGTTCATCTGGGTACATCGGTCGCTCCGGGAGATTATATCAAAAATATAAAAAGCGTTATCGTAGCCGCCGCCGCTTTGGTTGGAGGTCTGGTCTGCGTCGTCGGTCTGGGAGGACTGATCTTTGGATTTGACGTCATGCTGGCAGGGGCCGGAGCCGCCTGCGGAGGAGGAGCGATTGCGGGAATATTGGCCATACAGAAATTGACCGATCTTGGATTGGTATCGCTAATTGCAGTACCGGCGATTATTCTGGGGACAGTAGATCTTTACGGACAGCCGGTGGCGTCCTTTTTACTGAAAAAATTCGCGCGGAAGCTGAACAAGTCAGATGCGTACTTATTGGAAAAAGCTGCCAATAAAAATAAAGCTGAGGAAATAAGATTGACAAAACACGGTGTGCCTTTTGGATCAGAGGATAATCCAAGCAACCGGATCACCGCCTGGATACCGATCAAACTGGAAGAAGATGGGTTTGTATTATTTGAGCTGGCGGTGTTATCGCTATTGGCCTATTTCCTCGAATCCGTTACCGGGATCAATATGTATATTTACGCTTTCTTCCTGGGAGCCATCGGCTGCGCGGTCGGAGTGCTGAGAATGAACCTGCTTGACCGGTCTCATTCCTATGGCCTTGTAATCTGCGTTTTCATCACTTGGATCTTTTCGTCCATGAACGATATTACGCCTTCCGCCCTGCTGGCGTCTCTGGGGCCCGCGCTAACGATCCTGATTCTTGCCACCATTGGCCTTGCCGGAGGCGGCGGCCTTGCGGGAAAGCTGCTGGGATACGATTTCTGGCTGTCGGCCGCTGCCGGAATGGGTCTGATGTTTTTGATGCCGGGTGTTATGATCGTGTGCAATGAAGTGTCAGCCAGAAGCGCACGGGACAAGGAGGAAGAGAAATTTATGGTCGATTCCATAGCGCCGTCTATGTATATTGTGGCCAACGCCGGCTATATAATGGGTGTTGCCATTACCGTATCTTGTTTGTTATCACTGCTTGTTTATTTTTAAAGTATGAATTATAAAAGGAGAAGTAAAATGGGTAGATATCTAAATATTGGAATGATCCAGAGTGGAGATACCGCAATGGACTTTGAAACTTGTCTCGCAAGAATCAGAAAAGATGTGGATGAGCTGATGGCAGGAATGAATGTGCCGGAGCTTATCGTAGGAGTGGAAATGGCCATCGGTCGTTACTGGCCGGGAGATGAAACGGAACTGGGCGGTGATCCCATTCCTGGAAAGGTGACAGAGGAGCTTTCCGCTATCGCGAAAGAATACGGCATATACTTCATGCCTGGAAGCATGATTGAATCTGCGGAAAAAGACGGAGAGAAAATCATATACAATTCAATACCGATTTTCGGACCTGACGGGCAGATTATCGATGTGTACCGGAAGATGTGTCCATATTATCCGGTGGAAGCGGATTTCACCCAGGGAGAGCGGTATGTAACTTTTGATATAAAGGAAAAGGACATCCGGATTGGTGTTTTGAACTGTCATGACTGGTGCTTCCCGGAAATCTCCAGGAATCTGGCCCTCATGGGAGCGGAAATCCTGATCAAACCGGCCATTGATCCGGAAGGCTTATACGACGTGTGCAAATCTATCGCGCCTACAAGAGCCTTTGAAAATCAGGCGTATTTTATTTCCCTGAACCTTGCGGGAGAGTGGCTGGGAAGCTATGCGTACGGACATTCCATGGTAGCGGGCCCTGACGGAAAAGTCATTTATGAAGCCGGAAACCGTCCTGTCGCGCTGACTATGACCTTCGATCTGGATAAAGTCGCGGATGCCCGCAGATATGGAACCAATTATACGGATCAGCTGTTAAGGCAGCTGAAGGTATTCAATCCGCCTATGCCGTACGCGGGACGGATCGGTGACGCACCGATTTATAAAAATCTGCCGGATCCGGATATGACAATGGAAAGCAGGAAGGAGCTGTTTAAGAGGGAAGGGCTGATGAGCATTGGCGGAAAGGAGGACTAAAAAACGCCGCGGGCCTTTGTCTATACGCAAACACAAACTTTACTTGTCAAAAACAGCTTGATATAATACAGGAGGCAAATGTACAGATTTTGAACAATGTAAAGGATGTGGACAGTATTAATATTAATCAGATCATTATATATGTCATGGTCATTTTCGCAATGGCCGGAGCGGCAGACCGGATTGCGGGGAATCGCTTTGGCGTCGGAAAGAAATTTGAAGAGGGGATTCAGGCCATGGGACCGCTGACCCTTTCTATGGCGGGTCTTCTGGTTCTGACTCCCGTTCTTTCCAGCATATTCAAGCCGGTTGTTGTTCCGCTGTTTCATGCGATTGGAGCGGATCCAGCCATGTTTGCCGGAATCCTGTTTGGCATCGATATGGGCGGCGCGCCTCTTGCGGAGGAACTGGCGGAAAGCGCGCAGGCGGCTCAGCTGGGCGGCATCATTACCGCTTCCATGCTGGGTGCGACCATTGTATTTACAATACCTGTAGGTCTGGGGCTGATCGATCCCGCGGAGCGAAAGTCTTTAGCAAAAGGAGTGCTGATCGGACTGATTACAATTCCCCTGGGCGTGGCCGCGGGAGGCCTTGCGGCAGGCTTTTCACCGATTATGGTCCTTAAAAACACGATCCCCATTGCCGTGATTTCTCTGCTGATCGCACTTGGAATGTGGAAATGGGAGAAAGCCATGATCACGGGTTTTGTCTGGTTTGGCAAATTCATTGTTGCGGTAAGTATCTTCGGCCTTGCGGTTGGGATACTTTCAGAGCTGGCAGGCATCCGCGTTTTCAAAGAAACGACTTCTCTGAAAGAAGTGTTTCTGATTATAGGAAATATCGCTATTATGCTGGCGGGAGCGTTTCCCTTCGTGCATGTTATTACGAAAATCTTTCGAAAACCGCTGCTGAAAGCGGGACGCAAGCTGGGAATCAATGAGGCGGCCGCCGCGGGCTTTCTGGTATCTCTTCCCAACAATATTCCTATGTTTGGTATGCTGAAGGACATGGACCCCAGAGGGAAAGTCATGAATGTGGCGTTTGCTGTTTCAGGAGCCTTTGTGCTGGGGGATCATCTGGGCTTCGTTGCGGGATACTGCCCGGACATGATCGCGCCCATGCTGGTTGGAAAGCTGACAGCTGGTATTACAGCCGCGGGCCTGGCCTACGTGGCGGCAAGCCGTAAACCTTCATGATAGATTGTGACTTCTCTGTTTATCACGTTTGTGACAGGCAGAGAAGTTTTTTAATTATGTAGGAAATATCAACAAAGTCTACCGCTGAACATAAATCGGCGAAGCCAACTTTGTTCTAAAATGATTTGAATTCTCAGCTTGTTTGATTGGGCACAATAAAATCAGCGCAGGCGGCGCGCCTGGGAAAGGGAACTGGTCGCCAATGGCCCAGGATTAGGCTCGATGGCGACCGCCCTGGCGTTAAAAGGTGAAAACTGGCGACCAAAACCGGAAAAGACAGGGTGTCCTTACTTATATAGATGATCCAATGCGGAAACCAAGGATGGCGCATTATTTGACGAAAGATCGCTTTTAGGCGATATAACGAAGAGACTCAAAAAACTGGGTAAAGAGCGTCGGTGCGGGAGATAGTAATAGCGTCTTCCGTTTTTTCATAGGATTGACGTCAAAGGAAATTTCGAGTAAAATAAATTAAGACTTTAGAAAACACGAAGAAAGGGAGGAAATCATGTACATTAACAGACATTTAGAGAATCAGATTCTTGAAGCTTCTAAATTTTATCCTGTTGTAATGGTATGTGGGCAAAGACAGGTTGGAAAATCGACAATGCTTCATCATATAAAAGAAAGCCGTCGCAGATATGTAACCTTAGATGATGGTAATGCTCGAAGGCTGGCCATGCGGGATCCGGCCCTTTTCTTTGAGACATATGGATATCCATTATTGATTGATGAATTTCAAAGAGTTCCGTCCATTCTGCTGGAAATGAAAAAAATAATTGATGAAAAAGCATTGGAGCAAGAAGAGAACAGTGGGATGTTTTGGATAACAGGCTCGCAAAAATTTAAAATGATGAAGGGTGTATCAGAATCCCTGGCAGGGCGAATCGCAATTTTTGATATGTCAAGTCTTTCCGCTGCTGAAATTGAAAAACGACCTTCGGAGTTATTCAAGCCGGATATCGATTTAATCAGAGACAGAATGACGTATGCGAAAAAGAAGGATATCCATAAAATCTATGAGGATATTTTCAGAGGCGGAATGCCTAAATTACGTTCAACTGAGATTGATCGGGACCGATATTATATGGATTATGTTAACACTTATATTGAAAGGGATATCAAGGATCTGGCACAGGTGGGGAAACTGAATGAGTTTTATGACTTCCTTGTTTATATGGCCGCCCGAACAAGCCAGGAGCTAAAATATGAAGATATCTCTAACGCAATAAATATATCCGCTCCAACAGCGAAAGCGTGGGTAGCGATACTTGAGAGATCAGGAATCATATATATTTTGAGACCTTATCATTCTAACATTACAAAGAGACTGGTAAAAACGCCAAAAGTATATTTTTTGGATACAGGGTTAGCGGCGTACTTATGCAGATGGCCCAATGCGGAAACGATTGCCAACGGTCCGATGGATGGCGCGTTCTTTGAAACCTATGTTGTTTCTGAGATTGTAAAAAGTTATTATAATTCAGGAAAGCAGGTGGATTTATATTACTATAGGGATATAGACAAAAAAGAAATTGATCTTCTCATCATCGAAGGAAATAAAATATATCCGATAGAAATTAAGAAAAGCAAGCAGCCTTCAAAGCCAGATAAGAATTTTGGCGTGCTGAAAAAGCTGAATTTTGAAGTCCAGCCGGGAATGATTATTTGTATGAGCGATGAATTTATACCGTATAACCGGAAAACCTGGTACTGCCCTGTTTCAGCAATATAGGAACCGCAAAGCCGCACCTGAGAAAGGGAACTGGTCACCAATGGACCAGGATTAGGCTCAATGGCGGCCGCCCCGGCGTCAAAAGGTGAAAACTGGCGACCAAAACCGGAAAAGACATAGAAAGTCAGAAAGTTCCTAAAAACTCTTTTGACCCTGCCATTATGGAATGATTATAGTTCTTATTTTGTGGTTAATGAATGAGCCAACTGTAATCCTTACGGCAATCGAGAATATATTCCACATATACCGTATCATCTTGAATTTGATATAGGACAAGATACCACTTTTCAATAAACATCTTATGATATTTATTCGGTGTGATATACAGTTCCTCAAAAAACGGGGAACGCTGCGGCATCTGGGATAATGAACGCATGGCAGTCATAATTGCTTTCTTCTTTGCCGCCGCCTCTTTATTTACCTGTGCCATAAAACGGATATGTGTTCCCAACATTCTTTTTGCCCTGTCAGAAACGATTACTTTATACCTTTTGTTTTCCGCCATACGCTATACCTCTGCGATCACATCATCAAGGTACGCATCCAGTTCATCAAGAGTACAGCCGCTTCTTCCAGCAATCCTATCTTCTTCAACAGCAAGCAGCACCTCCCGTAGCTTCAGCATTTTTTCCCGTCTGTTATAGGTTTCAATATCCATGACGACCAAATCTCCCTCGCCATTCTTCGTAAGAAAAACTGGCTCAGCGGTCTTTCTGCATTGCTCCGCAATCTCATTATAATTTTGTCTGATTGCCGCAGATGGGCGAATATTCATAACAGCACCTCCCTGGATTTATGGTAGCAATATTTTGACCATATTATATCCATTTTATGCAACGAAGTCAATTGTATCACAGAAAAGTTTCCTTGTGCGGTGCGCCTGGGAAAGGGAACTGGTCGCCAATGGCCCAGGATTAGGCTCGATGGCGACCGCCCTGGCGTTAAAAGGTGAAAACTGGCGACCAAAACCGGAAATGACAGACGGCGCAGGGCTTAGTGAAAAAGCTGCGGAGCTATATTACACAGCACTACTACAATTGTACCCCGGAGATACTTGCGGGACTTGGGAAGCTGTATGCGGGCGGCGGTGAATTTACTGAGAATATCAACAAAATCTGCGGCGCCGGTACAGCGGAGTTTGCCGCTGAAGCAATTGTGTTTTATTGCGGCAAGGCGTGAGGGCCTTTTTTTCCGTATCCGGCAGCCAATAGCGCGGCCAGCCAGATTATCATAGAGAAGGTATTTCATTTCGGTGTAAGACGCAAAGCGATAAAAACAAATGGATTGGAGGGTGTGAAACACAGCTTTCAGGCCATTTATTTTTCCGATTTTTTTAGGTGTTTAAAGTCCCTGAACTGCAAATATAAAAAATATTAATAAATATTAAAAACGTCTTTACAAATTGGCCGCTAAGTGGTATATTAAAATAAACTAAAAAATATTACAATGCAATAAGGCGGAAAGAGAGAGAATATGAATCAAATACTTACAAAGTCGATTCGTCTGACAAAAGAGGATGCGGTTAGCTTAGCGGACATCGTAGAAAAAGATCCCCGGGTGGAAAGAGGTTCCAGCGAAGCGCTCAGGATCTGTTACGAAGACGCGGCGGCGAATATCCCAAACTGGAAAGAGATATTGGAAGAGTCCAGATACCTGGACTATTCCGGCAGGGACGCGGATGATTCAAAGGAACTCAGCACCATATCCTTTCTGGTAGGGGAAAAGGAATTTATGGCGGTCTTGGAAAGCGTAAGGTCTCAGATGGAATTATCCAGACCGAGGATTTCCTACATTACCAGACTGTGTATTTATGCGGCTAGATTAAAGCTCTATCAGAAGCAGCATGAGAGAGAAAAGGTCTGTGATTCCGGGCGGCGTACAGATGAATCGGTAAATGGCGATGTTCATAAAAGCGGAGATCAGGAGGCGGCTTGTCCTCACCATATGGCGATTTCAGATGGCGCCGTCTATGGGAAGAGCGCTTCTTTCGATAAACAGCTTGGAGCCTTTAAACAGCTGGAAACAATCGACGAAAAGCTTGACGCAATCTATGAAAAACTTTTATTGCTTGAAAACGGGAGGTGTGGGTCATGACAAATCATGATACTCTCTATGTGGAGGTGGAAAAAAATCTGGCAGCCAGAGGCCCCGGAAGATTTCGCCTGACGGATCTTTGCAATAATCCTCCGGCACGGCTGGGACGCCGTTTTCGGGATGATGTTGTAATACATAAAAAGTTCCCGGATGTCAGGCGAGTGACGGCGGATCGGCAGTCTATAATCTATGAAAAATTTAACAGCATGGATGCCGATTGTCGTGATGGCGCACAGTCAAAAGCTATGACAGAAAGAGTGAATCTTTAATCTTTTACAATAAATCCTTTCTTGACAGCGGCTGCGGGCAGGTGTATTATAATATAAAAATGAACGATTCATTCACAAAGAGTCAAAACAGGAGGTATCCTCATGACGCCAAGAATCCGGGCCATTGCAGAAGCGGCCACAGCCCTGTTTTTAAAACAGGGCTATTCCAAAACCCAGATCAGCCATATTGCAAAAGCGGTCAATGTTTCCGTAGGAACCATCTACCACGATTTTACCGGAAAAAAGGAAATCATGCACTACATTCTGAAAACCACCATCGACCCGTCCTTTTCCGAGAGACAGCTCGAAACGCCCATTAGCGATGAGCATTTCGCGGGACTGGAGCAGGAGATTGTATCCGTACTGGACGCTACCGCCGAAGAATTCAAAAAACCGCTGCGGCAGAATCTGGACGGCTACAGCTTTAAGGCGCTGATTTCAGATACCTTTGATCTGCTGGCCCGCTACGGCAAGGGCTGTCTGTTTATCGAAAAAAACCAGTATGATTTCCCGTTTCTGGCAAAGCGCTACAGGGCGTACCGAAAGGAGTTCCTTTCTACCATGTCCCAATATCTGCGGGCCTTTATGGATAAAGGGGTTGTACGGGAAATCCATGATATTGACTTAACTACCGTTCTTATCATCGAGATCCTCAGCTGGTGGGCCATGGACATGCGGTGGACTGCTTTTGAAACCAGCGATATTCCGGAGGAAGCCGCCAAAAACGTGTGTCTGGACAATATTCTGTCAGCATATCAGAATGGCTCAATCGGAGAGTAGGCTTTCTGAGCGCGGCAGCAGGATCTATTTTTTTAGGGACTGCGGCTTCAGCCCTTTGTCACAAAGGAAAGGGCCCCGCAGCCTCTGATTTTTGGTCAAAATGTGAATGAATTGTTCATTCTAAAAAACGGTGCCGCCATACAGGGCGGCGGAATGGAGACTTAATATGAAATATGAAAACAAGAGGAAAAACAGAAAAGCCGCGGCACTGATAATAATGGCGGGCCTTGTGATCGTGGCATTGTCCGCCTGCGGCGGGCAGCAGGAGGCGGAGCCGGTAAACGAAATGACGTTTTCGCTGGACAAAGTCAAAGAACTGACGATTTCCTATGATGAAGAGGATATCCGCTTTCTAAAAAGCGGAAGCGGGGAGCTTATCATCAAAGAATACATGAGCAAGGATAAAAAGAAATATTACGCCAGGGTCAGCCAGAATGAAGAAAGCGTCAGCGTCAGCGAAGGCGGAAAGCCGATTTTTGGAGGGGACTTTCAGCGGCGGATAGAAGTCTACCTGCCGGATGATTATTCGGAAAGCCTGAAAGTGACATCAACGGACGGAAATATTGATATGTCTGAGATGGATGTGAATCTGGCTTCCCTCCGTGTGGACTGCTCGTCCGGGACTTTTAAACTGAAAGCGGCCAGAGCCAAAAGCATTCACCTTTCCTCCACCAGCGGGACACTGGAGCTGGGTGATCTCGCGGCAAAAAAAATCCGCGTAGAAACGACGGAGGGAGAGGTAAGATGCGCAAAGGCCGAGGGCTATGTAGCGTATACTTCCACCAGCGGAAATGGGGAATTTCAGTCCGTTACAGGCTCCGGCACATACAAAGTGGAAAATTCCGGAAAACTGTCCGTGGCCTATGAAGAAGTCACCGGCGCTCTGTCCCTGTACAATAAAAATGACAGTGTAAAGCTGTGGCTTCCGGAGCAATTAAGCTTCGCCTTCAAAGCGGCGACAAAGAACGGCAGCGTCAGCACCAACTTTCAGGAAGCCGTTTCTGTAAAGGGAGACTCTATAGAAGGAACAGTAGGAAACGACCCGACTGTGACCGTAAAGGTTGAAACGAAAAATGGAAATATTGAGGTGCGCCGATGAAAAAAATTTTCACTTTCCTGATTGCCGCTGTTATGCTGGTACTGGCGGCGGTGGCGCTGTACTTGTGTGAGGATTATGGAACCTACAATCTGGTATATATTTTCTGCTTTGTCTTTATCGCGGCCTATGGAATCTGCGCGCCTTCTACCATAGCGTCCAAAGTGGCGCAAGTGCTCATTTATGGAATTATACTGGCCGCGCAGATTCTCTTTAACGTGCTGGTGATTCGGTCTGCCGCTTCCGGCCCCGCTTATGATCTGTGCAGGTTTTTAGGCGTTTTGGCGGCTTCTGTACCGTTTCTCGCGCGGATCAGCTTCTTTTACCAAAGCGGGACAAGCTGGAGCTTCCCTTCGGCAGAGGAGCCGTCTGTCCTTTCCTACGGGCAGCTTCTATGCGATAAAGATGAAATTATAAGAAAGGCGGAACGACTGAAAGCGGCGGGAAGCGTTCTGTCCAGAGTTGAATTGACAGAGATCCTGTATCAGCTTCCCAGACACAGCTCCTTCAGTTATATTAACCATGGGACGCTTACGGAAGAGTACTTTCAGAGAGCTATGCAAACCCTGGATCACGAGTATATCTATCTGGTGGTTACCAGCAGCAAAAGTCTCCCCAGCGACGTGATCGGCTTGTTTACTAAGAAGGAATACAACCATGTGTCCCTGGCCTTTGACGAGCAGCTGGACACTATCATCAGCTACAACGGCGGCCAGAGGGCGGTTCCTCCGGGTCTTAACACAGAGCTGCTTGCCGCTCTGACCCAGAGAGACGGGTCCGCTATTTTGGTATATCGCCTGCCGGCAGCTGCGGAGCAGAAACGGAGCCTGATCGAGAAGGTCCGGAAGATCAACGCGGAGGGAAGCGCCTACAATCTGCTGGGGCTGGTATTCAAAGGATCGGTAAAGCCCAATATCATGTTCTGCTCCCAGTTTGTGTACACCATGCTGGAATCGGCAGGGCTGGCCTACTTTGATAAAAAGGCGGCCCAGGTCGCGCCAGCTGATTTTATCGAAATGGATTATGGAAGAAAGCTGGAGTTTGTCCGGAGGATCGCGCTAGTGGGGGAAGCTTAGAATATTTGCGTAATAATCAATAAAAAGGAGGCAAAAAGCTGCTTTTATAACCGATCTCCAAAAGCCGGATCTAAAAGTTTGGCTCAGGGAGATCGGTTTTTTTATGAACGGATCGCTGCCGCGGCGAAAACCGGTTTATTGTTAATCGAATTAAAATCCGAACGTTCTTTGCGCCTGATCTTAATAACGTTCGAATTCCTGCAAAAAAACTTCTTTTTTCCTTCCTTTCTACATTGAACACACAGAGAAAAAATGCTAAAATTATTCCGTAAACCCGAGAAAAAACCTCAAAAAGGCGAACGATATTTGCCTGAAACACGAAAAATGTACGGAAAGGGCGAAAACATGGTAAGAAGAATATATGTAGAAAAAAAGAAGGGCTTCGATGTGGAAGCGCAAGGACTTCTGGAAGACATTCAGGAAAACCTTCACGCGGAAGGACTGACAGGAATCCGGATATTAAACCGCTACGATGTAGACGGCATCGACGATGAAACCTATGAAAGAGCGAGATATACCGTATTTGCAGAACCTGCCATCGACACTGTTTATGACGAGCAGATGCCGGAGGAAGTAAGTTCTGCAACTTTTTTTGCAGTAGAATACCTGCCGGGGCAGTATGACCAGCGGGCGGATTCCGCGGCGCAGTGTATCAAGCTGATGAACGCGGAAGCGGAGGCAACGGTAAAATTCGCGAAAGTTGTCGTGCTGGAAGGAACCGTCGGCGGCGAAGCGCTTGAGGAAATTAAGTCCTACTGCGTAAATCCGGTGGATTCTCAGCTTGCGGAAGCGGAAAAACCGGAGACCCTGGATATGGAGACCGTGGCTCCGGAGGATGTAAAGATCATGGATGGTTTTACGGCTAAAACGGAAGAGGAATTGGAGCAGTTCCGAAAAGAGATGGAATTTGCCATGAGCCCCGCGGACATTCAGGTGATTCAGGACTACTTTAAAAAGGAAGAACAGCGGGACCCATCCCTGACGGAGCTGAAGGTTATCGACACCTACTGGTCCGACCACTGCCGTCATACCACCTTCAACACAGAGCTGACAGAGGTTCAGTTTGAAGAGGGACCTTACGGCGAAATGGTCAGAAAGGCTTTCGATGAATACATGGAAATGAGAAAGGAAGTCTATGGAGACCGGGAAAAAGATGTGTGTCTCATGGACATGGCCTGCATGGGGACCAAGTACCTGAAGAAAAAAGGCGTGCTTCACGACCTTGACGAATCGGAAGAAATCAATGCCTGCAGCATCAAAGTAACCGCTAAGATCGATGGGAAAGATCAGGATTGGCTGGTCATGTTTAAAAATGAAACTCACAATCACCCGACGGAGATCGAGCCATTCGGCGGCGCGGCGACTTGTTTGGGCGGCGCCATCCGCGACCCGCTTTCAGGACGGGTGTATGTTTATCAGGCAATGCGCGTTACCGGCGCGGCGGACCCGAGAAAAGCGGTGGAAGAGACCATTCCGGGCAAGCTTCCACAGAGAAAAATCACACAGGGAGCAGCTTCCGGCTACAGCTCCTACGGAAATCAGATCGGCCTTGCCACCGGACAGGTGGATGAAGTCTATGACGAAGATTATGTGGCAAAGCGCATGGAGATCGGCGCGGTAATCGGCGCGGCGCCCGCGGACCATGTAATCCGGAAAGTACCGCAGCCGGGTGATGTGATCGTGCTGGTTGGCGGCCGGACCGGAAGAGACGGCTGCGGCGGAGCCACCGGTTCTTCCAAGGAGCATACGGAAGAGTCCATCCTGGAATGCGGCGCGGAAGTCCAGAAGGGCAACCCGCCGGTAGAAAGAAACATCCAGAGAATGTTCAGAAGAAAAGAAGTCGCGACCCTGATTAAGCGCTGCAATGACTTTGGCGCGGGCGGCGTTTCCGTTGCCATCGGCGAGCTGGCGGACGGCCTGGACATCAATCTGGATCTGGTGCCGAAAAAGTACGAAGGACTGGATGGAACGGAACTGGCCATTTCCGAATCTCAGGAACGTATGGCCGTTGTAGTCGATAAAGAAAAAGAAGCGGAATTCATCAAGTACGCAAACGAAGAAAATCTGGAAGCAACTACCGTTGCAAAAGTAACAGACGAAGGCAGAGTGAAGATGTACTGGAGAGGAAAGCTCATTCTGGATCTGTCCAGAGACTTCCTCAACACCAACGGAGCGAAGCAGCAGACAGCGGTAGCGGTGAAAGGCAGCTTTGACCCGGCGGCGCTGACCCGGACCCTTCCGCCGGAAGAAGCCTTGAAGGACCTGAACTGCTGCAGTAAGAAAGGTCTGATCCAGCGGTTCGACAGCACCATCGGCGCTTCTACCGTGCTGATGCCGCTGGGCGGAAAGTATCAGCTTTCCCCGGCACAGGGAATGGCTGCCAAGCTTCCGGTGACAGAAGGAGAAACCACGACAGCAACCCTTATGGCTTACGGCTTTGATCCGAAGCTGGCTAAGGCGAGCCCGTTCCACGGCGCTATGTACGCGGTCATCGACTCTGTAACAAAGATGGTGGCTATGGGCGCGGATTACAAAACCATCCGCCTCACCTTCCAGGAATACTTTGAAAAACTGGGGCAGGATCCAAACCGCTGGGGCAAACCGATGGCGGCTCTGCTGGGCGCTCTGAGAGTGCAGAAGGAACTGCGGATTCCGTCCATCGGCGGAAAAGACAGTATGTCCGGAACTTTCATGGACATCAACGTGCCGCCGACACTGGTATCCTTTGCTGTCGCGGCTATGGACGCGGATCAGATCATCTCCACAGAGCTGAAGCAGGCAGGAAGCCAGCTGGTTTATCTTCCGGCCAAACGGGACGCGGACGGAATCATTGACTTTGAAGCTTACAGAAAAGCCATGGACGCGGTAAGAGCGCTTACCGCGGAAAAGAAAGTTCTGGCAGCTTCCGCCATGGGACAGGGCGGCCTGTTTATGACCCTGGTGAAAATGGCAGTAGGAAACAAGATCGGTATAGACGCGGCGGAAACCGAAAACACGGGCCTGGATTACGGCGGAATTGTGCTGGAGCTTTCCGCCAGCGAAGACGCGGCTTCTGCGTTTTCAGGGGTAGATTATAAAATAATTGGTAAAACTACAGAAGACGCTTCCATTATCATGAAGGGCGTTTCCATGAAGCTGGACGATATTACCGCTAAGTGGGAAGCTCCGCTGGAAGGCGTATTCCCGGTAAGAACGAAGGATAATACCGCCAGGACAGTGGAAGCGCTGTCCTATACAGCGAGAAACACCGCCGTTCCGGCTGTGAAGCTGGCGAAACCTCGGGTATTGATTCCGGCCTTCCCTGGAACCAACTGCGAAATGGATTCCAAGCGGGCCTTTGAACGGGCCGGCGCTCAGGCGGACATTCACATTATCCGCAACATGACCCAGAGCCAGCTCATCGACTCCATTAAAGAGCTGGAGGCCAAAATTAAAGAAAGCCAGATTATCATGCTTCCAGGCGGATTCAGCGGCGGAGATGAGCCGGACGGTTCAGCCAAGTTCATTACCGCTGTATTCCGCAACCCTCGGATCAAGGAAGCGGTTACAGACCTTCTGGAAAACAGAGACGGCCTGATGCTGGGAATCTGCAACGGTTTCCAGGCACTGATCAAGCTGGGTCTGGTACCGGAAGGCCGCATCGTGGACACAGATGAAAACAGTCCGACCCTGACTTACAACAAGATCGGACGCCATCAGTCCAGCCTGATCCGCACCAGAGTGGCTTCTGTGAAATCACCGTGGCTTTCCGGCGCGGAAGTGGGAGACATTCATACCATAGCCATTTCCCACGGAGAAGGCCGGTTTATCGCAAACGACCAGGTTATGAAGCGGATTATCGAAAACGGGCAGGTCGCGACTCAGTATGTTGACTTTGACGGAAATCCGTCCATGGATATCGCCTTTAACCCGAACTTCTCCAATATGGCCATCGAAGGAATTACTTCGCCGGACGGAAGAGTTCTGGGCAAGATGGGCCACTCCGAGCGAATCGGACAGTATGTATATAAGAATGTAGACGGAAATAAGGATCAGAAGATCTTTGAATCCGGCGTGAAGTATTTTAAATAGCCGGAAATTCCGCGGGCAGGGACAGCAAATCCCAGGCTTGGGCGGCGTCATTACAAAAAATCCAAGGGAGGTATATATAAATGAAAGTAGCAATCATCATGGGCAGCAAATCCGATTACCCGGTTGTCCAGAAAGCAGAAGATATTTTAAAGCATTTTCATGTAGAAACAGAAACAAGAATCATCAGCGCCCACAGAACACCTAAGGTAGCGGAAGCATTCGCGGCGTCCGCGGAGGAAAGGGGCTTTGAGGTTATCATTGCGGCCGCTGGAAAAGCGGCTCACCTGGCGGGGGTTCTGGCGGCAACGACGCCTCTTCCGGTTATCGGCATTCCGATGAAATCCAGCACACTGGATGGACTGGACTCCCTGCTGTCTGTCGTACAGATGCCAAAGGGCGTACCGGTGGCCACCGTAGCGGTGGATGGAGCGGAAAACGCAGGGCTTCTGGCGGTACAGATCCTCAGCACAAAATATCCGAAGCTGCGTCAGGCCATGAAGGACTATAAAAAGAAAATGGAAGAAGATATTATAAAACTGGACCAGGAGTTTAACACTCCGGACAAAGAAAAAGTGATTATTTCAGATAAGTAAAGGGAGGACACGGATCATGGAAAAATTAGAACAGTTATATGAAGGAAAAGCCAAAAAAGTTTTCAAAACAGCGGACCCGAACAAATTCATCGTATCCTACAAGGATGACGCTACCGCGTTCAACGGCGAAAAGAAAGGGCAGATTGCGGGAAAAGGCGCGGTAAACAACGTAATGAGCAACATTATGTTCCAGCTGCTGGAGGCCAAAGGCGTTCCGACTCATTTCGTAGAGCAGCTCAATGACAGAGAAACCGTTGTAAAGGCTGTAAAAATTCTGCCGCTGGAAGTTATTATGAGAAACGTTTCCGCGGGCTCCTTTGCCAAGAGATACGGCGTAGAAGAAGGAATCGTGTTCGATCAGCCGACTTTTGAATTTTCCTATAAAAACGATGATCTTGGCGACCCGCTCATGTGCGAATCCCACGCGCTGGCCCTGGGAGTTGTAACAGCGGAGCAGATCGAAACCATCCGTAAATATTCCGCCATCGTAAACGAAACGCTGAAAGAATTCTTCCTGGAAAAGGGACTGAAGCTGATCGACTTTAAGATCGAGTTCGGTGTTTATGAGGGCGAAGTGATTCTGGCTGACGAAATTTCACCGGACACTTGCAGACTGTGGGATGTCAAGACCAACGAAAAGATGGACAAAGACCGGTTCAGAAGAGACCTGGGCAATGTAGAGGAAACTTACCAGGAAGTGCTCAAGAGAGTGCAGAAATAGCGGGAACCTGCAAAAATAAAAGATACGGGGGATGAAAGGATGAAGGATTATTGGGAATTCCATGATGAATGCGGCGTAGTGGGAGTATACGCTCCCGGCAAGCGGGATATTGCCAGAGGCGTATACTTCGGGCTTCACTCGCTCCAGCACAGAGGCCAGGAAAGTGCCGGTATCGCCGCCAACAAAGGCGGAAAGATCCAGTATTACAAAGATATGGGCCTTGTTCAGGAAGTATTCAGCGATGAAGTGATCGAGCGTCTTCAGGGGGATATCGCCATCGGTCATGTGCGCTACTCCACGGCGGGAGAAAGCCATGCGGCAAACGCCATGCCTCTGGTGGTTTACTACCGGGGCGGAGCCATTGCGCTCGCGCACAATGGGAATCTGGTAAACGCCCGGATCCTGCGGCGGCAGCTGCAGGATGACGGATTTATTTTCCAGACAAGTATCGATTCAGAAGTCATTGCGGCACTTATTGCGAGAAACATTAAAGACAGCACCATCCAGCAGGCTATTACAAAATCCCTGGAAAAAGTCCAGGGAGCCTACGCGCTGGTTATTACAGCGGGAAACAAGCTGATCGGTGTAAGAGACCCTTACGGCCTGCGGCCTTTATGCATTGGAAAAAATGAAGAGGGCTTTGTCCTGGCCTCAGAAAGCTGTGTATTTCCCCTTCTGGGAGCAACGCTGATTCGGGATGTGGAGCCGGGAGAAATGGTCATCATTGAAGACGGGGAACTGAAGTCTGTCAGCTACGCGGAAAAGGAAAAGCGGGCCTCCTGTGCCTTTGAATATGTGTATTTTTCAAGGCCCGACAGCCGTATCGACGGCGTTGGCGTCTATACGGCGAGAAGTCAGTGCGGGCGGATACTGGCAAGAGAAGCGCCAGTGGCCGCGGATATGGTCATTTCCGTTCCCGACTCGGGAACCGTGGCGGCCATCGGCTACGCAGAGGAATCCGGAATCCCTTATGGGGAAGGACTCATCAAAAACCGCTATGTAGGCAGAACCTTCATTCAGCCGGATCAGCGGACGCGGGAGCTGTCAGTAAGACTAAAGCTCAATGTGCTGAAAGGCAACGTACAGGGAAAACGGATCATTATGGTGGACGACTCCATCGTTCGGGGAACCACCAGCGGCAAGCTGGTAAAAATGCTGAAAGACGCCGGGGCAAAGGAAGTCCATATAAGAGTCGCTTCTCCGCCGGTAACAGATCCGTGCTTTTTCGGAATCGATACACCTGACAAAAACAAACTGGCCGCAGCCGTTCATACCATAGAGGAGATCGCGGAAATGACAGGAGCTGATTCTCTGGCTTATCTCAGCGTAGAAGGCATGCTTTCCGCCATCGGTATGGATAGCGACAAGATATGTACAGCCTGCTTTACAGGAAACTACCCAATGGAGCTTCCTGAGCGGGATATGGAATGGGAGGATGAACCATGGATGATATGAAAAAACTCACCTACAAGGACGCGGGTGTAGATACAAAAGAAGGCGAACGCGCCGTTACCCTGATGAAAGATCATGTAAAGCGGACCTTCAATGAAAACGTTCTTACAGGACTCGGCAGCTTTGGAAGCCTGTTTCAGATCGATGTAGCTTCCATGTCGCAGCCGGTGCTGGTTTCCGGTACAGACGGCGTGGGAACCAAACTGAAGATTGCTTTTCTCATGGACAAGCATGACACAGTGGGAATCGATTGCGTAGCAATGTGTGTAAACGACGTTCTCTGCCAGGGCGCGAAGCCCCTCTTTTTCCTGGACTATATTGCCACAGGAAAGGTAAAGGCGGAGAAGATCGCGGATATTGTAAAAGGCATAGCGGAAGGCTGCCGTCAGTCGGGAAGCGCTCTGGTGGGCGGAGAAACAGCTGAGATGCCGGATTTTTACAGTGAAGGCGAATACGATATGGCCGGTTTTTCCGTAGGCATGGTGGATAAAGAAAAGATCATCACCGGAGAAAAAGTGGCGGAAGGCAATGTGATTATCGGCATCACTTCCAGCGGCATCCACAGCAACGGATATTCCCTGGTAAGAAAAGTCTTCTTTGACAAAATGAAAATGGATGTAACAGACTATGTGGAGGAGCTGGGAACAACGTTGGGAGAAGCCCTGCTGACGCCGACCAAAATCTACGCGGCCGCGTGTAACGCGGTTCTGCCTAAATTCGATGTCAATGGCATTGTCCACATCACAGGAGGCGGCTTCTTTGAAAACATTCCGAGAATCCTGCCGGAAGGTCTCGCGGCAAAAATCAGGATCGGTACATGGAACGTGCCGCCGATCTTCCCGTATATCAAGAAATGCGGAAACATTGACAAGATCGAAATGTTCTCCACCTTTAACATGGGTGTGGGAATGATGATGTTCGTAGACGCAAAGGACGCGGACGCGGCTCTGAAAGCCCTGAAGGACGCTGGAGAAACGGCTGATATTATCGGTCAGGTAGTAGCCACAGACGGCGACAAAGTGATTCTGGAGGGTAAATAAATGGTGAATATTTCCGTACTGGTTTCCGGAGGCGGCACCAATCTTCAGGCTATTATCGATAAGATCGAAAGCGGAGAGCTTGCCGGGGCAAAAATCGTTCAGGTCATTGCCAGCCGGGAAGGGGTCTTCGCCCTGGAGCGGGCACAGAAAGCCGGGATCAAAGGAAAAGTCATAAAAGAGACAGAGGAGCTTCTTAAAGAGCTAAAAGCGGAAGACACAGATCTCATCGTGCTGGCCGGATATATGAAAGTGCTGGAGCCCGCGGTTATTGAGGCTTACAGAAAACGGATCGTCAATATTCATCCGTCTCTGATCCCAAAATACTGCGGCAAGGGTTTTTACGGAAAGCGGGTCCATCAGGCTGTCCTGGACGGAGGCGAGACGGTTTCCGGCGCTACCGTTCATTTCGTTGATGAAGGCGTAGATACCGGTGATATCATCCTGCAGCGGCAGGTGCCTGTAGAGCCGGGTGATACGGCAGACACGCTGGCGGCAAGAGTACTGAAAACGGAACATGTTATTTTAGCGGAAGGAATAAAGAAAGTCATGGCAGATTTGCCGGAAAAAGGAGGGAAATAATGGGCGGAGTAATTGGATTTGCTTCTAAACAGGACTGCGTTATGGATCTGTTCTTTGGAACAGACTATCATTCTCATTTAGGAACCAAACGGGGCGGCATGTGCGTCCTGCAGGAGGACGGATTTAACCGGTCCATCCATAATATTGAAAACTCACCGTTCCGCAGTAAATTTGAGGCGGACATCGAAGAGATGAAGGGAAATATGGGGATCGGAGCCATCAGTGACGGAGACCCTCAGCCGCTGACCGTTTACAGCAGACAGGGAGATTACGCCATCACCACAGTGGGCCGGATCAACAACAAGGACGCCATTGTAGAAGAGCTTCTGAAAGCCCGCCCAAGCCACTTCATGTCCATGAGCGGCGGGAAGATCAACAATACGGAGCTGGTAGCGGCGCTGGTTTCCACGGGCCGGGATATTGTGGACGGCATACGGATCGCCCAGGCCAAGATCGATGGATCTGTGACTATGCTGATTTTGACAAAGGAAGGCCTTTACGCGGCAAGAGACAAATACGGCAGAACACCGCTGATTATTGGACAGAAGGACGGCGCTTACTGCGCGGCTTCCGAATCATTTGCATTTATCAATGTGGGGTATAAATATAAACGTGAACTGGGGCCCGCAGAGATTGCTTTTATCACCGCGGACGGCGAAAAGACCGTCGGTGAGCCTCAGGAAGGAATGCGGATCTGCGCGTTCCTTTGGACTTATTTTGGTTATACTACTTCTATCTACGAGGGACGCAATGTAGAGCTGATGCGTAACCGCAACGGAGAGCTGCTGGCTCAGAAGGACGGCGACATGGATGTAGACTATGTTGCCGGAGTGCCGGACAGCGGTACCGCCCACGCGCTGGGATACGCCAACCAGTCCAGAGTCCCTTACGCCCGGCCTTTGATTAAATATACCCCGACCTGGCCGAGAAGCTTTATGCCGCAGAACCAGAAAGCGAGAAACCTGATCGCTAAGATGAAGCTGGTTCCTGTATTTCAGATTATCAATGGGAAGAAATTTGTCCTCATCGATGACTCCATCGTAAGAGGAACCCAGCTTTCCGAGACGGTTTCCTACCTTCTGGAAAACGGGGCGAAGGAGATCCATGTAAGATCCGCCTGTCCGCCTATCATGTACGGCTGCAAGTTCCTCAACTTCTCCCGTTCCGTCAGCGATCTGGAGCTGATCACAAGACGGGTCATCCGGGATCTGGAAGGCATTGAAGGCGATGACATCTCCGAAGAACTGCTGGCGGAATACGCAAGCAGCAAAACCGAAAAGCACGCTGCGATGGTGGAAGAGATCCGAAAAAGGCTTCAGTTTGACAGCCTGAAATTCCAGGATCTGGAGGATACAGTGGAAGCGATCGGTGTCGATAAATGTAATCTTTGTACTTATTGTTGGGATGGAAAGGAATAAAAAATATGAGAGCATTACTTAGCGTTTCGGATAAAACCGGAATTGTAGAATTTGCCCAGGAGCTGGAAAAGCTGGGCGTAAAGATCATCTCTACCGGAGGCACCCACAAGCGCCTTGCTGATAACGGTGTGGATGTAATTGGAATTTCCGATGTGACAGGCTTTCCGGAATGTCTGGATGGAAGAGTAAAGACCCTTCATCCGGCAGTACACGGCGGAATTCTGGCTATGCGGGAAAAGCCGGAGCACATGAAACAGCTTGCTGATCTGAACATCGAAACCATCGATATTGTAGCCATTAACCTGTACCCATTCAAGGAAACCATCATGAAACCGGATGTGACCTTAGCGGACGCTATTGAAAACATCGATATCGGCGGACCGACCATGCTGCGTTCCGCCGCGAAGAATCACAAAGATGTAGTGGTTATCTGCGATCCGGCTGATTACGGAGCTGTTACCCAGGAGCTGAAAGAAAAGGGAAGCGTTTCCTATGAAACGAAATACAAGCTGGCGCTGAAAGTTTTCCAGCACACTGCCGCCTATGACGCTATGATTTCCGATTATCTGAGAAAACAGATCGGAGCGGAGCTTCCGGACAACCTGACCCTGACCTTTGAAAAGGTTCAGGAGCTGCGTTACGGCGAAAATCCACACCAGAAGGCTTCTTACTACAAAGAAATCCAGCCGGCGGAAGGCAGTCTGGTAAAGGCACAGCAGCTTCACGGCAAGGAGCTTTCCTTCAACAACATCAATGATACCAACGGCGCCCTGGCCGCTCTGAAAGAATTTACAGAGCCGACAGTCGTTGCGGTAAAGCACGCGAACCCATGCGGCGTGGGAACTGGATTTGATATTCTCAGCGCTTACAAAAAAGCCTATGAGTGCGACCCGACCTCCATTTTCGGCGGCATCGTAGCGGCAAACCGTCCCATTGACGGGCCGACCGCGGAGGAGATCAACAAGATCTTCATCGAGATCGTCATCGCTCCTGACTTTACCGAGGAAGCGCTGGCTATCTTGACGCAGAAGAAAAATATCCGTCTTCTCAAGCTGCCGGAGATTGAAAATAAGGGACCTGCCGGACAGATCGACATCAAGAAGGTAAGCGGCGGTCTGCTGGTGCAGGGCATCGACGACACGCTGTACGATGAAGAAGCGCTGAAGGTAGTAACGGACCGGATTCCGACAGATAAAGAAATGGAAGACATGAAGCTGGCTATGAAAGTGGTAAAACACATCAAATCCAACGGCATTGTCATTGCCAAGGATCAGGCAACCGTAGGAATCGGACCGGGACAGGTGAACCGGATCTGGGCGGTAGAAAACGCGATCCGCCAGGCCAACACCTCTCTGGAAGGAGCTGTCCTCGCGTCAGACGCGTTCTTCCCATTTGACGACTGCGTTACAGCGGCCGCAAAGGCAGGAGTGACAGCCATCATCCAGCCGGGCGGCTCTATCCGCGATCAGGAATCCATCGATAAAGCCAACGAACTGGGGATCGCCATGGTATTCTGCGGAGTACGCCACTTCAAGCACTAGATTCAGGAGAGAAACATGAGAATATTAGTAGTAGGCGGAGGCGGCAGAGAACACGCTATCGTGTGGAAGCTGGCCCAAAGCCCAAAAGCGGATAAAATTTACTGCGCGCCCGGCAACGCAGGGATAGGCCTGGACGCGGAGTGTGTCAATATCAAAGCGGAGGACATAGCAGGTCTTTGCGCTTTCGCAAAGGAAAGTCAGATCGACCTGGCGGTCATCGGACCGGAAGTTCCTCTTGCCATGGGAATCGTAGATGAAATGGAAGCGGCCGGAATTGCCGCCTTTGGCCCAAATAAAAAATGCTCCCAGCTGGAAGCCAGCAAATCCTTTACAAAGCGCTTCCTGGCAAAGCATAATATCCCAACGGCCGGGTACAAAGAATTTACAGACAAGCAGGAGCTGCTGGATTCTGTGGGTATCTTCGGCTATCCTATGGTGCTGAAAGCTGACGGCCTCGCGGCCGGCAAAGGGGTTGTTATCGCGGAAACAGAAGAGGACGCGAAGAAAGCCATTGAGGAAATGATGGGCGACAAGGTCTTCGGAGCCGCGGGAGAAAAGATTGTAGTAGAAGAATTCCTTACCGGAGTGGAAGCTTCCATGCTCTGCTTTGTGGATGAACATACCATCGTGCCTATGGAATCGGCGCAGGATTACAAACGGATCTTTGACGGCGACAAAGGACCTAATACCGGCGGCATGGGAACCTATTCCCCGAGCCTGGTATTTGACGCGGAGCTGGAAGCCCGTATCAAAAGAGAGATTCTGGAGCCTACATTAAAGGGCTTTCAGGAGGACGGCCTTGACTTTAAAGGCGTTCTGTTCATCGGCCTGATGATCTCTAAGGACGGCCCGAAGGTAATCGAATTCAACAATCGGTTCGGCGATCCGGAGGCGCAGTCTGTACTGTCCCGCCTGGACAGCGATCTTCTGGAGATCTTTACCGCGGTAACAGAAAACCGTCTGGCCGACGCGGAAATCAAGTGGAGCGATAAAAAGGCGGTCTGCGTTGTACTGGCTTCCGGAGGCTATCCGGGAAGCTATGAAAAAGGCAAGGAAATTACAGGACTCGATAAGGTGGACAGGGACGTAGTTGTGTTCCACGCGGGAACCGCAAGCGAGCATATCTGTGACGAAGCTTCCTGCCGCAGCGCGGTTGTCACTTCCGGAGGAAGAGTTCTGGGCGTCACCGCGACGGGCGCTACCCATGAAGAAGCCAGAGCAAAAGCCTTTGACAATGTTAAGCGGATTTCGTTTGAGGGGATGCAATATCGAAATGACATTGGTATAATCAATCCCAATCTGTTATAATAGAAAAAAGACCTGAGGGAGGCGAATGTTATGAAGAAGCAAATTATAACCATCAGCCGTGAATTCGGCAGCGGGGGAAGGCTCATAGGCAGACGGCTGGCTGATGATTTAGGAGTCCCCTACTATGACAAAGAGCTTTTATCGAGAATTGCGGAAGAGAGCGGCTTTTCCAGAGAGATGATGGAAGAGGCAGAGCGGAAAGCAAAGAACAGCTTTTTTTACAGCCTGTCATCCGCCTTTGGAACAGGTGACTCCGGCCCGGACAGTTTGTCTCTCAATGAACGCTTTTTCCTGGCTCAGTTCGATACGATCCGCAGAGTGGCCGACGAAGGCTCCTGCGTTATTGTAGGACGGTGCGCGGATTATATCCTTCGGGGAATTCCGGGCGCGACCAATGTTTTCGTCTATGCCGAAACGGGAGATAAGATCAAACGGGCTGTGGAACAGTACGGTGTGCCTGAAAAAGATGTGAAGAAAATCATGAATGACACGGATAAGGCCCGCGCCAATTACTACAATTATCATACGGGGCGTAAATGGGGCGATCCGGTCAACTATAACCTGTGTATCGACAGCGGCTACATATCCATCGATAATATCGTAAAGCTCATAGAGTCTTATCTGGATATGGTAGATCCGAATCGATAGGAAAAACGAGGCTCGTCAGGAGGCTGAGGAAAGCTGAAAAGACGCGGGAGGTAAGAGCGAAGCAGAGCGTACCAAAGAGTATGTTCTGCTTTTTTGTACCAATGCCGGAAAAGAGATTTACGGATCCCAGGGTACCCGCGGCCCAAAGAAACGCCTTTTTAAGAAAAATGTAATAAAGAGCTTGTGACAAAATTAAGATTTAATGATACAATCATTAGCAGACTAAGAATATAAAAGGAAGGTTTTAAATGGAGATTATAAAAGCAATCATTCTGGGTATCGTTGAAGGGATTACCGAATGGCTGCCCATCAGCAGTACGGGACATATGATTCTGGTAGACGAGTTCATGAAAATGAATGTGTCCGCGGAATTCATGGAAATGTTTCTGGTTGTGATCCAGTTGGGCGCGATCATGGCTGTGGTGGTGATCTACTGGCGGCGGCTGATTCCTACGGATAAAAAAACCTGGATCATGTGGCTGAAGATCATAGTAGCCTGTATTCCGGCGGCGGTGATCGGACTGCTTTTCGATGATGTGTTTAACGCGCTGTTTTATAATTATCAGACCGTAGCCATCATGTTGATTTTAGTGGGTATTTTCTTTATTATTATTGAAAACAAACAAAAACATACTGCGCCGAAGGTAAGCAGTCTGGATGATCTGACCTACAGGCAGGCGCTGATGATCGGACTGTTTCAGCTGGTTGCCGCTGTTTTTCCAGGGACCTCCCGTTCCGGCGCGACGATTTTAGGCGGGCTGATGATCGGCGTTTCCCGGACCGTCGCGGCAGAGTTTACCTTTTTCCTGGCCATTCCGGTCATGTTTGGAGCAAGCCTTTTAAAGCTGGTCAAGTTTGGATTCCATTTTACAGGAAATGAAACCGTGATCCTTATCAATGGGCTGGTTGTCGCGTTCCTGGTTTCTATGGCAGCCATCAAGTTCCTTATGGGATATATTAAAAAACATGATTTCAAGGTTTTCGGCTGGTACCGGATTGTACTGGGAATCCTGGTGCTGGGGTATTTCGGGGTTAAAACATTTCTGTAAGCGCAGTGTCAAATCAGTAATAAATAACGGCGGATCAACGTGCGGAGAATTCCGGCGGACCGCCGGATCGCAAGAAAGACAAAAGGAGATAACAGAGAAATGAGTGTACATTTTAAAAGAAAACTGCCAATACCAAAGGCAATCAAAGAGCAGTATCCGATGAAAGAGGCTTGCGTCAAGGCTAAGGCAGAAAGAGAAAAGCAGATTAAAGCCATTCTCAGCGGAAACGATGACCGGATCCTTATGATCATAGGCCCATGCTCCGCGGACCGGGAGGACGCGGTGCTGGATTATGTGAGCCGCCTGGCTAAGGTTCAGGAAAAAATCAAAGATAAGATACTGATCATACCGCGGGTTTATACCAACAAGCCGAGAACCGTAGGGACCGGATACAAAGGAATGCTCCACCGGCCGAACCTGCTGGGGGATGATGATCTGCTGGAAGGCATCATTCGGGTGCGCCAGATGCACCTTCGCGTAATCGAAGAAACAGGTCTGACCGCGGCGGATGAAATTCTGTATCCGGATTATTACCGGTACTTTTCCGATCTGCTTTCCTACGCGGCTGTTGGCGCCAGATCTACGGAAAACCAGCAGCACCGGTTCGTTGCCAGCGGGCTGGACATTCCAGTGGGGATGAAAAATCCTACCGGCGGCAGCTTTGATGTAATGCTTAACTCCATTGCGGCGGCTCAGCACGGATATCTGTTTATGTACCGGGGCTACGAAGTGGAATCAGACGGCAACCCTTACGCGCACGGAATCCTTCGCGGCGCAGTGCGGGATTCGGGATCCGTTGCGCCTAACTATCATTATGAAGACCTGCTGCTGCTGTATGCTATGTACAGTGAGCGGGACCTGCTGGAGAACAAAGCCGTAATTATCGATACCAACCATTCCAATTCAGGGAAGAAATGGTACGAACAGAAACGAATCTGCAAAGATGTTTTGACCAGCTGCAAATATTCCAAGGATATTAAAAAACTGGTTAAGGGCTTCATGGTGGAAAGCTATCTGGAAGATGGAAACCAGCCTATCGACGGCGGTGTTTACGGAAAGTCCGTTACAGACCCGTGCATGGGATGGGATTACACAGAAAACTTCCTGTACGAGCTGGCGGATCTTTTATAGGAAAGAGGGAAGCGCCGGCTATCAGCCGGCAGAACAGATACATAAAGGTTTCAAAAAAGGAGACAAGCGCCTGGGCCACAGGCGCTTTTGTTACAATTTTATTATGGCTATGTACAACTTGTAAAAAATAGGTTACATGTGAACCGCGGGCTTAGCATTGCGAGCCGGATGGTTTCAGACTACAGGGGATCGAACCAAAATCCCTACGCGGCCCGCGGCTACATAAAAGTGTCGTGTTTTTTGTCGCATGGTTCAATCGGAAGGTACAATAATTGAGCTATGCCAATGCGGAACCTAATGATCTGCAATCGTCAGCGTTATCATCGTTGGGCGTTTCATTGGCGAGAACCGGTTCGGAAACCAGGGAAAGACCTAAATCCTTGCATTCAGATTCCCAGTTTCTCATCCATTCGCCATCTCCCCATCCATAGGATCCGAACAGTCCCAGCTTCTTGCCGGCAATAGCGGTTTTACACGCGTCCCACATAGGCTGGAATTCTTCTTCTTCCAGAACTTCCGCTCCCATAGACGGACATCCAAAAGCAATTGCGTCAAACTCTGCGGCTTTTTCCGGTGAAAATTCCCCTGCGGTAAAAAGCTGCGCCTGCGCTCCGGCGCCTTCCGCTCCTTCCAGAACGAAACGGGCCATAGCTTCCGTATTTCCTGTACCGCTCCAGTATACTACTGCTGTTTTACTCATAATCAATACCTCTTCTTTCTTTTATAAATTTATCAATCAAGCGGCTACAGTCAGCTGACTGACCGTCCTTCCGCGGCTGAACAATTCGTGATAGATGGTTCTGCATTTTTCGAACCGGGCAAAGAGCTTTCTCGCTTCCACTTCATTGCAGTAGACCTTCCAGCATCCGCTGCAGCGGCTGTTTTTGCCTTTATGCTTGATGAAGCCCTTTACATCTTCAAGCGGGTAACCCAGAAACAGACCGATCTCATGAGGAAATTCTGAGTGAGAAGTTATCCGCAGGCTGAGACGCTGCAGACAAAGGTCGATCCGGTCTGTTTCATACCCATAATTTGAAAGGAAGTCAGAAACACCCTGCTTCTTTAATTCTTCCTGGACTCTGTGGCTGCGGTACACATAAATCAACGCCGTGTTTCCTGAACACCGCAGCACGCGGACCGATACCCCTTTTGGACTAAGGTCTCTGCGACAAAGCTCCAGCTGCTCATATAAAAGTTTTATTGATGTGAAAGAGTAACTAAATATATTGGCACTTTTTAACCCTGCCAGGGTAGGTGAACAATGAGCAACTAGATACTTTTCTAACATAATGGGTCCTCCTGATCCAGAAAAAGTTAGTACAAGCTAACTAAATGAGGAAAAAAGAAGGAATACTGACACGTTTTTTGCATTCCTTACGTGGACTTGTAGTTTGAGTTAGTTAGCTTTAACTAACGTTAGTGTACCGTACCATAGCCTTTCTGTCAATACTTTTTTCAAAAACATTATCGATAACATTTTATCAATAACGATCGGCCGTTGAGAAAGCCTCCAAAATGGAGTATAATCTGTGTAACAATAGAGGATAGGGGAACGGATATGAAATATAATCTTCCTGATCGGGTGTTAAAAGATATTATTTCCATGGCAAAGGAAGCGCGGGTTGAAAAGATCATTCTTTTTGGATCAAGGGCAAAAGGGACAAATCATGAAAGAAGTGATATTGATATTGCTGTAAGCGGCGGAGATTTTGATCGTTTTTATTGGGACATTAATGACAAGGCGTGGTCATTACTTTCGTTTGATATTATTGAGGTTGATCGCGGGATTAATGACGCGTTAAAAAGGGAGATAGAAAGGGATGGTATTATCATTTATGAAAAAGATCGATAATTTTTCAAGCAGCTTAAAGATACTGAAAAGCGCGGATTTTAAGCAGGCTTTTGAGGATGAAATCTACAGGACAGGAGTGGTCGGGCAGTTTAATCTGACCTTTGAGCTTGCGTGGAAGAGCCTGCAGGCGGTACTTCAAATCTGTTCTGTAGCGGGGGCGCGGGCAGGCTCCCCGAGGGATATTTTGAAGCTTGCGTATAAAACGGGTTTTATTTCTGATTCGGAAGTATGGCTCCTTATGTTGAAAAAAAGAAATCTTTCCGCTCATGTTTATAATGAGCAGGATATTGATGAGCTGGTTGTTTTGATACGAGACAGCTTTATTCCAGCTCTTTCTGTTTTGGAGGATACGCTGAGGGAAAAGCTTGAGGAAGCGGAGTTGGATTCCTGGGACTGACTGCCTCAACTGATAAAGCGCGGCCCCCTATAGAGCCGCGCCCTCTCTTGTTTACATTAAACACAACACACAAATGATAGATTCGTCTATTCCAGATTGAGACGCTTATCCAGCAGCTTCCAAGTGACGAACCAGTAAGCGGCCAAAAGCACTGCCATTGAGATAAAGATCCCCAGGAGCCACATTTGGCAGGAGAAGAAATGATCCGCGTCATTGATAAGCCAAGTGATCAGGCCGCTGATTCTGTCCGTATCGGCAACCCTGCCCAGAATGCTTACCAGAATCAGCTCCAAAATGCCAAAACCAATATAAGCGCCGATGGCTCCCAGAACCCGGTGGCTGCCCCACTGATGGCCCACAGCGATGGCGGCGTAGATTTTCGCGGCCACTTCTCCGCAGTAAAGAATCGCAAGCGCCAGGACTTCCAGGACCATCAGAACACTCTTTCCATCTGAGAAAATGAACCGGACCACATCGTTCCAGAACTGGGCGAAGGTGTGGAAAACCTGCGTGCCTTCATCGGCTACTGAGATGATCAGGCCGGTCAGTATGGCGGCAGCGCAGCCTATGAAAAGCCAGACTACAGCGGAGATGGTTTTATTGAGAAGGTGCTTTCCTGTGGTGACAGGAAGAGCAAACATAAAATACCCCTCATTTCCCAGCAGGTTTTTATAAAATCGCTGAATCAGGATAAAGGCCGTAAGAATGACAGCGGCCGCTGAGAAAAGGCCGTATAACGTGGTAGATCCGGTCATAATTACCTGCCAGATACCGGAAGTCGTCCGATAGAGCCGGAAGGACAGCCCCAGAATAACAGCGGTTAGGATCCAGGCTCCGTACAGCGGCAGCAGGAGCCGGCCTACTGCTTTAAATTCATATTTCATTAAAGTCCCTAACATTTGAATACCTCCCTGAACAGTCCGTCGATATTTTTCCCCGTTTCCTCCCGGATCTGATCTGCGTTTTTATGCATGACGATATGTCCCTCTTTGAGGAAGACTGCCTCATCCAGAATATGTTCGATATCCGCGATCAGATGGGTGCAGATGATCACCAGAGAATTCGGGCAGTAATTGGTGATAATAGTCTTAAGGATATAGTCTCTCGCGGCCGGGTCCACGCCGGCAATGGGTTCATCCAGCAGATAAATTTTTGCGTTTCTGCTCATTGTAAGGAGCAGCTGAATCTTTTCTTTTGTACCCTTGGACATCTTTTTCATCCGCATGGATTCCTGAATACCCAGGTTTTCAAGCATAGCGGAAGCTTTTTCCGGCTGAAAGTCAGGGTAAAAATCCTGATAAAACTGCAGCAGCTGCTTTGCTGTCATATAATCGGGAAGAAATTCCCGGTCAGGCAGATAGGCGATTTTCTTTTTCGTTTCCGCGCCGGGCTTTTGCCCGTCGATCAGGATCTGACCGCCTGATGGCTGCAGCAGACCAGTGGCCAGCTTGATCAATGTAGTTTTTCCGCTGCCGTTTGGCCCCAGCAGCCCGACGATACGATCCGATGAAAGCTTCAGATCCACATTTTCCAGGGCTTTGCGTCCGCTATAATTTTTGGAAAGCCCTCTGCATTCTAATACACACATTTATTGTTCCTCCTTGGCCCACTGGGCAACAGCGGCAACGATTTCGCCCCGGTCCATCCCCAGCTTGTTCAGGTTCTCAAAAAGCTCCTGTATAAATTTTTCACTTAATGATTTCTGTAATGTCTTTAACATTGCTTCCTCCTCCGTCACATATCTACCGCTTGTTCTGACAGAATACAGCAGGCCTTCCCGCTCCAGCTCCGACAGAGCGCGCTGCATGGTATTCGGGTTGACTCCTGCCTCTACGGCCAGCTCCCGAACCGGTGGGATCTTTTCGCCCGGCCGGAAGGTACCGCCGGCGATCCGCAGCTTGATCTGTTCCATGAGCTGAGTGTAGATGGCGACCCCTTCTTTAAATACCCATTCCATGGACTTGGTTCCTCCTTTTTGTTTGTATTATTGTATTAACTACTTAGTACAATAATACATAGTGCGGAGTTTGTCAAGGAAATTTTGAAATAAAAAATGAAATCTTGACAGTGGAAATAAAAGTTGTATAATGACAATAACAGAACCCACCACGCCTCTGGTTTTCATGCGCAGCCCGGTGGGACTTTTTCATTTATGGGGTATTTTATGTATTAATATCTAAAATAAATATTAACTTTCCGAATTCCATATTAAATCAGGGAAATGAGGTGCGACTATGTCAGAAGAAAAGAACTGGCAATTTGAGCTTGAAGAATATATAAAGCAGGGCGAACCCGGAAAAATTGAAAAGAGTGAAGCGTGGCAGACAGCAATCGGATTACAGGCGGTAGACGGATTGAAAACATCGGCATATTTGCTGGATACCGCAAAGGAACATATTGAGGGTAAGATCAGTATTGATGAAGCGCAGAAGCGCATCCAGAGCTACTATGAACAGCGCGCTGACCGCGTTGAAGTGGAAAACGATACAAAGGAAGCGGATATTGTATCGGCAAGAATTGCAAAGCTTTTGGGAGAAAAGACCTTCCAGTTCTCGCCTGCGGAATGGCTTGCCATTCACCGCAGACTGTTTGAAGGTGTATTTGATCATGCGGGTCAGATCAGGCAGTATAACATTACAAAGAAGGAATGGGTACTGAAAGGCGATACAGTCACTTACGCGGCATGGAACAGTATCCGGGATACACTGGATTACGATTTTGCCACAGAGAAGAAGTTTCACTATGAAGGCTTATCTGTAAACGCGTCAGTAAAGCATCTGGCAAAGTTTGCTTCTGACATTTGGCAGATTCACCCATTTTGTGAAGGCAACACCAGAGCGACAGCGGTTTTCATGGTTAAATATATGAAAACATTTGGCTTTCGTGTAAATAATGACGCGTTCGAGAAAAATTCCTGGTATTTCCGAAATGCTTTGGTAAGAGCAAACTACAATGATTTACAAAATGGCGTTCACGCTACGACCAAGTTTCTGGAACGGTTCTTCAGTAATCTGCTTCTGGGAACGGACTACGAGTTGAAAAATAGGCATACGCATGTTGATTATGTGGTTGCTGATCATTCCAAAAGTGCCATCTCTAAAGTTCCAAAGTGCCAAATTGACACTTTAGGATGTACTTTAGAAGAACTGGCGATTTTGGAATTGATAATAAAGAACCCGGCCGTAAAGCAAGCGGAGCTTGCTGTAGAAACGGGGAAATCTCTCAGAAGCGTAAAAAGAATTATGGAATCATTGCGGGAAAAAGGATATATCCGGCGAGTGAATGGAAAACGTTATGGCAAATGGGAAGCGCTGATCACAATAGAGTAGAGGGAAATCTATAAAAATTCCAGGAACATTTGAAATAAAAATCTGACCCTTCGTTGACGATACTTTAAAACCATGATATTCTAATAAATAACAACGCTGCCTCCCATTCGAGGCGGCGCAGGAAAGGAATGATCAACAATGACAGAAAGCAAAGGCAAATATTATATTACAACGCCTATTTACTATCCAAGCTCAAACCTTCATATAGGACATACCTATTGTACCGTAATGGCTGACGCTATGGCCCGTTTTAAGCGGTTGTGCGGCTATGATGTGCGGTTTCTTACAGGTACGGACGAGCATGGACAGAAGATTGAGACCATTGCGAAAGAACAGGGTGTAACGCCGCAGGAATATGTAGATAAGATCGTAAGCGGAGTAAAAGATTTGTGGAAGACCATGGAAATTTCCTACGATGACTTCATCCGCACCACAGAGCCCCGCCACATCCAGCGGGTGCAGAAGATCTTTATGCAGCTTTATGAAAAGGGCGACATCTATAAGGGCGAATATGAGGGTATGTACTGTACGCCTTGCGAATCCTTCTGGACAGAAAGCCAGCTGGTAGACGGAAAATGCCCGGACTGCGGACGGCCGGTAGAGAAGGCAAAGGAAGAGGCTTACTTCTTCCGTCTTTCTAAATATCAGGACAAGCTGCTGGAGCTGTTTGAACAGAATCCGGAATTTCTCGAGCCGGAAAGCAGACGAAATGAGATGATCTCCTTTGTAAAACAGGGCCTGGAGGATCTGTGCATCTCCAGATCTACCTTTGACTGGGGTATTCCGGTTCCAATTGATGAAAAGCATGTAATTTATGTATGGCTGGACGCGCTTACCAACTACATCACGGCGCTGGGCTATCCGGATGAACTGGAGCTGTATGAAAAGTACTGGCCGGTAAACGTACATCTTGTAGGAAAGGAAATCGTAAGATTCCATACCATTATCTGGCCCGCAATGCTTATGTCCATGGAGCTGCCGCTTCCGAAGCAGGTGCTGGGACATGGATGGCTGCTGCTGGAAGGGGGCAAAATGTCCAAATCCAAGGGCAATGTAGTAGATCCTGTCATGCTGATCGATCGCTACGGAATCGACGCGTTGAAATACTTCCTGCTGAGAGAATATACCTTCGGACAGGACGGCATTTTCACCAATGAGGTGATGTTAAAGAGAATGAATTACGATCTGGCAAACGATCTGGGCAACCTGGTTTCCCGTACCGTTTCCATGATCGAAAAATACAACGGCGGCTTTGTGCCAGAAGCCAGCGGTGAAGAGGACGAGACCGACAAGGATCTGAAAGCCATTGCGACTTGTGCCGGACACAAGGTGGAAGAGCGGATGGACAAGTTCGAATTCAATCTGGCTCTGGAGGAAATCTGGATCGCGGTGCGAAGAGCCAACAAATATATCGATGAAAATACGCCTTGGATTCTGGCAAAGAACGAAGCGGACAAGCCGCGCCTGGATACGGTGCTCCACAACCTGGCGGAAACGCTGCGGATCGTTTCTGTGCTGATCCATCCGTTCATGCACACCACTTCCGATGAAATCAGAAAGCAGCTGGGCCTGTGGTACGCGGATGTGGCGTGGGAAGACGCTTTCACCTTTGATATGATGCAGGGTGAACAGGTGAAGAAGGGAAAACTGATTTTCCCAAGACTGGATATCGAAAAAGAACTGGAAGAGCTGGAGGCTCTGAAGGGCGGAAGCGAAGACGAAAATATTCCGCTGGAGCTGAAGGATCCGATTGAATATGATGACTTTGACAAGCTGGATCTGCGGGTGGGAACTATCCTTTCCGCGGAAAAGCATCCGAAGGCGGACAAGCTGCTGGTGTTCCAGGTGAAGATGGGAACGGAAAAGCGCCAGATCATTTCCGGCGTTGCCGCGGATTTTAAACCGGAGGAATGTGTGGGCAAGAAGGTTGTTGTTGTCGCCAACCTGAAGCCGAGAAAGCTGAGAGGGCTGGAATCAAAGGGAATGCTGCTGTTTGCTGACAATGTGGTGGACGGAAAAGAGCGCTGCGAATTCGTGACTACCATTGCGGACGACGGAAATCCGGTAACTTAGCTGAATTTGTATTATACATGGCCCTGGGTCTTTTGGATTCGCGGGGCATCTCCTTTCTATAAGGGCCATATCCTGATGTTAATAGGATATGGCCCTCAACATCTGCGGGGCGACGGCCGGGTTTTCCGGCGGCGGGCCTTGCCTTTGAAGGGAAATGGGAAAGGGCGCCAGAAGCGCTTTGTTTTCAAGGAGGGATTATGAAGAAAAAATCAATTTTGGCTTTGGCCATACTGCTGCTTGCGGTTCTGACGCTGTTTTCCTGTGGCAGCGGTGACGAGGTGGAATTAGAACTGGGAAAAACCACAACGGTAGGTGATTATATCCAGTTTACACCGAGCAATGTGCTGGTGCGGGCCAGCGAGATGTATGCTCCCAAAGGGCACGAAGACGGATGGGTCTACGAGGGCGAGCTGAAGGATCAGGTCTATGTGGTGCTCACCGCAAAAGTGAAAAATCTGTCAGATCACAACATAAAAGCGGCGAATCTGGCTCATGTGACTTTGACCCAGGGGGACCAGGAATACACCACCGGGGAATGCATGCTTCTCAGCGAAAACGGGACGCAGCTCCAGAGAAGCGGAGAAATCGAAGCGGGTGATGAAGGGCAGGTATATATTCTTGCCGATGGTCAGGAAACCACCCGGGGCCAGGCGCAGATAAAGCTGACTTTTACCAGCAGCCTGTATAAAGGCGAAGAAGCCTACAGCCTTAGCTGCGACACTTCCAAAGCGGTAGCGGCTGCTGTGCCCCTGGAGAAGGGGAAGGCTGTCACTGCGGAAGGCGTCGGTCAGATTACCTTAAACAAGGCTTCCATCGGAAAACGGGTTAACCCTTCCAAGGCCTCAGATACGGACGATTACGCCTACTACACGCCGAAGGGAAGCGATAATCTGCTGCTGGACGCCCAGCTGACCGTGAAAAATCTGCAGGAAACCGCCTGTGACGCCGCGACCTTTGTCGGGGCTGTGGCTGTATGTGACGGAGAAGTCAATGACAGCTTTGTGATTGTGGAAACGGATAACGGAAAGGATCTAAAGGAGAAGGCTTCCGTCAAAGTGGGAAAAACAAAGAAAATCCACGCGCTGGTCAATGTGCCGAAAGAATGGAAGCAGAAGGATGTTACTTTGTATATTTATTTTGACGGCACAGAATATGAATACACCCTGAAGGGTGCGGAGAAATAAGAGGTGAACTATATGCTGTTTGATTCACACGCGCATATTAACAACGAATCTTTTACAGAAGAAGAGCGGCAGGCTCTGATTGCGAAAATTGAAAGCTCCAGGCTGGATTACGTTATGGACATCGGGTTTGATCTGGAAAGCTCCGCACTGGCGGTAAAGCACGCGCAGCGCCTGCCCTGGTGCTACGCTGCCGTAGGCTGTCATCCGCACGATACAAAAGAAATGGATGAAATGCAGTTGGCTATGATTAAAGGTCTGGCAAAAAAGGACAAGGTCTGCGCTATCGGTGAGATCGGGCTTGATTTTTACTACGATCATTCAGATCGGGATACCCAGCGCTACTGGTTCCGCCGTCAGATCCAGCTGGCGAATGAGCTGAAAATGCCCATTGTGATCCACGCGAGAGAAGCGGATCAGGAGGTTATGGATATCCTGAAGGAAGAGGGGGCCTTTTCTGATGAGCGGAAAAGCTGGTTCCCCGCCCGTTATGATGGAAGCGGCGATGCCCGGGTTCTGCTTCACTGCTTTTCCGGAAGCAGGGAACTGGGTCAGCAGTATGTAAAGCTGGGGGCCACCATTTCCGTAGCGGGGCCAGTAACCTACAAAAACAATAAAAAAACACCGGCCGTAGTGGAAGCCCTTCCTCTGGAAGTCCTACTGGTAGAAACGGATTCGCCCTACCTGACGCCGGAGCCATTCCGGGGAAAGCGCAATATCCCGCCTTATGTGGAGTATACCGCAAAGAAAGTGGCGGAGATCAAGGGCCTGACCCTGGAAGAGGTGGCGGCCCAGACCAAGGAAAACGCCATGCGATTTTTTGGGATCAAATAGCCTGAAGCAAAGCAAGCGTTTTTGAAGGCCGCCGCTGGCGCCGCCGGCTGGTCGCCAAATTTCATATTTTGACGCAGTGACGGTCGCCAATGGCCCCAATTCGGGGCCACTGGCGACCGTTTTTCCATTTCCCGTTTTCCCTTCCCCAGGGCTACTTCCCTATGACGATTTTTGTCGTAAAAAAACTGGAATTTTCTCCGCGCTTTCGACAAAGGAAAATTATGGCCGAATGTATAATAGTCCCAGGCTTGTACAAAGGAGGGGCAGAATGGAATACATTTCAAAAGGGCGTATTGCGGGAAAAGAGAGAGGTAAAATCAGGGTTTGTACGATTATGGCAGCGGCGGGAGCCAGCTTTCTGATCAGCAGAGCATGTTTTATGGGGACCATGTTTCCGGCTGGTATCGCGTTGATGACAGTGCTCCTGACCGCCAATACATTGAATCTTTACCTGCTTCCTGTGATGGCGGCAGGGATCGGCACCTTTTACGCCAGCGGTCTTCCGATATGGGGCGACATAGGGGCGCTGGCGGGATGCAGCCTTGTATTCCTGTGTACGGGAAAAATCCGCTTTCAACCCTGGCATAAAGCAGTAATCGCGGGGTCCGCCGTAATAATTGCCCGAAGCGTTTATTTTATTGCGGCCGGATTTTCCTATCGTATTTCTATAGAAGACCTCCTTCTGGAAGGCTGTCTTACAGCTGCCCTGTGCGGGATATTTCAGATTCTGCGGCAGCTGGCAGAGAAAAAAGAGCCGCAAGGCGGTACACCGGCCGGAGTTCTGGGCGTATCCGCGGCGGCAATGCTAATGATTGCGGGAACCGGTTTTTCGTGGCTGCTGCTCCCGGCGGCCATGATTAACGTACTATTTACAGGGTATCTTTTGGGTACCATGGAAGGGCTCATGGCCGCGTTTGCCTCCGGCATGATTATGCTTTTTTGCGGCCAGGCGCCTTCCATCATTTTAGTGTTGGCTCTGGGAGGAACAGTAGCGGGCTTTTCAAAGGGGCAGAACAAGCTTGCGGCAGCCATCTGTTTTGCCGCTGCTGTTATGGCAATCGGGCTTCCCGATTTTTCTGTCAACATGGCAGTCCCTTACTATGGACCTTTGACCGCGGCTTTGGGCCTTTTTATTATACCGAAAAAATGGCTTTCGCGCGTAGATACGGTCCTGAGCCGCTTTGTGGGGGCTTCTTATAAAGAAAAACAGCGGCAGACCGGCGCCGCAGCCTATCTGGAAGAAGTAAGACAAAACTTCGACAGCCTGGCTGCAATGTTCGTTTCACAAAACAACAGAAGGTCGCTCCTGTCATACGAATTCAGCGCCATGTCTAAAGTTTTGCAGCATACCGCAGAAACCATCAGCGGCAGAAAAGACAGGCAGAAAGCGACTTTTCGTTACCGGGCAGAACCGGCGTGGGCGGGGTATGCCAGAAATCAGGGAATATCCGGTGACAGCTATCTGTGGGAAGAACTGCCAGGCGGTAAATTCGCGGTTGTGCTCAGCGATGGAATGGGTAAGGGAAAAACCGCCGCGGCTGAAAGCAGTCTGGCAGTCAATACAGTCATCAAGCTGCTGAAAGCGGGTCTGGAAGTGGAACTGGTGCTAAAGCTGCTCAATTCGATTCTGCTGCTCAACGCGGAAAATGAAATTTTTTCCACCATAGATCTGGGAATCTTTAATGGCAAAAACGGAAAAATGAAATTCTATAAAATCGGCGCGGCAACCACCTTCATAAAACGGAAAGACAGAGTGGAAACCCTGACCGTTTCCGCCATGCCGATGGGGATCGTAGATGGTTTGAAAATCGATTATGTGACAGTCAATCTCAACCCCGGAGATGAAGTAATCATGATATCCGATGGAGTAACCGACTCCAGACGGGAAGACTTAACCATGGACTGGCTGCAGGATACCATCCGCAAAATCCGGTCCCGGGATCCGCAGACCATGTGCGACCTGATCATAAACAAAGCCGTAGAAAACTACGGAATAAAAGAAAAAGACGACCTGACAGTACTGACAATAGGAATACAATAAAAGCGCGAGGTTTTCATCGTATAACATTCTGCCCAGCGAGAGAAACGAGCAGCCCGGCAGAATTTATGCTAGAAAATCCAGCGAGCCTTGCGAGCGCGAGATTTTCATCGTATAATATTCTTTATGATAAAGGAAACCATTAAACAGACGATTTTAAAACATAAGCTGATCCAGCGAGGAGAGCACATTGTAATCGGCCTTTCAGGAGGCCCGGATTCCGTGTGCCTTTTTCATATTTTGAAGCAGCTGGCCCAGGAGATGGACTTTGCCCTGTACGCTGTCCATGTGAATCACAAATTCCGGCCCGGTGACGCGGAGGAGGACCAGGCCTATGTGGAAGCTTTGTGCGAAAGGGAAGGCGTCACCTGCGTTCCTTTTGTATACGACTGCGGCGCTATGGCGAAGGAACTAGGCCTGACCAGCGAAGAAGCCGGAAGAAAAGCCCGGTATGAAGCCTTCGGAAAAGTGGCGAATGCCCTGGTACAAAACGGAATTCCAAGAGAAAACGTGAAAATCGCGGTAGCGCAGAACGCGGATGACCAGGCGGAAACGGTCCTGCTGCGTCTCCTGCGGGGCACCGGCCCCGATGGTCTTTCCGGAATCGCGTACCGGCGAGGGGAAGGAAGCGTAGAAGTCATTCGGCCCCTTCTGGACGTACCGAGGCGGGAAATAGAGGCTTACTGTAAGGAAAAACAGCTGTCGCCCCGGATCGATCAGACAAACCTGCAGCCTGTATATACCAGGAATAAAGTCAGGCTCCAGCTAATACCGTATTTGCGGGAGAACTTTAACCCAGGCGTCAGCGACGCGCTGCTTCGCCTCAGCAGGATCGCGGGACAGGATAAGGACTATCTCTGGTCCCGCGCGGAAAGCGAGTACAGCAGGCTCCTGCAGGGAAGAGAGCCGGTCTGTCTGAATCAGGAAGGCCTGAAAGAGCTTCATCCCGCCGTTGGCAGGCGGGTCATAATGAAAGCGTTCCAAACGGCCGGACTGACCCAGGATATCACCGCTTCCCATCTGGAAGCGGCAGAGCGGCTGCTTCAAGCGGAAGCCACCTCCAAACGGCTGGATTTTCCAGATGGATACTGTATGGAAATCAGGTATGAACGGGTATACTTTTATAAGAAGAGCGCTGACACAAAAGAGGCTGAAATGGCCGGTAAAAATCCTAAGCTGCGGATTCGCCTGATAGAAAGACCTGAGGAAAAGCCGCTTTCCTATCCGAAAAACGCCGCGGTCTTTGACTGGGAAAAGCTTTGCGCTTCCCGAAGCGAGACGCCGGAAATTATTCTGCGCCGCAGACAGCCGGGAGATTATATCAGCCTGAAAAAGGGAAGAAAAAAGCTGCAGGACTTTTTTGTGGACCAGAAGGTTCCCAGAGAAAATCGGGATCAATTGCTTTTGGTCGCGGCAGGAAGCGAGATCCTGTGGATCATTGCGGACCCCCGGGCGGGACTTCCCAAAAATCGTTATAATGAAAAATACAAATTGGATAAAACAACAAAAAAGGCCCTTATGCTTGAATTTGTTTGTGAGATATGATAAAATAACATACTTAATTTTGGACAATAATACAAAAATTTAGATAATACTACCGACACAGGAGGATAGAACGTTGAAAAGGTTATCAAAAAACATAGGGATCTACCTGATCATATTTGGGCTGGTGCTTGCTATGGCATGGTTTTATAACAGCGGGGGAGAAAAGGACACGGAGGAGAAGGTTTCTTTTTCAACCATGTCTGAATACGCTGCCGACGGAAAAATCACGGAGGTCAATATAACAGAGACTAAGATCAGCGCCACATTGAAGGACGATACAGAGGTCTTTGCCTATGCGTCTAACGCGATCGACCTGCAGTGGTTCAATCAAAAGTATATCTATCCGCAGATCGAAGAGGGCACGATCAAATACAAGACCGACGACCCGAAAAAAGATTCGATCCTGCTGAGTCTGCTGCCGACCCTGATCATGATTGCGGCGCTGGTTTTCTTCTTCTTTATCATTATGAATCAGAGCGGAGGCGGCGGCAAAGCCATGTCCTTTGGAAAGAGCAGGGCAAAGCTGCAAAAGGACAGCGATCTGAGAAAAGTCACCTTCAAAGACGTAGCGGGACTGGACGAGGAAAAGGAAGAGCTGGCGGAGGTCGTGGATTTTCTCCGCAATCCGAAAAAATATAACAGCCTGGGAGCCCGGATTCCGAAAGGAATGCTTCTTGTAGGCCCTCCGGGAACCGGTAAGACTTACATTTCAAAAGCCACTGCCGGGGAGGCCGGCGTGCCATTTTTCACTATCAGCGGTTCCGACTTTGTGGAAATGTTCGTTGGTGTAGGCGCTTCCAGAGTAAGAGATCTGTTTGAACAGGCAAAGAAAAATTCCCCTTGTATCATTTTTATCGATGAAATCGACGCGGTGGGCCGAAAGAGAGGCGCTGGCCTGGGAGGCGGCCACGACGAACGGGAACAGACCCTGAATCAGCTGCTGGTAGAGATGGACGGTTTTGGAGAAAACCAGGGCATCATTATTCTCGCGGCTACCAACCGTCCGGATATCCTGGACCCGGCGCTTTTAAGACCAGGTCGGTTCGACCGGCAGATTGTAATCGGCGCGCCGGATATCAAGGGCAGAGAAGCCATCTTCCGTGTGCATTCCAGGAACAAGCCGCTGGCTGACGAGGTGGATCCTAAAGTTCTGGCGAGAAGAACACCGGGCTTCACACCGGCGGATATTGAAAATATGCTCAATGAGGCGGCGCTTCTTACAGCCAGAAGAAACGGCCTGAAGATCCGCATGGATGAAATTGAGGAAGCCATTACCAAGGTCATCGCGGGACCGGAAAAGAAGAGCCGCGTTATCAGTGACGAAGAGAGAAAGCTTACCGCGTTCCACGAAGCGGGCCACGCGGTGGTTGCCCATTCCCTTCCGAAGACGGATCCGGTACATCAGATTACCATTGTACCGAGAGGAAGCGCGGGCGGATTTACTATGATCCTGCCGAAGGAAGATAAATATTACGGAACAAAGACCACCATGCGGGAGCAGATCATCCACCTGCTGGGCGGACGGGTAGCGGAGCTGCTGACTTTAGATGACATCAGCACCGGAGCCAGCAACGATATCATGCGGGCTACAGAGATCGCCAAGGACATGGTGACAAAATACGGCTTCAGCGACAAGCTGGGCCCGGTAAATTACAGTTCATCGGATGAAGTGTTCCTGGGCAAGGACTTCTCCACCAGAAAGAACTACTCGGAAGAAACCGCTTCTGAAATCGATGAGGAAGTAAAGCATATTGTGGAAGCCTGCTTTGAAGAGGCCAAGGCGATTCTTACGGAAAACCTCGACAAGCTGCACACTGTCGCGGAAGCTCTGCTGGCTATCGAAACCCTAGACGGCGAACAGTTCGAGCTGCTCTACAGCGGAAAGATGACCGCGGAGGAGCTGGCTGCCGACGTAATGGCCAAGGAAGACCAGCGGCGCGAAAAGAACGCTGAGGAAGCCGAAGAAGCGGCCCGTCTGCTGAAAGAGCAGGAGGCAAGAGAAGCGGAAGAGGCTTTGGATCAAAAGACATTGGCGGGAGAAGAGCCTAACTGGATAACAGAAGGCGATGAAGCCTGCCAGGATGACGATATGCCGAGCGAAGAGGAACTGGCAAAGTATGACGGTGACTATTTCGCGGATGATGACGAACCGGATGCCGGATCTGAGGACACCGAAGAAGAGGACAGAAAACAGGATTCGGAGGAAGAAAAAGAGGAAAAATAAATGAAAGTTACAGTAAAGGATTGCCTGGAATTAAGCGCCTTTAAAGGCGCGGAAGTTGTCGCGGGAAAAAGCGCTCTGGGCAATGATGTAAAAGCTGTCTCTGTTCTGGAGGCCACAGCGCCCAATGAGGTGAAAGCCTACGCGGACGACAGAGGAGAGCTGCTGCTTACCGGCTTTTTTGCCGTGCGGGATGACGTTTCCAAACAATGTCAGATCGTAAAGCAGGTCGCGTCCGATGGTCACGCGGCGCTGGTAGTATTCTATGTAGGGGCAGTTGTCCAGACGCTAGATAAAAAAGTGGCGGACGCCGCGGAATCAGCAGGGCTGCCGCTGATCGTAATGCCCCGGGACAGCAAGGCGCGTTACTCCCATGTGATCACACAGATTATGGAAAAGGTCCTTTACAGTGATAACTTCAGCAACCGGCTTATCAGCAATACGATTTTTCATCTGCTGAATTTTGAGAAGCATAGCAATTTTCAGTCCGCTGTACGGGAGGCGGCTATCAATAATGACTTTCAGCTGATTCTGCTCAGTGAAGACTTTAATCCCATTCTTTCCGTGGAGACCCGCCACAAAACCACCATTGCCGAGGCTATCCGCATGGGAAAAGAACGGGAAGTGGAAAAGCAGTCAGAAGTTTATACGATGATCGATGTGAACGGGGTCCTGACCTACTGGGGGCCGGTCACCATCAACAATGATAAATATTTTATGTTTATCGTGGACAATGAGGACTCTTACTCCGCGGGAGAAATCACAAAGCTGGCGGAGATCATCGAGCTGGCCATGGGTATGTGGAAATATACGCCGGAGCGGGACGCGAGGGCGGAGTTTATCAAAGCGCTCATGCGGGGTAACAAGAGTCTGGCCTACACCCTGAAGGATGAAGCGGGCATTGATGGCGATGATATTGTAAGCGTGTTTTTCGCCAAAGGTATCAACCAGGGAATTCTTGCGGAGTTTGAAAAGCAGGAGGGTCTTCATATTATGAAGATCAGCGAAGGCGATGAAACCTACGGAATGATCCTTTTGGACCGGGACGACCCGGATGTTGAGATCGATGGCAAGAGCAGCTGCGTGAAGCTGTTCAACAAGCTGAAGGAAGATAAAACGGTACGGATTTTCCATGTAACCGGACTTGCGGGAATCGAAGGCGCTGGGGACGCTTACCGTCTTATCAGCGAAAGCTGGTCTTTTGTCCAGAGCGTATTTCCGTACAAGAGAGTATTTACCAAATACGAATTGGCCCTTGTGAGCAATTGTATTAATATCCAGCTGCAGGGCGGTTATGTAAAGAAAAACTATATCGAGCTTTTGGAGCCATTTAAAGGCGCCGGAGAAAATAAAGGAAAACAGCTCCTGGACACACTGGAGACCTTTGTTCTGGACGCCGGAATGAACAGCGGAAAGACAGCTGAATTCATGGGAATACATACCAATACAGTTCAGTACCGCCTGAAAAGGATCAATGATGTACTGGGTGTAGAGATTACAGGAAACCGGGTTATTCCCGGCCTGACCATTGCGCTGGCTTTAAAACGTCTGGAACGGGTAGTCAGCTGAATCCTGACGCGAAAGCGGAACCCCTGAGGGGCTGGATGAAAAGGAAAGATTTCGTATATAAATAAGAAAAGAAAACTGAAAGGAGACGGAACAATGTATTTTAACTATCTCGATAAAGCGGATCCAGAAATCAGCGCGGCCATCAAGCGTGAAATGGGACGCCAGGAGACAAAGATCGAAATGATCGCGTCCGAGAATTTTGTTAACTTTGAAATTATGGAAGCTATGGGAAGCGCCCTTACCAATAAATATGCGGAAGGTTATCCGGGAAAACGGTATTACGGCGGCTGTGAATATATCGATGAAGTGGAAACTCTGGCAATCGAGCGGGCAAAGGCCCTCTTCGGCGCGGAGCACGCGAATGTGCAGCCGCATTCCGGAGCCAATGCGAATACGGCCGTTTATCAGGCAGTGCTGGAATACGGCGACACAGTGCTGGGCATGGATCTGTCCAACGGCGGACATCTGTCCCATGGATCCCCGGTTAATATTTCCGGAAAATCCTATAACTTTGTCGCGTACGGACTGAATCCGGAAACAGAAAAAATTGATTTTGATAACGTAAGAGAACTGGCTCTCAAACACAAGCCTAAGCTGATCGTCGCGGGAGCTTCCGCTTATCCGAGAACCATTGAGACTGATAAATTTAAGGAAATCGCCGATGAAGTGGGCGCTATGCTGATGGTGGACATGGCCCACATCGCGGGACTGGTCGCGACAGGACATCATCCGAATCCGGTAGAATACGCGGATATTGTTACCAGCACAACGCATAAGACGCTGAGAGGACCGAGAGGCGGCCTGATTCTTTGCAAAGAAAAGTACGCGAAGGCTATCGACAAAGCCATCTTCCCGGGAACCCAGGGAGGCCCGCTGGAACACATTATCGCCGCGAAAGCGGTCTGCTTCAAAGAGGCGGCGGATCCGGGCTTCAAAGACTATCAGCAGCAGGTCATCAATAACGCGCAGGCCCTGGCAAAGGCACTGATAGCAAAAGGCTTTGACCTGGTATCCGGCGGAACGGACAACCATCTGGTGCTGGTAAGTCTGGTCAACAAAAATATTACAGGAAAGCGGGCAGAAAACCTGCTGGACGAAGCAAATATTACAACCAATAAAAACGCGGTTCCAAATGATCCTCAGAGCCCGTTCATCACCAGCGGCCTGAGATTGGGAACCCCTGCCATGACCAGCAGAGGTTTCAAAGAGGAAGATGTAGAAAAAACAGTAGAAGCCATCGCTCTTGTTATTGACAATCCGGATGACAGCGCTTCCATGGAAAAGGCAAGAGCCATTGTAAAAGAACTGTGCGACAAATATCCGCTGTATAAATAGTTGGAAATTGTTAACAAGGCCGCAAATGTGGCGCGGCGTTAACATATTTTCAACGGTTGCGGGGCTTGATTTTAGCGAAATAAGTAAGAATGGGGTTTCAGCGCTGGATTTGGCGCTGGAACCCCTGTTGTTATTGGCGCCGAAGAGGCATGAATAAACCACCAGTTAAACTGGTGGTAAATAAAAAA
>JAJCKG010000077.1 GCA_020558355.1 bacterium 210820-DFI.6.37 | reverse complement strand
GCGGCAACATTTCGGGCGAAAATCCCGGTCGAATTTAGTCGAATCCGCCTTAAATACTGGGAACACGGGCGGAAAAGCCTAGATTTTGGAAGAAAAAATGGAAAAAACAGGGTTGTTTTGTTCCCCCGCGGGAGGCGATGGGCGTTTGGGAACAAAGGCGAAAAGAAAAGACCCCCTCGCGGGAGGTCTTATTCCTTGTTATTTCTTAATCTTTACTTTCGCCGCGGAAGAGTACGCCC
>JAJCKG010000076.1 GCA_020558355.1 bacterium 210820-DFI.6.37 | reverse complement strand
ATTTATCGAAAGGAGGCACTTTCTTCGAATTTTAGCAAATGATATATTTGAAAACAATATCTTTAGACGAATTGGAAGTGCGAATTTGAAGTGGACTCTTTCTTATTCCATTTCTGTATTATTTCTAAATTCAAGTACTAACCACTGAATCATACACACAAAAAAAGCAGGGAATAGATTCATGGGCTCGATGACTTGTAATAGAACCTATCCTTGATATGAATATTAGTTAATATCATATGGA
>JAJCKG010000075.1 GCA_020558355.1 bacterium 210820-DFI.6.37 | reverse complement strand
AAATGGAAGCCGCTGTTCGTTTCAGTATGCTGACGGATGTACGTCCGATAATTGAAATATTTCCGCTGGAACGGGCAAAGGAGGCCTATGAGAAAATGATGGCTGCTAAAACGCATTTCCGCGCAGTCCTTAAAATTAATGCTTAAAATCAAAATCCATGAAACGATTATTGTTAGTAGGATTTATTCTACTCTCTTTTGTGCAAATCACCGCGGCACAAGAGGCAAAAAATATAAATGAAATCTT
>JAJCKG010000074.1 GCA_020558355.1 bacterium 210820-DFI.6.37 | reverse complement strand
TCATTGTCATGGTCGCGTTTACAGGGCTTGGGATTACCTTACATACAAAGTCTCTTGGTGTGATCTCGCTGTCGCCAACCTTGATCTTTGTGTGCTTGTCAGACAGTCCATACTCAAACAGTACCATCAGCTTTTTTCTGAAGTCAGCTGGAACACCATATTTGAATGTACATCTGTTACAATCGATTTCTCTTGGTACCAGCAGTACTTCCTCGTGTTCTACGTTGATTACTTCCACATCGCCGATTC
>JAJCKG010000073.1 GCA_020558355.1 bacterium 210820-DFI.6.37 | reverse complement strand
TCATTGTCATGGTCGCGTTTACAGGGCTTGGGATTACCTTACATACAAAGTCTCTCGGTGTGATCTCGCTGTCGCCAACCTTGATCTTTGTGTGCTTGTCAGACAGTCCGTACTCAAACAGTACCATCAGTTTCTTTCTGAAGTCAGCTGGAACACCATATTTGAAGGTACATCTGTTACAATCGATTTCTCTCGGTACCAGCAGTACTTCCTCGTGTTCTACGTTGATTACTTCCACATCGCCGATTC
>JAJCKG010000072.1 GCA_020558355.1 bacterium 210820-DFI.6.37 | reverse complement strand
CAACGCGGCGGACAGTAAGGATGACCGCTGCCGCGGCAAGCAGTACACCAAGACCTTATCCATGGACGTGGATCTTCCGGAAGAGGCCGGTTCCTACGACTACACTTGGGTGCATGTGTACGTTCCGGTTATGGGCGAGCTGGATGATGGCGACCAAGTAGCGCAGCTGCGTCTCGATTATAGCGATATCGCTCAATATGTGGAGCCGACCATCAGCCTGTCTAAGACCTCCGCTTCTTTGACAGCGGGAAGTA
>JAJCKG010000071.1 GCA_020558355.1 bacterium 210820-DFI.6.37 | reverse complement strand
TTTAGTTGTCTGGCTCCGTACCGTAAACCGACACAGGTGGATAGGGCGAGTAGCCCAAGGGGAACGAGTGAGTCATCCTTAAGGAACTCGGCAAAAAAGCGGCCGTACCTTCGGTATAAGGCCTTCCCTCCCCATTTTTGGTAATATAAGTGTATGTGGGTAGTATATGTGATCCAAAATACTGCAACTTTAGAGCCGTATATTGGCGAGACGAATAATTTTAGAGAAAGATTGAAAGCCCACAATGCAAAAGGAAA
>JAJCKG010000070.1 GCA_020558355.1 bacterium 210820-DFI.6.37 | reverse complement strand
AACATCATGGTCGAAAAGCCCATGAACGACGGCATCGCCGCCGACGTGCTGAAGAGCGCCGAAGCCCGTGGCGAACGCGCCGAGAAGCGCCTGATCAACGGTCTGCGCTCCAAGGCCATCACGACCTCCGGTGCTGGCACAGGCGCCGAGATCATGAACGTGACCATCGGTAGCCAGATCCAACAGCGCCTCTACATCTCCTCGCTCCTGGCCCAGCGCCTCGTTGCGAACGAGATCCAGATGCCCAGCGATCCCTAC
>JAJCKG010000007.1 GCA_020558355.1 bacterium 210820-DFI.6.37 | reverse complement strand
AATTCGGCGACACAAAATACAGACCGCATCCACTGCTGAGAAAAATGGTAAGAGCGAATAAGCTGGGAAGAAAGACCGGAGAAGGCTTTTACAGCTATCAGAAATAACGATAAATATATTGTAACAGGAGGACATTAAAATGAGAGATGTTGTAATCGTAAGCGCGGCAAGAACACCAATCGGCAGCTTCGGCGGCTCCCTGAAGAACGTACCTACAAGAACCTTAGGCGCGGTCGCTGTAAAGGAAGCCATCAAAAGAGCTGGAATCAATCCGGATCAGGTGGATGAAGTGGTTCTGGGCTGCGTACTGCAGGGCGCTCTGGGACAGAACATCGCGAGACAGATCGCTATGGACGCTGGAATTCCAAAGGAAGTACCCGCGATGACACTGAACAAGGTATGCGGATCCGGTTTGAGAGCTGTTTCCCTGGCGGCGCAGATGATCAAAGCGGGAGACGCTGACATCGTAGTAGCGGGCGGAGCGGAAAACATGTCCATGGCGGCTTACGCGATGCCGGCCGCGAGATGGGGAGCGAGAATGAACAACACGAAGATGGTAGACATGATGGTAAACGATGGACTGTGGGACGCGTTCAACGATTATCACATGGGTATCACCGCTGAAAACGTAGCGGAGCAGTGGGGACTGACAAGAGAACAGCTGGACGAGTTCTCCGTAGCTTCTCAGAACAAAGCGGAAGCCGCGATCAAAGCGGGAAAATTCAAGGAAGAAATCGTGCCGGTTGAAATTCCGCAGAGAAAAGGCGACCCAGTGATCTTCGACACAGACGAGCACCCGAAATTCGGATCCTCGATGGAAAAAGTAGCGAAGCTGAAGCCGGCGTTCAAAAAGGACGGTATCGTAACAGCTGCTAACGCTTCCGGAATCAACGACGCTGGAGCGGCTGTAATCGTAATGTCCAAGGAAAAGGCTGACGAGCTGGGAATCAAACCGATGTGCACAATCAAATCCTACGCTTCCGCTGGCGTAGATCCAAGCATCATGGGCGTGGGACCTGTTCCTTCTTCCAAGAAAGCTCTGGAAAAGGCTGGCCTGAAGGTAGAAGACCTGGATCTGATCGAGGCCAACGAAGCTTTCGCGGCTCAGTCTCTGGCGGTAGGAAAAGATCTGGGATTTGACACAGAAAAACTCAACGTAAACGGCGGAGCCATCGCGCTGGGACACCCAATCGGAGCTTCCGGATGCAGAATCCTCATCACACTGATTCACGAAATGGCGAGAAGAGACGCGAAGACTGGTCTTGCTACTCTGTGCATCGGCGGCGGACAGGGAACTGCTATTGTTGTTGAAAGATAAGAAGCTCCAAACGTCGATTTTATATGGTAACAAAAGGAAAAAGGGATACGGCCTGCAGCCGCGGGGAACCAAATGGTCGCATACAGCCCGCGCTGGCAGAAAGCTCCTTTTTTCCTGAATAAGAGATGAAGGCGGGGCGTTTTTAACTAGACGGCCCCGTTTTATGTGAAGGCGGAGAACCTTGCATATTCTTTTACGATCTTGTTAAAACTTAATAATAAATATGGTGACTTGCGCTTTTTTTACCCGCAAATTAGTACAACTTTCGGCAGAATTCTGAATAATGTGCCTGTGGATGAATAAAAATGCGCCATATGGCCTGTGAAACAATTCACAAACCAATTGGAAAATGGAAAAATATTTCCGATTGTCCGTGAAACTATTGAAAAAACAGGCTTAGCAAGATTATAAAAAGGCAGAATTGCGTGAAAATAACAACTTTCCTGATACGCTTTTCTATTATTATTCATTTTGCTAATATATATAAGTAGGAATTATCTTTTTATGGAGAATAGTGACGAAAGGAGGGAGTGCGTCATGCAGGATGTTATTGACAAAATCAAAGATGCTGAAAAACAAGCGGAAGAGCAGAAGCTTCAGGCGCAAAAAGACGCGGAGCGGGGCGCGGCCCAGGCCAAAAGCCATGGAAAAAAGCTTGTGGAAGATACCATAGCCAAGGCCGCGGAAAAATCAGAGGCTTTAGTCCGGCAGGCCGAAGAAAAGGCACAGGCTCTGGCGGCTGAAAAAGTCGCCGCCGCTGAAAAGGAAGCGGGACAGATTTTGGAAATCGCGGAGAGCAGAATGGACCAGGCGGCACGAATGATTGTGGAAAGGATCGTGGATCAGATATGATTGAAAAAATGGAAAAAATCTATATCTACAGTCTTAGGGAGCAATCATCGGATATCCTGGAGGATTTGATGCGGTGCGGCATAGTAGAACCCACACGCGCGGAATCTATGCTGGAGGAAGAACAGGTGAAGGGGCTTGCCGCCAGCGATGGAATTGATCTTTCCAGAGAGGAAGATCTGGTCCTCCGGCTGAATGAGTGTATTGACGCGTTGAAGGAGTTTGGAGAGAAACGAGGGCTTTTTTACAGAAAGCCGTCTGTAACCTACAAGGATCTTACTAACGATCAGGTGCTCTTTGAGACGATAAAAAGCTGTGAAGCGATTGAGGAGATCGTTAAGGAAAGAGCGGCGCTTCAGAAAGAGCTGCAAAAGACGGAATTTGAGAAAGCGGCCTTTCTTCCATGGAGGTCTGTAAGCGGGGATATTTCCGATTTTCAGACAAAGTGTACAAAGCTGATCTGTTATATTCTGCCGCAGCCAAGAGACGCGGGCGATCTCGCGAAGGCCGCGGAAGAAAAAGAAGTGGACGCTTATTTTAAAAGGATCTCCGAGGATGAAGAAAACTGTTATGTAGCGGCGCTGTTTCATAAAAAAGATGAAAAAGCGGTAAGAGAGATCGTCAGTCTCTTTGGAGCGAAGGAATTTTCACTGGACGGCGCGGAGGGAACCTTTGAAGAAAACATCCAGCGCAGGGATGAAAAGATCCTGCGGCTGAAAGAGCGAATCCAGACCGAAGAGCAAAAGCTGAAGCGGGAAGCCGGAAAACGGCAGGAGCTGGAGATGGCCTGCGACGCTGTTCAGCTCCGTATGGACTGTCTGTCCATGAAGGACAACGCGCTCCACACGGAAAAGGTGGATGTAATCACCGGCTGGGTGGTGGCCTCTCAGAAGGACCGGGTCAGCAGGGCTCTGGAAAAGCGTACCTGCTGTTATCAGTATAAAGAACCGGAAAAGGATGAAGAATATCCGGTCCTGCTGAAAAACAGCAAGCTGGTAGCTCCTTTTGGAGCGCTGACAGAGATGTATTCTCTGCCGGATTCCCGAAGCATGGACACCAACTGGGCCATCGGACTATTTTTCTTTATCTTCTTTGGAATGATGCTTTCCGACGCGGGCTACGGGCTGATTCTGGCCGTAGGAGGCCTGGGAGCGGCAAAGCTTTTAGACCTTGGAGAGGGAGCGAAGCGTCTCCTTACCATGCTGGGAATTTCGGGAATTTCAACTATTTTCTGGGGACTGATGTACGGAAGCTTTTTCGGGGATGTAATCCCGACGGTAGCTGAGGTCTTCTTCGGAAAGGAGCTGGAGCTTCCGCAAGTGATCGACCCGCTATCTCAGCCGCTGGTGGTTCTGGCAATGTCCTGCGGACTTGGGATCATCCATCTGTTCCTGGGCATGGGCTTTAAGGCCTACCTGATGATCAAGCGGGGCGACAAATGGGGAGCGCTCTTTGATGTGGGCTTTTGGTATATTTTCCTGATCGGGCTGCCATTACTGATTCTTCCGGGGAAACTAAAGCTGATCGGCATTGTCATGTCCATCGGCGGAGCCCTGGGACTGGTGCTGACACAGGGAAGAGCGAAGCCTACGGTCTTTGGAAAGATCACGTCAGGAATCATCAGTCTCTACGATGTGACCAGCTATTTCTCGGATGTCCTGTCCTACTCCAGAATCCTGGCGCTGGGACTTGCTACAGGCGTAATCGCCAGCGTAGTCAACATTATGGGATCTCTGACAGGCGGCGGCGTTATCGGAGCAATCGTGTTTATTGTCATATTCGCGGGAGGACACGCGCTGAACATGGCCATCAACGCTCTTGGGGCGTATGTGCATTCGGCCAGACTGCAGTACGTGGAATTCTTTGGAAAATATTATGAAGGCGGCGGCGAAAAATTCGACCCGCTGAGAGCAAAAACAAAATACGTGAATGTAACGGAGGAAAAATAAAATGGAAACTTTTGCAACATTATTTACAAACGGAAATTTTTACGCATATTGCGGAGTAGCTCTGTCAGTTGGCCTGGCGTGTATCGGTTCGGCAAAGGGCGTAGGCCTTGTTGGTGAAGCTTCCTCAGGCGTTCTGAGCGAAGATCCGGAACGGTTCGGTCAGTGTCTGATTCTGCAGGCTCTGCCTGGTACACAGGGTATCTACGGATTCCTGATTGGATTTATCATTATGCTGAATACAGGAATGATGGGCGGAGACGTGCAGCTTTCCGTAGGAACCGGCGCGTATATTCTGGCTTCCTCGCTGCCTATCGCTCTGGTAGGTCTGTTCTCCGGTATCGCTCAGGGAAGAGTTGCCGCGGCAGGCATCAACATTATCGCAAAAAAGCCGGATCAGGTATCCAAGGCAATGGTTTCCGCGGCCCTGGTAGAAACTTACGCGATCCTGGCGTTCCTGATTTCCATGCTGCTGATCTTTAATATTGAGATCTAAAAGAGGGAGAAAGCTACTATGGAGAATATCGCAAAAATACTGGACGCTATTTCTGCGGAAGGGCGCGCCGAGGCTGACCGTATCTTGACCGCGGGACAGAAAAACGCGGAGGAAGTCGCAAAGCTTTACCAGGAAGAAGCCAGCGCGGAAGAAACAGCGATCCTGAAAAAAGCCCATAAGGAAGTAGAAGAAATAACCCAGAGAGGAACCTCTCAGGCCGGCATCGAAAGCCGTAATATAAAGCTGAAAGCCAAGCGGAAGGCGCTGGAAAAAGCCTTTGCTCTGGCGCTGGAAGAGCTGTCCGGATTTTCTGATGAAAAAAAGCTGGAGCTTTACAGCAGACTCATCGGCAGATACAGCAGCGCGAAGGACGTGACCATCCTGCTTAATGAAGCGGATGGACAGGCTTTCGGAGCCAAGCTGGCAAAAAAAGCGGGAAAAGCCTTTGACATGAAAGTGACTTTTTCCAAAGAGAAGGGAGATTTTCTGGGAGGCCTTATCCTGCGGGAGGGCGACATTGAAACCAACTGCACCTTTGAAGTACTGATCCAGGATACAAAGAAAGAGACAGAAACCGAAATCGCGGCAATGCTGTTTGCGTAAAGGAAAGGAATGGTATTTATGACAAAGAACGATACAAAATACCTTCACGCCGCGGCAAGAACACAGGCCCTGGAAAATCAGATGATTTCCCAGCAGGAGCTTTTAAAAGCCATCGAAGCTGCCGGCGCTGTGGAGGCGTTCAAAAGTCTGTCGGGAAAGGAAATGTTCCGGGATTTCAGTCTGAAGGAATATGAGAAAGCCTTTGAACAGGAGCTGCGAAGAACCTACCGGCTGGTAGAGAATATTACCGGTCAGTCCGGCGTAACGAAGGTTTTCCGCTACCCGGCGGACGGGCATAATCTGAAGGTCTATGTAAAGGCAAAGGCCGCGGGAGGGTCCTTTCAGTCTCTTTACAAGGAAACAGGAACCTTTTCCGTAGAGCAAATGGAAGCTGAGATGGCCTCCGGACGCTTTGATCATGTACCGGAGCGTCTTGGACGGGCCGCCCTGGAAGCGTCGGACCGGCTGGCAAAAACCAGGGATTCCCAGATCGTAGACATTGTGATCGATAAAGCTGTTCTGTCCCTGACGCGGAAAACGGCGGAAGAAATCGGAAACCCGCTGCTGATGGAGTATGTGGCTCTCAAAATTGATCTGATCAATATCGAAACGGCGGTGCGGCTGATGCGTATGAAGAAAGACGCGTATGAAGTCAAACGGATCTTCGCGGAAGGCGGGACTATCGCGCCTTCGGATATCAGCGAAGGCTTTTCCGCCGGCTATGAAGGCATCGCCCGTCTGGTGGACAAAGTCGGGAAAACCCGCAGACTGGGAAAGAGCGTCTCCGCGTTAAAGCAGGGCCAACCGCTTACTGTTTTTGAACAGCAGCTGGACGGCTGCTTTAAGGACCTCTTTGACAAGGCCAGAGTGATTCCCTTCGGTATTGAGCCGGTGATCGCGTTCCTGTATCGGAAAGAACGGGAGATAAAAGCGGTCAGACTGGTGCTGGTATCGAAGATCTACGGACTTGCCAAGGATCAGATCGCAGAAAGGGTAAGGTACATCTATGCAGACTAAAATCGCGGTTATCGGCGACCGGGGCAGCGTGCTGGGCTTTAAAGCCATCGGCTTTGATGTGTTCGAGGCGGAAACAGACAGTTCCATCGAGGACCTTGTAGCGGATCTGGCAAAGCGGGAATACGGTATCGTATTCGTGACAGAAGAGCTGATCGCTGCCAATCCGGATGTAGTAGAACGGTATAAGGATGATATGCTGCCTGCCATTATTCCCATTCCGGGCAGGAACGGAAGCCTGGGCATCGGCATGGCGGGCATTCACAGAAATGTAGAGAGAGCCGTAGGTGCGGACATCTTTAATAATTGATAAAGTAGGTGAAAAAATATGGACCATGGACAAATCATAAAAATTTCCGGTCCGCTGGTCGTAGCAGACAACATGAAGAGCGCCAATATGTTCGACGTTGTCCGGGTAGGCGACCTGGGGCTGATCGGTGAAATTATAGAAATGCGGGGCGACAAAGCCTCCATCCAGGTATACGAGGAAACAGCGGGCCTGAAGACCGGGGACAAAGTAGTTTCTACAGGGGAGCCTCTTTCCGCGGAGCTGGGACCGGGGATCCTGGAGATGATCTTTGACGGTATCCAAAGACCTTTGGAGGTCATCAAATCCAAAACCGGGAGCAATATTGCCAGAGGCGTGGAAGTCACTTCTCTGGACCACAATAAAGAGTGGGATTTCAAACCGTCTGTAAAAGAGGGGGATAAGGTAGTCCCGGGAGATGTAATCGGAACCGTTGACGAAACCAAACTGATCGTGCATAAGATCATGGTTCCGGTAGGTGTAGAAGGAACCATCCAGGAAATCAGAGGCGGAATGTGTAAAATCACAGATACTGTAGCCAAAGTAAAGCAGGACGACGGAACAGTAAAAGACGTGATGATGATGCAGAAATGGCCGGTAAGAAAGCAGCGGCCTTTTAAAAACAAGCTGTCTCCGGAGGTCCCGATGATTACAGGACAGCGGGTTATCGACACCCTGTTTCCCATTGTAAGAGGCGGAGCCGCCGCGGTACCAGGGCCTTTCGGTTCGGGAAAAACCGTTGTGCAGCACCAGCTGGCAAAATGGTCTGATGTAGATCTGGTTGTCTATGTAGGCTGCGGAGAGCGGGGAAACGAAATGACAGAAGTATTGATGGAGTTTCCGGAGCTGAAGGACCCTAGATCCGGAGAATCCCTCATGAACCGTACGGTGCTCATTGCCAATACCTCCGATATGCCGGTAGCGGCCCGTGAAGCGTCGATCTATACAGGGATCACCATTGCCGAATACTTCCGCGATATGGGATATTCTGTGGCCATCATGGCGGACTCCACTTCCCGGTGGGCTGAGGCTCTCCGCGAAATGTCCGGCCGTCTTGAGGAAATGCCCGGTGAAGAGGGCTATCCGGCTTACCTGACCTCCAGACTGGCTCAGTTCTATGAACGGGCCGGTGAAGTGCAGTGCCTGGGAAGCCAGGACCGGGTCGGCACCCTGACCGCCATCGGAGCCGTATCTCCCGCGGGAGGAGACAACTCCGACCCAGTGGTACAGTCCACACTGCGTATCGTAAAGGTATTCTGGGGACTGGATTCCGGACTTGCCTACAAGAGGCACTTCCCATCCATCAACTGGCTGACCTCCTATTCCCTGTACAGTGAAACCATTGGAAGCTGGCTGGACAAGAATATCGCCGATGACTGGACAAAATGTGTAACAGAGACCAACAAGCTGCTTCAGGTAGAATCCGAGCTGGAGGAAATCGTAAAGCTGGTGGGATATGACTCTCTGTCCCCTTCCGACCGCCTGATTCTGGAAGCTTCCAGATCCATCCGGGAGGACTATTTGCAGCAGAACGCGTTTGATGATACGGACGCGTACACTTCTCTGAAAAAACAGTACCGGATCCTCAAGCTGGTTCTGACCTTCTACAATGAATCAGTAAACGCGCTGGAAAAAGGCGTGGATGTGACCCGTATCCTGAACATGGACGTGCGTGAAAAGATCGCCAGAGCCAAGTATGTCAGCGAAGCTGAGATCGAAGGCTATATCGACGCTGCGGCGGCGGAGCTGACACAGACCCTTGACGCGCTGATGAAAGAGGAGGTATCTGCGTAATGTTAAAAGAATATAGAACGATATCCGAAGTAGCGGGCCCTCTGATGCTGGTCAAAGACGTTGAGGGCGTCGCCTATGATGAGCTGGGCGAGATCCAGCTGCCAAACGGCGAGCGGAGAAGATGCAAGGTGCTGGAAGTAAACGGAAACGATGTACTGGTACAGCTCTTTGAAAGCTCCGCCGGAATCAATCTGGAGGACAGTAAGGTAAGCTTTTTTGGAAAAGGACTGGAGCTGGCGGTATCGGAAGATATGCTGGGAAGAGTCTTTTCCGGCATGGGAGAACCCATCGACGGCGGTCCTGAGCTGATTCCCGAAAAGAAGCTGGACATCAACGGACTGCCTATGAATCCGGCGGCCCGGGTATATCCGGATGAATTTATTCAGACCGGCGTATCGGCTATCGATGGATTGAATACCCTGGTAAGAGGCCAGAAGCTGCCGATCTTCTCAGGCTCCGGCCTTCCTCACGCGAAGCTGGCCGCTCAGATCGCGAGACAGGCAAAGGTGCTGAAGGGGGAATCCAACTTTGCCGTAGTATTCTGCGCGATCGGTATTACATTTGAAGAGTCCGATTACTTTGTAAAGGATTTTAAGGCTACCGGAGCCATTGACCGTACGGTTATGTTTATCAACCTGGCCAACGACCCGGCTATCGAGCGTATCGCGACTCCCCGTATGGCGCTGACCGCCGCTGAGTATCTGGCTTTTGAAAAGGACATGCATGTGCTGGTTATCCTGACGGATATTACCAATTACGCTGAAGCCCTCCGAGAGGTGTCTTCCGCGAGAAAGGAAGTTCCGGGCCGCCGGGGCTATCCGGGCTATCTTTATACGGACCTTGCCACCCTCTATGAGAGAGCGGGAAGAAAAGACAGCAGCGAAGGTTCCATTACCATGATCCCGATTCTGACCATGCCGGAGGATGACAAGACCCATCCGATCCCTGACCTGACCGGATACATTACAGAGGGCCAGATCATCCTGTCGAGAGAGCTTTACAGAAAGAACGTAATGCCTCCTATCGACATTCTGCCGTCCCTGTCCCGTCTGAAAGACAAGGGAATCGGGCCGGACAAGACAAGAGAAGACCATTCCGGAACGATGAACCAGCTCTTTGCCGCTTACGCGAGAGGAAAAGACGCCAAGGAACTGATGACCATTCTGGGAGAAGCCGCCCTTTCTGAGACAGACCTGCTTTACGCCAAGTTTGCTGATGAATTTGAGCGGAAATATGTTTCACAGGGCTTTACAACCAACCGGGAAATCACCGAAACTCTGGATATCGGCTGGGAGCTTCTCTCGATCCTACCGGAAAGCGAGCTGAAGAGGATCAAGCCGGAGATGATCGAAAAATACGGCGTGAAAAAAGACAAATAAGGAGGCGGGGATATGGCTATTTTACAAGTAAACCCGACCCGAATGGAGCTGTCCAGGCTGAAAAAACGTCTCGCCACATCCACCAGAGGCCACAAGCTTCTCAAGGACAAGCGGGATGACCTGATGAAAAAGTTTTTGGAGCTGATCCGTGAAAACATGGAGCTGCGGACCCAGCTGGAGGAAAAAATGGCCCGGGTCTACCAGGGCTTTGTAGTGGCAGGCGCGGCCATGGAAGACGCCGCGCTGCAGGAGGCTCTTATGCTTCCGCAGAGACAGGTCTTTGCCAGCGTTAAAACCAGGAATGTTATGAGCGTTAATGTTCCTGACTTTCAGTTTACCAGCGCGGGCGATGAGGGCAGGGATATTTATCCTTACGGCCTGGCCTTTACCTCCGGCGAGCTGGACGCGTCCGTGGACGCTCTCCAGGAGGTCCTGCCCCTTATGCTAAAGCTGGCCCAGGCGGAAAAGACGGTCCAGCTTCTGGCGGAAGAGATTGAAAAAACCAGAAGAAGAGTAAACGCGCTTGAATATGTACAAATTCCTACGTTGCAGGAAACCATCAAAAGTATTACAATGAAGTTAGATGAAAATGAAAGAAGTAATCTGGCGAGATTGATGAAGATCAAGGATATGATGATCGCCCAGCAGCGGAAAGCGCAGGAGTAATATGAAACTGGATTTTATCATTGACGGAAATAATTTTGACATGGCCGGAGAGGCATCAAGCAGTGTAAAAAAAACGCTGGCGAAGCTTGGTGTGTCTCCGCCTGTTATAAAGAGAGTCGCTGTGGCCATGTATGAGGCGGAGATCAACGCTTTTATCCACGGAGGCGGAGGAACCGCCCATGTGGACATCGACAGCGGACAGATTAAAATCGTTATTTCAGATTCCGGAAAAGGAATCGAGGATCTTTCCCTGGCCATGCAGGAGGGCTGGTCCACGGCCAGCGAGCAGGTGCGGAAAATGGGATTTGGCGCCGGCATGGGGCTTCCCAATATCAAAAAGAATACGGACGAGCTGGAAATCATTACCGCGCCCGGACAGGGTACAAAAGTAAAAATGGTGGTATACATAAAATAAGGAGGGCCCATGAAAGTAAAGGATATGGTCCACGCCCTGGGGATGCAGCCTGTGACCTCAGGAGGACGGGACCGGGAAATCACAGGTGTTTATGTGTGTGACCTTCTCAGCCGGGTCATGAGCGGATGTGAAGCGGGAAACGCCTGGATCACAGTGCAGACCCATCTGAATGTGCTGGCAGTGGCGGAGCTGGACGAAGCGGCCTGTATCATCGTTCCCGAAGGGATTGCGGTGGAAGCGGCAACTGCGGAAAAGGCGGAGGAAAAAGACATCGCTGTCTTGTCAAGCGAAATGGACGCGTACGAGCTGTGCTGGCGGCTTCATGAGCTGCTGTCATGAAATATCGCTATGATTTTCACATCCATTCGGCGCTTTCGCCCTGTGCGGAAGAAGAGATGACCCCCAACAATATTGTCAACATGGCAGTGCTTGCCGGTCTGGATCTGATTGCGGTGACGGACCACAATTCCGCTGGAAATCTGGCTGCCATAGAAAAGTGCGCTCAGGGAAAGCCTCTGGTCTTGATCCCCGGCATCGAAGTGGAATCTGCCGAAGAAGTCCACATCAGCTGTCTCTTTGCCGATGTAGAGGCCGCCGGGGAAATGGAACGCCTGGTAAAAAAGAAGCTCCTGCCTGTTCCCAATCAGGAGGATATATTCGGGCCTCAGTATCTGATGGACTGGCAGGACCATATTGTGGGAAAAGAAAAGCAGCTGCTTTTAGTCTCCGCGGATCTGACTGTGGAGGAAGTGTTCGCGGCAGCCAGAGGGCTTTCCGGCTGCGCGTATTTTTCTCATGTGGACCGAAACGCGTACAGCGTTCTTTCGGTTTTGGGAACCTTCCCAGCCGGACTGCGTACTGGCGTCGCGGAAGTGACCGATTCGGAAGAGGGAAGGGCTTTTGCGGCGGAAAGGAAGGAACTGAAAGACAAGACGCTGCTGTACGGCACAGACAGCCACAGACTGGCCTGTATGAGCCGGGGGAAAAATGCCATCGAGCTTCCGGTTTCAAAGGATAAGCTTACAGCCCGCGATGTGATCAACTGGATCAATGAGAAAGACTTGAGGTGAATATCATGAAAGAACTGGCCCTACATATCATGGATGTTATGCAGAACTCTATAACGGCGGATAGCTCTGAAATTTCTGTCGGCGTTAAAACCTGCCAGGAGGATTGTCAGCTGGTTATTACAGTAAAAGACAATGGCTGCGGAATGGATGAGGAAACACTGAAAAAAGCAACCGATCCGTTCCATACCTCCAGAACCACCAGAATGGTAGGGCTGGGGCTGCCCATGTTTAAGGAAGCGGCGCTTCTGGCGGGAGGGGACCTTGTTTTGGAATCTCAGGTGGGACAGGGTACGGTACTGACCGCGTCCTTTGAGACCGGGTCCATCGACCGGCAGCCGCTGGGAAACCTGGGCAATGTGTTTTTCCTTACGATGCTGTCTCATGAAAGCCTGAAACTGAATCTGATGATTTCCAGCAGTAGGGGAACCTTTTATTTTGACAGCCGCAGGTTTTCGGAAGCTCTGAAGCGGCAGGGAGGAAGCGCTATGGACGCGGCTTTCCGGGCGGAAACCCTGATTAATGAGCAGGTAAATTTAATCTTCAAGGAGATTTTGCCGGAGATGGGAGGTGGCCCTGGTGGAATTGAAGGAAATCGTAAGATTGATAAAGGGGCGGCTGCTCTATGAAACAGACAGCCTTCTGCAGAGGGAATATTCCTACGCGGTAGCCTCTGACCTTATGAGCAACGTGATGCTGGATACGGCGGATGACAGTATTCTCATTACCAGTCTGGTAAATCCCCAGACCATCCGTGCGTCGGAAATGATGAATATCACCTGCATTATTATCACCTGCGGGAAGGTAGCCACAGACACTATGATCGAGCTGGCCCGCAACCGGAATATCGCGCTGGTGGAAACGGAAGACACCACCTTTACGGTGTGCGGAAAGCTGCACAGCATCGGCCTCAGGGAAGGCCCTCTGTCCCTTGAGCCCTATCATGTGACGTCGATTCATCTGGAGCAGGATCGGTGCATCGGATGCATTCACTGCGTCCGCAGCTGTCCAACTGAGGCCATCCGCGTTCGAAGCTGGAAGGCTGTCATCAGCCCGGAGCGCTGCATTGAGTGCGGCATGTGTGTCAAGGTCTGTCCGAGACACGCTACCAGACCAGTGGTGGACACGCTGGAGGCTCTGGCTGATTACGATTATAAAATCGCCATTCCGGCCTCATCCTTTTTCGGACAGTTTAAAGGCGTAAAATCCAGGAATCACCTGCTGACGGCGTTGAAGCGGGTGGGCTTTGATGATGTCTATGAAGAGGCCATTGGAGCCGAGATGATCAGCTACGCCACAAGAAAGCAGATGGAAAAGGGGCAGCGGCCCCTGCCTATGATTTCTTCCGGCTGCCCTTCTGTCCTAAAGCTGATCCAGATTCGATTTCCCAATCTGCTGGAACACGTGCTGGATTACCGGCCTCCGGTGGAGGTGGTGGCAAGCATGGCAAGAAGAGAAGCCGAAGCAAAGCACCCGGATAAGAAGATCGGTATTTTCTTTATCGCCCCGTGTACAGCTAAAATTTCCTTTATACGGGAAAGCGATGAGGTGATAGAGACCGATGTGGATGAAATGGTGGCCATTTCCGAAGTGTACAAGCAGGTCATCCATAATTTGAAAACGCTGGAGGATTCCGATGTGGAGCCGCTGGAAAAGACCGGTGTTATGGGGCTTCGGTGGACCAACCCGGGCGGTGAGAGTCTGGCCCTTGGCACAGATAAATTCATTGCGGTGGACGGGATCGATGAAGTCATCGATATCTTTGAGAAGGTGGAGGACGAAAAGCTGGAAGGCGTCGAATTTATTGAAGCGGAAGCCTGCACCGGCGGATGCTGCGGCGGCTCGCTGACGGTGGAAAACAGCTATTCGGCAAAGACCAATATCAAAGTGATCATAGATGAAGCCAAGGCCAGATACGGCGAGCGGATTTTGAATGTTTCTCATAATGAAGAAGAGCTGGTTCGGAACCGGGAGCTTCGTTACCGGCCGGTACTCCAGCTGGATGACGATATTAATGTATCCTTGAAAAAGATGGAGGAAATGGGGCGGATCGTAAGCGCGCTTCCGGGAGTGGACTGCGGCGTCTGCGGCGCGCCTACCTGCAAGGCCTTTGCGGAAGATGTTGTACGAGGCTTGATTACGGAGAGAGCGTGTATCATTCTGAACCGCACGCGAGGGAGGTAAGAATTATGAAGACTTTAGAAGAACTGGAAAAAATCAGAAAAGGGGAAGAAGAGGCGAAACAAGCGGGGAAAAAGGTCATTTCCGTAGGAATGGCCACCTGCGGGATTGCCGCGGGCGCCCGGCCTGTGATGAATTCCTTTGCCAATGAGATACGGACCCGGGGTCTGAAAAATGTGGAACTGACCATGATGGGCTGTATCGGCATGTGTAAACTGGAGCCTATCGTAGAGGTTTACGATGAGGACGGGACAAAGACAACCTACATTAAGATGACGGAAGATAAGGCCGCCCGGGTTGTGAAAGAGCACATTATAGGCGGAACCGTCGTAAAAGAATATACAGCGGGATAAAATAGGAAGAGAGGCCCCCGGCTTTGCCGCGGGGCCTTTTTTATCCATTGGTTGCCATAAGAAGCAAAAAGAGGTAAAATAAAAATATCAGAAAAAAAGATCAATTGCGCGTACCTTTGTGTTAGGTTAGCGCTTAAAAGCCATAATAAGAATCAGGATACTTATTTTTTAGAAAGCGGGTGAGGAAGCGATGCGTTTTGACCAGAATGATCTAAAACGGTTCAGACAGGGAGAACACTTTCATTGTTATACCATGCTGGGCGCGCGTAAAGAAGAGCTGGACGGAAAAAGCGGCTATTTCTTTGCCGTATGGGCGCCCATGGCCAAATCCGTTTGTGTTACAGGGGAGTTTGACGGCTGGAGCGGCAGCGGGTTCTTTATGGAGCCGGAAGGAAACAGCGGTATCTGGAAAACCTTTGTGCCGGGAGCGGCGGAGGGAATGCTTTACAAATATCGGATCGAAACACAGTCGGGAGAAATCCTTTACAAAGCGGACCCCTTTGCCTTTTCCGCGGAAAAAAGGCCGGGAACCGCTTCCAGACTGGCGGAGCTTTCCTATGAATGGAAGGACGGCCAGTGGATGCAAGAGAGAAAAAGCGGCTCCCACTTTGAAAAGCCCCTTAATATCTACGAAGTACATTTGGGCTCCTGGAAGCAGCACGGGAAAAACCCGGAGGACCCGGACTTTTATTCCTACCGGGAGCTGGCGTCGGAGCTGACCGCCTATGTAAAGGAAATGGGATATACCCATGTGGAATTCATGCCGGTTATGGAACACCCCTTTGATGGCTCCTGGGGATATCAGATCACAGGCTATTACGCACCCACCAGCCGTTTTGGGACGCCCCGGGATTTTAAATATCTGATCGACTGCTTCCATCAGGCGGGAATCGGCGTGATTCTGGACTGGGTGCCGGGCCATTTCTGCAGGGACGCCCACGGCCTGTCCCGTTTTAACGGAACGCCCCTTTACGAATCGGAAGAGCATGTGGAATGGGGCACCTTTAAATTCGATTACACCCGCCCTGAGGTCCAGAGCTTTCTCATCAGCAACGCAGTTTACTGGCTGGAGGAATACCACGCGGACGGTCTGCGGGTAGACGGCGTCAGCAGTATGCTGTACCTGAATTACGGAATCGGCGATGACAGTAAAAAACGGTATAACCATCTGGGGGGAGAAGAGGATCTGGCGGCAAAGGCCTTCCTTCAGAAGTGCAATACCGCCATCGGACAGCTGCTTCCCGACGTCTTTACCGCGGCGGAAGAGAGCACGGCCTGGCCGCTTGTAACCTGCCCGCCAAAAGACGGAGGCCTTGGGTTTCATTACAAATGGGATATGGGATGGATGAACGACACGCTGAAATACTGCGCCCTGGATTTTCCCTTCCGGGACGGCAGCCATAGCCTCCTGACCTTCTCCATGATGTACGCCTTTAATGAGAACTTTGTTCTGCCTCTTTCTCACGACGAAGTCGTCCATGGAAAACGGTCTCTGATCGGACGGATGCCGGGGGATTACTGGAGACAGTTTGCCGGGCTCAGGCTCCTGCTCCTGTATCAGATGTGCCACAGCGGCGCGAAACTGAATTTTATGGGAAACGAGTTCGGTCAGTTTATCGAGTGGCGGTTCTATGAAGGCCTGGAATGGTTCCTGCTGGATTATCAGGCCCACGCAAAGCACCAGCGCTTTGTAAAAGAAATGAATCATTTTTACCGGAACCAGCCTTCTTTATGGCAGCGTAATTACAGCTGGGAAGGCTACCAGTGGCTGGAAGCGGACAATAAGGAGCAGAGCGTTCTGGTTTTCAAACGGCAGGGAAAAAAGCCGGAGGACTTTACCGTCATTCTCCTTAATTTTCAGCCGGACACTTACCGGAAATATAAGATCGGCGTGCCAAAGCCCGGCCGCTACCAGGAGATATTCAGCTCGGACGCCGGGGAATTCGGCGGAAGCGGGCATCTGAATCCTGAGCCGGTAAAGGCGAAAAAAGGCATTTATCACGGGCAGGAGCAGTATATTGAAATTACAGTCCCGCCTGTAGGAGGTACGATCTTTGCGCCATATACACAAAACGAATAAATATCAGGAGGACAGCAGCAATATGTTTTTGGGAAAAGAAGACTTTAAAAAGCGGTATCTGGCGGAATGTGTGACGCTTATGGCCAGACCCTTTGAAGAATGTACAAAGCGTGAAAGATATGAGGTTCTGGCAAAGATGATCTGCAGCAAAGCCGCGGAGCTTCATACCTGGACGCGCCAGCGGCACAGAGAAAATCAGGATAAGAGGGTTTATTACTTTTCTATGGAATTTCTTATGGGAAGGCTGCTGGACAATTATCTTTTGGCCTTCGGCGCGGAAGGGCTGGTCAGGGAAGGTCTGGCTGAGCTGGGGGAGGATCTGGATGAGCTGTGCGCCATGGAACCGGATCCCGGCTTGGGAAACGGGGGACTGGGAAGGCTGGCGGCCTGCTTTCTGGACTCTATGGCATTCCTTGACATTGACGGCACCGGCATGGGCGCCCGTTACCGCTTTGGCCTTTTCAAACAGAAGATCCAGGAGCGCCAGCAGCGGGAAGAACCGGATCCGTGGCTTACAAACGGCTATCCATGGGAGATCCGCAATTCTGACAGCGCGGTTGAGGTCCATTTCGGAGGAACAGTAAGCCGGACCTATGAAAATGGAAAAATAAATTTTGAACATATAAACTATCAGACGGTTATTGCGGTGCCTTACGACGTTCCCATTGCGGGATACGGCGGGAAAACCGCTAATATGCTTCGCCTGTGGCAGGCAGAGCCCGCGGAGGAAAAAATCAATCTGGAGGCCTTCAGCCGGGGACAGTACAGTGAAGCCGTGCGGGAGCGCAATGAGATCGAGGCCATTACCGCCATTCTCTATCCGGATGACAGCACGCCCGCTGGAAAAGAGCTGCGCCTGAAGCAGGAATATTTTCTGGTGGCCGCTGGGATCGCTTCCATCGTCAATCACTACAAACGCCGCTTTGGGACAGAGGAATGGGATAGATTTTCAGACCGAGTCGCGATCCACACCAACGATACGCATCCGGCCCTCTGCGTGCCGGAGCTGATGCGGGTCCTTTTGGATCAGGAGCGTCTGGAGTGGGATGAGGCCTGGGAGATTACCACAAAAACCATGTCCTTTACAAACCACACCATTATGCCGGAAGCTCTGGAGCGCTGGCCCATTCCTCTGATGGAAAGTCTTCTTCCAAGGGTCTACATGATCATCGAGGAAATCGACCGCCGCTATCGGGAAAGCTTCTCCAGAACCGGCGACCACTGGCAGAACGATCTTCAGGCTACGGCTATTTTGTGGGACGGACAGGTACGGATGGCCAATCTGTCCATTATAGGGAGCCATTCTGTAAATGGGGTGGCCGCCATCCATACAGAAATTTTAAAGAAGGATGTGTTCAAAGAATTCTACAGGGCCTGCCCTGAAAAGTTCAATAATAAGACAAACGGAGTCAGCTACCGGCGCTTTCTTCTGGAGGCGAATCCTGGCCTGAGCCGGCTCATCAGCAGAGCTGTTGGGGATGAATGGATTCGGGATACAGGCCGGCTGGAGCGTCTGCTGGAATACCAGGAGGATGAAGGCTTCCTTGGAGAGCTGATGGACGCTAAATATGACAATAAATGCAGACTGGCTCAGTACATCAAGGATCAGACGGGGATTTTAGTGGATCCCAGCTCAGTCTTTGATGTGCAGGTCAAACGGATTCACGCCTACAAGCGTCAGCTTCTCAATGTATTTAAAGTGATCCGTCTCTACAATCTGCTGAAGAAAAATCCGGGTCTGGATATGGACCCTTACACCTTTATTTTTTCCGGCAAAGCCGCCCAGAGCTATGTCTTTGCCAAGGAAGTGATCCGTCTGATCAATACCGTGGCGGAAACCGTCAACGGGGATCCGGATATCCGGGGAAAGCTGAAGGTGGTGTTCCTGGAAAATTTCAGCGTCAGCCTGGGGCAGCTGATTTATCCCGCCGCCGATATCAGCGAGCAGATTTCAACCGCGGGGAAGGAAGCCAGCGGTACCGGCAATATGAAGTTCATGTTCAATGGAGCGGTTACTCTGGGAACCATGGACGGCGCCAACGTGGAGATTCACCAGCTGGTAGGGGACGACAACAGCTTTATCTTTGGGCTGCGGGCGTCCCAGGTAATGGACTATCTGCAAAAGGGAGGCTACAGCGCAAAGGAGCTGTGTCAGCAGGATCCTGTTTTGCGGGAAATCACCCAGCAGCTGATCGACGGCTCCTTCGCGGAGGCCGGAAATGAGTTCTGGAGCATTTACGACGCGCTGCTCCGGTACAACGATGAGTATTTTGTACTGAAGGATTTTTCTGACTACACGCGGGCATGGGGGGAAGCGGGAGAAGCGTACAAGGACCGTATCAAATGGGCCAGAATGTCACTTGTGAATATTGCCAAAGCAGGACATTTCAGCAGCGACCGGACAATTGCGCAATATGCCAGTGACATCTGGCATCTGAATAACAAGCATGAATAAAAGGAGGTTTTATTATGCAAATGCAGCAACAGGAGTGTGTGGCAATGCTGCTGGCGGGAGGCCAGGGCAGTCGTCTGGGAGCGCTGACAAAGAACATCGCGAAGCCCGCGGTAGCGTTCGGGGGAAAGTACCGGATCATCGATTTCAGCCTTTCTAACTGCACCAATTCAAATATTAACACAGTAGGAGTTTTGACCCAGTACAAGCCGCTGCTTCTCAACTCCTATATCGGGACCGGGGCCGCCTGGGATCTGGATGACGCTTATGGCGGCGTGTTCGTCCTGCCGCCTTACGCTACCGAAACGGGAGGACAGTGGTATCGGGGAACGGCCGACGCGGTTTTCCGCAACATGGATTTTATCGACAATTATAATCCCGAATATGTTCTGATTATCTCAGGGGATCATCTTTACAAAATGGATTACAGCCTGATGCTGGACTTCCATAAAAAGAGCGGAGCCGACCTGACCATTTCCGTAATGGAAGTGGAATGGGAGGAAGCCAGCCGCTTTGGCATCCTTACAGCGGATAAAAGTGGAAAGATCAGCAAATTCGCGGAAAAACCAAAGGAACCGGACAGCAATCTGGCGTCTATGGGTATCTACATTTTTAACTGGCCGGTTTTAAGAGAAGCGCTGCGAAAGGACGACGCGGATTCCGGCTCTGACCACGATTTCGGGAAAAATGTGATTCCGGCTCTGCTGAAGGAAAACAAAAAATTATACGCGTATACCTTTAACGGCTATTGGAAGGACGTAGGAACCATCGACAGCTACTATCAGACCAATATGGAGCTGCTGGATGAGAATCCCAGCTTTGATATCTTTGATGATGATATGCGGATTTTCAGCAATTCCAACCTTTATCCGCCTCATTACATCGGCCTTGACGCGTCCATCGACAATTGTCTCATCTGCAATGGAAGCCGGGTCCTGGGGCAGGTGGAAAACTCCATCCTGAGCTTTAACGTTTTTATCGGTGAAGGAGCCTGCGTGAAAGATTCCATCCTCCTGCCGGGAGCTATGATTATGGAGGGAGCCCAGGTCTGCCGCTCCATCATTGGAGAAAATTCCGTTGTGCCCGCGGGAACCAAGCTGGGAAGCTGCGATTCCGCGGAAATCGCAGTCATCGGCGATAATGCCACCGCGGAAACCATTGAAACAAAAGGAGGTGCCCTTCATGAATAAAGTTCTGGGATATATTACGACCAATTTTGTCAATGAAAATTTTGGAAAGCTGGCGGAGCTGCGCCCGGTAGGGACCATTCCTTTCGGAGGAAGATACAGGCTGGTGGACTTTCCTCTTTCCAACATGGTACATTCGGGCATCCGCACAGTAGGCGTCACCACGGCCTATTACTACAGGTCCATTGTGGACCATCTGGGTTCCGGCAAGGAATGGTCTTTAGACCGAAAAGAAGGCGGACTGTTCCTGCTCCCCGGCTCCGTTTATGGCATGAAGCGGTTTGAGGGAAAATTCCTGCTGCGGGATTTCATTCAGAACCGGCCTTATCTGGACCGGGCCAAAGAAGATACGGTGATTGTAAGCGCCAGCAACAAGATCTTTAATATCGATTTTGAACCCATCGTGGAGCGGCATCGTTCCTCCGGCGCTCAGGTGACGATGCTTTATAAGGAAATCCCGGACGCTCACATGAAGCGGGGACCATTCCTGGAGCTTGACCAGAACGGCGCGCTGATAGGGACCGTAAGAGAGATGGCCGGCAACGCGGCGTGGTTTATGGACTGCTTTATTATTAATATAAGAGATCTGCTTGCCCTGATGGACTGGTATGAGGCTATGGACTATGTGGATATGATCGAGCTGCTCAGCGAAAACGCCAGCAATATGAAGATTCTTTCCTATCCATTTGATGGGTATGTAGGCGCGGTTGACAGCTCTTATGATTATATGCGCTGCTCTATGGAACTTTTGAAACCGGAAATCCGAGAAGAGCTGTTCGGCAATAAGAAAAAAATCTTTACCAAGGTACAGGACGCGCCTCCTTCCAAATATTTAAAGGGATGCCATATCTTCAATTCCCTGGTGTCCAGCGGCTGCATGATCGAGGGAACTGTGGAAAACAGCATTCTTTTCCGAAATGTAAAGATCGGCAAGGGAGCTGTTGTGAAAAACTCCATTATTATGCAGCGGGGAACCATTGCGCCGGGGGCAGTCCTGGAAAACGTTATCTGCGATAAGTTCGCGAGGATCAGTGAAGGAAGCCATCTCAGCGGCAGCCGGTATATGCCGCTGGTAATCGGAAAGAATCAACGCGTCTGATGAAAGGAAAAAAGATGACCAGAAAACCGGAGAAAAACAAACTTCAGATTTTATACGCTATTTTTGAGGCGGAGCCCTTTATAAAAACGGGAGGGCTGGGGGATGTAGGCGGCTCGCTTCCTTCCGCCGTCTGCAAAGAAGGAGCCGACATGCGGGTGATCCTGCCAAAGCTGGATACCATCCCTTCCGAATATAAAGAAAAAATGCGAAAAATCGCTGAGTTTACCGTCCCGCTGGCATGGCGAAGCCAGTACTGCGGCGTGGAAACCTTAAAGAGAAAGGGCGTCACTTATTATTTTATCGACAACGAATATTATTTTAAACGGCCTTCTCCATACGGATACGGTGATGACGGAGAACGGATCGCCTTTTTCAGCAAGGCTGTTTTGGAAAGCCTTCAGTGGATACCGGGGTTTTCGCCGGATGTGATTCACTGCAACGACTGGCATACGGCCCTTGTTCCGGTTTTCCTCAGGGAACAGTACATGGCCCTGCCTGCTTACGCGAAAATCCGCACCGTTTTTTCCGTTCACAATCTCAGGTTCCAGGGGATCTTTCCGGGCTATCTGCTTGGAGACGTGCTGGGCCTTTCCCAAAGCAAGCCTGCGGTGGATCAGCTTTCCTTCGGGGACGCGGTCAATTATATGCAGGGAGCGCTTTATTACAGCGATCGCCTGACTACGGTAAGTCCTTCCTACGCGGAGGAGATTAAAACCGCCTGGTACGGCGAGCATATGGAAGAGATCTTTCAGCGGAGGCAGTCTGTGCTGTCAGGAATTTTAAACGGCATCGATCTCTATCGTTATTCTCCGGGACGGGACCCTTATATTGCGGAGAAATACAACGCGTCAACTTTCAGGAAGGGAAAGCCCGTCAATAAAGCGGCGCTGCAAAAGCGGCTGGGGCTAAAGCAGGATCCGGATGTGCCTCTGATCGTTATGATCAGCCGCCTTACCGAGCAGAAGGGACTGGATCTGGTGCTGGGAATTTTAGAAGAGCTGCTGCGGGAGGATCTGCAGCTGGCAGTCCTGGGCGTAGGCGACGAAAAATATGAATCAGCCTTCCGTCATTACCAGAGCGTAATGCCAGACAAAGTCCGGGCCTGCATGACCTTTGACCTGGCCATGTCCTCCAGGTTTTACGCGGGCGCTGATCTTCTGCTGATGCCTTCCAGATTTGAACCATGCGGGCTTTCGCAGATGATTGCCATGCGCTATGGGACCATTCCGGTTGTAAGAGAAACAGGCGGCCTGAAGGACAGCGTAATCCCCTATAACCGGTACGAAGATACAGGAGACGGGTTCGGCTTTGCCAATTACAACGCGCACGAGCTGCTTTACGCGGTAAAACAGGGGGTGGAGCTTTACCGGGAGAGCCGTTCCTCCTGGGACGCTCTTGTAAAGCGGGCCATGAGAAAGGACTTTTCCTGGAAGCGCTCGGCAAAGCAGTATATTGAATTATATGAGGAACTGTTATGTCCATAAAATGCTGTCATGATTCACAGAAAAAAGAATATCGAAATCCCGGGGGAGCCGTTCCTTCCGGGACGCTTCTTACGATACGCCTGAAGGCTGAGGCGGAAAGCGGGCCTGTTCTTTGCCGCCTGAACCTGTGGCAGGAGACAAAGGGAGATGAGCGGCTTGCCATGGAGCGGGAGCTTTCAGAGAAGGAAGAGGTGTTTTCTGTTTCCTTTGTCACCCCGGAGCCAAAGCTATGCTGGTATTATTTTGTCATAGAAAGCCAGGAAGGCGTCTTTTACTATGGAAACAATCCGGAGCAATCCGGCGGGGAAGGGCAGCTGTATGATCATATACCGCCGGCTTTTCAGATTACGGTCTACAGGCCGGAGCCGGTTCCGGCCTGGTATAAGAACGCCATCGTATATCAGATTTTTCCGGACCGGTTTGCCAGGAGCGAAGACTGGATGGAGCGGCAGATGGCGGCTGACCCGGGTCCGGACTGGAAAGGACCCGGCCGGGTGATTCAGCAGAACTGGAACGACCGGCCCTATTATACGAAAAACGCCAAAGGAGAAGTGACCCGGTGGCCTTTTTTCGGCGGCACGCTGGCAGGCATCCGCGGCCGTCTTTTTTATCTGAAAAGTATGGGCGTGGGCGCGGTTTATCTGAACCCGATCTTTGCCGCTTCCAGCAACCACAAATATGATACGGCCGACTATTTCCAAATCGACCCGTCCTTTGGGACCCTTGAGGATTTCCGCAGGCTGGCCCGGGACGCGGAACGGCTGGGAATCCGGCTTATTCTGGACGGAGTGTTTAACCATACCGGAGCGGACAGCCTTTACTTTAATCAGTTTGGCAATTATCCGGGGCCGGGAGCGTGCCAGGGACCGGAATCTCCCTATTACAGCTGGTACAGGTTCAGCCGGTTTCCGGATGAATACGAGTGCTGGTGGGGCGTAGGCTCCCTTCCCAATGTAAACGAGGAGGATCCGGGATACCGAAAATTCCTTTATGAAAATGAGGACAGCGTTATCCGCTATTGGCTCAGAGAGGGAGCCTCCGGATGGCGGCTGGATGTGGCCGATGAGCTTCCGGATTCCTGCGTTTCCGGTATCCGAAAGGCTGTTAAGGAAACCGATCCGGAAGGACTGCTGCTGGGAGAGGTCTGGGAAGACGCCAGCAATAAAGTGAGCTACGGGGTCCAGCGGCGCTATCTTTTGGGAGATGAGCTGGACTCGGTGATGAATTACCCGTTTCGGGATCTCCTGACCGACTTCATACGGCAGAGGTGTTCCGCCAAGGCCCTGGTAAAGGGACTTAGGAGTCTGGCGGAAAACTACCCGCCGGAAAGCTTTTACGGCGCGCTGAATCTGGTGGGAAGCCATGACCGGATCCGGATTCTGACTTTGCTGGGAGAAGGGCCGGAAGGACTTTCTGATATGGAAAAGGAAGCGTACCGGCTGCCTGGGGACAAGCTGGAGCTGGCGCGAAAACGGCTGAAAGCCCTGTCTCTTTTACAGTACGTTCTGCCGGGAGTACCTTGCCTGTATTATGGAGACGAGGCAGGCGTCCAGGGCTTTGAGGACCCATATAACCGGGGAACCTACCCGTGGGGAAGAGAGGATCAGGAGCTGCTGGCCCATTACCGGACGCTGGCTCTTTTGCGGAAGCAATACAGCTTTCTCGCTTCTGGAAAATTCGCCTTTGACTGGGAGGGAGAGCGGGTCTGCGTCATCCGGCGGTGGTCAGAATCGGGAGAGGAAGCCCTCATTGCCGCGGTAAACAATCATCCCTCCGAAGGGGCCTTGCTTCATCTAAAGCTGCCTAGGGGAACCGGCTACGCGCTGGAGCTGCTCCACTCGGAAGAAATCTCTTTTGAAGGATCGGAAATCTTTGCGGAGCTTCCGCCTCTTGGGGCAAAGCTGTTTTATTGCAGAGGCTCCGCTCCCGCAAGGCTGGAGCTTGCCCGGAGCGCGGGCGTACTCTGCCATGTCTCTTCCCTTCCCGGCGGCGGGCTGGATGAACGTGCGGAGGAATTTATCGATTATCTGCGGGACGCGGGGCAGAAGCTGTGGCAGATTCTTCCTTTAAATCCGGCGGACGAAAACAGGTCGCCTTATTCCAGTCCGGCTCTTTTTGCGGGGGACACTAGGCTTTTGTCTTCTTCTGGTCAAACAGAGCCAAAGAAACGGGAATACGAAGCCTTTTGCGGGAAGGAAGCCTTCTGGCTGGAGGATTACGCGCTCTATCAGGTGCTGAAAAAAGCGTTCAGGGGACGGCCCTGGCAGCAGTGGCCCGAGGCGGAAAAGAACCGGCGGGGGCTGGATTACTGGCGGGAGAAAAAGGCGGATGAGCTGGAGCAGATCAAAAAAGAGCAGTTCCTTTTCTGGGACCGCTGGAATAAAATCAGGATGTACGCGAAAGGCAAAGGAATCTCGATTATCGGGGATCTGCCTGTTTACGCTGGCACGGACAGCGCGGACACCTGGGCCCACAGGGAAGTTTTTCTGCTGGACAAATACGGCTATCCTCTGGCGGGAGCCGGTGTTCCTCCGGACTCTTTTAACGCGAAGGGGCAGAACTGGGGAAATCCGCTGTATGACTGGGACGAATTGAAAAAGACCGGCTATGACTGGTGGGTAAAGCGTATGTCCCGCGCCATGGAGCGATTCGATTATATAAGACTGGATCACTTCCGCGGCTTTTCCGCTTTTTACGCTGTCCCGCAGGGAAAGGAGCCTTGCGGCGGCTGGTGGCTTCCGGGTCCGGGAAAGGACTTTTTCGGGGCTCTTGCGGAAAAGCTGGGGCCGCTTCCTCTTCTCGCGGAGGACCTGGGCCTTCTGGATCCTCAGGTCCACAACCTTTTAAAGCTTACAGGCTGTCCGGGAATGCTGGTCTATCAGTTTTCCGCGGGGGAAATGGAGACCATGGAAGAGCCATATAAGGTGTTTTACTCCGGAACCCACGATAATCAGACCCTGGCCGGATGGTGTAGGGACTGCGGAGTCAAAGACCCTCAGAGAATCATCGAGACGTTATATGAAAGCCCGGCGCCCTGGGTTATTATCCCGCTGCAGGATCACCTGGGACTGGGCGATGAATGCCGCATGAATATTCCGGGTCAGGCGGAGGGAAACTGGACCTGGCGGGCGGACGATTCCCAGCTGACGCCGGAACTGGCGGCGCGTCTGAAAAAATTGGCGTCAGATACCCGCCGCTGACTGTCCGCGGGCGGCGGCTCCTATGGACGGGGCCATTTCATCTAAAATCACATAAACCGGAACCTGACAGAGCCACCTGCTGAAGCGCCCTTTATCAAGAAAGGCCTTTTCAAAGACGCTCCGGTCCAGCAGGGGCAGGATTTTAGGCATAATGCCGCCGCCCAGATAGATCCCGCCTGACGCCATAAAGGTCAGAGCGGTATTACCGCAGGCGGCGGCCAGGACGCGGGTAAAGAGACGGAAGGTTTCCAGAGCTTTCGGATCTCCATCTAAGGCGCCAGCTGTAACCTGCTCCGGGGCTTCAGGCGCGGAGCCCGACAGAGCCTCGTAAAGATCGGCCAGTCCCTGTCCGGAAAGGACCCGTTCATAGCTGACATGGCCGTATTTGTCCTTGAGATACTCCAGGACCCGCAGCTGCTTAGGGTCCCGGGGAGCGAAGTCCGCGTGGCCTCCTTCCGATGGAAGCACAAGGCCCTCCTTTGTGACAGCGGAAATCCCCAGTCCGGTGCCTATGGAAAGGATTGCCTTGGATCCGGCGCCGGTGTGACCGGCAGAGCCTGCTTGGAAGACGCGCAGCTGGTCCGGTTTCAGGCGTGGCAGAGCGTGGCCCAGAGCCTGCAGATCATTGAGAAAGAGAACATGGGGTATATGGGAGACGCAGCTTTTCAGCTGATCCAGCAGGATCGTCTGGCCGGTGTTGGTCAGCTCCAGCCGGTTTCCAACAATCGGCCCGGCCATGGCAAAGCACAGGGCGTCTATGGAGAACCCCCGGGTATGTTCTTTTACAAAAGGGATATAATTTTTAATAGATGAGGTGGGATACAGCTCTTTTTTTATCAGCTGTTCTTTGTCCCACCAGGCGCACAAAGTCTTAGTGCCGCCGATATCGATGGTCATAATCATAATGAGGCCTCCGGGTTTTCGTTAGGATTAGTATATCATAATCACAGGGAGGGAATGAAGAGATGTTGAAAAAAGAATATATGGTCCGGTATCAGGAGTGGATGGACAGTCCTTGCTTTGACCGGGAAACAAAGGCGGAGCTGGCGGCTCTTACAGATGAAAAGGAAATTGAGGATCGATTTTACTGCGATCTGGAGTTTGGCACAGGCGGCATGCGGGGAATGCTGGGAGCCGGAACCAACCGGATGAATCGCTATCGGATCCGCAGACTGACTTACAGCCTTGGGCAGGTCATCTGTGAGCAGGGAGAAGAGGCCATGAAACGGGGCGTAGCCATCGCCTTTGATTCCCGCCGTTTTTCAGATCAGTTCGCGCTGGAAACCGCTCTGGCGCTGGCGGCCAGCGGGATAAAGGCATACCTTTTCGAATCCCTTCGCTCCACGCCGGAGCTTAGCTTCGCGGTTCGGGACAAGGGAGCTATAGCGGGCGTTATGATAACAGCCAGTCATAACCCGAAGGAGTATAACGGGTATAAGGTTTATTGGGAAGACGGGGCGCAGCTTCCGCCTGCCCAGGCTGACCGGATTATGGAAAAGATGAAGGACTGCGGATGGGATGTGCCCCTTGCTGAAAAAGAGCGGGCGGTGTCCCAGGGCCTCCTTGAAATACTGGGAACGGAAACGGATGACCGGTATATAGAGCGGGTTGGCCAGCAGCTGCTTCATCCTGAAATGAGCAGGGAAAACGGAAGCGGCCTGAAGATTGTCTACACGCCCTTGCATGGCGCGGGAAGGGTCTTTGTAAAGCGGATCCTGAATGAAATGGGATTTGATTCTGTGTTTACCGTTCCGGAGCAGGAGCTGCCAGACGGGGAATTTCCTACTGTGGAAGTGCCTAATCCGGAGGATGAGGGAGCCTGGAGGCTGGCTCTGGATTACGGCCGCCGCCAGGACGCGGAGCTTCTTCTGGCAACCGATCCGGATTCGGACCGGCTGGGAGTGCAGTGCAGAGATAGTGGCGGGACCTACCACCATTTGACCGGAAATCAGGTGGGCGCTATTCTGACTTATTATATTCTCAGCTCCCAAAAGAAGGAAAATCGCCTGCCGGAAGATGGGATCATAGTGCAGAGCGTGGTTTCCACAGCCCTTACAGAGAAGATCGCCGCGGACTTTGGCGTTTCTCTGGTAAAAGTGCCGGTAGGATTCAAATTTATCGGCGAGCGGATCAAAGAGATGGAGGAAACCGGAAAGGGCACCTTCCTCTTCGGCTTTGAAGAAAGTCTGGGCTATCTGAAAGGAACCTACGCCAGGGATAAAGACGCGGTTTTGGGAGCGGCGCTGGTCGCGGAGGCAGCCCTTTATTATAAAATGACAGAGGGAAAAAATCTGATTCAGATTCTGGAGGAAATCTATGAGCAGTATGGCTGTTTCCTGGATGAGCAGGTGGCGCGCGTCTTTACGGGCAAGGATGGAAAAGAGCGAATCCGCCAGATTATGGGAACGCTTAGGGAAGACGAACAGCCATGCCTGGGCGGGCAGAAGATCGTAAGCAGGGAGTATTACCAGAGCGGAAAACAGCTCAGATCAGGACGCCTTGAAGAGCTGGATTTTCCCAAGGTAAATATGATGGGACTGACCTTTGAAAACGGAGGCTTTATTAAGGCGCGCCCTTCCGGCACGGAACCCAAAATCCGGTTTTACTTCTGTATTGCCGCGGACAGCAGGCGGCAGGCGTTGGACAGAATGGAAAAAACAAAAAAGGAATTCTTTCAGCTGAGCCTTGATAATAGCTTTTGAAAACGCCACTTTTTCATCAGAAACAAGGAGTATTGAAGCAGGGGAGAAGTATATATGAGTGAAAATGAAATTGTACTTTTTACAGATGATAAAATAGAATTGGAGGTCCCAATTACTCCAGATCAGGAAACTGTATGGCTAACACAAGAACAGATGTCTGTATTATTTGATACAGCGCGTTCTTCTATAGCATATCATATAGGTAATATATTTAAAGAGGGAGAGTTAGACAAAAACACTTCTGTCGAAATTTTCGACAGAAGTGAAAACAAAGCTTCCAGACCGCCTAAATATTATAATCTGGATGTGATTATATCAGTAGGATATAGAGTAAAATCTAAACGAGGAGTCGCCTTCAGAAAATGGGCAAATTCTGTATTAAAAGAATACATAATCAAAGGTTACTCAGTGAATCATAACCGTATGAATCAGCTAAATGAGGTAATACGAGTTATGAAAAGAGTAGAAAGCAGTCTGGACACTAAGCAAGTGCTGACAGTGGTAGAAAGATATAGTCAGGCATTGGAACTGTTGGATGCCTACGATCATCAGAATATGACCCGACCGAAGGGAAATAAGGCAACGTATATTCTGACTTATGAGGAATGTAGAAAAATAATTGATAATATGAAATTTGGAAACAGTAGTTCTTTATTTGGAAATGAAAAGGATGATTCTTTCAAAGGAAGTATTGGCGCAATTTATCAAAGTTTTGCTGGGGAAGATTTGTATCCTACTTTGGAAGAAAAGGCAGCGAATTTATTATATTTTGTCACGAAGAACCACAGTTTTTCTGATGGAAATAAGCGGATTGCGGCAACGATGTTTTTGTATTTTTTGGACAAAAATGACGTGCTGTTTCAGAATGGAGAAAAGTTAATTGATGACCATACACTTGTGGCGCTTACTATTATGATTGCGGAATCAAGCCCAGAAGAGAAAGAAATGATGATAAGTGTAATTATGAATTGTATAATAAATTCTTTCAGCTGAGCCTTGACACCAATTTATTAAAGTGATAAAATCAAACACAAATTGAATACCGTCCATAAACCGATGAGGTGGAGATAAAAACAAATCGTGCACTTACAGAGAGCCGGCGGTGATGAGAATCCGGCAGAACGCAGCTTGTTAAATGGACCACTGAGGGCGCGGTCAAAGGCAGACAGTTACAGCGAAGGAAACACAACTTCCGGGGCCTGCCGAGTATTCCGCGACGTAAGGCATACGTCAGTTGCCGGAGATATGATTGTATTTCGCAAAGAGCGGGAATTTTCCCGAATCAAGGTGGCACCGCGGATAAAGAATAACATCCGTCCTTGACAGCATATGTCATGGACGGATTTCTTTTTGCCTGAGCAGTATAGAAACACAAAACAAGGAGGACGATCTATGTATAGACCAACGTTAGATGAAGCAAAAGCAATCGCGGCGGAATATCGCTGCGTTCCGGTCAGCCGGAGGATCATGTCGGATATCGCGACGCCTATCCAGGTGATGCGGATCTTAAAATCGGTCAGCCGGCACTGTTATATGCTGGAGAGCCTGGAAGACTCCGATAAATGGGGCCGTTACACATTCCTGGGGTACGATCCCAAGCTGGAGCTGACCTGCGTCAACGGAACAGTAACCATCAGCGGAGCGACAAAAATCGTCGAAGAAAACAGCAGTCCGGATAAGCATATCCGGCAGATTATAGAAGAAAATAAGAGTCCGAGGCTGGATTACCTGCCGTCCTTTACAGGGGGCCTGGTGGGATATTTTTCTTATGATTATATCAAGTACAGTGAACAGGGGCTGGATCTGGACGCCAGAGATGAAGAAAACTTTAAAGATGTGGACCTGATGCTCTTTGACAAGGTCATCGCCTTTGACAATCTGAAGCAGGAGATCATTCTGATTGTCAACGCGAAGACTGAGGGGCTGGAGCAGAACTACCGAAAGGCTCAGATGGAGCTGGATGAAATGGTGCGCCTCATTAAAAACGGGACGCCGGAAGAAAACCAGCCTCTGCGGCTGAAAAGCGACTTCTGCCCTCTGTTCAGCAAAGAGCAGTACTGCGGCATGGTGGAAAAGGCAAAGCGTTATATCTATGAAGGCGACATCTTCCAGGTAGTGCTGTCCAACCGTCTGGAGGCGGAAATAGAAGGAAGTCTGCTGGACACATACAGGGTACTTCGGACCACCAACCCGTCTCCTTACATGTTCTATTTCAGCAGCGATGATATTGAGATCGCGGGAGCGTCGCCGGAGACGCTGGTAAAGCTGGAAAACGATGAGCTTCACACCTTCCCGCTGGCGGGAACCAGACCGAGGGGGAAAACAGAGGAAGAGGACAGACGGCTGGAACAGGAAATGCTGTCGGATCCCAAGGAGCTGGCGGAACACAATATGCTGGTGGACCTGGGAAGAAACGACCTTGGAAAAATCAGCCGATTTGGAACAGTAGACGTAGAAAAATACCTGTCTGTAGAACGCTTTTCCCATGTTATGCACATCGGATCTACGGTAAGAGGTCAGATCCGGCAGGATAAAGAAGCCATCGACGCGGTAAGGGCCGTGCTTCCGGCCGGAACCTTATCCGGAGCGCCGAAAATCCGGGCCTGCGAAATCATCAACGAGCTGGAGGACAACAAGCGGGGTATTTACGGCGGAGCCATCGGATACATCGATTTTACAGGGAATCTGGACACCTGCATCGCCATAAGGATCGCTTTCAAGAAAAACGGAAAGGTATTTATCCGGTCCGGCGCGGGAATCGTAGCGGACAGCGTGCCGGAAAAAGAATATCAGGAATGCATCAATAAGGCGAAGGCCGTAGTAAAAGCCCTGGAGCAGGCAGAAGGAGGTTTGGACTGATGATATTACTGATCGATAATTATGACAGCTTTTCCTACAACTTATATCAGCTGGTAGGCTCCATTGACCCGGACATAAAGGTTATAAGAAATGATGAAATGACCATCGATGAAATACGGCGGCTGGCGCCGGACCGGATCATCCTGTCGCCGGGGCCGGGCAGACCGGAGGACGCGGGAATCTGCGTCGAAGCGGTGAAAGCCTTTGCGGGAGAGATCCCCATCCTGGGCGTGTGTCTGGGACACCAGGCCATCTGCCAGGCTTACGGAGCCAAGGTGACTTACGCCAAACAGCTGATGCATGGAAAGCAGGACGATATCAACGTCAATAACAAAGCGGAGATTTTCCGCGGTCTGCCCGGAGTGATTCAGGGAGCCAGATACCATTCTCTCGCGGCGGACCCCGAAACCATCCCGGAAGAGCTGAAGGTGACAGCCCTGACGGCTCAGGGAGAAGTCATGGCGGTCAGCCACAGAGACTATCCGGTGCATGGACTTCAGTTCCATCCGGAATCGATACTTACGCCAAAGGGAGAACAGATATTGAGAAACTTTTTAGGAGGAGAGAGAAAATGATCAGAGAAGCAATTATAGAAGCGGCAGCGGGAAAGGATTTGGATTACGAAACCGCGGAGGCGGTTATGGATGAGATTATGGGAGGCCAGGCTTCTCAGATCCAGATGGCCGCGTTTTTGACAGCCATGTCTATGAAGGGGGAAACCATCGATGAAATTACAGCGTCCGCGTCGGGAATGCGAAAGCATTGTGTCCGCCTTCTTCACGATATGGATGTTTTGGAAATCGTAGGAACCGGCGGAGACAAGTCCAACTCTTTTAATATTTCCACCACCTCCGCGCTGGTAGTTTCCGCGGCGGGGGTTCCAGTGGCAAAACACGGAAACCGGGCGGCCTCCAGCAAGAGCGGAGCCGCGGATGTGCTGGAAGCTCTCGGCGTTGACATTACCATATCGTCGGAGCGAAGCGCGCGGCTGCTGAAGGAGATCGGAATCTGCTTCCTTTTCGCGCAGAATTACCATCTGTCCATGAAGTATGTGGCTCCTGTAAGAAAAGAGCTGGGAATCCGGACCATCTTCAATATTCTGGGACCTCTCACCAATCCGGCAGGCGCGAATATGCAGCTTCTGGGCGTATATGAAGAAGAGCTGGTAGAACCGATGGCCAGGGTTTTAGCCAACCTGGGCGTAAAAGACGCGCTGGTGGTTTATGGGCAGGACGGCCTCGATGAAATTTCCATGAGCGCCCCAACGACCGTATGTGAGGTAAGAAACGGGACGTATGAGACCTACTTTATCAAACCGGAGGATTTCGGCCTTACCAGGTGCAAAAAAGAAGATCTGACAGGCGGAACGCCGGAAGAAAACGCGAGGATTACAAGGGATATCCTTTCCGGGAAAAAGGGACCAAAGACGGACGCGGTGATTCTCAATTCAGCGGCTGCCCTGTATGTGGCTCATAAGGAGCTGGGGATGGACGGCGCTGTCAGAAAGATCAGAGAAACCATTGAAAGCGGAGCCGCGCTGGCGCAGCTGGAAAAATTCATATCCCTTTCTCATGAGGTGGAAGCATGATTTTAGATGAAATTGCGGCAAAGACCCTAAAACGAATCGAAGAGGAAAAAGAGCGGGTATCCGAAGAGCGGATTCGGGAAATGGCTTTTTCCATGGAGGTTGGAAAAGGCAGACCGCTGGAACGGGCCTTTTCCGGCCAGGAGCTGTCCTTTATCTGCGAAGTGAAAAAAGCTTCTCCGTCAAAAGGGGTTATTGCGGAAGAGTTTCCATATCTGGAAATTGCGAAAGAGTATGAAGCGGCCGGAGCGACGGCGATTTCTGTATTGACAGAGCCCTATTTCTTTCAGGGAAAGGACCAGTATCTGACCGAGATCGCGAATGCCGTATCCATTCCTGTTCTGAGAAAAGACTTTATTCTGGATCCTTATCAGATCTATCAGGCCAAGGTCATCGGCGCGTCGGCCATCCTGCTGATCTGCAGCCTGCTGAGCCTGCCTAAGCTGAAAATGTTTACCGCCATTGCTCAGCGCCTGGGTATGTCGCCTCTCGTGGAGGCCCATACGGAAGAAGAAATCGCCATGGCGCTGGATTGCGGAACGGAGATCATCGGAGTCAACAACCGGGATCTGAAAACCTTCCAGGTGGATCTTACCACCAGCGCGAGAATGCGAAAGCTGGTTCCGGAGCATATTTTCTTTGTTTCTGAAAGCGGCATCCGCGGCGCGGAGGATATCCGAAAGCTGCGGGAAAACGGCACCAATGCCGTACTGATCGGAGAGACTCTCATGCGAAGTCCTGATAAAAAGAAGGCCCTGGATCAGCTGCGAGGTGACCGGCAGTGACAAAGATTAAAATTTGCGGTCTGACAAGGCGGCAGGACATTGACGCGGTCAATCGGGCAAGACCCGACTATATTGGTTTTGTCTTCGCGAAGAGCCGCAGGCAGATCGGGCCGGAGCTGGCAAAACAGCTGAAAGACAGTCTGGCCCCGGATATTCAGGCGGCAGGAGTCTTTGTAGACGCCCCTATGGAAGAAATTGAAGAAATCTGCAGGCGGGGAATCATCGATGTGATCCAGCTGCATGGAAATGAAAGCGGCGCCTATATAGAAGCTCTGCGGCAGAGGACCGGGCTGCCTGTTATAAAGGCGGTTTCCATGAAGGAGGGCGTCACGGTGGAAGAGCTGGAAGCCATACCGGCGGATTATCTTCTTTTGGATCAGGGAAAAGGAGGGACAGGCCAAACCTTTGACTGGGAGCTGATTCCAAAGCTGAGCCGCCCATTCTTTCTCGCGGGAGGTCTCAGCCCGGATAATCTGAAGGAAGCGGCGCAAAGAATCAGACCCTACGGGGTAGACCTTTCCAGCGGCGTTGAAACAGAAGGAAAGAAAGACAGAGAAAAAATATTACAGGCAGTTAGGAGTGTGAAATATGAGTAAAGGAAGATTCGGAGACCATGGAGGACAGTACATCCCGGAAACTCTGATGAATGAAATTATAAATCTGGAAAAAAACTATGAATTTTATAAAAAGGATCCCCAGTTTAATCAGGAGCTGACGGAGCTGCTGAACGATTACGCGGGCCGGCCATCTCTGCTGTACTACGCGGAGAAAATGACAAAGGATCTGGGAGGCGCGAAAATTTATCTGAAACGGGAAGACCTGAACCACACTGGTTCCCATAAGATCAACAACGTGCTGGGGCAGGTTCTGCTGGCAAAGAAAATGGGAAAGACCCGGGTCATCGCGGAGACAGGCGCGGGCCAGCACGGCGTTGCGACAGCCACCGCGGCGGCTCTTCTTGATATGGAATGTGAGATTTTCATGGGAAAGGAAGATACCGACCGGCAGGCCCTGAATGTTTACCGTATGGAGCTTTTAGGCGCAAAAGTGCATCCTGTTACCAGCGGCACTATGACATTGAAGGACGCGGTCAATGAAACTATGCGGGAGTGGACCGCGAGAGTTCACGATACCCTGTATGTTCTGGGGTCTGTAATGGGACCGCATCCCTTCCCTATGATTGTACGGGATTTTCAGAGCGTCATCAGCCGGGAAGCGAAAGAGCAGATCCTGGCGGCGGAGGGAAAGCTTCCTACGGCGGTTGTGGCCTGCGTAGGAGGCGGCAGCAACGCGATGGGAATGTTTTATAACTTTATTGAGGACAAAGAGGTACAGCTGATCGGCTGCGAAGCGGCCGGGCATGGTGTGGATACGGATATGAACGCGGCGACCATCGCCAATGGGACGCCGGGCATCTTCCACGGAATGAAGTCTTATTTCTGTCAGGATGAATACGGTCAGATCGCGCCGGTATATTCTATTTCCGCGGGACTGGATTACCCGGGCATCGGACCGGAGCACGCCTATCTGCATGACACAGGCAGGGCTCAGTATGTGCCTGTGACGGATGAAGAGGCCGTTGACGCTTTCGAATATCTGGCCAGGACAGAAGGGATCATCTGCGCGGTGGAAAGCGCCCACGCGGTGGCCCATGTGAGAAAGATCGCTCCGAAGATGGATAAGGATCAGATCGTGATTATATGTCTGTCCGGTCGGGGAGACAAGGATGTAGCAGCCATTGCGAGATATAGAGGAGTGAACATTTATGAGTAGAATACACACAGCGTTTGAACATGGAAAAGCCTTCATCGGCTTTGTGACGGGAGGCGACCCTTCCATAGAAAAAAGTGAAGAATTTATCCTGAAAATGATCGAGGCGGGAGCCGACCTGATCGAAATCGGAATTCCATTTTCCGATCCCATTGCCGAAGGTCCTGTGATTCAGGAAGCGAACCTGCGGGCGCTGGCCGCCGGAACTACTACGGACCGGCTCTTTGATATGGTGGCTTCTCTGAGAAAAAAGACACAGACCCCCATCGTATTTCTTACTTACCTGAACTCCGTGTTCAAATACGGCTACGACCGGTTTTTCAGACAGTGCAGGGAAACCGGCGTGGACGGCATTATCATACCGGACATGCCTTTTGAAGAAAAAGCGGACGCGGCGGATTACGCGAAAAAGTACGGAGTCGATATTATTTCGCTTATCGCTCCGACTTCCGAGGAGCGGATCCGGGATATCGCAAGGGAAGCGGAGGGCTTCCTTTACGTTGTTTCTTCTATGGGCGTTACTGGAATGCGAAGCGAGATTAAAACGGACCTTGCCTCCATTATGGAGGTGGTGCGCCGCTACAGCAAGGTTCCCGCGGCGGTGGGGTTTGGAATCAATACCCCGAAGCAGGCGCGAGACATTTCAAAGATATCCGACGGCGTCATTGTGGGAAGCGCCATTGTAAAGCTGTGCCAGCAGTACGGCGAAAAAGCGGGTCAGCCCATCTATGACTATGTAAAGTCCATGAAGGATGCGGTGCGCTGAAACGGAAAACGGTAAAAAGAGGAGTCTCTCGTCAGCTTTTGTCTGACGCGGGATTCCTCCTTTTTTTTAGCCGCCGGCGGGTGGAGCGTTTGGGTACGGGTCCGGATTCTGGAAGCGCTTCCTGCCCCTGGACCGCTTCTCAGACAAAAGAGAGAAAAATGCTGAGATTTCTGAAAAAAATTTTACAAGTAAAAAATATGCTTATATATATGTAAGAAAAAACGAATTTTGTATACAAAAAGACAAGAACTGCGGATTTTCGTCATAAAACCGTAGCATCTTTAAAAAAATTGTGGTATTATAATTCCTGTATGCGACTGAAAAAACTTTGGAAAGGAAGGTTTCAGAAATGAGTCAACAGAAAAAGCATTTGCAAAGTATCAAGGTGAGTCATGAGAAACACACCTCCGCGTGTGAAACTCAGATGATGCCTGTACCTGATACTGTGTGCATTTCCATGTCTCAGCATATCGGCGCCCCGTGCAAGCCTTTAGTGAAAAAAGGCGATTATGTAAAAGTCGGACAGCCGATCGGTGACACAGATGCCTTTGTAAGTGCTCCTATCCACTCAAGTGTTTCAGGAACAGTGACTGCAATCGAAGGGATTCGGTCGGTAATGGGTGGAGAAGACCAAGCAATCGTTATTGAGACAGACAAAAAGCAGGAGGTATGGGAAGAAATCAAACCTCCTCAGGTAAACAGCAGGGAAGAATTCGTGCAGGCAATCAAAGCAAGTGGACTGGTAGGCCTGGGCGGAGCAGCGTTCCCTACACACATTAAGTACAATCCACAGAATCTCGATGAAGTGGATACATTGATCGTAAATGGCGCGGAGTGCGAACCATTTATCACCTCCGACCACAGACTGATGCTGGAAAACCCTCAGGAAATCATCGACGGGTGCCTGATCGTAATGAAGTATCTGGGCCTGAAGGAAGGGTACATCGGCATCGAAGAAAATAAGCAGGACGCGATTCAGCTGCTGGACAAAATGCTGGCGGAACAGGGTCATCCGGAAATCAAAACGGTAACTCTGAGAGCCCGTTACCCGCAGGGCGCGGAACGTGTGCTGGTGTATGAGGTAACAGGAAAGACAATGGACGCGGGCGTGCTTCCAGCACAGCTGGGCGTAATCCTGTCCAATATTACCACCATCGCTTTTGTGGGACAGTATTTTAAAACAGGAAGACCTCTCACATCAAAGAGAATCACAGTAGACGGATCTGCCGTAGCGGAACCGAAAAATATCATTGCGCCGATCGGAACAAGGATCGCTGACATCATCGAATTCTGCGGCGGTTACAAAGCGGAACCGAAAAAGATCCTTATGGGCGGTCCAATGATGGGAAGAGCCCTCTTCTCTGACCGGGTGCCTCTTGTAAAGAACAACAACGCGATCCTTGCGTTTGCGGGAGAACAGGCCATTATTCCGGAAGAGACCGGCTGCATCAACTGCGGAAGATGCCATAAGGCGTGTCCGTTCAAGCTGCTGCCGACTGCCTTCGCGACGGCCTATGAAAACAAAGACGCGGACAGACTGAACCAGCTCCAGATCATGCAGTGCATGGAATGCGGAAGCTGCTCTTATGTATGTCCCGCAAAGAGACCGCTGGGCTTTATCAATAAGCTGAGTAAAGCGTTTGTAAAAGAGGAGGCGAACAAATAATGGAAAAACAGTATCATGATAACCTTGTCGTATCCTCTGCGCCCCACGCGGTTTCAAATGTAGATACGACAAAGGTCATGGGAACGGTGCTTCTGGCACTGGCTCCGGCTTTCGTAGTGGGAATCTATCAGTTCGGATATAAAGCCGCGGTACAGACCATCATCTGCATCGTTGCCTGTGTAGTATTTGAATGGCTTTTCAATGCTCTGATGAAGAGACAGCAGACAGTAAGCGATCTGAGCGCTGCCCTGACTGGTGTACTCATCGCGTTTAACATTCCGGCAAGCCTGCCTTACTGGATGTCCATCATCGGATGCTTTGTAGCTATCGTTATTGTAAAGCAGCTCTTTGGCGGAATCGGACAGAACCTTGTAAACCCGGCGGTAACAGCCAGAATCGTTCTGTTTATTTCCTTTGCCACTGAAATGACCACCTGGCCGATTCCAAGAGGCGCGGGCGCGACTGACGCGACAACAGGACCAACTCCGCTGGGAATCTTATCTGAAGGCGGCGGTGAGCTTCCTTCCAACCTGGATATGTTCCTTGGTAATATCGGAGGCTGTATCGGTGAAGTCAGCGCTCTGGCACTGCTTATCGGCGGCGTTTTCCTGATCTGGAGAAGAGTGATTTCCCCGATTATCCCGGTATGCTTCCTGGGCACTGTATTTGTTCTTGCCCTGCTGGTTCCGGGACAGGATCCGATCTTCCATCTGTGCGCGGGCGGTCTGATGCTGGGCGCGTTCTTCTGCGCTACAGACTATGTAACCTCCCCGATCATGCCGATGGGTAAGGTGATCTTCGGTATCGGATGCGGACTTCTTACCTTTGTGATCCGTGTATACGGCGCTTATCCGGAAGGTGTTTCATTCGCGATCCTGCTGATGAACATTCTGACTCCGCATATCGACAACTTCTGCATCAGCAGAGCATATAAAAAAGGAGGCGGCAAAAAAGATGAAAAATAGCACGTTTAAGACGACCATCGCCCCTGCTTTAGTATTAGTAATCATCTGTCTGGTGATCACAGCTGCCCTTGCAGGGACCTATAGCGTAGCGAATCCGATCATTGAACAGAACGCTCAGAAGACAGCGGATGAAGCGCGCGCCAAGGTGCTTCCTTCCGGCGACAGCTTTACCATGTACGATGGAAAGCTGGTGGAAGGCGTTACAGAATGCTATTTCGCGGATAACAAGTCCGGAATGGCTGTAACGGCTACTTATAAGAGCTTTGGCGGAACGCTGACTGCCATGGTCGGTGTAGATAAAGACGGAAAAATAACAGGTGTAACGGTTACAGCACACGCGGATACACCAGGACTTGGTACAAAAGCGATGACAGAAGATTATCTGGCGCAGTACGGCGGTGTAGATACAGCTGGCGAAAGCAACATTAAAAACGACGCTAATATTGATCAGATCGTTGGCGCTACGATTTCTTCCAACGCGATTTATCAGTGCGTAAGTGAAGCTCTGCAGCAATATAACGAATGCGGAGGTGTTAAATAATGAATAAATTAGGAATTGTTACAAAGGGTATTATCAAGGAAAACCCGGTATTGGTACTGCTGCTTGGAACCTGTCCGACACTGGCGGTAACCACCAGCGCGATTAACGGCCTGGGAATGGGTGTTTCCGCTATGGTAGTACTGATCTGTTCCAATATTGTAATTTCAATACTGAAAAAAGTAATCCCTAGCACAGTTCGTATCCCATGCTATATCGTTGTTATCGCGGGATTCGTAACGGTTGTACAGCTGATGCTGAAGGCTTATCTGCCGGCATTGGACGCGTCTTTGGGTCTGTTTATCCCGCTGATCGTAGTAAACTGTATCATTCTGGGAAGAGCCGAGATGTTCGCCAGCAAGAACTCTATCGTAGATTCTGCGCTGGACGGCCTGGGAATGGGTATCGGCTTTACTCTGGCTCTGGGTGTCATGGGTCTGATCAGAGAGATCCTGGGAAGCGGTACAGCTTTTGGTATTACTCTGACAGCGAACGCGATTACTCCAATGGGCATCTTCATGCTGGCTCCTGGCGGATTCTTTATCTACGCTATCCTGATTGCCGCGATTAACTGGGCAACTAAGGGCAGAGCGATCAAGAAAAAGGAATTCGGCTGCGAAGGCTGCGCGATGGCCGCGACCTGTGGCAAAGATGACTGCGGCGAAAAGGAGGCTAGTGCGTAATGAAAGAGATCATTGTAATTATAATGACGGTTATCCTTGTAGATAACTTTGTATTATCCCAGTTCCTGGGTATCTGTCCTTTCCTGGGCGTTTCCAAGAAAATGGATTCCGCGACAGGTATGGGTATCGCCGTTACATTCGTAATGGTTCTGGCAACAGCGGCTACATGGCCGATCCAGAAATGCCTGCTGGATCCTTATGGAATCGGATACCTGCAGACCGTTGTATTCATTCTCGTTATTGCTTCGTTGGTACAGCTGGTAGAAATGACGCTGAAAAAATACATGCCTCCGCTCTACAAGTCGCTGGGTGTATTCCTTCCGCTGATCACAACAAACTGCGCTGTATTAGGTGTTACGATTGCTAATATCGATGACGGATACACATATGTTCAGTCCCTGTTCAATGCGTTTGGCGCGGGAATCGGCTTCCTGCTGGCCATGGTGCTGTTCGCTGGACTGAGAGGAAAACTTGAAAACTGCAAAATGGTCCCTGTATCATTTCAGGGCGTGCCGATCACACTTGTTACTGCATCGATTCTGTCCCTGTCTTTCCTGGGCTTCTCCGGTGTAGTAGAAGGTCTGTTCGCGTAAGGAGGGGAAATGAATATGTTAATACCTGTTGCTATTGTAGTAGTCATGGGTCTTATCGCCGGTATCATTCTTACCATTGCGTCAAAATTGATGTATGTGCCAGTGGATCAGCTGGTTGTTGATATCAGAGAAGAACTCCCTGGCGCCAACTGCGGAGCCTGTGGGTTCAACGGCTGTGATGATTACGCGGCGGCGCTTGCCGCTGATAAGGATGAACACGCTCTCAGCGTATCCGCCTGTCCGGTAGGCGGCGGAGATCTGGCGGCAAAGCTGGCTGAGATCATGGGAGTCGAAGCGGAAGCGGCAGATCCGCAAGTAGCTGTGGTTATGTGCCACGGAAACGCAGGCGCCGCTCAGAAGATCCTGGAATTTGACCGGATCAGCACTTGTAAAGCGGCCAGCCAGCTCTACGGCGGTCAGTGGGCCTGCGCTCACGGCTGTCTGGGTCTTGGCGACTGCGCGGCTGTATGCGACTATGACGCCATCTGTGTAGAGGATGGAGTTGCCTATATTGACAGAGAAAAGTGCGTTGCCTGTGGGAAATGCGCAAAGATCTGTCCGAAACACGTTATTGAGATCCGCAATAAGAAAAATCTGGTTTACGTTGCCTGCAACTCCACCGCAAAGGGAGCGCAGACAAGAAAAAGCTGCAGCGTAGGCTGTATCGGATGTATGAAGTGTCAGAAGGCCTGCAAGTTTGAAGCTGTTACAGTTGAAAACAACCTGGCTAAGGTAGACGCTGACAAGTGCAAGAACTGCGGACTGTGCGCGAAAGAGTGCCCTACCGGCGCGATTTTAAATCTGCGTCCTAAGAAAAAAGCTCCTGTGAAAAAAGAAGCGGAAGCCTCTGCGTAAAAGCGGGACTTGAGGGCAAACCCCGGGGCTAACGGGAAGCGTTAGAAAGAAAGCTTTTCGGAAGTTTTTTGAGGATCAGATAAGTGAGGATCCCAATGAGGATACCGCTGATGATTCCGGAAAAAAGAAGAACCGGGAAATAAAAGAACAGTTTCATATTAGAAACAATCAGGGCAGCTACCAGTAGCTGCCCTAAATTATGGGCAACGCCGCCGGCCATGCTGATCCCAATGGTGGAAAAGAGGCCGGTTTTTTTCAGCAAAACCATGACGGCAAGGCTGAGAAGGCCGCCGGCAAGGGAGTAGACCGCTCCGAACAGTCCGTTGAAAAGAAGGCCGGCTACAAAGATACGAAGGATATTGATGGTAAAGGTATAGCCGGTCCCCAGAACATAGAGGGACGTGAGAATCACAAGATTGGCGATCCCCAGCTTGATTCCGGGAATTCCGAAGTTAATGGGAATGATTGCTTCGATATAGGAAAAAATCAGGGCCAGAGCTGACATCATGGCAGCCAGAGCCACATTGTAGGCAGGTTTTTTCTGTTTCGTGGAAGGCATAGTTCCTCCTATTTTACTACTGCGTCATATTCCTGCTGCCCGCCGCGGATCTCTACGACCACCTTGTTGGGGAGGCATACGATGCTCTGAGATGTATCGGATATTTCGCCCTGCAGGACACAGTCCTGATTGCGGCAGTCTGAAAAGGCCATTGAAACCTTACCGTCTTTTATGGTAATCTTATTAATATGACCATCCTGCTCAACGCTGACCGTCTGGTCTTCCAGGAGAGAATAATAGCCGTATTCCTCTCCATCCACCATGATGTAGACGGTCTGGCCGGTCTGATTTCCCGCTGCGAAGGCATAAGAAACCGCAAGTCCGGCAATAATCAACAGGATAGCCAGGATGATGTCCGCTTTTCGAATCATAGGAACTCCTTAGAGGTATATTATTATGAAACTAACAAAAAAAATTTTGATGCTCGTATTGTGCATGGTTTTTATTATACCACAAACAGGCTGTGGAAGCGAGGAGCCTGTAAGCGAAAATCAGTTCTGTCTTGATACAATTTGTACAATAACCGTATACGACATGGAAAAAGAAGTCGCTCAGGCCGCCATCAGCCGCGCCTTTGCGCTTTGCGAAGAGTATGAATCGGTGCTGAGCAAGACCATAGAGGGAAGCGATATCTACAGACTGAACCACGCCCAGGGAAAGCCCATAGAGGTTCAGGACGAAACCTTAGAGGTCATAAAAAAAGGGATTCGTTATGGCCAGCTTTCAGATGGAATGTTTGATATCACCATCGGAGCCGTATCGGAGCTGTGGGACTTTTCAGGAGAAGACCCGAAGGTTCCGGACGAGGAAAAGCTAAAGGAAGCCGTTGATACTGTGGATTTTAAGCAGATCAAGATCGATGGGAAAAAGGTAAGTCTGGAAAATCCAAAGGCGCGGGTGGATCTGGGCGGAATCGCCAAAGGCTATATTGCCGACCGGGTAACGGAACAGATGAAAGCGGATGGCGTACAGCGCGCGGTGATCAGCCTTGGAGGAAACATTTCCGTCATCGGGGAAAAGAAAGAGGGGACCCCATGGAGCATCGGTATTGAGCGGCCGTATTCAGACCGTACGCAGATTCTGGGCTCGGTAGACCTGACGGATGGCACCATCGCCACCTCCGGCGTCTACGAGCGGTGTTTCGAGCAGGATGGAGTGCTGTATCATCATGTGCTGAACCCGAAGACCGGGTATCCCGCCAAGACCTCTCTGGACGCGGTAGCGGTAAAGGGAGAGGCCGGGCAGTCTGTAGACTGTGACGCGCTGGGAACGGTCTGTCTCATGCTTGGGGAAAAAGAGGGACGAAGCGTTCTGAAGGAGTTTCCGGGGATCGAGGCTGTTTTTGTCGATCAAAATGACCAGATCACAACGACGGACGGGATAAACGTTACTTTGCGGGATTAAAAAGGGGGGAAGCCATATGCTGCAAAAAGGAAAGCGATTTTGTTATCATAACCGGTATATTTTTCTGGCGTTTTTTGTGCCTTTCTTTCTCATGCTGGCGGCATGCGCCGCGGCCGGCTTTTATCCTTTCGGAGAAAACCAGGTCGCTGTCATCGATATGTACCACCAGTATTTCCCTTTTATAAACGAACTGCATGAAAAACTGCAGACCGGAGGGAGCCTTCTGTATACCTGGAACGGAGGCATGGGGACCAACTTCCTCAGCCTGCTTTCCTACTACGCGGCAAGCCCTCTTTACTTTTTTACCATCTTTGTTCCGGACGCGTATCTCATGGAAGCCGTAACGGTGATTATTTTCATTAAGATCGGTCTGGCGGGAGCCTTTATGGCGATTTTCCTGCGGGGCGTCTACGGAAGATGTGACTGCGCCGCGGTGGCTTTTTCCACCCTTTACAGTCTGTGCGCCTATGTGATGGGCTATTACTGGTGTCTCATGTGGCTGGACACGGTGGCTCTGCTGCCCCTCTGCGTACTGGGGCTGAACCGGCTTTTGGACCGGGGAGCGATAAAGCTGTACACCCTTTCCATCGCGGCCCTGATGATTACCAATTATTATACTGGCGGGATGGTCTGCATCTTTATCCTGTTTTATTATCCGGTCCTTTATTTTTCCCAAGCCGAAAGAAGAGGAGCGGCGGGCTGCCTGCGGGTGACAGGAAAAGCGGTGCTGTGTTCGGTTACAGGCATTTTTATCGCCGCGTTTACGCTGCTTCCCACCTTCCTCAATATGCAAAGCTCCTACTATATCGATTCGGAAATGCCCGCCGACACGGTTTTTTACAATCCACTCCTTGATATTCTTACCAATCTGCTGCCGCAGACCCAGCTAACGGTGCGGGAGGGCCTGCCGAATATCTACTGCGGCCTTCTTTCTGTAATGATGCTGGTGTTTTACCTGCTTATAAAAGAGATTCCTCTGCGGAAAAAGCTTCTCAACTGCGGTCTTCTGGCGTTTCTCATACTGAGCCTTAACTGGAACAAGCTGGACTTTATCTGGCATGGAATGCATTTCCCAAATCAGCTGCCTTACCGCTATTCCTTTGTCGTGTCCTTTCTTCTTGTGACGCTGGCCTGGGAAGCTTTCCTGCGCTTCCGAAGCGTTTCGCCCCGGCAGGTGGCGGCTGTGGCGGCCGCGGGGACCGGCTGGATCCTGATGGCTCAAAAATTCTACGGCGATGAATTTTCGCCGGAATTTGCTTATGTCTGTCTGCTGCTGCTCTTTATTTACAGCGGCTTTCTGGCGGTGTACCGGACCGGAAAGCAAAGCGAAACGCTGATGTGCGTCCTGCTGCTGGTGCTGACAGCGGGAGAAATGATGAGCAATACGGACACAGCCGTGCAGACTGTAAGCTATACCAACCGGGCGGAATATTTTGCGGAGAGCCAGGATGTCCGGACTCTGGCAAAGGAGATTCAGAAGAAGGACAGGGACTTTTACCGTATCGAAGTGGCAAACCCGCTGATTCTCAACTCGCCGATGCTTTACAATTATCCCGGCGTATCGGAGTTTTCCTCCGCAGTCAGCGGGGATATGTCCTATTTCATGGAGCGTATCGGCCTGGAAGCGGAAAATGTCAAGAACCGTTATAATTATGTTATGACGACGCCAGTGGCCAATGCCATGCTGGGAGTGAAATATATTATCAGCCGGGGACAGCAGGTCAGCGGAGAGCCGTCCCTTTCTCTGGCGGGAGGAGAGGAATTGACCTGCCTTTATGAAAACCGGTATTTTCTGTCCGCCGGATATATGGCGGATTCCGCCGTGCTCCATGGCTGGGACTACCAGCAGGACAACCCTTTTTCTGTGCTCAATGATTTCGTGAAAATAGCGGCGGATACGCAGGATACGGTTTTCCACAGGATCGGAGTCTCCGGGCTTTCCGCCAGCGGCGCCGCGCTGGGAAGCTATAAAAACGGCTTTGTCAGCTGCGTCTACGAAACAGGAACCGCGGAGGCGGAGCTGACCTTTGTTTCTCCGGAAGACCAGCAGGTCTACGTCTTTGTGGAAACCGACGGGGCGGAATCCATAACCGCGCGAAACCAGCAGGGCAATTCCGTTCAGCTGAAGGAAGACTGCGGCGCGGTTGTAAGCCTTGGAAGCTGCAAAGCGGGTGAAACCATTACGATTCACATCACATATGAAGAAGGAAAGGCGGGCGATATTACAGCCCATGTTTACGGCATGGACCCGGCCGCCTGGGACCGGGCTTACAGCGCCCTCGCGGACGAGACCTTAAAGGTGGAGGACCATGGGGATACCTTTTTGGAGGGGACCATTGCGGTGAAAAAGGACGGCTGCTTTGTCACATCCATTCCGTATGAAAAAGGCTGGAAGCTGGAGGTGGACGGAGAAGAGCGGGAAACGGAAGCTTTCGGAGACGCTTTTATCGCGGTGCCTTTGGAAGCCGGAGAGCATGAAATCAGGCTGACGTATATGCCGGATGGATTTTTACCGGGAGTTCTGGTCAGCCTGTGCGGAATCGGAAGCCTTATGGGGCTGTGCCTGATCCGAAGAAGGAGACGGAGCGAGCCGGAAGAACCACGACAGAAAGGCATGTCTGAAACCAGCGGTGGTGAAATCCGGGCGGACTTTCCTAATCGGCGGGATGCCGGAGCGCCAGAGGTAAACCAAAGCGGCCCGGTCCAGAGAAAGAGCCGGCTGCGCCGGAGGCGGTTTTTATAAAGGATCGCGCGGGCCTTGAAAATATGTTAATATCACGCGAAAGAAGGAGCTGTTTCAGGTTTTGTTAACAGCTCCTTTATTTGGAGGGAATGTTAACAGTCGCTGTAAAACCAGTGTCCTGTTAACATTAGCCTAAAAATCAATTTTCGGTGAAAGGGTTGATAAGACTTTGGATCACGTTTTGGCAATAAAACTGAAGCGGAAACAGGGACAAAGAAAGCGCCCTGCTGAGAGGTCCTCATTTTTCGTTTGTTAAAATAATATCGTTTGCTTTTGCGCAGTAAAGCAAAAACGGATAAAATTTCGAATCTTTTTTTCTTAATTTTGAGTTGACAAAAAAAGCAAAAAATTGAGTCTCATTTTGAAAAATCTTCAAAACTAAGCAAGAAAGTATATTAGTTAGTGTAGACGAACCGCAAACTAGACGATATAATAAAAATTGTGAGAAGTAAAAATTGGCGAATTAGTTTGACAAAAAAGCGTTAAACAAATAACAACGAACACGCACACACTCATTTTATAACACTCTATTTAGGAGGAAATTATGGACAATAAAGAATTGTATCAGAAAATTGATGAAATCATTAATGCCCACAGCAGTGAAAAGCCTATTGTAGCGATCCTGCAGGATATTCAGGAGGAGTACAGATATCTCCCGAGAGAATCCTTTGACTACCTGTCCGAAAAGCTGGGAGTCAGTCTCGCGAAGATATACAGCATCGCGACTTTCTATGAAAACTTCTCACTTTCACCTAAGGGGAAATATGTGATCAAAATCTGTGACGGCACAGCCTGTCACGTTCGGAAGTCGATTCCGATCCTGGACGCCCTCAGAAAAGAGTTGGGTCTTTCCGGTGACAACAAGACGACAGATGATCTGATGTATACCGTGGAGACTGTTTCATGCCTGGGAGCATGCGGTCTGGCGCCAGTGCTGACTGTAAACGATAAGGTATATCCGGCTATGACCCCGGAGAAGGCCATTGAGCTTCTCGGGGAACTGAAGTAGGAGGGAGCGCGAAATGTTAATTGAAAACAGAGAAATGCTGCGGAAATCCAGAGCGGCCTTTTTAGAGCAGATCGACCATCAAACAAAGAAGATCTATGTCTGCGGAGGAACAGGCTGTGTAGCCGGAGGCTCTATGGAAATTTTCGAGCGTCTGAAACAGCTGATTGAAGAAAAAGGAATCAAGTGCCAGGTAAAACTGGAAAAGGAAGAACAGGGAAATCATGTCGGCCTGAAAAAGAGCGGATGCCATGGCTTTTGCGAAATGGGGCCTCTGCTCCGTATTGAACCCGCGAAGCTTTTGTACCTCAAGGTATCTTTGGACGACTGCGAAGAGATCGTGGAGAAATCCATCGTAGGAGATGAAGTGGTAGACCGTCTGATTTATTCAAGAGACGGAATCACATATCCGGTACAGGAAGAAATCCCGTTCTATAAGAATCAGACCAGAATCGTACTGGAGGACTGCGGACAGATCGACGCGGAATCCATTGAAGAATATATTGCTTACGGAGGATACAGCTCTCTGGAAAAATGTCTCTTTGATATTACTCCGGATGATATTGTAAAGACCATCTATGACTCCAACCTTCGGGGCAGAGGAGGCGGCGGCTTCCCGGCGGGGAGAAAGTGGACCCAGGTAAAAGCCCAGAAGAGCCCAATTAAATATGTTGTCTGCAACGGCGATGAGGGAGACCCAGGCGCGTTTATGGACAGAAGCATCATGGAGGGGGACCCTCACAAGATGCTGGAAGGAATGATGATCGCGGGGTACGCTTCCGGCGCGAAGGAAGGCTATATCTATGTAAGAGCCGAGTACCCGCTGGCGGTAAAGCGACTGGAAATGGCCATTTCCGACTGCAGACGATACGGGATACTTGGAAAACATATTCTTGGAACTGACTTTGAATTTGATATCCATATCGTAAAGGGCGCGGGTGCGTTTGTATGCGGAGAAGGCAGCGCGCTGACTACATCCATTGAAGGCGACCGGGGCATGCCGAGAGTAAAACCGCCGAGAACAGTAGAGCACGGCCTTTACGGAAAGCCTACCCTTCTCAACAATGTAGAGACCTTCGCCAATGTTCCTATCATTATTGAAAAAGGAGCCGATTGGTACAAAGGCATCGGACCGGAAAAGAGCCCGGGAACAAAGGCTTTCGCTCTGACAGGAAATATCGTAAATACAGGACTGATCGAGGTTCCTATGGGAACGACCCTCCGCCATATTATTTTCGATGTAGGCGGCGGCGTAAGAGGCGGAAAAAAGTTCAAGGCTGTTCAGATCGGCGGACCTTCCGGAGCCTGTCTGACGGAGGAGCACCTGGACCTGCCTCTGGATTTTGACAGTCTGAAAAAGGCCGGCGCAATGATCGGTTCCGGTGGACTGGTTGTTATGGACGAGGATACCTGCATGGTAGAGGTTGCCCGTTTCTTTATGAACTTTACGCAGAATGAATCCTGCGGCAAGTGCGTGCCTTGCAGAGAAGGCACAAGAAGAATGCTGGAGATTCTGGAGCGAATCGTCGCAGGCAAAGGAGAGCTTTCCGATATCGATATGCTGGAAGAGCTGGCCGACACCATCACTTCCACAGCCCTGTGCGGTCTGGGAAAAACAGCGGCAAACCCAGTTGTTTCCACGCTGAAATACTTCCGGGATGAATATGTCGAGCATGTTGTGGATAAGAAGTGCAGAACAAAGAACTGCCAGGCCCTGAAACGTATTTATATTGAAAAATATCACTGCAAAGGCTGCAGTCTCTGTGCCCGGGTCTGCCCGGTAGACGCTATTTCCGGAAAAGTTAAGGAGCCGTTTGAAATCGATCAGGCAAAATGTATCAAGTGCGGCGCCTGCATGAATTCCTGCAAATTCAGGGCAATCAAGGAGGATTAATCAAAATGAATACGATGAATAATAAAAAGTTTATGGTGATCGATGGTCTTCCGATAGCCATTGAGGGAGAAAAGAATATTCTGGATGTGATCAGAAAAGCCGGAATCGATATGCCGACGCTGTGTTATTACTCTGTTCTGTCTACATACGGAGCGTGCAGAATGTGCGTTGTGGAAGGAAAGCACGGGGAAATCATGGCTTCCTGCTCTACTCCGCCTCGTTCCGGTATGGAAATTAAGACCAATACTCCAAGACTGCAGAAATACAGAAAGATGATCCTGGAGCTTATGCTGGCCGACCACTGCAGAGAGTGTACGACCTGTGACAAGAACTTTGACTGCAAGCTGCAGGAGCTGGCTCAGCGCTTTGGGCTGAAGGATGTGCGCTTTGAGCCTTACAGCATATGGGATGAAGGGAAGGACGAGTCTTCTCTGTCCATTACCAGAGACCCGAATAAATGTATCATCTGCGGAGACTGTGTGCGGATGTGTTCGGAGATCCAAAACGTGGGAGCCATCGATTTTGCTTTCCGCGGATCCAGAATGGAAGTTACAACGGCTTTCAAAATGCCGCTTTCTGAGACAAACTGTGTAAACTGCGGTCAGTGCGCCGCTGTGTGTCCGACAGGAGCCATTACTGTAAGGAATGATCAGAAAGAGCTATGGGAAGATCTGTATGATGACAATACCATTATGATCGCTCAGGTGGCGCCTGCTGTCCGGGTGGCTCTGGGAGATGAATTCGGGATACCGAGAGGAACCAATGTAATGGGGAAAATGGTAACTGCGCTGAGAAGACTGGGCTTTGATGAAGTTTACGATACGGCTACAGGCGCGGACCTGACGGTTATCGAAGAAGCCAGCGAGCTGGTAGAGCGTCTTGAAAAGAACGAAAAGCTGCCGCTGTTTACTTCCTGCTGTCCGGCGTGGGTGCGCTACGCGGAGATCAACCATCCGGAGCTGATTGATCATATTTCCAGCTGTAAATCCCCGATCGGAATGCTCAGTTCCGTTCTGAAAGAGCGGGCAAAGAAAAATGAGACCGGAAAGAAACCGAAGAAAACCAAAGTCGTTGCTATTGTGCCGTGTACCGCGAAGAAATTCGAGATCCACAGAGAGGATCAGAAATACGAAGACGAGCCGACTACCGCGTATTCCATTACAACCATCGAGCTTGCGAATATGATCCGGGAGGCGGGACTCCGTTTTGAAGAGATTCTTCCGGAAGCGGTGGATATGCCTTACGGTATTGCCAGCGGCGCGGGTATGATATTCGGCGTTACAGGCGGTGTAACAGAAGCGGTAATCCGTAATGTTATGGGTGACGCGGCAAGAGATCACCTCGCGGATATTTCTTTCACTGGCGTAAGAGGATTCCAGGGACTGAAAGAAGTAAAAATTCCGTACAAGGACAGAGAGCTTTCCATTGCCATTGTCAGCGGTCTGAAAAATGCGGAAGATCTCATTCAGGCGATCCAGTCCGGCGAGGCAAACTATGATTTTGTAGAGGTTATGGCCTGTGAAGGCGGATGTATTGCCGGAGCGGGGCAGCCGTTCGTCATCGGACGGGCCAAACCGGAACGTTCGGAAGGAATGTATGAAGCGGACCGTATGTCCAATGTGAAGCTGTCCGCGCACAACCCGGTAACAGACGGGCTTTACGCGGGACTGCTCGCGGGAGATAAGGCGCATCATCTGCTGCATTACAAATAAAAGAGAATGTTTATTCTGGCTGTTTGTCCCCGGGCGCGCTTTGGCGCGCCCGGCGGAGGCAGTCTCCATAAACATTCTCTTTTTAACAGTTCCTCCATTTTTCCATCAGGTCCTCCATAGCCTGGGGGATATCGGAAAGGGGAATCTGGTTGTAGTAGAGGATCAGGGATGTGGACTGTTCCTCGGATTCTCCAGTATAGGCCGCGGTGGGAATTGCCGCGATGCCCAGATTTTTCGCGTCGGCGCAGAGTTCTTCCGCGCTTTTTTTGCTTTTTACATGAACGATGATATTGATACCGGAGGATGTATTGGTAGGCTTTGTAAATTCAGTGGTCAGACAGCGGACCACCGCTTGAAGCTTTTGGGAATACAGGCTCCGGAGTTTTTTTATATTGGTCTGATAAAAGCCCTTTTCCATAAAAAGAGCAAGGGTCAGCTGTTCCATTTTAGAGCAGGTCTGGGTATAGTCCTTGCGGATGGTCTGGAAAATATCCGCCATAGCCGGAGGCAGCACCATATAGCTGATTTTGATGGAGGAAAACAGCGTGGTGGAAAAGGAACCCAGATATACGACCCGGTCGCTGGTGTCCAGGCCCTGAAGAGCCGGGATCGGTTTTCCAAAATAGCGAAGCTCGCTGTCATAGTCATCCTCCATAATGACGCTGTCATTTTTTATAGCCCATTCCAGCAGCTCGTAGCGCCGCCCCACGGGCATGACAGCCCCGGTAGGCACCTGATTGGAGGGACTCACATAGACGGCGGAGCGTATGTTGGAGGGTAGCTTTTCGATAGAAATCCCTTCTTTTCCTACCTTTACAGGGGTGATGGAAAAACCCCGGTCGCGGAAAATGTTGTTTACCGGCAGATAGCCCGGATCCTCTACTGCCACATGATCGATGGACATTTTTTTCAGAATGTTTGCTAGGTGGTTGGTAATCTGCTGTGTTCCGGCGCCGATGACAATTTGAGAGGGCTGACATATGACCCCGCGGGAACGATACAGGTACTTTGAGATCTCCACCCGAAGCGCGGGCTCTCCCTGAGGGTCGCTTTCAAAGAACAGAAGCGGCGAATACTCTGTAATGACCCGGTTGACACACTTCTTCCATTTGTTGAAATCAAAACAATCCAGATCGTAGTAGAATTCAGGCTCCTGCGCTTCCAGCGTAAGGTCCAGAGGGGAAACGTCCGGCAATTCCGGCATGCTGCCGGAAGGGACGCCTGCGGAGGGAAGAACACTGCACGCATAGTAGCCGGATTGGGGTTTGCTGTAAATATAGCCCTCTACAGTCAGCTGACTGTAAGCTAGCTCAATGGTGGTCATACTGAGACTCAGGGTTTTGGAAAGGCTGCGCAGAGAAGGAAGCCGCTCGCCTTCGCTGATTTCTCCGGAGAGAATGGCTTCTTTTATATAGTCATAGAGCTGCAGATAATAGGGCCTTTTGGAATTTTCATCGATATTGGGAATAATGGCTTTCATAATGGTTCCTCACTGTGTTGACAAAATTACGTTATATTTCTATCGGGATGCTGTTTTGCAGCAGAAAATTTGCCGCCAGAATTTCAGTCTTCAGCAATTTGAAGGCGTTGCGGCTGGTAAAGACGCTTTCCGCCTCTTTCTTTTTCAGGTCCCGTCCGATATAGAGGGTCAGGGTCGCGGGATTCAGCTTATCCCGGGCGTCCTCCGGGCTGTGGATGTCCCAGATATCAGGAGCCGGCGTTTTGCGGACAGCGTGGGCAAGGCTTTCCAGAAAAACATCGCTTTGGTAGATGGGAAGCGGGTCAAGATGGAAGATTTCCGCTGCGGCTTCTGCCCCGGAGAGCTGGTGATGATTCCACTTCCCTTTTGCAAAGGTGTATTTTTCTCCGTCGAAAGCTCCGAAGGACTTCATCGCGTCCAGATAGCCCAGCCGGATGATCCGACGGGTGTTGGCTTTGCTAAAGACCAGAAAGTTTCCAAGATCCCACTTGCTTTTAATCAAACGCATGGAATCCGCCGCTTTTTCGGCAAATTGGATCGTGTCTTCCCGCACAAACCCGGCCGCTTCCAGATGGACGGCAATGATATTGTCCGCGCCTCGCTTCATGGCCAGCTCCACCGGCATAACATCTGCGTATCCGCCGTCGATATACCGGACCCCGTCGATCTCCTTTGCCTGTACGGCCGGAAAGCAGGCGGCGCTGGCGAGAATATAGTCAGGGAGCTTCCCTACCGGAATATCCTCTGTAAAAAGATAATGAGGTCTGAGGCTTGGGAATTCAACGGTAACAACGCCGAATTCAACGGCGCTCTTTCGTATTTTTTCCTCCGATACATAGTTTTTTACGATGGCTTCAAGGCCTGAGGTTCCGGCGCCTCCGTTGAAAAGGATTTCTTTCGCGTAAGCCGCGGCTTCTGACGCCGTCATGCCTCCGATATCAAAATCGAACAAGCCGGCGTCCTGGGTTTCCTCCACATCAAAGATCATATGTGTTTCTAGCTCTTTCCAAAGGCGCAGGGCAAGCTCAAAATCGTTCTGGGCCGCCATAGCACCATTAAGGGCGCCTACCGACGCTCCGGTAATAATATGAATGGGAATTCCCAGCTCCCGAAGCGCTTGCCAGACTCCAATCTCGTAGCCGCCCCGGGAACCGCCGCCGCTGAGGACAAAAGCGTTTTTTCGCATATCGTTTCTCCTGATAAAAAAATCTCTCTATAATCAATATTAGCAACCTGGCGGATAAAATACAAGAAAAAAATGTAAACGGTTGAACGCATGTTTATTGTATGGTAAAATAAGAACATAAGTTCGCAAAGAAAGAGAGGTGGGGGACAGTGGATCTCAGGCTGGACAAACTGAAAATACTGGCGGACAGCGCGAAATATGATGTGTCCTGCTCCAGCAGCGGCGTGGGCCGGAGGAATAACGGAAGGATCGGGAGCGGCGCCCAGGAGGGGATCTGCCATACCTGGTCGGCAGACGGCAGATGCATTTCCCTTTTAAAAGTGCTGTTTACCAACAAGTGCGCTTATGACTGCGAATACTGTGTCAACCGAAGGAGCGCGGACACGCGGCGGGCTTCCTTTGAGCCGGAGGAGCTGGCCAGGCTGACCATTGAATTTTATAGAAGAAATTATATTGAAGGCCTGTTCCTCAGCTCTGCGGTAGAGGTGTCGCCGGATCATACGGCGGAACGGATCCTGCGTTGCCTGCGGATCCTTCGGAGAGAATACGGGTTTGCCGGATATATTCACGCCAAGATCATTCCAGGCGTTTCACAGGAGCTGGTTCACGCCATTGGAATGGAAGCGGACCGTCTCAGCGTAAACATTGAAATGCCCACCAGCAAAAGTTTGAGTCTTTTCGCACCTCAAAAAAAGCCAAAGCAGATTTTCAGCCCCATGCGGCAGATCACCAACACGCTGATCGAACGCAAGGCACTGAAGGGTCCGGGGACCATGTTTAAAGGACAGGATATCAATTCCCCGCTCAATTATCTCAATCCGGGGCAGACCAGGCTTTTTGCGGAACCGGGGCAGATCCGGGAAAATCAGAACGCGCGGGGTGCTGGCGTCGCGGGGCTGCCGGAAATCTCAGGCCGGAAAAAAGAGACCTTTGCTCCCGCGGGACAGACCACCCAGATGATCATCGGGGCGGGAAAAGAGTCGGACCGTCAGATTCTGACAACTACGGAAAACCTGTACCATACCTTTAAAATGAAGCGGGTCTATTACAGCGCCTACATTCCGGCGGTTTCCTCGCCGATTCTTCCGGACGCGCTGACGGCTCCGCCGTTGGGAAGGGAGCACAGACTGTATCAGGCTGACTGGCTTTTGCGGTTTTACGGTTTCAGCGCCAGTGAACTTTTGGATGAGGAAAATCCCAATCTGGACCCGGATCTGGATCCGAAGGTGACCTGGGCTCTGCGTCATCTGGATCAGTTTCCTGTGGAGGTAAACAAAGCGCCTATGGACCTGCTTTTACGGATTCCGGGCGTAGGCGTTATGTCAGCGCGGCGGATCCTGCGCCAGAGAAAGGTTGCTTCTGTAAAATACGACGATCTGAAAAAAATGGGCGTCGTATTAAAGCGGGCAAAGCATTTTCTCACCTGTGGGGGAAAATTCTATGGGGAAATGAATTTTACGCCGGATGTCATAAAAAATCAAATATTGCAAATAAACGATGGGATTCAAATGTCAATGTTTGGAGCCTCTTCGGGAATGCTGACCGCAGGGAAGGAAGAAAGGGGGAAAACGCTGTCGCATGGTTGATTATCTTTATGACGGAACGTTTGAAGGATTGCTTACCTGTATCTATCACCATTACTATACGGAAAAGGCCAGCGGTATTTTTCACAGGGAAGAATACCAGTCCACCATGCTGGGCGGCTTTATGGAAGTGGAGACCGATGAAAAATGGGCGGTTACAGTGTATGAAGCCATCCAAAAGAAAATTTCTCCTTATGATCTGAAACGGATCTATAAGGTGTTCATGTCCGATACGGAACGAAAGGAATGCAGGATCCTGAATTATGTGCGGCTGGGTTTTGTAAAAGGCCCTTCGATCCGGCTGATGCATGGCGATCCCATTGTGTATCCTGTGCAGCAGGCGGAGCAGAAGGTCAACGCGGAGGTACACCGGCTGAAAGGGCTGATTCGGTTTTCTGAGCTGGAGGACCGGATCCTGTACAGCCCCATCGAGCCGGACCATGATGTGATCGAATTTCTGGCGGAACACTTTTCTGACCGGTTTAAAAACGAGCCTTTTATCATTCATGATGTGAAGCGGAGCAAAGCGCTGGTAGCTTATCAGGGCAGCTGGTATATCAGTTTTTTTACAAAGGAAAACCTTTTGCCCCTGTCAGAAGAAGAAAGGGACTACCGGCGTCTGTGGAAGCAGTATTTTGAAACCATGGCCATCAGGGAGCGAATCAATCCCAGATGCCAGAAAAATATGATGCCGGTCCGCTATTGGAAAAACCTGACGGAATTCCAGCTGTAGCGCGGGCGGCCCGCCTGTTTTGCCGGCGAAAAAGTCCCGGGCGGTCTGGCGCGGCGGACTGCCAGACTGGTCTTGACAAGAATGAACAAAACTGATAATGTAACAGATAAGAACTGTTTGCGTGAGAACAGTTGCCCAGTTGGTGTATGAAGGGTTGGGAGCGCAGGCTCTCGGCTCTTTTTTCGTAAGGAGGGGGATGATTGATTATGTATTGTGAAAATTGTGGGGCAAAGATTGATAATGATTCTAAATTCTGTGAAAACTGCGGTGTCCCGGTAAGACAGGAGACGGAGCCGGAATTTGCCCGGGAGACGGAAGAAATGCGGCCGGTGACGGATATCAATGACTTAATGGGGATAGAGTCTGATTTTGAGAAGAGCTGGCCGGACTCAGAGAAAACCATGGTCTTTGTAAAGCCGGAAGGTTCAGCGCGGGAAACGCAGCGGATCGAATCTGTTTCAAGGAGCGGTTCCGCCTTTGAGCCAGAGGAAGTCCAGCGGCCGGAGCCGGAGGAAGCGCCGGAACCAGATGAAAAGCCGAATGACGAGCCGGAGGAAGCACCAAAGACGGAGGAAGCGCCGGAGCCGGCAAAGCTTTCCGATTCGGAAGCAGAGCCGGAGGAAGAACCGGAGCGGACCGAGCCAGAGGAAATGGAAAATTTACAGCAGCCGGATGAGGCGGCAGAGCCGGAGCCTTCGCTGCCGGAAGAGCAGGCGGAGCCAGAAACTCCAATGGGACTGGATCCGGAGGCGGAAGAGATTCTTCCGATTTTCGGAGAACCGGAAAGCGGATTTTCCTCCAGGCTTCAGGCTCTCCTTTCCAGAAAGAGGGAAAAGGAGGAAGCGGAGCAGGACCCGGCGCCGGAAGAGGCTCCACCAATAGAGGCGGAGCCGGAAGCGGATCAGGAGCTGGAACCGGAGGAAGAAGAAAAGCCGCAGATAAACCCCGCGTCTTTTGCGCCGGAGGTAACCCCTCCAATGTTTTGCATGGCGTGCGGGAAAAAGCTGCCGAAAGGCGCGGCGTTCTGTGACGCCTGCGGAACTCCTACAGGAGAAGTCGCGCCGGTGGAAATACGAAGGCGCGGGAACAAGCAGAGCATGATTTTGGAGCTGATGAAAGGCTTTTTTGCCAAACCCGCCTCTACGATTGAAAAAGCGGCTTCTGAAGACGCCTTTGCCGCCGGTGTGGGATTTTTCATCGTAAAGGATGTGCTTCTGGCTATTCTTTCCGCAGTCTTTATGAAAAAGCTGACGGCTTCTCTGGGAGCGCTGAGCGGGCTGCTTCTCAGCGGAGATCCTTTTGGCTTTGGAACTAAGATCTTTCTGTGCGGAATCGTACTGGATGGGTTATGGATCGCCCTCCTGTACGGCGCTGGAAGACTCTTTAAGCAGAAATGCTCTGTAAAGGAGCTGGTGGGCGCCGCGGGAACCGCTGCGCTTCTTCCGGCGGTACTGCTGCTCATAACAGTCATACTGGCCGCGTTTGCGCCTGACATAGCCATTTGTGCGGCAGTAATCACAGGAGTAACCGGACTGACCTTTATGACAAAAGCCGTAGCCGCGGTCTTTAAAGCTGGCGAAAACGGAATCCTTTATATGACAGCCGCCGCGGCGGCCGGCTACGCGGTAATCCTTTATATTGCGGCAAGGCTGATTATCTGATTTCGAACGGATCCTATTTTGGAAGGAGAATTTATGAAAAAAATCATAGCATTGATCGTTGTAGTGTGTATGGCAGCTGCTGTAACAGCCTGCGGAGGCGGGGAGACTTCGGAAAACGGCCATGTGGCGGACCAGTATCATCAGCTGCTGGAGGGAAAGGATACGACCTATTACTATGAAGCCGATGTTGTAGAACAATTCATGGATGTGGAAGAGGAAGCTTCGGAAAGCGTCATGGCGGAAGGCCGCGACGGGAAGGACCAGTATGTCATCATGGAAGGGTCCAGCCAGCTGGAACAGAGGCAGATTGAGACGGAGGATATAACTTACGTTATTTTCGATCCGGATAAGGAGTATACGGCAGAGCCGAAAGCGGAAGAAGAGGAAGAAGACCTGGAACTGAAATATGTAACTACCTCAGAAATGGAACTGGAGGGAAAAACGTACCGTTACGATGAATATCAGGCTGAATACGAAATGGAACCTATTATGGAAGCGGACGGCGAGGGAGAATCCCAGGCGGAAATCTACCTGTATGTAAAGCGCTATCTTGTGGATGACAGCGGTCAGCTCTACGCGATTGTGACCTACAATGAGCTGAAAGGAACGGATGGATCGGACAACGAAATGATCTATCAGAAAATCGATACGATTACAAAGTTCCAGGAGGGAAGCGTGCCTGACGGCATATTTGATATTCCTAAGGATTATAAAGAAGTGAATTACGATGATGAAGATTATGAGGACGAGATGATCTCGGAGGAGGAATAAAAATGGATCCAAGAGTAAGAGAAGTGATTGACCGAAGTAAACGGGTTGTCTTTTTCGGCGGCGCGGGAGTTTCCACAGAGAGCAATATCCCGGATTTCCGTTCGGAAAGCGGATTGTACAACGCGGTTTCCAAGTATGGGCAGTCTCCGGAAACCATGCTGTCCCGCACTTTTTTTCAAAACCATATGGAAACGTTTTATGACTATTACAAGAATAACCTGATCTATCGGGAGGCGCTGCCCAACAAAGCCCATCTGGCTCTCGCGAAGCTGGAAGAGGAGGGAAAGCTGACCGGAATCGTGACACAGAACATAGACGGGCTGCATCAGCTGGCAGGAAGTAAGACGGTATATGAGCTTCACGGGTCTGTCCTGCGGAATTACTGTGTGGACTGCGGCGCTTTTTATGATCTGGACTATATTATGGATCCGGAGCATTGTGAAGGGAACATTCCGAAGTGCGAAACATGCGGAGGAATCGTCAAGCCGGATGTGGTGCTCTATGAAGAAGCGCTGGATGATCAGGTGATCAATGGAGCCGTAAACGCCATCCGAAACGCGGATACGCTCATTGTGGGAGGCACTTCTCTGGTGGTATATCCCGCCGCGGGGCTTATCAATTATTTTGGGGGAAAGGACCTGATTCTCATCAACAAGTCTGAAACCCAGTATGATACAAGGGCCACACTGGTGATCAATGACTCCATTGGAAAAATTCTCGGAGAATAGGAAAAACCTTGAAATTCAAAGGATTTAAGAGACAGCCGCGGCTGTCTCTTTTTTAGTGCTAGAACGATTAGCACTAAAGTTTTAGGGGTATGAGAGGGATTTAGCACTTTTGGTTTATTGAATAATCTGACAATTATACATACAATGTATAAACGGGACAGGCTTTTGAGCGTATCCGGTTTTGCGCGGAAAAAGCGAAAGCTCCCGCACTCATCATTACTTACTTTTATTTATTGTTAGATAAGGAGGACTTATCATGGGGAGAAAAATACCGATGTGGCAGGTGCTGATCGTAATGCTCTTTGTATTGATCGCATTGTGCTACTCCCTAGGCATCTTCGGACAGCTTTTCGGAGATGCGTTCGCGTGTGAATATGGAGAAGTACATATTCCACTGATCGCTTCGGCGGTCTTTGCGGGGGCCATTGCAGTACTTAACGGATACAAATGGTCCTTCCTGGAAGCCGGCATTCTGGCTTCTATCAACCGCTCCATGCAGGCCATGCTGATTCTGATGACGGTCGGCATGCTGATTGGCGCGTGGATCGCGGGCGGCGTTGTGCCGGCTATGATCTATTATGGGCTTATGATTCTGAAACCGGGAATCTTTCTAATCGCGAGCTGTATCCTGTGCTGCATTGTAGCGCTGGCTACCGGTTCTTCCTGGACGACAGCCGGAACCATCGGTATCGCCCTGATCGGTGTGGGCCAGGGCCTCGGCATCGATACAGCCATGACAGCAGGCGCCATCGTATCCGGAGCTTACTTCGGCGATAAGATGTCCCCGCTGTCCGATACAACGAATCTGGCGCCGGCCATGGCTGGCTCCAACCTGTTTGACCATATCAAGCATATGGTATGGACCGTTACTCCATCCCTCATTATCGCCCTGGTCATCTACGGTATTATGGGATCCGGTCACGGCGGCGAGAATGTGGATATGTCCATTGCCACTGCTATGCAGGAAGGCTTAAAGAATGTCTTTGTTATCAATCCTGCCATGCTAATTCCGCCGGTTGTAGTAATTCTCATTGTCGCGCTTCGGCTTCCGGCGCTGCCGGGCCTTATGGGCGGTATCATTTTAGGATGCCTGTGCGGAGCCATTTTCCAGGGCGTATCCTTGTCAGACTGGCCGGGACTGCTCCACTACGGATTTGAGTTCCCGCTCAGCGACCAGTTCGCGGCTCTCAATGATGAAATGGGCCTGCTGGATCTTGGAAATGACGAATTCGCGGCGGTTGTGGCCAGCTCAGGGCTGGATGTATCCGTACAGACCGAATATAACCTGTATAATCTGCTTTCAAGCGGCGGCATGGATTCCATGATGTGGACCATCAACCTGATCATCTGCGCGATGTGCTTCGGCGGCATCATGGACGCTTCCGGTATGCTGGCGACTCTGGCGGAAGCCATGCTGAAAATTGCCCGCGGAACCGGAATGCTGGTTGTTGTTACCGTTGTAAGCTGCATCTTTATGAATGTTATCGCGGGCGACCAGTACTTATCGCTGGTACTGCCGGGAAGAATGTATAAGGAAGCTTATGAAGACAGAAGACTGGCTCCGAAATGCCTGTCCAGAGCGCTGGAGGATTCCGGAACCATTACATCCGCGCTGGTGCCGTGGAATACCTGCGGAGCAACCATGACCAAGTTCCTGGGTGTACCGACAATGGAATACTTTAAATACGCGTTCCTCAACTGGATCAATCCTCTGGTATCCATCTTCTATGGATTTACCGGCATCTCCATGACAAAGATGACCGAAGAACAGTATCAGAAGATCCTGGAGACCAGAAACGCGGAAAAGGAAGCGGCACTCAAAGCAATGGAGGCATAACGGGATTTTCTACCCGAAAACATAAATGCCAAAATAAAGTAAATGCCAGAAAACCCAGGCCCAGCGTCTGGGTTTTCTGGTGCTGCGGGAAAAAGCGAAAAGCAGAGAAAAAAGAAGACATATATATATGAAGAAAAAAGTTCCCAATCTTCGGGAACTATAGTATAATAATTAATTATCGCAGGAAGAGAGGATCGACAGGTGACATTTTTACGAGAAGGAGTTTTATTCTGCTATTTATTGGCAATTTTTTTGGGAATTGCGGGAATTACCATGGTAGTTCTGGCGGGAAAGAAGAGAACCTCGCGGCTGAACCGGGCTCTGAAGCTGTTTCTCACAGGGATGCTGATTATGAGCCTGTATGATTTGCTGCTGTATTACACGGACTATGTGCTGGGCGATATACGGGACATGCTGACCCTCCGAATCGGAAGCTGCATCATAGCGATCCTGTTTTACCTCTGGCTGAACCTCCAGCAGAGGATAGCGGAAACGGAGGAATTCAGCAGCCTGCAGAAGGCGGCAAGGACGTATATCCTTGTTTACGCGCTGCTGTGGTTCCTTTCTACGATTATCTTTACCGTTAACTACTTTTACGCTCTTCGCTGGATCCTTCTGGTAACGGATATCATTCTTCTGCTGATTATGCTGATCGGAAGCGTGGTGTATACCAGCAAATGTGTTCTGGAGCATCTTCCCAAGGGAACGATTTATTATATGGTCATCGTTACAGCCATGCTGGTGTGGAACTACGCGTCCTATTTCTGGGGTGAAGCGTCCGTCTACTGGGGAAACAGCCGCTTTATCCGGGAACCGCTGGACCTGACCATCATTTTCTGGTTTGTCGTAAATATCGCGACGGTAATCTTTATTTACCGGGCGGATTTTAAAGAAGCCTATGAAGATATCCAGGAAGTGGTCGTGCGCCAGGCGGAATTCGATCTTGACGAGAGGATGGAAGAGGTGACCCGGCAGTACGACCTGACCGGCAGGGAAAAGGACCTGAGCAGACTGATCTACGAAGGCAAGAGCAACAGCCAGATTGCGGAAATGCTGTTTATTTCCGAAAGCACGGTAAAGACGCATGTCTATAATATTTTCAGGAAAATGGATGTGAAAAACAGAATGGGCGTGACCCGAATCATACGGGGTGAAGAACGCCTTCCGGAATCAAAAGACGAATCGGAAGAAAAGGAAAAGACCGCCCCTAAGGCGTAAAAGAGACAGAAAAAAAGAGCGGAAAAAAGCACGAGCTGCCAATGTTTCCATTGACAGCCCGTGCTTCTTTGTATTTGAACAATTTACGAAGAGCTAAGCAATAGCGGCAAGAAGCTTTTCATAGTTGGCTTCTTCCACTGTATGACGGCTGAAATAAATGTCAGCCACCCACCACGTTCCAAAGGTAAGAATAACCATCGCCAGCTTGCACGCGAACATCTTCACGCCTCCCTGATAGAGACGGTCGATGCCGATCATACCCACGAAGATGGATAAAATCAAAGCAACCGTTGGATTCTTAAACGTAAGATTGGTTAATTTTGAATTCTCGCAATTCTTGACCAGAGCTTCCACTTCGGAGCGGTGCTCTTTTCCGACATATCTTTTTAAAGCTTCCGCGTTTTGCATTATGTATGTCCTCCTTGCTTTGTTGTAAACAGCTTACCAAAAATAAAAAAGCCTGTCTGTAGAACATTAGTATGAATCAGGGGGTTAGAGGGTACAACTTTAGTTGGAAAAGGCTCCTTACACAGAGAATGTCAGAATTTTAAGTATTTTGCGTATTTGCAAGCCCGGCAAAAAGGGAATTTTTAATTTGCGAAAACTGTGGTATAATAAATCCTGTATACCGTGAGTTTTACGGAAAGGGGAATTTTTAGAATTGAACATTTTAGTGACAAACGATGATGGAATTAACGCGGCGGGTATCCGCAGCCTGGTGACGGCCCTGTCCTCGGAAGGGGATATTTATGTCTGCGCGCCCCATACACAGAGGAGCGCGGCTGGTCACGGAATTACCGTAGGAAAACCCATTGAGGTGGAAGAGGTAGAATACGACCGCGCGGCAAAAGCTTATTCCATAACGGGCACCCCGGCTGACTGTGTAAAGATTGGAACAAAGATCCTGCTGGATCAGAACATAAAGATAGATATGGTATTTTCAGGGATCAATCTGGGAGGAAATCTCGGCACGGACACCCTCTATTCGGGAACGGTGTCAGCGGCCATTGAAGGTTCTCTCTGCGGCATCCCGTCTGTCGCGGTCTCGGTTAACAGCCATCACGCTACTCACTTTGAGCTGGCCTGTGAACTGGCGCTGGGGGTATGCCGCAACGGATTTGAAAAGATGGACGCCAGAACTGTGCTGAATATCAATACGCCGGATCTTCCTAAGGAAGAAATTAAAGGCGTCAAATATACGAGACTGGGAGCCAGAGAATATAAGGAATGGTTCCGGCCTAATATCGGGGAAAATGGAAAGACACAGTACTGGTATGAAGGAAATCCGGTGGTTTATGAGGGCTTGCCGGATGATATCGACGTTATTTCCATGCAGGACGGATATGCCAGCATAACGCCGCTGCAGTATGATATGACCAATTACGATCTGATTGATGAAATCCAAAAATGGAGATTGGAGGGATGAGCATGATCCAGCGGGACGACGCGGTATTAGTAGCTGTAGATTTCCAGACAAAGCTGATGCCTGCTATGGCGGATCCACAGACTCTGGAGGAAACAGTTGTCCGATTGGCAAAGGGCGCGAAGGCTCTTAAGATTCCGGTTATCGTAACCCAGCAGTACACAAAAGGTCTGGGCCCGACCACCGCTCCCATCGCGGAGGCGTTAGGCGACTTTGAGCCTGTTGAAAAGCTTACCTTCAGCGCGATGGGCGAGCCGGCTTTCCTGCGGGCGCTGGAAGCGTCAGGGAGAAAAAGTGTAATCCTGATCGGGATCGAGGCGCATATTTGTGTGCAGCAGACAGCCCTTGAGCTGATGGAAAAGGGCTACAGCGTATATGTGATTCAGGACTGCGTCGCTTCCAGAAAAGAGAGCGACTATCTGTGCAGTCAGAAGAGAATGGCTGCCGCGGGAGCTGTAATCACTACATATGAAGCTGTTTTATATGAACTTTTGAGAGGAGCGAAGGCGGAGGGTTTTAAAGCCGTTTCTGCCATTGTAAAATAGCCTATGTTTATGTTTGAAAATCGTATAACGATTGAAAACCGACCGCTTTTGGAAGAATATTTAAACGGCTATGACTATAAGACTTCCGGGCTGTCCTTTTCCGCGTTATACATGTGGAGAAACATCAACTGTTTCAGCTGGAAGCTTTCCGGGGATTACCTGCTAATGGCGGGAATCAGTCACCTGGAGTTGGAGGATGGAATCATAGAGCCTTTTCTCTTTCCGCCTCTTACGAAAACCGGTTCTTATGATCCGGAAGGGGTGCACCGGGCGATTCTGGAAGCGAAGGAGATCTTTGAACAGAGCGGACATCCTTTTTCGATCCGTCTGCTTCCGTTTCATATGATCGATATTCTGAAAGAAGCGTTTCCAGGTGAAATGAAATATATCGATGACCGGCCGAATCACGACTATGTGTACAGAAGACAGGATCTGGTGGAGCTGAAAGGCCGGGATTATCATGGAAAGAAAAATCATCTGAATTATTTTCATAAGAACTTTCAGTATGAATATGTGCCGCTTACATCGGATATGGCGGATGACGCTATGCGCTTTATCGATGAATTCAACCGGCGCAAGGAAGTTCCCGAGCATGAGATGCAGATGCTGAAAATGGAAGAAGAAGCCATGGATGATGTGTTCCGCAATCTGGAGAAAGTGGGATACACAGCCGGAGCGATTCTGATCGATGGAAAAATAGAGGCCCTCAGCGTAGGCGGCAAGCTGAACAAAAACACCATAACCGTTCATGTTGAAAAGGCAAATGTAAATTTCCGGGGACTGTATCAGGCCATCAATAATGAGTTCTGTATCAATGTGCCCGCTTCCATAAAATATATCAACCGGGAAGAGGATATGGATATCCCAAACCTGAGGAAAGCAAAGCTTTCCTACAAGCCTGTCAAAATGATAGAAAAGTATATTGCGATTTTTAAGTAATTAATAGCTTCTAAGAAGTTGTTAAAATATTAACAGGTTTTTGCCAAAAATTCTTGCAATTCTGAAACAATATGATATTATTGTAGCAAAAGAAAGAATTCATATGGCTGAAAATCTAACGAAAGTTACTTTGGCACAAGATTGTGCGAGTATTTTAAGGAGGACATTAAAATGAGAGATGTTGTAATCGTAAGCGCGGCAAGAACACCAATCGGCAGCTTCGGCGGCTCCCTGAAGAACGTACCTACAAGAACCTTAGGCGCGGTCGCTGTAAAGGAAGCCATCAAAAGAGCTGGAATCAATCCGGATCAGGTGGATGAAGTGGTTCTGGGCTGCGTACTGCAGGGCGCTCTGGGACAGAACATCGCGAGACAGATCGCTATGGACGCTGGAATTCCAAAGGAAGTACCCGCGATGACACTGAACAAGGTATGCGGATCCGGTTTGAGAGCTGTTTCCCTGGCGGCGCAGATGATCAAAGCGGGAGACGCTGACATCGTAGTAGCGGGCGGAGCGGAAAACATGTCCATGGCGGCTTACGCGATGCCGGCCGCGAGATGGGGAGCGAGAATGAACAACACGAAGATGGTAGACATGATGGTAAACGATGGACTGTGGGACGCGTTCAACGATTATCACATGGGTATCACCGCTGAAAACGTAGCGGAGCAGTGGGGACTGACAAGAGAACAGCTGGACGAGTTCTCCGTAGCTTCTCAGAACAAAGCGGAAGCCGCGATCAAAGCGGGAAAATTCAAGGAAGAAATCGTGCCGGTTGAAATTCCGCAGAGAAAAGGCGACCCAGTGATCTTCGACACAGACGAGCACCCGAAATTCGGATCCTCGATGGAAAAAGTAGCGAAGCTGAAGCCGGCGTTCAAAAAGGACGGTATCGTAACAGCTGCTAACGCTTCCGGAATCAACGACGCTGGAGCGGCTGTAATCGTAATGTCCAAGGAAAAGGCTGACGAGCTGGGAATCAAACCGATGTGCACAATCAAATCCTACGCTTCCGCTGGCGTAGATCCAAGCATCATGGGCGTGGGACCTGTTCCTTCTTCCAAGAAAGCTCTGGAAAAGGCTGGCCTGAAGGTAGAAGACCTGGATCTGATCGAGGCCAACGAAGCTTTCGCGGCTCAGTCTCTGGCGGTAGGAAAAGATCTGGGATTTGACACAGAAAAACTCAACGTAAACGGCGGAGCCATCGCGCTGGGACACCCAATCGGAGCTTCCGGATGCAGAATCCTCATCACACTGATTCACGAAATGGCGAGAAGAGACGCGAAGACTGGTCTTGCTACTCTGTGTATCGGCGGCGGACAGGGAACTGCTATTGTTGTTGAAAGATAACAACAGACAAAGAAATTAATACTATGTGAATACATAGGAAGGGCCTGAAAAGCAATGCTTTTCAGGCCTTTTTTCGGCTGAAAGCCGGACAACGGCACGGATGGACAGCCCTGCGCAGGCAGGCGCGCGTAAGAAAAAACGTTCAATTGAAAAGGCGTAGACGGCATTTTATTATGAAATAACAATCCGTTCAAGTGCGGCGGAATATCTTACTTACGCAGCGGCTATTGGTGACAATGCGGACAGTATCGAAATGCGCTATGAGGATGAGAACATCTGGCTTACGCAAAAGATGATGGCTGCGTTGTACAATGTGGAAGTTCCTACAATCAACTATCATATAAAAAAGATTTTCAGGGACAGCGAATTGCAGCAGGATTCAGTTATTAGAAAATTTCTAATAACTGCGGAGGACGGGAAATATTTATTCTTTCCGAAAACAAGTCCGCTTATAAAATGCCGCTCCTAAAAGGGCGGAAATGGGAATGATCAGAATACAGCCGATGCCGCTGACCGCTATGGAAATCGCTTCCTGAACGAATTCTTTCGAATTGATCATCTGAGCAAAGGAATAATATTCCATAAACTGGAGGAACAAAGTAAAGTATTCCGCCATAAAGATAAAAAACAAGGTATTGACCGTAGAGGAAAGAATATCTCTTCCAATGGAAATACCGGACAGAAACAGCTCGCTTCCTGTAAGCCGCGGATTGTTCTGGTGAACTTCCCAGAGAGCGGAAGTTACAGCCAGCGCAGTATCAATAATGGCTCCAATGAGAAGCATCAAAAGCGAGGCGGTCTGGAGCATCTGCATATCGATTCCAATTCTGCCGGAATAGCCGTTGGATTCACGAATCTCATACTGGCCCACAGGGAAACCCTGAGTCGCGGTAAATGCTCCAAGATACCAGAGGAATCCAGTCAGCAAAAGAATCACAAGAGCCACCGACCAAAACGCCGCTTTTGTTTTCCTGTTTATATCATTTTGATAAAAGAGCGTCAGCAATGTAACGCAAAAGCATGCCGCCATAGCGCAAATGAGAGAATTAAGCCCCAGATAGATTCCCATCAGCGCCGCTGAAAGGACAGCCGCGTTTCCCATCAGCGTCACCAGCGCCTTTGCGGATCGGTCGCCGCCAATAAGGAGCGTAAGAAGCACAAAGACAATCAACAAAATCAAAAGCATTTCTTTTTCCCTCCCTTCAAAATAAGAGAAGCCGCGAAAATAGAGAGCGGAATCGTCAAAATGATTCCCATGCTTCCCGTGAGAAATCGGGCGATTTCAAAGAAAGAATTGTATTTCAGCACGGTAAAAAAACCGATATCGTTTTTCATAGAAAGAATAAAGACCGGAATACAGGCCGCAATGTTTGTGAAGAAAACCACATTGATCATTGTACCTGTAATATCGTCCGAAACTTCTCTGCAGGAGGTCAGAAGGGCTTTTTTCGAGATTGCGGGATCTTTGCGGAGCAGCTCTGTACAGCAGGCTGTAATCGTTACAGAGATATCCATAATAACCCCAAGCCCTCCAATAAGAATTTCAGACAGAAACAGGAGGTTCGCTTCACTGCGGGTATAAGGTTCCGGCAGATATTCCATAAATTCATAGCTGATGGCAGGTCCCAGATAAATGACGGCCGCTGAAATAAGGCCGGTAACAGCCACAGCGCCCAGCGTGGCACACAGTGACGCCAGCGTCCGTTTGTTGAACCCATTGACCAGAATAAGAACAATCGAAGAAAACAGAATAACTAAAAGAATCGTGAGAATCAAAACATTCGGCCCTGTTCCATACAGCGCCAGCATTCCGGCAAATAGCGCAATATTGACAATAAGACCTAAAATCGTCAGGACGCCCTGCCTTCCGCCTGCCAAAAGCAAAAGATCCAGAAGGATCAGCAGAACAAGGGCGGCGTAATGATCCCGTTTGACTCCTGATATGAGCCCCGACAAGACGGTGCCATCTTCTTTAATCGAAACAAAAAGAAACATCCCCTCTTTATATTGATCATCATAGACAAGAGACTTGTCATAAGTGTTTTCAAGATGAATTGTTTTTTCTTTGTACGTCCCGTTTTTTAAGATAGCTGTAATATCCTGAGTAACAGAATCCTTGCCAGCGGACCTTTCTTCAATTGAGATGACTTTTGCGATATCCGCGTCATATAAACAGAAATCATTGTAGACCAAAAGGAACGCCAGGACTGAGGCCAGCAGAACGATTACGGCCTGAATGATAAAAGGTTTGCGCTTCATTTTTATGCCTTTCCTTGCTATTTTCTATCATTTACTATAAAATAAATAAGGAGATCAATGCAAGCCCTTTTGACATCATCAGAAATTCTTAAGATTTTCGTCAAAATTCTGACACATTCATTTCCTATAATAGGAAGTACAAAAGGGATAAGACTAACTTACAAAAGGGAAAGGGGAACTTTATGAAACAAAAAGCAGTCGTAATGGCCACTGCCTTTACTATGCTTCTGGCAGTGGGTGTTACAGGCCTGGGAAGTGAGACTTTGCATCAGCATCCGGCGTACGCGAATCAAAAGCTGGAGACAGCGTCGCGTCAGATACCGGCACTTTCCGCACCGGAAAATGAGATTTTTCTTCTATCGGCACCGGCCGGATAGGGAAAATAGATAAGATTTAGGAAAAAGGGAGCTGAGGGGGCTCCTTTTTCATTGCATTTACTACCATAATTGGGATATAATAAGAAAGATATTTTTAGGAGGAACCGTTATGGCAGATACACAAAAACAGACAGGCGCGCCGGAAAGCGCTTCGAATTTTATTCATAACATCATTGATAAGGATCTGGAAAACCAGAAGTATGGAGACAGGGTACATACCCGCTTTCCTCCGGAGCCAAACGGATATCTTCATATCGGACATGCCAAGTCCATTTGTCTTAACTTTTCCACTGCGGAAAAATATAATGGAAAATGTAATCTGAGATATGATGATACCAATCCGGTAAAAGAGGACATGGAATACGTCGACGCCATTGAAGCGGATGTAAAATGGCTGGGCTTTTCCTGGGATGAACGGCTTTGGGCTTCTGACTATTTTGATAAAATGTATGAGCTCGCGGTCCAGCTGATTAAGAAGGGAAAGGCCTTTGTATGCGATCTGAACGCGGATCAGATCCGGGAATACAGAGGAACGCTGAAAGAACCGGGCAAAGAGAGCCCTTACCGCAGCCGGACCGTTGAAGAGAATCTGCGGCTTTTTGAGGAAATGAAAGCGGGAAAATACGCGGACGGAGAAAAGGTGCTCCGGGCTAAGATCGATATGGCTTCTCCCAACATCAATATGAGAGACCCGGTCATTTATCGGATTTCCCATACAGAGCACCACAATACCGGCAGCAAGTACTGCATCTATCCGATGTACGACTACGCGCACCCAATTGAAGACGCCATCGAAGGAATCACCCATTCCATCTGTACACTGGAATTTGAGGATCACAGGCCTCTTTACGACTGGGTGCTGCAGCAGCTGGAGTGGGAAGCTCCGCCTCAGCAGATCGAGTTCGCCCGTCTGAATCTGACCAATACGGTCATGAGCAAGCGGCATTTGAAGGCCCTGGTAGATGAAGGAAAGGTTGACGGCTGGGATGACCCGAGAATGCCCACTATCGCGGGCCTGAGAAGACGAGGCTACACACCGGAATCCATTCGGGATTTCTGCGAACGGATCGGCGTTTCCAAGGCCAACAGTACCGTAGATGTGGCTCTGCTGGAGCACTGTCTCAGAGAAGACCTGAAAACCAAGGTTGAGAGCCGGAATGTAGTGGAAGATCCTATCAAGATCGTCATTACCAACTACCCGGAGGATCAGACTGAAGATCTGGAAATCGAAAACAACAGAGAAGTTCCAGAACTGGGAAACCGCAGCGTTCCGTTCAGCAGAGAGCTGTATGTGGACGGCGCGGACTTCATGGAAGAACCGGTGAAAAAATATTTCCGTCTCTTCCCTGGAAACGAAGTGCGCTTCAAAGGCGCTTACTTTATCACCTGCAATGAAGTGATTAAAAACGAAGACGGAACTATTCGGGAGCTGCGCTGTACTTATGATCCGCAGACAAAGAGCGGCAGCGGCTTTGAAGGCCGCAAGGTAAAGGGCACCATTCATTGGGTGGACGCGAAGACCGCTGTGAAGATCCGGATCCGCAATTACGATTACCTGATGGTAGAAAACGAAGCGGGCGAGCTGGCGCTTAACCCGGATTCTCTTGAGGAATCCTGGGGATACGCAGAACCTTCCATTGCGAAAGCGGCTCCGGGAGAGCGCTTTCAGTTCTTCCGTCACGGATACTATATTGCGGATGAAAAGCTGACAACAGAAGATGAAAAAGTATTCAACAAAATCGTGGGACTGAAAAGTTCCTGGAAAAAATAAAGGAGCGGGTATGGATTATTATGAGGCTTCTCTGAAAATGCATGAGGAGAATAAAGGGAAAACGGCGGTTGCCAGCAAGGTGGAGGTCAAGACGAAAGACGACCTGTCTACTGCCTATACGCCGGGCGTTGCGGAGCCTTGCAGAAAAATACACGCAAACCCTGAAGATGTTTACAAATATACAAACAAGAGCAATACAGTGGCGGTAATCAGCGATGGTTCCGCCGTACTGGGGCTTGGAAATATCGGAGGGCTTGCTTCTATTCCGGTAATGGATGGAAAATCCCTTCTTTTTAAAGAATTTGCGGGAATCGACGCGATCCCCATTTGCCTGGATACCCAGGATGTAGATGAAATTGTTATGATCGCAAAGAATATCGCGCCAACCCTGGGAGGCATCAATCTGGAAGACATTGCGGCGCCGAGATGCTTTGAAATCGAGCGCAAGCTGCAGGAACAGGTAGATATTCCGGTATTCCATGATGACCAGCACGGAACCGCGGTTGTAGTAACCGCGGCCATTATGAACGCGCTCAGGCTGGTAGGAAAAGAATGGGCGGACATTCGAATCGTCATTAATGGCGCTGGAGCGGCGGGCTCCGCGATTGCCAGGATGCTGCTGGCAGCGGGAGCGGGAGATGTGGTCATGTGTGATAAGACCGGTATCCTCTCCGCGTCGGATGACCGGCTCACCTCCGCTCAGCGGGAGATGGCGGGGATCACCAATAAGAATGGCATGACCGGAACCCTGGCCGACGCCATGAAGGGCGCCGATGTGTTCATTGGGGTTTCCGGGCCAAGACTGGTAAGCGAAGAGATGATCGGTTCTATGGCGGAGGACGCGATCGCGTTTCCTATGGCCAATCCGGAACCGGAGATCGGCCCTGAGCTGGCCAAGAAGGCAGGCGCGAGAGTGGTAGGAACAGGACGCTCCGACTTTCCAAATCAGATCAATAATGTTCTGGCTTTTCCGGGCATCTTTAAAGGAGCTCTGGCGGCGAGAGCAAAGCGGATCACAGAAGATATGAAAATTGCGGCGGCCCGGGCCCTCGCGGGAATCATCCCTGAGGAAGAGCTGTCAGAGGAATACATCATTCCAAGCGCGTTTCATCCGGGCGTAGCGGATGCGATCGCCGACGCGGTGGCGGCAGCCTGGAAGGAATAAGCGCAAGCCGCCAGGAGGAAAGAATTTCTGTTCCCTCTTGACACAGACAGACGCCTTTTGCTACAATAGCATAAGAATTAAACACAGGAAGTGTTAACGAAATAGACCACGAAGGTCAATGTCCGGCCCTTGCCGGACATCGATTTTCGTGTTTTTTATTATGTAGGAAATATCAACAAAGTCTACCGCTGAACATAAATCGGCCAAGCCGACTTTGTTCTTGCAAAATTACTGGAAAGGAACTGACTATCATGAAACACAGCGGGCCAGCCTCCGGAGCGGCAGGGACCACAACCTATATTCTGAAAAAAGCGGGCCAGCTGATTCTGACCCTGATCGCGCTGTCTTTGATCGTTTTTCTCGTTTCCCGCCTGGCGCCGGGAGATCCGCTGAAAGCCTATTACGGTGAGTCCGTGGAGAAAATGTCCGCGGCGCAGCTGGATTACGCAAGGCAGCGGCTGGGTTTAAACGACTCACTTATGACCCAATATATCAAATGGGCCATGGGAGCGCTGCGGGGCGACTTTGGCATATCCTATATTTACAAGCAGCCGGCGCTGCAGGTGGTCTCCCGGGTTTACGGAAACACCCTGCTGCTGACCGGGGTATCCTTTGTACTGCTTTTTATTCTGGGGCTTTTCCTGGCTGTTTTCTGCGTACGGCATGAAGGCCGCCCCGCCGATCGTCTGATCTGTAAGATCGGGGTAGCGGCAAACAGCGTTCCGGAGTTTTTTGTAGCCCTGATTCTGATTCTTATTTTTTCAGTGTCCCTTGGAATCCTCCCTCAGAGCGGTGCCCATTCCCTCGGGGGAGGCGGGACACTGAGCCATCTGGCTCTGCCGGTCTGCGCGATTGTCCTGTCCCATTTGTGGTACTGCGCTTATCTGATGCGGAACAAATTATCCGATGAAGTGCGAAAAGAATATATCCTGCTGTGCCGGGTAAAAGGGCTGACTCAGAGACAGATCCTTTACAGGCACTGTATGAAAAATATCATGCCGGCTGCCGTCAGCATTATGGCCATCTTTCTCCCTCATCTGCTGGGAGGCGCTTATGTAGTGGAAATGGTATTTTCCTATCCGGGGCTTGGGGAGCTGGGAGTAGAAAGCGCTCAGTACCGGGATTACAATATGCTGATGCTGATCAGCCTGATTACAGGGGCGGCCGTCATTCTGGCCAACATGATCGCGCAAGTAATCAATGAAACGCTGGACCCCAGAATCAAATATGAGAAAGCGGGGGAGGAAGCGCAATGGGACTAAAATTTGCGGAGCAAAGAAGGTCAGGCCAAAAGCTGCCTTACCTGTCCATAACGATTCTGACCCTCATTGCGGCGGGGTGTATCCTTTCCGCGCTGATTCCGGGTCAGGACCCGTATTATATGCATACCGACCAGATCAGCCAGGCGCCCTCGGCGGACCATCTGTTTGGGACCGATACCCTGGGAAGAGACATCTTTTCCATCATCTGGAATGGCGGGCGGATCTCTCTGACCATCGGCCTGCTGGCCACCGCCTTGTCCACCGTAATCGCTGTGATCTACGGCTGCGCCTCAGGGCTGGCGGGTCCCCGAATCGATGACGTCATGATGCGCTTTACCGAGATCCTCATGAGCATCCCGCAGATTCTGCTGGTGATTTTCATTCAGGCTGTCTGGGGAGAAGCCAGTATCCTGTCCATTGGAATCGTCATCGGCCTTACCAGTTGGATGTCCGTGGCCAAAATGGTCCGAAGCGAGGTCCGGCAGATGCGGGACGCGGACTTCATTCTGGCGGCCAGGTCTATGGGAGCCGGCTTTTTTTACATCCTGCGTCAGCATCTGATGCCTAATTTTATGTCGGCCATCATGTTTATGATCGTCACCAATCTGGGAAGCGCCATTGCCACCGAAGCGACCCTCAGCTTTCTTGGGCTGGGACTTCCCACCAATATTCTTTCCTGGGGAAGCCTTATGTCCCTTTCCCAGAAAGCCATGCTGACCGGAGCGTGGTGGCTGCTGGTGATTCCGGGCGCGTTCCTTGTGATTACACTGATCTGCATTACAGAGATCGGAGAAGCCGCGAGAACGGCGGGCCGCAGAGACAGATTGATATAGCCCGCAGGAAGCGGGTCTTGAAATAGAAAGAGTAAAGGAAAGTTATTACTTAGCGAAGAGGAGAACAAAAATGAAGAAAACGTTATGTCTAGTTCTGACCGCAATTCTGCTGCTGGGACTTTTGGCAGGCTGCGGAAGCGGGGATGAAAACGGAGACAGCGGAAAAACGCTGGTATATGGAAGCGGAGATTATACGGCCATTAATCCGGCCCTGTATGAGCATGGAGAAATTAACTCGCTGATTTTTCTGGGGCTTACCACCCATAACGAAAAGGATGAAGTCGCGCCGGGCGCCGCGGAAAGCTGGTCCTTTGACGAGGCAACCAACACCTATACCTTTAAGCTGCGGGAAGGGCTGAAATTCCATGATGGAGAGTCTCTGACAGCGGAAGACGCGAAATTCACCATCGAAGCCATTATGGATCCGGACAACGGATCTGAAAACGCTTCCAACTTTGAAGATGTGACAAAGGTAGAGGCGGAAGACAGCCAGACCTTAAAGGTATCCTTAAAAGCGCCCAATGTAGCGATGCTGGATTATCTGACCATCGGAATCCTGCCAAAGCATCTGCTGGAGGGAAAGGATCTGGCAACGGACAGCTTTAACCAGAATCCGGTAGGCGCGGGGCCTTACCGGCTGACCGCCTGGGACCAAGGACAGAGCATTACATTGGAAAAGTTTGATGACTTTTATAAAGGGGCGCCTAATATCGACAGGGTAATCTTTAAAATCGTAGAGGACACGGACGCCAGAGCGCTGCAGCTTCAGTCCGGAGAACTGGATTTTGCCCAGATCACGCCTAAGGCCATGAAGGAATTTGAGGGAAACAGCGACTTTTCCCTTTATTCCATGAAAACCGCCGACTATCGGGGGATCCTGTATAACTTTAACGCGGAGCTGTTTAAAAATAACCGGGAGCTTCCGGCTGCTCTCAGCTATGCCATCGATCGCGAAGCCATCATAGACAGCGTTCTGCTGGGACATGGGCAGGCAGCTTATTCTCCGCTGCAGATGGGTGACTACAACAATGAGGATGTTGAAAAATACACCTATGACCCGGACAAGACGGTATCCCTTCTGGAAAAGGCCGGATGGAAGAAAGGCGCGGATGGCATCTACGAGAAGAACGGAACCAGGCTGGAATTCACCATCAACTGCGCGCAGGGCGATCAGGTTCGGGTGGATATGGCCAATATCTGCGCGCAGAATCTGAAAGCCGTAGGCGTTTCGGCAAAGGTGGAGGTTCCGGCAGAGGTGGACTGGGCCGGACAGGACGCGTATCTGATCGGATGGGGCAGCCCGTTTGACCCGGACGACCATACCTATAAGGTGTTCGGAACAGATAAAGGGGCTAACTACAGCGCTTACTCCAATAAAAAAGTAGACCGGCTGCTGCGGCAGGCAAGGGAAAAAGAAGCAAAGGAAGACCGGCTTCCTTTATACAAAGCGTTTCAGGAAGAGCTGTCTAAGGATCCGGCCTATACCTTCATTGCCTACATCGACGCCATTTACGCCGGAAAAGCAAATATTACAGGAATCACCGAGGATACCCTGCTGGGCCACCATGGCGTAGGTATCTTCTGGAATATTTATGATTGGGATATAAAGTAACATGCTGCTATCGATTAACGATCTGGTCGTTGCTTTTGAAACAGAAGAAGGCGAGCTGACCGCGGTAAAGGGCGTCAGCCTTTCCCTGGAGCCGGGGGAAACTCTGGCTTTGGTGGGAGAGTCCGGCTGCGGCAAAACGGTTCTGTGCAAAAGCATGCTGAAAATCCTCTGTCAGCGGGGACATATCAAACAGGGAGAAATCTTGCTTGCGGGGCAGGATCTTGTTCCGCTGCGGGAAGAGGCGATGATTCCATGCAGAGGAAGGGAGATCGCCATGATCTTTCAGGATCCGATGACCTCGCTGGATCCCACCATGTCGGTAGGCCGCCAGATTGCGGAGATGATTCCCGGAGCGGACGCGAAGCAGAAAGCCCTGGAGCTGATGCGGCTCGTTGAGATCGATCATCCCCAAGAACGGTATGATCAGATGCCGCATCAGTTTTCCGGAGGCATGCGCCAGAGAATCGCCATTGCCATTGCTCTTGCGGGAAACCCAAAGCTGCTGCTGGCGGATGAGCCTACTACCGCCCTGGATCAGGAAACACAGGCGCAGATTCTGGCGCTGCTGAAAAAAATCAAGATCGCCACTATTTTTATTACCCACGATCTGAGCCTTGTGGAAGACATTGCCGATCGGGTGGCCATTATGCAGAGCGGCGCAATCGTAGAAACGGGTACGGTCCGGGAGGTCTTTCAAAATCCGCGGCACCCGTATACGAAAAAGCTGCTGGGGTATCTGGATTACGGAAAAGGCCGGGGGCACAGCCACAAGCACAGCGGCCAGGTGTTCAGCCGGCCCCTGGCGCAGGTTCGGGACCTGAAAAAATCCTTTCCTCTGGGAAAGCGTCAGCGCGTCAAGGTGCTGGACGGTTTTTCCATGGATCTTTACAAAGGGGAGATCCTGGGTGTTGTAGGCCCTTCCGGCTGCGGCAAGTCTACCCTGGCGAGATGCCTTATGGGGCTCTATCAGCCGGATGGAGGCGAGATTCGGTTTTTTAATGAAAAAAAGACGAAAAACTGGAAGCAGATGATTTTTCAGGATTCCGATTCTTCCTTTAATCCCCGCATGACGCTGGGACAGATTATAGGAGAACCGCTGCGAATTGCGGAAGGAAAGCGGCCGGACCCTGAGAGAATCCGGCAGCTGATGGAGCAGGCGGAGCTGGACCCGGCCCTCTTTGACCGCCATCCCTACGATGTTTCGGGCGGCCAGCGGCAGCGAGCCGCCATTGCCCGAGCCATCAGCGTGGACCCGGAGCTGATTGTAGCGGACGAGCCTATTTCCTCACTGGATATTTCCACGCAGGCTCAGATCGTCCATCTTTTCCGAAGACTGCAGGAACAGCGGGGCCTGACTATACTGTTTATCGCCCATGACCTGCCTATGGTCAGCCACATCAGCGACCGGATTATCCAGCTGTAATTTTGTAAGATAAAGGCCCGATAAAACAAGAGGCCCGATTTTCAAATTGGATGGGCGCTGCGAAGAAACCACCAGTCCGAATAAAAAAGGGGAAACTATAAAAACGTGTAAAATGAATCCGTTTTGATTGATTTTACACGTTTTTTTGCCGTCCGCTGTCCAGCGAAGCGAGCCATCCGCAATGAAATTGCACAAAGTTGTTTGAAAATCCAACATAGAGGAAACTAATTTGCTTTTCGAGCGGAAAACGGAATAATATTACAGGAAAACCCGACGCAAAAACGTGTAAAAACGCATTAAAATCCGCCAAATTGCACGTTTTTCATTTTTCAAGACCAGATAGCAGCCATCAGCGGAAATCGCTGGAAAAATAAAAAGATATAATAATCTGAAAATTAAAAAAGAAACAGCGAAATCCTATGATATTGATAAGATTTATCAATACGGGGGGGGGGTATCCTTAAAAGCGCTTGACTTTGCCTACAAGCGGGAGTAAATTCTAGTTTAGAAAAGCGAGAAAAGTTTAGAAAAACAGGAAAGTGAATGAGCCTGCGGAGGAGACGTGTCAGACAGACACAAATTTTTTTAATGAGCTGTTAGTTGAGACTAACAACAAAGCTTGCCACAATCTTTTACGCGGGTGCGGATTAAATTCAGAAGGAACGCTGTATGACAGACAAGGAATTACACAAATTAAAACGGGCTGAATTACTGGAAATCCTGGTGGAACAAAGCAAAGAAATCGATTCTCTAAAAGAGCAGCTTGCGAATGCGAGGGAAAAGCTCAAGAGCAGAGAAATTGTAATGGCCAAGGCGGGTTCCATTGCCGAAGCCTCTCTGGCTCTGAATCATATTTTTTCAGATGCGCAGAAAGCGGCGGATCAGTATTTGGAGAATGTGCGGCGGCTTTGCGCGGCAGGGGAAAGCTCCGGTGGATCGGATGCGTAAAAAGAAAGAGCCTGTCCGTTTTGACGTTTTGCCAACGACCGCCCAGCTGGAAAAAGAGCTGAAGCAGGAAAATTATAAAAATCGTTATTTGCGGGTATTTCGAAGTACCGTTGCCGCTCTGGTTACTGTCGCGGCCGCGGCCATACTGGTGGCGGTGCTGCTCCTGCCGGTGCTGCAGATCTACGGCACATCCATGAGCCCGTCTCTGACCCAGGGAAACGTGGTTGTTTCTCTAAAGGGCGGAAACTTTGAAACCGGTGATATGATCGCTTTTTACTACAACAATAAGATTTTAGTAAAGAGGGTAATCGCCCAGGCCGGCGACTGGGTGGACATTTCGGAGGATGGGACCGTATATGTGAACAACAGGGCAATCGACGAGCCGTATCTGACCGAAAAGTCTTTGGACCCCTGCGATATAAAACTGCCATATCAGGTGCCGGAATCGAGAGTCTTCGTTATGGGGGATCACCGAAGCGTATCCATCGATTCTAGGAGCGCCGCGGTAGGCTGTGTGGCGGAGGAACAGGTTGTCGGGAAAATCGCGTTCCGGGTCTGGCCCATTACAAAGCTGGGGCCAGTAAATTGATGAAAGAAGGAAAGCTGAATGAATGATATACGTTCTGAGAAAGAAAAAGGAGTATTGAAAAAACATAAAGACTGGAGACGCTGGAAGAAGCTAGTGGGAATAATGGCCTGTCTGGTTGTGTTCTGCACGACCTACGCACTGATTCTGCCGGCCATTACACTGAGCGCGGAAACGATTAGCGCAGGAGGAAGCGCTGAAATCGGTATTGGGGATACGGTTACACTGAAGGGAACAAGCGGAAACCGAAATAACTGGTCTGCCAGCCCCGAAGGCTGTGTGACCATTCAAACGAGTGGGACCGACGCAACTGTTACCGGAACAGCGGCAGGCACGGTAACGATCACGCATACCTATACCAACAAAGGCGCAAGCGAATTCTTTACCGTTACTGTTAAAGACTCGAGCGGCTCTGATGCGGAAAAACAAGCCACTACGTCAGGATATACCGTAACAGTCAAAGGAAATAAAAGTGTGCTGACCGATGACGTAACGCTTCATGTAGAAGATTACGGGACAGGGGAAGCGGATTACAGCAGTTATTATGACGCTCTGACAGCCGATCTCAAGAAAGAGGCCTCATTAGAGAACATCGATGAGAGCAGCTTTGCGTTCCTCCATATGTATCACATCTACCTTACGAAGACCGGCGTAGAAGGTGAATGCATACCCGAAGGAAATGTAAACCTGCAGGTGACCATTACCTATAACACCGCGCCCGAAAACTGGAACAAAGTCAGCTGGGTAGGCCATTATAAGAAAAAGGACGGAGCGGTAAGTCGCCAGGAGATTTCCGATGGCAGCACTTCTTCCACTGGCGTGAAACAGATTAAAGTCTCCGGGAACAGCATTACCTTTCATATTCAGAGCTTTTCAGTGTTCCCGGTAGCGGCGCTGTCGGAGGATTCCGGCGGCGATGAATCGGGAAGCGGAGAGACAGCAGATGGAAGCGTTCTAACAGCTGACCATTTGAATTGGCTGGGAGCAGATAAGTCTAATGAATGGCAGATCGTAAGCCAGGGATATGAGGGAAATGCGGGCTCAAATAAAAAGAAATCCGAAGATGGAAATGTGCGGGTGCAGAAAAATGTAATTCCAACCGGCACGGAAAATGAGTTCCTTGTGTATCTGTCCATCGACACAAAGCAGCTGTTTGCCGATTACTTTGCCTCTGCGACATATAAAGCGACTACATCGAACAATTATCATGACAGTAATCTTGGAACTGTCGTTGATCTCATGACTGGAAATAAAACAGTTGAGGTTGTTGGTAAGTCAACTAAATACGAAAATAATGCCCAATTTACTGTTTTAAGTTCAAAAGGAGAGCTCCTTGCGGAGAATATAACTTTGTACTGGAGTCAGGCGAATAATATTACTATTTATCTTCAAATAGGTGATGGAGGCAGCGAAACATATGTACTTACTGGTCTTTCTATTAAAAGCGGAGACTCGGAAGTTGTTATGCTTTCTGAAGAAGCGGAGCGGCTTATCATGTCGGATGTTGCCCAGAAGGCAATTTTAGACCAGGTGACAGATGAAATGGGAGGCTACATAGAATTTGAATCGGTTGTGGCAGGCGATTATGACACAGAGCCTACATATAACGAAAGTACAAGGACGCTGACCTGGATACCAAAAATCAAAGAAAACCCAACCATTGACAAGGTCAAGACAGATGAATCAAAGGAAGTGGAGTGGATGGATCATGACGGAAAGGTCCGGACGGAAACTGTATATAAGTATGAATCCTGGGCGCTGAATGTGTCAGAACTGGTTTATAAAGTACGGCTCGATGTTTCAAAGACTGGCTTTAACAGTGCCGCAGAAAACATAAACAGTCAAGAGGGTGCTGCGGAATCCTACAAAGTAAATAATTCCGCTACGTTAGAATATGATGATGGGACTGTTGATTTTCAGCAGCCCTATGTGCGGGGCCTGCTGTACGATGTTGAATTTGACAAGGTGAATCGGGAAGATACCACGGAGAAGCTTCAGGGCGCTGTATTTGAACTGAAGGATAGCAAGGGCGACACATACAGCGTTAATGAAGTAAAGGATGATGCCGGAATAGGGACAGGTACTTACAGAGCGGAAAATCTTCCGTGCGGCACCTATACGCTGACAGAAACAAAGGCTCCGGCAGGCTATCAGAAAAGTCAGGATAACCCGGAAGAATGGAAAATTTCAGTCTGCTACACAGAGAATCAAGAGAATCTCAAGCAAGATCCCCAAAAAGAGGCAAACATGCTTTACATCCGCACTGATGAGAATGGCCATTTGTTGACGGATGGCTGGCAGATCAAAAACGATCCAATTTATGTGGACCTCATAAAAACGGATATGAGTTATGCTGTTCTGGCCGGAGCGGAATTCAGCATATACAATGCGGACCCGTCAGATGATAACGCTGTTCCTATGGATGGATATGAGAATATAACGGTCGGAGAAGGTGGCGTAATTGCGGATAACTTCAAGGTTGAGCCTGATACAACCTATTACATCGTTGAAACCAAGGCTCCTGATGGATATAACCTGCCGAAAGACAGCGTTAAGCTGGCCCTGAGTAAGGATGGAAATAATGCGCAGCCTGTCACTGTTACAGGCGGATCAGGAACTGCGGAGATAGGAGACGGTGGGAAGCAACCAATTACAGTTGCGAACCAGAGCCTGACTTATGAAACAACGGTTTATGTGATTCAACTTCCAAACAACCCGGGCTACAAGCTCCCCGACACCGGAGGGCCGGGCTCCTGGATCTACTATCTGTCAGGCGGGCTGCTTCTTTTGGCGGCCAGCGTTATATACGGATACAGCGCAAGGCGAAAACGGGAAAGGAGGTTGAAGGTTTAAGCCTTGGACTTCGGTAAATGGTACAAATACCGGTCCTGTACCCCATAGATAATACTATATTTATTAATAGCAAGAGAAATAAATGAAGAAAGGACATGAAACGATGAAACTACGAAACAAATTATTTACCATGCTGCTGGCGTGTATCATGCTAGTGGCCATGGCTGTGCCGGCCTTTGCGTCAGCCCAGACAGGGGATCTGATAATCAATGGCACAACAGATGGAAAAACATATGACCTGTATAAGGTGCTGGATCTGACCCAAAGCGGGGACGCTTATTCTTATACGGTAAATAGCGCATTTGAAAAATTTTCCTACAATAGCATGACGGATGGTCAAAATCTGGTTGATTTTATTCAAAAGAATAAAGATGATGCTAGTGTGCTCTCCAATCTGGCCAAGGCGCTGACGGAATATGCAATTAAATCGAAAATTGATCCGGCAAAGTCTGTAGAAGCTACGACATCTACTGCGACAACTAATCTCGACTATGGCTACTATGTTATGAACCCGAGAGGCGGAAGCGCTGCTTCTCCAGGCTATGCCACAATGTTTTCCATGAATACATTGTCTGGAAAGGATACTACAATCAATGTCAAAGCAGTATATCCGTCGGTAGAGAAGCAAATCGTTGATGGGCAGAATTTCGTCAGCGCAAATTCCGCATCCATCGGTGATGATGTGACTTTTACCCTGACTTCAAAGGTCCCGGACCTGACAGGATACAAATGGTATAAATTTGTGGCAAAGGACACTCTGTCAGAGGGATTGACTTATAAGGACCTAACCAGTATTACGGTTGGAGGAGGTGATCCTCTGGCTGAGACTGCTTATACGGTCACAAAAAGTGAAGATGGGAAGACCATTCGCTTTATTCTCAAGGATTTAGTCGCTGCAAAGTATACAGAAGGTGCTGAAATCGTTATTAAATATACAGCAACGGTAAATGATAAGGCTGCCGTTGGAACAGTTCAGGGCAACAGCAATGCAGCCACGATTGAATACTCCAATGACCCTTCCTACACACAGGACTATGACAAAAGCGAAGACGACTTTGGTGAGAATGAACCAAAAGGGAAATCCGGCGAATCCAAGACAAAAACCTATACGACAGCACTGACAATTAACAAGACGGATGGAAAAAATGCCCTGACGGGAGCCGCCTTTAGAATCACCGGAGATGGCGTGAAGCAAGTGGTTACAACCGGAGATGTCTATGTGGAATCTGAAGACGGAACCTATTGGAATCTGAAAGATGGTACTTATACGACAGACGATCCTGCGACAGAAGGAATTGATACTTCTAAATATGTAGACACCTCGACAAAATATAAAAAAGAAACAGAAACTACATTAAATGGAACAGGCGGCACTACAAATGTAGAGGCATTTGTTAATAGTGAGGGTAAACTGACCTTCACCGGTCTGGGAGCGGGTACTTACACGATTTCTGAAATCGTTGTCCCGGACGGGTATAACAAAATTGCCGACTTTGATGTAAAGATTAGCTTTAGCCAGAATGCTACCGACAACACGTATGAATTCACAGCAGAGGCGACAAACAATAATACAGTTACTGTAGGCGAGGATGGCACATTATCCATGGACGTTGTCAACCAGAGCGGTGCGGTTCTTCCATCCACAGGCGGCATGGGAACCACCATCTTCTACATCCTGGGCGGCGTCCTGGTAGTAGGAGCTGGCGTTCTGCTCATTACCCGCAGACGTATAAACGCTGAAAAGTAAGCATAAGCTCCTGAAAACAGGAACGAATATTTCTGCTGCTGCCGGAGGGGCTTAGCTTCTCCGGCATACAGCAGTAAGGAGAACCTTATATGAAAAAACGCTTGCCTACAATTTTACTTATATCGATTTTCGTTATAGGGCTGTCCCTGCTGCTGTATCCTACCCTCAGCGACTATTGGAACTCCTTTCACCAGTCCAGGGCCATTGCCGGATATACAAAGTCTGTCGCCGCTCTGGATGACGACACTTACGAAACAATCTGGAACAGAGCGGTCCAGTACAACAAGGCCATTGGAAAAAACGGCATTCACTGGAAGCTGACAAAGGAGGAACTGAAGGAATATGAAAGTCAGCTGAAGGTGGATAACACGCAGGTCATGGCATACATTGAGATTCCCAAGATTCAGTGTTCTCTTCCTATTTATCACGGGACGGATGAGGGCGTGCTGCAGACGGCCATCGGCCATATTGAGGGAACATCTCTTCCAGTGGGCGGAAAAAGCTCCCACTGCGTTTTGTCAGGCCACCGGGGTCTGCCCTCAGCAAAGCTGTTCAGCAATCTGGATCAGATGGAGGAAGGGGATACCTTCATAATTCGGACATTAGATGAAGTTCTGACCTATGAGGTGGATCAGATTCTGACGGTCCTTCCGGACGATCTGACCGCCCTGCGAATCGAGAAGGGAAAGGACCTGTGTACGCTGGTGACCTGTACGCCTTATGGCATCAATACGCACCGTATGCTGGTGCGGGGCCATCGGGTCCCGAATCAGGATAACGCCCGGGTTACGGCGGACGCTCTGCAGATCGACCCGGTAATCGTGGCGCCTGCTTTGGCCGCGCCTGTTCTGGCGGCTCTGCTGATCTGGCTGCTGGTGTCCACCAGAAAAAGAAAAAAGAGGTAATTGAAATGAAGATTATAAAGAAAAGCATCCCTTTTATTTTATCCGTTCTGCTGATCTGTTGTTCCGGCGCGCCCGCCTTTGCGGCAGATCAGCTGCCGGATCTGGATCGAAAAGGGTCCATTACAGTGACTGTGCGGGATACGGAAAGCCAGTCAAAGGTTTCCGGCGGGGCACTGCGGCTGTATAAAGTAGCGTCAGTAAAGCTTGACGATGGAAATTATTCTTTCACATATACGAAGGCCTTTTCCAGCTGCCCGTTTTCTTTAGAAAAGCTTTCATCACAGGAGCTGGCTCAAGAGCTGGCAGACTACGCGGCGGACAAAAAAGCGGCAGTCAAGGCGGAAAAAAAGGTTTCCGCGGGAACCGTGCGCTTTTCTGATCTGGAGCTGGGCCTTTATCTGGTAACGCAGGATTCACCAGCGGAGGGATATTCCCGGCTTGCGCCTTTCCTAGTGACGGTTCCTTTAAAGGAGGGAAGCGGCCTGATCTATGATGTGGACGCCTCTCCAAAAGCGGGGACAGTTACAAAAGCCCAGGAATCGGGAACCAGTCCGGGAAGCGAACCGGCAAAGCCGGGCGAAACAAGGCTTCCGCAGACCGGACAGCTCTGGTGGCCAGTACCGCTTTTCGCGGCGGCAGGGCTGACCCTCTTTGTCATCGGATGGATACTCCGAAGAAACGACCAGTACGAATAAAAAAAGGCGAAACTATAAAAACGTGTAAAATGAATCGGTTTTGATTGATTTTACACGTTTTTTTTGCCGCCCGCTGCCGAACCGCCTCTGGCCCTCCGCAGGTCCGAGTCCAACACAAATTTGCAAATCCCTTCCATTTGTGATATTATTTATTCTGTATCTTTATATGCAAATGAAAATGGCAAATGCAAGCGCCGCAAAGGCAGGCCGCGCGGATTATAAAATTAATGGAGGAAGAGGATGAGAATAATACTTGATGGTATGGGCGGCGATCACGCGCCGATGGAAATCGTAAAAGGGGCAGTAGAAGCTTCTAAAGAGACTGAGCATGAAATCTGTATCGTAGGAATTGAGGACCAGATACAGGAGGAACTGAAAAAGTATAAATATGATAAGAAAAAAATTACAGTAGTTCACGCGAGTGAAGTCATTACCAATGAAGACAGCCCGGTAAAAGCCATTAAGCGGAAAAAAGATTCCTCTATGGTCAAAGGGCTGACTATGCTGAGAGACGGAGAAGGCGACCTGTTTGTCTCCGCGGGAAACACCGGAGCCCAGGTTGTAGCCGGAAGAATGATCCTGGGAAGAATCAACGGCATCGACCGTCCGGCTCTTGCCAGCATCTACCCGGTGCTGGGCGGAAAAGCCTGTCTTTTAGTAGACGCGGGCGCCAGCGCGGAATCCAAGCCGCATAATTTACTAGAATACGGAACAATGGGCAGTATATATGTAGAGAAGGTATTCGGACGCCCGGGCCCGAAGGTGGGACTTGTAAATCTGGGCGTTGAAGAGGGAAAAGGAACCAGCGTAACAAAAGAAGCGTACAAGCAGCTTTCCCAGGCGCCCATCAACTTTATCGGAAATGTAGAGGCCAGAGAAGTTCCGGCGGGAGCCTGCGACGTAATCGTCTGCGACGGCTTTGTGGGAAACGTCATCTTAAAGCTGACAGAAGGCCTGGCCTGGAACATCCTGAAGCTGGTAAAAAAGAAATTCGTAGAAGGTGCGAAAGCCAAATTCGGAGCGATGTTTTTGAAAGGAAAGCTCTACGAGCTGAAAGACGAGTTCGATTACTCCGAATACGGCGGAGCCCCGATCCTGGGCGTAGACGGAGCCATGATCAAAATGCACGGTTCTTCCAACGCCAAGGCGGTAAAGAATACCATACTCAAAGGAATACCATACGCGCGGGAAGGCGTTGTAACGATTATAAAGGATTCCATCGCGGATTTAGAGGAGATTATTGCTGGTGAACAACAGTAAAGAATTTGAGAAAAAAATCGGATATACTTTCCGGGACAGACAGCTGCTGGATAAGGCGCTGACACACAGCTCCTATGTCAAGGAAAACGGCCAGAGCCGCCTTAATGACAACGAGCGGCTGGAATTTCTGGGAGACGCTTTTTTCGACGCAGTCATAGGAGAAGCCCTTTACCGGGCGCTTCCACAGGCGGAAGAAGGTACCCTGACAAAGATGCGGGCTTCCATTGTATGCGAAAAATCCCTGGCGCAGGCAGGGCGAAGACTGGGAATCGGCCGGCATATGCTGTTCAGCAGGGGCGAGGAAAAGTGCGGCGGACGGGACCGGGCCTCCATCCTGGCCGACGCTATGGAAGCGGTCATCGGGGCCATCTATCTTGACGGCGGATATGAACAGGCAAAGGCTTTTGTATTGAAAATCTTTAAAGAGGATCTTCAGGACGCGGGGCGAGGAAAGCTCAGCAACCGGGACTACAAATCCGAGCTGCAGGAACAGCTGCAGGCAAACGGGATCCTGAACATCCGCTATGTGCTGGAAAAAGAAGAAGGACCCGACCATGATAAAACATTTTCTGTAAGGCTGGATATTCGGGGAGAAGCGGCGGGCCGCGGAACCGGAAAGAGCAAAAAGCTGGCCGAGCAGAACGCGGCAAAGGACGCGATAGAAAGGGGTATGAATGTACTTTAAGCGAATTGAAATGCACGGGTTCAAATCCTTTGCGGAACCAGTGACAATTGAATTCCATCAGGGGATCACCTGTGTGATCGGGCCCAATGGAAGCGGCAAGAGCAACATCAGTGACGCGATCCGCTGGGTCCTGGGAGAACAGAGCCCGAAAATGCTCCGGGGAGGAAAAATGGAAGAGGTCATTTTTTCCGGAACCGCCAGCCGGAAATCCAGAGGTATGGCGGAGGTCACACTGGTCATCGATAACGGGGAAGGAACCCTTCCCATCGACTATAATGAAGTCGCCATTACCCGCCGGATGTTCCGGTCCGGTGAAAGCGAATATTCCATTAATAGCAACCCATGCAGGCTGCGGGACATCCGGGAACTGATCATGGACACGGGCATCGGCGTTGATGGCTATTCCCTGATCGGTCAGGGGAAGATCTCGGATATTGTCAGCAATAAAACAGAAAGCCGGCGGGAGATCTTTGAAGAGGCTGCCGGAATCGTCATGTACCGCACCAGAAAAGCGGAGTCAGAAAGAAAGCTTTCCGCCACCTCAGCCAACCTGGAGCGGATCAACGATATTATCGGCGAGATCGAAGGCCGCATCGACGGTCTGCGGGAAGACAGCGTCAAGGCCAGAGAGTACATAGGCCTGCGGGACCGGCACAAGGAGCTGGAAATCAATATCACCCTTCAGAACATCGAAAGCCTGGAACTGAAAAATGAATATCTCAAAGACGACATTACAGAGCTGAAGATCGATCTGGAAGAAAAACGGGAAAAAAAGGAAGAGCTGGACCAGCAGCTGACAGATACAAAGGAAGCCAGCGAAAACCTGCAGCAGCTGATGGATCAGAGCCGGGAAAAGCTGATGCGGGATACAGAGGAAATCAACGGACTGATCAGTCAGGGAAAACTCAGCAGCCAGAGAATCAGCACCATAGAAGCCAGCCGGGACCGGCTGACAGACGAGCTGCGTCAGCTGAAAGAAAAGCTGGAAAAGGAAAGCGCGAACGCGGAAGAGCTGCAAAAGACCAGACTCGCGGCAGAGCAGGAAATGGAACGGACCAGAGCGGCCCTCCAGGAAAAAATACGGCAGCACGCGTCCGTTACGGAAGAAATGTCTCAGGCCGCGGAGCAGGCGGACCGGTACAAAGAAGAGATGTTCCGGGCCCACAGCAGCATCAGCTCCAGAAAGGCGGAGATCACCAGTCTGGAAAACCTGAAGGAAACGCTGGAGCGCAGAAAAAGCCAGATCAGCCAGGAAAAAAGCTCCGGCGAAGCGGACAGCCGGGACACCATGGACGCGCTCAACAAGCTGCGGGCAGAAAAAGCCAGTCTGGAAGAAGAGCTGGAGCAGAACAAACGAGAGCAGAGCCGCTGCCGGGAAACGGAAACGCGGCAGCTCGCGAAGGAACGGCAGCTTACAAAGGAGCTGGAAGAGCTGCGGGTTTTTATCGGCCAGCTTTCGGAACGGAAAAAGACCATTGAAGAAATGGAGAGCAATTACGAAGGCTATAACTATGCCGTGCGCTTTATTATGAAAGCGTCCCTTCCCGGAATTTTCGGCACAGTGGCGGAGCTGATCTCGGTTCCGGCCGGATTTGAGACGGCCATAGAGACCGCAATGGGAGCGGCGCTTCAGAATATCGTCTGCGCCGATGACAAAAGCGCCCAGAACGCGATTTTAAAGTTAAAAGAAAACAGGGCCGGAAGGCTGACCTTCCTCCCGGTTTCCTCCATACGAGGCGGCAGGAGCCGCTATGACAGAAACCTGGAGCGGGAGCCGGGCTTCAAAGGCTTTGGGACGGACTGTATCCGATTTGATGAAGACTACCGGCCGGTTATGGAATACCTTTTAGGCCGGGTGGTTATTGTAGATACCATGGACCACGCGGTCCGGCTTTCCAAAAAAGCCGCGGGGCTGCGCTTTGTCACCCTGGAAGGGGAAATCATCAACGCGGGAGGCGCCATTACAGGCGGCCGGTATAAGAACAGGACCGCGAACCTTCTGGAGCGGAAGGCGGAAGTTACAAGGCTGGAGGAAAAGCTGAAAAGCGGCAGCAGGCGCAAGGAGGACGCCTTAAAACAGCTTTCTGATCTGCAGCTGCGGCTTCAGGAAAACAGGGAGAGTGCAGCCCGTTTTGCCCAGCAGGGCCGGGAGCTGGAGCTGACTGTCCTTGGAAAAGAAAATGAATTAACAGCGGCGGAACGGACGCTGAGGGACTTTAAAGAAAACAGCGGAAAGTGGCAGCAGGAGCTGGACCGTATCCGAGGCGAACAGGAATCCGCGGGGAATATGATCCTGGATCTGGAAAAGAAGATCCGGGAAGAGCGGGAAATCATAGAGGAAAGGCAGCGCCTTGCGGAAGAGCGGCTGGATCAGTATGACGAAAAGAAAGAGCGGCTGGAGCAGCTCAGTGAAGCTATTACTGCCGCCAGGATCGAAGCGGGAGCCTGCGAGAACCGGAAAGCCAGCGCGGATGAAATGGCCCAGAGAATCCGGCTTATGATCAGCGAATACAGGAGCGATATCCACCATAAGGAGCAGCAGCTTTCCGGGCTTGAAGAAGAGCGGGAGCGGCTGCAGTCCGGATTTTCCGGTATGGAAGCGGTCATAAAGGAAAAAGAAGAAGAAAAGGAAAATCTGCGGGAGTATCTTCAGGAGCTGACTCAGGAGAGGACGGAAAACCTGGCCCGTATCAATCAGATGACTTCCGAAAAAGAAGCGCTGGATCAGCAGGTAAACGCTTTGCAGGACCAGAAATATGAGCTGGAAATCAAAGAAGCCAAAAATGAAACCCAGCTGGACACCTATAAGGAAAAGCTGTGGGAAGACTTTGAGGTTTCCTATATCCAGGCTATGGAGTTTAAACAAAAGGACTTTGGAATGGCCGCGGCGGTAAAGGAAAACCGCAGGATCAAAGCCAGGATCAAAGAGCTGGGGGAAGTAAATGTAGGCGCTATTACGGAATTTGAGACAGTCAGCCAGCGCTATGAATTTCTCACCTCCCAGCGGGCAGATATACTGGAGGCGGCGGACAGTCTGAAAAAGATCATAGAGGATATGGACCGGACCATCAAAGCCCGTTTTAAAGAGAGCTTTGACCAGGTGGTCGTCCACTTTGAGGCTGTTTTTTCCGAGCTGTTCGGAGGAGGGCATGCGGAGCTGCGTCTGGATGATGAAAAGAATCCGCTGGAGTCAGGCATTGAGATTATTGCTCAGCCGCCGGGGAAAAAGCTGCAGAATATCAACCTGCTTTCCGGCGGAGAAAAAACAATGACCGCCATTGCGCTGATGTTCGCGGTTCTGAAAACAAAGCCCACTCCATTTTGTATTCTGGATGAGGTAGAGGCTGCCCTGGATGACGCCAATATCGAGCGTTTCGCGAAATACCTGAAAACCTTTCATGATATACAGTTTACTCTGGTGACTCACCAGAAAGCGACCATGGAGCACGCGGATGTTCTCTACGGCGTTACTATGCCGGAGCAGGGCGTTTCCAAGGTGCTTTCCCTGAACATGGGAGACGATTTTGAAATATAAGGCGGGAAGCGGCGCTTGCCCCGCTGAAAAAAGGAGAAGAAACGATGGCATTTGGAAAGAAAAAAGGATTTTTTGGCCGGCTGTCTGAGCGGATCGGAGATGTGATCCTGGCAAGGCCCGCAATTGATGAAGAGTTGCTGGATGATCTGGAAGAAATACTGATTACTTCCGATATCGGCATGGAAACTACGATGCATATTATCGAACAGCTCAGGTCCGATATAAAAAACAATTATCTGAGTGAGCCGGAGCAGGTAAAAGATCAGCTGAAAAAAATTATTGCCCGGCTGATGGATAAAGGCGAGCGGCATCAGCTGTGTCAGGAAACCCCTCTCATTATCCTTATGATCGGCATCAATGGAGGCGGAAAAACCACATCCATTGGAAAGCTTGCTCACAAATGCAGGCAGGAAGGAAAGACCGTCATGCTGGCGGCAGCCGATACCTTCCGGGCCGCGGCCAGTCAGCAGCTGGAAATCTGGGGCGAGCGCGTCGGCGTCAACGTTATAAGCCACCAGGAGGGAGCGGACCCGTCCGCCGTTATTTATGACGCGATTCAGTCAGCCAAAGCAAAGGGCATCGATGTGCTGATCTGCGATACGGCGGGACGGCTTCAGAACAAAAAGAACCTGATGGATGAGCTGGCTAAGATGAACAAGGTCATCAGCCGGGAATTTCCGGAGGCTTTGAGAGAAAATCTTCTGGTGCTGGACGCTACGACTGGAAAAAACGCCGTTTCTCAGGCAAAGGAATTCAATGAAAGCGCCGATATTTCCGGCATCATCCTGACGAAGCTGGACGGTACAGCTAAGGGCGGCATTGTCATTACTATCGCGGATGAGTTTGATATGGCTGTCAAATACATTGGTGTAGGAGAAGGGATCGATGATCTGAAGGAATTCGATCCGGAGGAATTTGCGGGAGGAATTTTCGATGAGTAAACCCATCGTTGCCGTTGTAGGCAGACCAAATGTGGGAAAATCCACGTTTTTTAATAAAGTCGTAGGCCGGAGAGTGGCGATTGTAGAGGACACTCCCGGCGTGACGAGAGACCGGATTTACGCGGAAGCGGAATGGAGGGGCATCCACTTTGCCTTGATCGATACAGGCGGTATCGAGCCGGACAGCAAGGACATTATTCTCTCTCAGATGCGGGAGCAGGCAGAGGTGGCCATCGATACGGCGGATGTGATCCTGTTTATGGTGGATGGAAAAGAAGGGCTTACGGCAGCGGACCGGGAAGTGGGTATGATGCTGACCCGGACCGGAAAAAAGGTGATCCTTACTGTAAACAAGGTGGATAAACAGACTCTGCCCGATGATTTTTACGATTTTTATGAGCTGGGGCTGGGAGAACCCATTGCCATTTCTTCCGTCAATATGCTCAATTTCGGCGATCTGCTGGACCTGATCGTGGACAATTTCCCGGAGGGCGCGGGGACAGAGGAGGAAGAGGAAACCAAAATCGCGGTGATTGGAAAACCCAATGTGGGAAAATCCTCGCTCATTAACGCGCTGCTTGGTGAAAAGCGGGTTATTGTTTCCCCCATTGCGGGAACCACAAGAGACTCCATCGATACGCCTTTTGAACAGGACGGCGAAAAGTATCTTCTCATCGATACAGCCGGAATCCGAAGAAAGAGCAAGGTCAATGAGAACATCGAGCGTTACAGCGTTCTGCGGGCTGTAGCCGCGATAGAGCGATGCGATGTGTGCCTTCTCATGATTGACGCTACAGAGGGAATCACAGAGCAGGACAAGAAAATCGCGGGAGTGGCTCATGAGGCTGGAAAAGGGATCATTATCGTGGTCAACAAGTGGGATCTGGTGGAAAAGGAAACCAATACCATGAACCAGTTCCGAAAAGAAATCGCGAAGGAGCTGACCTTTATGTCCTACGCGCCGGCCATCTTCATTTCGGTGCTGACAGGAAAGCGAATGGGGAATGTGCTGGCCGCAGCCAAGGCAGTAGCGGAAAATCGGGCTATGCGGGTTTCTACAGGACAGCTCAACAGTCTGATTGCTGACGCGACCATGATGAAGCAGCCGCCTGCGGATAAGGGAAAACGATTAAAAATCTATTACGTTTCTCAGGTAGGGGTCAAGCCGCCGCTCTTTTCCTTTAAAATAAATTCCAGAGAACTGATGCATTTTTCTTATGCCCGGTATCTGGAGAATAAAATACGGGAAGGCTTTGGATTTGAAGGAACTTCTTTAAAATTTGTATTCAGAGAAAAAGGTGACAAGGAAGATGAATGATACAAGTATTGGAATAATCGGAGGAGCTGACGGGCCTACCGCGATCTATCTGACGGGAAATCAGGATCTGGGCCTTGCAGGAAACTGGATTCTGGGCGGAGACAGCGGCGGCTCTGCGGGGCAGTTTGCAGGGTTTCTTGCAGTTCTGGCGGCTATGGTGCTGCTGGCATACTTCATCGGCAACATTTCCCCCTCCACTCTGCTGGCAAAGTCCAGAGGCCTTGATATAAAAAAAGAAGGAAGCGGCAACGCGGGAACCACCAACGCCCTGCGGGTCATGGGAAAAAAGGCGGGCGCCATTACATTAGTGGTGGATATCCTGAAAGGGGTCGTTTCGGTTCTTTTGGGAGATTTGATCTGCGGCGGCTGGTGCGGCATGCTCTGCGTAGTGGCCGTTATGCTGGGCCATATCTGGCCGGTAGTATATAGGTTCAAAGGCGGAAAAGGCGTAGCCACCGCCTTCGGCGCGCTGCTGGGGCTGAATCCGCTGCTGGGGCTTTCGGCTCTGGGAGTGGTTCTGATCGGCGTATTGATTTCCAGAAGAATGTCGGTGGGCTCTATGCTGGGGGCTTTGTCCTTTCCAGTGATCTGCTATTTTTTAGAACCGGATTTTATCTATCTGGGATGTGTCCTGGCCATTCTGATTCTGGTAAAGCACAGGGCCAATATTGTTCGGCTGTTCAAAGGGGAAGAGCCAATCTTGAGTATTTTTGACAAGGAGAAAAAATCATGAAACAGATCGGTGTCATAGGCGCGGGAAGCTGGGGTACAGCCCTGGCCATCACCCTTAGCGGCAAGGGACATCAGGTGAAAATCTGGGATGTAAACCCGGAGCACCTGAAGGAGCTTTCGGAGAATCGGGAAAATGTAAGATATCTGCCGGGTATAAAATTCAATGATAACCTGCAAATCGCAAAGACCGTAGAGGAAGCGGTCAGCGGCGCGGGGCTGGTGATCTTTTCCGCTCCGGCCCAGCATTTCAGAAGCGCTCTGGAAAACGCCATGCCTTATTTAAAGCCGGAAATGATTCTGGTCAATGTGGCAAAGGGAATCGAGCAGAAGACTTTGCTTCGGATGTCGGAGATTGCTTTTGACAAGCTTCCGGACGCGAAATATGTAGTGCTGTCTGGTCCTTCCCATGCGGAGGAAGTCGGGCGGAATTTGCCGACTACCGTAGCGGCGGCCTGTAAAGATCTGGCCCTTGCGGAAGAGGTGCAGGATATTTTCATTACAGAACGGTTCCGGGTCTACACGACAGAGGATGTGGTCGGCGTCGAGCTGGGCGGCGCACTGAAAAATATCATTGCTCTGGCCGCGGGTATTTCAGATGGAATGGGATTTGGCGACAATGCCAAGGCGGCCCTGATGACCAGAGGTCTTGCGGAGATCAAAAGGCTGGGACTGAAAATGGGAGCGGATCCCGCTACCTTCGCGGGGCTTACAGGAGTGGGCGATCTGATCGTTACCTGCACCAGCATGCATTCCAGAAACCGGCGCTGCGGCATTATGATCGGAGAGGGAATGGATCCTAAGGAAGCGACAGAAAAAGTAGGCATGGTAGTGGAAGGTATGTTCACAACTGAGGCGGCCTATGACCTTTCCAGAAGAGAGCAGGTGGAAATGCCTATTACAGAGCAGCTGTACAATGTAATAAATGGAAAGACCAGCGCGGCCGACGCGGAAACACTGCTTATGGGGAGAGAGAAAAAGCATGAACTGGGATAGGACATATCATATTACCACCTTCGGCTGTCAGATGAACGAGCACGATTCAGAGACCATCGCCGGAATGCTGTCTGAAATGGGCTTTACCGAAAGTCTTGAGCGGGACCGGGCGGACGTGGTCATCATTAATACCTGCAGCGTCCGGGAAAACGCGGACAAACGATTTTTCGGGACCCTGGGACAGCTAAAACACCTCAAGAAAGAAAATCCAGACTTTACAGTCTGTGTCTGCGGCTGTATGATGCAGCAGCAGCATATCATCGACAGTATTAAAACAAAATATCCCTGGGTGGATATTATCTTCGGAACCCATAATATCCATCAGTTTCCGCAGCTGCTTTCCAGTGTGCTGACCGAAAAGGAGAAGATCGTCAATGTCTGGGAGGACGGAGGCGAGATTGTAGAGGGGCTTCCGGCAAAGCGGCTGTACAAGCACAAGTCCTTTGTCAACATTATGTACGGCTGCAATAATTTCTGTACCTACTGCATTGTCCCTTATACCAGGGGAAGAGAGCGGAGCAGAAAGCCGGAGGACATTCTGGATGAGGTAAAACGCCTTGTGGCTGACGGAGTTCGGGAAGTGACCCTTTTGGGGCAGAATGTCAATTCCTATCAGGGTGACGGGCAGACCGATTTCGCGGACCTGATCTACCGCCTCAATGAGGTGGAGGGCCTTGAGCGGATCCGGTTTATGACTTCCCATCCCAAGGATCTGTCCGACAAGCTGATACAGGCCTATGTGGACTGCGGCAAGCTGTGCGATTACATTCACCTTCCGGTCCAGTCCGGCAGCAGCCGGGTCCTTAAAAGGATGAACCGCAGGTATACGAGAGAATCCTATCTTCAGCTGATTCAAAAGCTGAAAAAGGCTGTGCCGGGGATAACCATCAGCACGGATATTATCGTAGGCTTTCCGGGAGAGACAGAAGAGGATTTTCAGGAGACCCTGGACCTTGTGCGGCAGGTAGAATATGACTCCGCGTTTACCTTCCTCTATTCCATAAGGAAAGGAACTCCGGCGGAAAAATATGAGGACCAGATTCCGGAGAACGTAAAGCACCAACGCTTTAATCGGCTGGTAGAGCTGGTCAATTCCATTTCTGCGAAGAAAAACGCGGCCTATGTAGGGAAGATCGAAAAAGTGCTGGTAGAAGGACCAAGTAAGACCAGCAGCCAGACCTATACGGGCAGGACCGAGGGCTTTAAACTGATCAACTTTCCGGCAGGCCCGGAGCTGACAGGAAAGCTGGTTGACGTAGAAGTTACAGAGGGAAAGACCTTTAGTCTGGAAGGGCGGATCGCGAAACTATAAATTTTCAAAAAGAGTTGAATAAACAGCAAACCTCTCTAATATACTGTATTAATTTACAAGTAGAAGGCACAGGGAGGTTTTTTGTTTTGGAAAGTTTAAATATCTATGAAAGCATTGCTAAAAGGTCCCAGGGTGATATCTATATAGGCGTTGTCGGTCCGGTCCGCGTAGGAAAATCCACATTTATCAAGCGGTTTATGGATCTCTTAGTAGTGCCGAATATGAAAAATGTCTATGCCAGACAGCGGCTGCTGGATGAAATGCCGCAAAGCGGTTCCGGCAGGACCATTACGACAACTGAGCCGAAGTTTGTTCCGGCTGAGGCTGTGGATCTTACTATGCCGGGAAATATGAACTGCCGGGTGCGTCTTGTGGACTGTGTGGGATATTTAGTTCCGCAGGCGCTGGGCCATGTGGAAGACGGCAAAGCCAGAATGGTAGATACTCCCTGGGATGACGAGAAGATCCCCTTCGAGGAAGCGGCAGAAAGAGGGACGCGAAAGGTCATTGAGGAGCATTCTACGATCGGAATTGTCGTGACTACGGACGGAACTACATCGGAAATTCCGAGAGAAAATTATGAGGAAGCGGAGCAGAAAGTGATCCGTCAGCTGAAGGAGCTGAAAAAGCCCTTCGCGGTTGTGGTCAACTCTACGGACCCCGGATCAGAAAAGGCAAAGGCTCTGGCGGACGGAATGCAAAGGACATATGGAGTTCCGGCCATAGCGGTCAACTGTGCGAGGATGAACGCGGGCGAATTGAATCAGATCATAGAAAAGGTATTGTATCAGTTCCCTGTCAGTGAAATATCCTTTCAGCTGCCCGGCTTTGTAGAAGGCCTGGAAAACGACCACTGGATCAAGGCCTCTGTTATCGAAAGCATCCGTACCTGGGCTCAGAGCTTTGAAAACGCGGAGGACATTCAAAAGACTACGGGCAGCCTGTCAGACGGGCAGATCATTCAGAATGCCCATGTAGCCGATATGGATCTGGGAACTGGCAGGGCCGTCATAGAGGTGAAGCTGGATGACAGTCTCTTTTATAAGGTCATTGAAGAACTGATGGATGAAAAGGTGGAAAACGATTATGAATTTTTCCGCCTGCTTCGAGAATTCTCCGCCGCGAAGAAATCCTATGATAAAGTAAAGGGCGCGCTGGAGCAGGTAGAAGCCACCGGCTACGGCATTGTCCAGCCAAAGCTGACAGAAATGGTTTTAGGGCAGCCGGAAGTCTTTAAGGAAGGCAGCAAATGCGGCATTCGTCTGACTGCCACCGCGCCGAGCCTGCATATTATCCGGACCGATATTACAACAGAAGTGGCTCCGGTCGTAGGCTCTGAGCAGCAGTCAGAGGACCTGGCAAAGCATCTGCTGACCCAGTTTGAAAACGAGCCGGAGAAAATATGGGAAACCAATATTTTCGGAAAAACCCTCTATGACATGGTAGCCGAGCAGATGCAGAGCAAGCTGGCGGGAGTACCGGAGCATATAAGGGTCAAAGTGCAGAAATCCCTGCAAAAGATCAGCGATGAAGGAAAAGAATATTTTATTTGCATTGTAATATAAGAAAAAGAAGCGGTTTGCCAAAAGCCGCTTTTTTTACGTGTGAAAGTTTCGGATCTGTCAGGCAGCAGGAAGCGGATGAAAGTCCCGGATCTGTCAGGCAGCGAGAAAATGGAAATATATAGAAAATTTGCTCCCGCTTTTATTTTTTTCTGCTTTAGGGAACAAAAATTCAGCGCTCAGCCTGCGAAAAAGCGGAATGCTGGCAAAAAAAGGGCTATAGGTTTTAGATTTTCGATCAATTTCGACTGATTTCAACTGGTTTCGACAATCAAAAAAGCCCATGGCAAGGAATGCAAACTGCAAATGAGCAGGCAATGTGTTCCCTTTCTTTATGGATTTTTTAATTGGGAACAAAATTTACATAATATTACAAAAAATAGAATGCCCAAAGTCCTCTGCGGCGAAAATAATACTTTAAATTACATATTTGTAAAATATTTCTTTACATATTCTGACTTCCATCTTATAATTGGTGTAATTCACCTAACTATTTTGAGAGAAAAGGATTATGATACAGGGAATACAGGAAGAACTAAAAGACGCTTTGGAAAAGCTGACCAGAATGAAGAGGGATTTTCAAAAAAGCCTGTCAGAGCTTCCGGAAGGAAGTCTAACCATGCGAAAAAATAAGAGTTCCTGCTACTTTTATCATAGCTTTCGCAGGAATGGAAAAAAGATAAACCGTTATCTAAACCAAAGGATCCCTGCGGACGCCAGTTTGATCTCTCAATTAACCCGTCGGCAGTTTATTAAAAAAAGCCTTCCTATACTGAATAAAAATATTGCTGTTTTGGAGAGGGCGCTTGAAAACCTGCTGCCCTTTGAGCCGGAGCAGGTTATGAAAACATTATCTTGCGCGTATCAGCAAGGAAAGAAAGGCGCGGAGTCTTGGCTTTACCCGGACCTGTTTCTGAGGGAATGGGCCGGCCGGGAATACGAAAAAAATACTTCGCATCCGGAGAATCTGGTTCACGAAACCCTTTGCGGCATTAAAGCCCGCTCCAAAGCGGAAGCAATGATTATCGATCATCTTTCTGATTACCAGATTCCTTTTCGTTATGACGCGGTTATAGAAATAAATGGAAGGCGGTATTCGCCTGATTTCATTCTTCTGAGGCCCAGGGATCGGAAATTGCGATACTGGGAGCATCTGGGAAAAATGGAAGATCCGGAATACGTCCTGAAGAATGCCTCCAAGCTGATGGCCTATAAAGAAGCAGGGATTTGCGTAAATGATAATCTCATACTCACTTTTGAAGATCGAAAACATCCCTTGACGTCCAGAGAAATATCAGACACGATTTCTACCTGGCTGCGGGGAAGAATGGGCCGGCTGTTTCAGAGCTTTTAAAAGCCCGGAGACTTCCTCCTGGTCCAGTGGTTTTTTCAGAAAGGTATCGATCCCGATATCCCGCGCGGCCTGAACCGTCTCATGATCAGAGGCGGAAACCAAAAGGATGAGCGGGATACACGCGCCTGAGGGATGATCGCAGTGGCGGATATCCTTTGCCAGTTCAAACCCGTTGAGTACACTGAGACGGGAGCCGATAAAAATGCCGCGGTAATCCTGCTGCCCGGAGCCGGTAAAAAGATCCAGCGCATCCAGACCATTATCCGTTATATCGCAGGTTCCTCCCATTTGCTCGATGAGGCCAAGAAGAACGCCGCGGTCTGCCGCTTCTCCGGCTGCGATAAGGTAGTGACAGCCCTTGAGAATACTGTCTAAAGGAGCGGGAATCGGTGTCAGAACACCATGAAAATAAAGCCTGCCGCCTTCCCTTTGGCGGGCCAGCTGCGCCGACAGCTTAGTCCACTGATAGCTTCCGTCGCGGCACAGGATCCGGCAGTCATAGTTAAAGAGCTTTCCATCCCGCATAGTCGCAATGATCTCGCTGTAAAGACGATCCACATAGTCGGGGTGGAAGATGGACAGAGCGTCTTTCTGAGTCAGCGCGGAAAGGCCGCCTTTTTCGTAGCCAAACAGTTTGTCTGCGGCCAGATTGAAATGCAGGAATTTGATTTCATCTGATACCATAAAAAGAACCACGGCAGATGAAATACCATCCAGCCGTTCCATCGTATATTGCCTGTTGTTTTCAAAATCACGGAATATGTTTTTGTCCATTGTTTTTCTCCTGAACCTTCACCTGTTTTAATTATAAAGTTTCAGACGAAGCTTGTCAATTTTCAGCAGCCGCGGGGGATGTTTAATTCAGGCGGAAATACACATACTAAACGCATGAAATATGAAAAAGAACAGAAAACAACGATTTTTGTGGTGGTCACTACTACCTTCATTACCACCTTTACCGGGAGCGCCCTCAATCTTTCCATTCCCGATATAGGAAGCGACTTTCATGCGAGCGCCAGCTCCGTAGGCTGGCTGGTAACGGCGTATATGCTTACTGTAGCGGCTCTTTCTGTCCCTTTCGGGCGTATTGCGGATCTGACCGGAAGAAAACGAATTCTGGTGATGGGTATTCTGCTTTTCAGCCTCAGCTCGGCGGGCGCTGCTCTGGGCTTTTCCATGTGGATGCTGATCCTGCTCAGGATTGCGCAGGGAATCGGCGGGGCCATGATTTTCAGTACCAATACAGCCGTGCTGATCAGCGCCTTTCCGGAAAAGGACAGAGGCAAGGTCCTGGGATATTCCATTGCTTCCAATTATGTGGGGCTTTCAGCGGGGCCGGTAGCGGGCGGATTTTTGAATTATAATCTGGGATGGAGATCCATCTTTATACTTACCGCGCTGGTAGGGTTCGCGGTTCTGCTGATTGCCTGGAAAAAACTTCCGAAAGATAAAAGGGCGGAAGGCTTTGCGTCAGCCGCCTTTTCAAAAGATTATGACGCGGCGGGAAACCTCCTTTATATCGGCATGATCGTACTGACCTTATACGGCCTTTCCGAATTTTCACTGGATCCAAAGAGCCTGCTTGTGACGGGCTGCGGTCTGGCTATGGGGCCGCTTTTTGTCTTCCGCGAATTGAAAGCGGCCTCTCCGGTAATGCAGGTCCGCGTGTTTAAAAACAATCTGGCGTACAGCTTTTCCAATCTGGCGGCGCTGATCAATTACGGAGCCATCTTTTCCGTCGGATATTTGCTGTCCATCTATCTGCAGGAGGTTATGGCCTTTAGCTCCCAGACCGCGGGGGTCATTCTGATCGTTCAGCCAGCGCTGATGGCCCTGCTTTCCCCGTATACAGGAAAATTGTCGGACCGGCGGTCTCCCTTTATACTGGCCTCCCTGGGAATGGGGCTGTGCGCCGCCGGAGTGCTGCTCTTCGCCTTTGTGGGAACCGATACGCCTCTGTGGATGATCCTGGCGGCCCTTGTGGTCACCGGAACCGGCTTCGCCTTCTTCTCTTCGCCCAACACCAATGCGGTTATGGCCTGTGTCGAGACAAAGGATTACGGCGTAGCGTCCTCCATTCTGGCCACCATGCGGTCCATTGGACATACCGCGAGCATGGTGCTGATCACATTGCTGGTAAGCCGTTATATGGGAGAGCAGACACTGAGCGACGCGCCGCCTGAGCTGCTGGTAAAAACCATGCGAAGCGCCTTTCTTATTTTTGCCGGGGCCTGCGGCGCCGGAGCCGCGCTTTCCCTGAAGAAAAACGGAAAGAAAAAACGCTGAGCTACATCTTCTTCCGCCATTTCAGCAGAAGCGCCGAATTGATAATAACAAGGACGGAACCCGCGTTATGCACCAGAGCGCCTACTACCGGATTGAGGATTCCCGTAATGGCCAGAATAATCGCGAGGAAATTCAAACCCATGGAAAAGGACAGATTACATTTGATGGTCAGCATCATTCGTTTCGACAGGGCCAGCAGGTGAGGAAGCTCCTTTACCTCGTCATCCACCAGAGCGATATCCGCCGCGTCCACAGCAATGTCGCTTCCGATTCCGCCCATGGCAATTCCCACGTCCGCTTTTTTCAGAGCGGGAGCGTCATTGATGCCGTCACCGATCATGCAGACCGCTTCCTTTTTCTTCTGATAGGAACCGATCCACTCCAGCTTATCTTCCGGCAGACAGCCCGCGTGGATCTCTTTGATGTGAAGCTGGCTACCAATGGTGACAGCGGCGCTTTCATGGTCACCTGTCAGAAGGACAGGCTGAACCTGAAGCGCGTCCAGTCTTGCGATCATTTCTCCGCTTTCCTCCCGAAGGGTGTCGGACAAGGCGATATAGCCGATCAGCTGCCCGGAAGCGGCAACATAGATAACCGTGCAGCCTTCCTTTCGATACTGCTCTGCTTCGGAAAGCACAGCGCTTTTCAGAGGAATTTCACGCTCCAGCAGAAGCTCCCTGTTGCCCGCAAGGATGGAAAGCCCCTGGACATGAGCCGAAACACCCCGGCCGGGAAGCATGGAAAACTGCTGAGCCTGAGGCACCTCGTCCTGCAGCTGCTCTTTGCGGCAGCGGACAATCGCTTTTCCAAGCGGGTGCTCAGAAAGCTGCTCCGCGGAAGCCGCCAGGGTATAGACACGGGTTTCCGTGTAATCCGGGCAGCAGCTTTTTACGGCAACGACCTGAGGCCTGCCGTAAGTGAGAGTACCGGTTTTGTCAAAGGCGATTTTACGCACTGCCGCTAACCGCTCCAGAGCGTCGCCTTCCCGCACAAGAAAACCGTGCTTGGTCGCGTTGCCGATGGCGGCCATAATAGCGGTAGGGGTGGCCAGAACCAGAGCGCATGGACAAAATACTACCAGGATCGTTACGGCCCGGATGATCTCACCGGAAATCAGCCAGGTTAAAAGTGCGGCGGTCAAAGCGATGACAACGATCCAGGTGGCCCATCTGTCTGCCAGACTGACGATCTTTGCCTTGTCCGCGTCGGCGGACTGCACCAGGCGGATCATGCGCTGAATGGAACTGTCCTCTCCAACCTTCGCGGCTTTCATTTCAAAAGCTCCGAACTGATTTACTGTGCCGCTGGAAACTTCGTCGCCGATGGTTTTGTCCACCGGAAGCGACTCACCGGTCATAACGGCCTGGTTTACAGAGGTCTGGCCGGAAGTGATGATTCCGTCAACAGGAACGCTTTCACCGGGAAGAACTCTGAGAATATCCCCCACCTGGACCTGAGCCGCGGGAATGGTACGTTCTCCTTTTTCCGTAAGGACTCTTGCTGTCTGCGGCGTAAGGCGAACCAGCTTTTCAATGCCCGCCCTTGCTCTGGCTACAGTCAGATCCTCTAAAAGCGCGCCGATCTGCATAATAAAAGCAACCTCGCCCGCGGCAAAATCTTCGCCGATGCAGAGTGACGCGATGAGGGCCAGAGATACAAGGACATCGGCTTTGATATCAAAAGCTGTAATCAGTCCGATGATTGCTTCCAGAATAATGGGCAGGCCGCAGAGTATAATGGCGACCCAGGCCGCGTCAAAGGGAAGCGGGAGAAGATCAAAGATGCTGATCAGCAGCGCCGCTGCGGAAAGGATGAGAAATACGATATCTTTTTTGGTTCCGCCCAGCTCCAGGACGTGTTCCAGTTTTTCGATAAGCCCGGTCATAGAAAAACCTCCTTATGTATGAATAGGGTAGCGGGGTGATAATAGTAAGTGATTTTATATACCTATAGGGGTATAGCTATAATATACATATGGGGGTATAGGTTTGTCAAGGGGCTTGAAGAAAATAAAAAAAGATCCTATGCCGACATAACCTGGGCTTAGGATCCAAAGACTCATTTCATATTCGCGAAGCGTTCCACGGCTTTTGTAAAGCTTTCTATCGTCTTGTCCGCGTCGCCGTATTTGATACCGTCGCGGACACAATGCTGTATATGGCCTTCCAGAACAACCTGTCCCGCTTTATGAAGAGCGGACTTTGCCGCGTTGATCTGAGCCAGAACGTCTTCACAGGGGACGTCTTCGTCCACCATCCGGTCGATGGCCTGAACCTGTCCGATGATTTTTTTCAGCCTGCGGTGCAGATTGTCCGCATCCATACATTGTCTCATTTGTTCACCTCCAGATACGATAAGGGGTATGCGTATGATAAAATTATATGAAGACGGCGGCGGATTGTCAAGCCCGGGAAAAGGCGGTCCTTCCGGTTCCGTTAAAGCTTCCTACTTGAAGAAAATCCGCCAATTGCATATAATAAAAGAACGAGAAAAGGCCCGGGGCTGAGAAGAAAAAGGAGAGAGCAATGATTGACTGGTTTGGAATATGGAGCGAGATCCCTCACTTTGCGCAGTTTACCAGCGGGCTTTTTGTGGTGAATCTGGTAATCGCCTTTACTATCATATTTTTGGAGCGCAAAAATCCATCAGCGGCTCTGGCCTGGATCATGGTGCTGTTCCTCCTGCCTGTAGCGGGGATCCTTTTGTATTTTCTGTTTTCACAGAATATCGCAAAAAAGAAAATCTTTCGCCTGACCCGGTCAGAGGAAGAGGAGCTGGACGGAAGCCTGAAAAGGCAGCTTCGGGAAATTGAGGACGGGAATTTTCCGTTCGCCAATCCTCAGGCGCGGCAGTGGAAGGATATGGTCCATCTGAACGGGCTGTACGGGAGAGCCTATTATACGCAGAACAACCGGATCGATATCTTAACAGACGGAAGACGCAAGTTCCGCAGCCTGATTAACGATATCGAAAAGGCGCAAAGCTCTATTAACATCATGTATTTTATTGTGAAGGACGACCCGGTAGGAAGGAAGCTGATCCGAACCCTCGCGAAAAAGGCGAGGGAAGGGGTGGAAGTGCGCCTGCTGCTGGATTCTATGGGAAGCCGGCAGATCAACGATAAGGTGCTGAAGGAATTGATGGAGGCAGGCGGCAAACGGGCCTACTTTTTTCCGAGAAAATTCCGTATTGTCAATCTCCGGTTCAATTACAGGAACCACCGTAAGCTGGCGGTCATTGACGGAGAGATCGGGTATATCGGAGGTTTTAATATTGCCAGAGAATACCTGGGAATGAAGAAAAAATTCGGCTATTGGAGAGACACCCATATCAGAGTGACCGGAAGCTGCGTGCAGGATATCAACGCCCGGTTCCTGCTGGACTGGCGTTTTGCGTCAAAGGAAGAGGTGGTTCTGAGCCAGGCTTACTACAGCGATATCATTGAAGGCGGAAACACCGGAATACAAATCGTGTCCGGCGGCCCCGACTCCCAGCGGGTTGCCGTGAAACGGGCTTATATGAAGATGATTACCTCCGCTCAGAAGAGCATCTGCCTTCAGACCCCTTATTTTGTTCCGGACGCCAGTATTTTGGAATCTCTAAAGATGGCGGCGCAGAGCGGTGTCGATGTGCGGATCATGATTCCCTGTATGCCGGATCACATGTTTGTTTACTGGGCTACCTACTCCTATGTGGGGGAACTGATCCAATCCGGAGGACGGGCTTATATCTATGACAAAGGCTTTCTCCACGCCAAGACGCTGGTAGTGGACGGCGAGGTGGCCAGCGTAGGCTCCGCTAATTTTGATGTGCGCAGCTTTAGCCTTAATTTTGAGGCCAATGCCATTATTTATGACGGAAAGGAAGCGCGCGGGCTGGAAGCCATTTTTGAGCGGGATATGGAGGACTGTCATGAGCTGACGCTGGAGCTGTACCAGCAGCGGGGCGTATGGATTCAGTGCAAGGAAAGCGTTGCCCGGCTGCTGTCGGATATTCTCTAAGCCGGTACATGGAGACTCAGGAAATGCCGCTTTATACTTTTTTCGAATTTTTGGCGGAAAAAGTATATGTTTTCAAGGGGTCTCGCTGTCGAGACTCAGGAATCTGGCGCTTTTTCTCTTTCCGCGGCCGTTTCATCCTCTGTATCCCTTATGTTTGTATAGTTTTCTGTTAAAAAAGCATATAAAAATATACTTAAAGGCCTTTCAGGAAAAGAAATACCGCGTCAGATCAAATCTAACGCGGTATTTTTTCCAAGAGGCAGCGCTACCGGGGAATGCAGATTTCCATACCGATCTTCATATTGTACGGATCGATATGCGTATTGGCGTTCATCAGATTTTCCAGAGTTACTCTGTAGCGTTTCGCAATTAGATAAAGAGTGTCGCCTTCCTCTACGATGTGAATCATCTGGCAGCGGGCGGTGTCCGGACTAGAAGCGCCGTCCTGAGGCTGATCCGGATCTACTTCTGGCAGCGGTGCGGGAGATGCGTCTGCCAGGCCCGGAATGCACAGCCTGGTGCCGATCCGCAGGTTATACGGGTTGCGGATCCGGTTTACACGCATCAGAAGATCCACATCTACATGGTAGCGCTGGGATACGGAATAAAGCGTATCCCCGGCCTGGACCGTATGGATATCAGTGCAGATATATTGATTTGCCATAAAAATAACAGTCTCCTTTCTGGTTTATGTTATTCAAAAAAAATCCGGATTGTGATAGAATATATAATACTTTATGCCGGAGCCGCAAAGGGGCTGGCCCCGCGCGGAAGGCCGGGAAAACTTGCAGAGAAAACTGGTGAAAAAGAAAGGATGAAGGATTTGAGAAGAAGAATTGACCCTGTATTTGCTATATTTTTGGTGATATTGCTGTTTAATTCCATTAGGAGGTATGACAGCCCAATGGACTGGCTTATCAGTACCATACTGATCATTCCGGGCGTGGTAATCGGCCTTTCCTTCCATGAATTCGCGCATGGATGGGTGGCCTACAAGCTGGGCGATCCTACTCCGAAATTTCAGGGGAGAGTGACCGTCAACCCGAAGGCGCATATCGATCCTATCGGCTTTGTAGCGCTGATGCTGGCCGGCTTTGGATGGGGCGTGCCAGTGGAGATCAACCCAAATAATTTTAAGAACCGGAGACGGGATGAACTGCTGGTATCTCTGGCGGGCGTGGTGATGAATCTCATCATAGCCGTAGTCTTTGGCTTTATCATGAAGCTGGTTCTAATGGGCGCCGGCGCCGGATTTATCGATTCCAGCCTAGGAGGAGCGCTGTGGACGATTCTGCTCTATGTGGTGCAGATCAATCTGGTACTGATGATTTTCAACCTGATTCCAGTACCGCCGCTGGACGGCTTTTCCATTATTACGGAACTGTTTAATATCCGGCACACGCAGCTGTATTATACCATCTATAATAATGGCTTTTTCATCCTTATGGCGCTGATCATTTTTGATATTACAGATCTGATTCTGACGCCGGGAGTAAGCTTCTTTATGGAACTGATCTGGGACTATATTATATTTTAGGGAGAAGAGATGGATTACTTAGACAACTTAAATCCGCGGCAAAGGGAGGCGGCTCTGCATACAGAGGGGCCTCTCCTGATTTTAGCAGGCGCGGGAAGCGGAAAAACCAGCACTATGACATGCAGAATCGCCTATCTGATCCGGGAGAAGGGCGTCAGCCCCTATAATATTCTGGCTGTGACCTTTACCAACAAGGCGGCGGGAGAAATGCGGGACCGAGTGGCAGCCCTCATTGGAGGCGGGGTGAACATGTGGATCCTGACCTTTCACTCGGCTTGTCTTCGCGTGCTGCGAAAGCACGCGGAGCTGCTGGGCTATAGCAGGGATTTTGCCGTTTACGATCCGGCGGACCAGAAGGCCGCCATGAAGTCCATCGTAAAGGAATTGAACCTGGATGACAAGCGGTACACCCCGGCTTATTTTCTCAGCATTATCAGCGACTGCAAGGAAAAGAACATGAGCCCTGAGGAATACCGGGCTGCCCACGGAGAAGACCTGAAAACAAAGATCATATACAACGCTTACGCGGCTTATGAAGCCCTGCTGAAAAAAAACAACGCGATGGATTTTGACGATCTGCTGCTCAACGCGGTGAAGGTTTTTCAGAAGGATGAAGCGGCGCTGCTGGAATATCAAAATCGCTTTCGGTATATCATGGTGGACGAATACCAGGATACCAACTTCATTCAGTACACCTTTGTAAAAATGCTGGCTCAGCGCCACAATAACATCTGTGTGGTAGGGGATGATGACCAGTGCATCTATCAGTGGAGAGGCGCGGATATCCGTAATATCCTGGAATTCGAAAAGGATTTTAAAAATACCAAGGTGGTAAAGCTGGAGCAGAATTACCGGTCCACTGCCAATATTCTCGCCGCGGCCCATTCAGTTATTGAAAAAAACAAAGGAAGGAAAGAGAAAAAGCTGTGGACTTCCAAAGAAGCGGGAAATAAGATCGTCTATTACCGGGCGGAGGATGAGCGGGACGAAGCCCGCTATGTGGCCCAGGAGATCGATCGGCTCAAAACCAGAGAGCGGCGTTACAGCGAATTTGCCATATTGTACCGGACCAACGCGCAGTCCCGTACCTTTGAAGAGGCGCTGTCCAGAAGAGACATCCCATATAGGGTTTTGGGCGGGCTGCGGTACTACGACAGAAAAGAAGTCAAGGACATTATCAGCTATATGCGCCTGGTTCAGAATCCGGCGGACGATCTGGCTTTGACGCGGATTATCAACGAACCAAAACGGGGCGTGGGCGCGAAGACCATAGAGAAGCTTCAGGCTCTGGCCCGGGTTCGGGGGGAAAGCCTTTTTCAGACCCTGACCGATGAAGAGGTGACAGGCAGTCTTTCCGCAAAGGCTTCCGCTGGCATTGAGCAGATGGTCCGGGTAATCCAGGAATATAATCAGGAGCAGGAGAATCTTCGGGTATCGGATATTTATGACGGAGTTCTGGTCCGCACCGGCTATCTGAAAGCTTTGGAAGATCAGAATACTCTGGAAGCGGAAGGCCGGATCGAAAATCTGATGGAATTCAAATCCGTCATCTATGATTATGAAAAGGACGACCCGCAGCTTTCGCTTCCGGACTTTATGGAGCGAATCGCGCTTATGGCGGAAGTGGATAATCACGATGAGAATGAAAATGCGGTTGTGCTTATGACTATGCACAGCGCAAAGGGATTGGAATTTCCTTTTGTATTCCTTCCGGGAATGGAGGATGGGCTCTTTCCAGGCTGGCGCACTTTTGACCGGGAAGACGGGCTGGAGGAGGAGCGGCGCCTGTGCTATGTGGGCATGACCCGGGCCAAGGAACGTCTCTGCCTCACCAGCGCTCAGATGCGGACCCTGTACGGGAAGACCGATTTTACAAGGGAATCTCAGTTCCTGCGGGATCTGGATAAACATTTGATTGATGGAGACGCTATTTATGAGAAAAAGAAAGACGCGAGGGCCGCTTCTTCCATGGACGGCTATAGCAGGGAAAAGCCTTTCGATCCTTTCCAGCAGCTGAAATATGTAAAACAGCAGGTAAAGAAAACCGCGGCGGAACCGTTTAAAGAAGGCGACCAGGTGGTCCATCCAAAATTCGGACGGGGTACTGTGGTGCGCGCGGATGATAAAATCATCCATGTGGCCTTTCTGGACGGCTCCCTGAAAAAGCTGGCGGCCGGATTGGCGCCGCTTTCCAGATACATAAAAGGAAAGGAATAACAGCCAATGGAAGAAAAACGCAGGATCATACAGGAAAAGATCGAACTGCTCAACCGGGCCTCCAGAGCCTATTATCAGGAGAACCGGGAGATCATGAGCAATTTTGAATACGACCGGCTTTACGATGAGCTGGAAGCGCTGGAAAAGGAGACCGGCATCGTTATGGCGCAGAGCCCTACCAGAAATGTGGGTTATCAGGTGCTGAGCGATCTGCCCAAGGAGAGGCATCCGTCTCCCATGCTGTCTCTGGACAAGACGAAGGATTCCGGCGAGCTGGCGGACTGGCTGGGAGATCAGAAGGGCCTTTTGTCCTGGAAGATCGATGGCCTGACCATTGTACTGACCTACCGGCAGGGGCAGCTTTTTAAGGCTGTTACCAGAGGAAACGGGGAAGTGGGAGAAGTGATCACGCCCAACGCGGGATTTTTCAAAAATCTTCCCGTCAGCATCCCTTTTCAGGGAGAGCTGATCCTTCGGGGAGAAGCCTGCATCCGGTATTCGGACTTTGAGAAGATCAACGAAACCATCGAAGACGCGGACGCCCGGTACAAAAATCCCAGAAATTTGTGCAGCGGCAGTGTGCGCCAGCTCAACACCAGGATTACGGCCCAGCGAAACGTGCATTTTTATGCATTCTCTCTGGTGCGGGCGCAGGGACTGGAGATGGAAACCAGGCAGCGGCAGTTTCAATGGCTTGCCCGCCAGGGTTTTGACGTTGTAGAATATAAGATGGTGGATAAGGAAAATCTGCGGGAACGGATCCAATGGTTCGCGGAGCGTGTGGAGGAAAACGATATTCCTTCCGACGGACTGGTGCTGATCTTTGATGATATCGCTTATGGCGCTTCTCTGGGAGCCACTTCTAAATTTCCCCGGGATTCCATCGCTTTCAAATGGAAGGATGAAACCAGAGAGACTACACTGAGAGAAATCGAGTGGAGCGCTTCCAGAACGGGACTGATCAATCCGGTAGCCATCTTCGATCCGGTTCAGCTGGAGGGAACTACTGTCAGCCGGGCTTCCGTGCACAACGTAAGCATTGTAAAGGAGCTCAAGCTGGGAATCGGGGACCGGATTCAGGTGTACAAGGCCAACATGATCATCCCTCAGATCGCGGAAAATCTGACAAAAAGCGGGGACCTTGCTATCCCCCGGGAATGTCCTGTGTGCGGGCAGAAAGCGGAGATCAAAAAGGACCGGGATGTGGAGGTGCTGTACTGTACCAATCCCCAGTGTCTGGCAAAACAGATCAAGTCGCTTACCCATTTTGTCAGCCGCAACGCCATGAATATTGACGGCCTTTCGGAAGCTACGCTGGAAAAGCTGGTGGCAAGAGGCTACATCAGAGAGCTGTCCGATCTGTTCCAGCTGCGGCGATACCGGAGCGAAATCACTGTCATGGAGGGCTTTGGCCAGAAATCCTTTGAAAACCTTATGAACGCGCTGGAAACGGCCCGAAACGCGACGCCGGACCGGCTGCTGTACAGTCTGGGGATACCCGGGATCGGCGCGGCCAACGCCAGGATTATCGCGAAGGCTTTCAAGAATAACTGGAGCCGTATGGAGCGGGCTTCCCAGGAAGAACTGACGGAGATCGACGGCATCGGCGAGATTATGGCGGCCGGATATGTGGATTTTTTCGCGCGGGAGGAAAACCGGAAGAAGGTCCGAGATCTTCTGGCGCAGCTGCGGCTGGATGAAAGCTTTGAAGAAACGGGAGAGCAGCCTTTTGAAGGAAAGACCTTTGTGATTACCGGAAGCCTTGTCCATTATGAAAACCGGGACGCCCTCAAGGCCGTTATCCAAGGAGCGGGCGGCAAGGCGGCAGGCTCGGTCAGCAAAAAAACCGATTATCTCATTAACAACGATATTCAGTCCGGCTCTTCTAAGAACAAGAAGGCAAAAGAGCTGGGGATACCAATCATAACAGAAGAAACTTTTATCGCTATGCTAGAAAATGGAGGAAATGAACCAAATGCTTAAAACAGGAAAACTGGACAGCGATCTGCTGGAAAAAATCGTATTCAACAACATTAAATTCAGACGCCCCGAGGTGCTGACCAGGCCAGGCATCGGCGAGGACTGCGCCGTAGTGGATTTCGGGCAGGAGGAGTGCGTTATGTCTACAGACCCGATCACTGCCGCCATCAGCGATATCGGACGGCTTTCCATCCATATTTCCTGCAACGATATCGCTTCCAACGGGATACAGCCTTTGGGAATTATGCTGGCTGTACTGCTTCCGGAGGGAACGACAGAGGAAGAAATCGAGGAGATGATGCGTCAGGCGGGAGAAGCCTCTAAGGCGCTGGAAGTGGAGATCATAGGCGGGCATACGGAAATCACTTCGGCGGTGACAAAGCCTGTGATTGTCTCTACGGCCATCGGCAGAGGGCCCAAGGGGGCTTCTCAGAGCGCGGAAAATATACGGCCGGGGGATTACATTATGATCACCAAGTCAGCCGGGCTGGAAGGAACCGGTATTATCGCGTGCGATCTGGAAGATCAGCTGAAGGATATTCTCACTTCAGAGGAAATTCAGGAAGCCAAAGGGCTGCTGGATCAGGTCAGTGTTGTAAAGGAAGGCGTGGCCGCGGGAAAAGTAGGGACCCACGGCATGCACGATGTGACGGAAGGCGGTATTTTGGGAGCCGTATGGGAAATGTGCCATATTGCGGATCTGGGAGCGGAGGTCTGGCTGGATCAGGTGCCGGTAAAGGAAGTGACAAAGAAGATCTGCGGTCATTTCGATGTGGATTATCTGCGGCTGATTTCCAGCGGCTGCATGGTCATTATGACTGCTCCGGATAAAAGAGAAGCCATGGAACAGGCCATGAAGGAAGCCGGCGTGGAGCTTTCCTGCATTGGCGTTATTAAAGAAAAGGAAGCGGGAATCCGTATGAACGCTGGCGGAAAGCTGACAGAGATCGATCCGCCGGGCAGCGATGAAATCTACCGGGTCGTTGGTTAAAAATAAAAAAATCGCCTTAAAATAAAATAATTCTGTTTTTTAATTTTTCTTTAATCTAAGCCCAGTATGATAGAGCCATAATAAATCTTAGTTAACAATCTAGTAATAAACGGAGGAATATTATGGAAAAGATGATCGAAAAAAGAAAAAACAGAATGAGACTCCCCATCGCGTTCGTACTGATACTGACTATGCTCCTTACACTGGGAGCGGCGCCGTCCTTCGCGTCAGCCCCGACAAAAGAGAAAGTAAAGTATCTGGGAAAAGGAAAGGTAGAAGTAGAATTTCATCAGGATGTGGATTATAAAAACGTAAAAGTAACTGTAAAAGACACATCCGGCAAGAAGTATAAAACTTCTGTCTATAAGAAAGATGACGATGAGCTTCGCTTTAAGGTGAAGGGCTATAAAACAGGGAAGTCCTACAAATTCACCATCAGCGGTGTAAAAAAGGAAAGAACCAAGTCCTACGGCTCTGTAAAGGGCACCTTCAAAATCAAAAAAGCCACCACAAAGGTTAATGTGGAAAAGGTAAAGTATCTGGGCAAAGGCAAAGTAGAAGTGGAATTCCGCAATGACGTGGATTATAAAAACGTAAAAGTAACAGTAAAAGATACGTCCGGAAAGACCTACAAGACTTCTGTCTACAAAAAAGATGACGATGAGCTTCGCTTTAAGGTAAAGAGCTATAAGACCGGAAAGACTTATAAATTCACGATTACTGGAGTGAAAAAGGAAGGTACAAAGACCTACGGCAAGGCTACCGGTTCCTTTAAAATCAAAAAGGCCACTACAAGCATCACCGCGGCTCAGGCAAAGGCTATCGCCCTGAAGGACGCGGGACTGACTGCGGCGCAGGTTCGGGATCTGGAAGTGGAAAAAGATCGGGATAACGGCGTGACAAAATATGAAGTCAGCTTTGAAGCGGGCGGATACGACTATGATTATGATATCTCTTTGACAGGAAAGATCCTGAAGAAAGAGAAAGAACGGGATTAGAAAAATTTTAATTGGGAGTCAGAGCAATCGGATTAAAAAACAGAAACATCACCCTGGTTTCGGGTGATTGTTTCTGTTTTTTGCAATGCCGAGCGGGGAGCAATTGAAAACAGTTTCCTACTTGACTAATGCCGCCAAAAAGAATATAATTGATAAGCATGAAAATTGCCCTTTGAAAGCTCCGTCTGGTATGGTTTGGGTCCTGCGCAATAAGACTCTGTGAACCTTGTCAGGTCCGGAAGGAAGCAGCAATAAGCGGAAGCTCTTATGTGCCGCAGATCAGCCTTTGCTAGCGCCTTGCGGAGCTCTCAAAGGGCAATTTGTTTTTTTTATCTGGGGAAAGGAACAAAATGTATACTGCTTTGTACAGAGCCTACAGGCCAGAGGTCTTTGAAGAGATCCTGGGACAGGGCCATATCATAAAAATTTTGAAAAATCAGCTTGCCACCGATTCGGTAAGTCACGCGTATCTGTTCTGCGGTACCCGGGGAACTGGAAAGACGACTACGGCCAGAATTCTGGCCAAGGGGGTCAACTGTACATCAGAGGGTCCGCGCCCCTGCGGCGTCTGCGCTAACTGCCGGGCCATCAAGGAAGGGGCTTTCATGGATGTGATCGAGATCGACGCGGCCTCCAATAACGGAGTGGACAACATCCGGGAGCTGCGGGAAAGCGTCAAGTATCCTCCGGCAGCGGGCAGAAAGAAAGTCTACATCGTAGATGAAGTCCATATGCTGTCTCCGGGGGCCTTCAACGCGTTGCTCAAGACGCTGGAGGAGCCGCCGGAAAACGTTATGTTCATTCTGGCTACGACAGAACCTCAGAAGCTTCCAGCCACCATCCTTTCCAGGTGTATGCGCCTGGATTTCAAACGGGTTCCGGAAGAGACCCTTATAAAGGGAATGGCGGATATCTGTGATCAGAGAGGAATTCAGGTCTCCGAAGGCGCTCTCCGGCTGATCGCGGCCAACGCGGACGGTTCGGTGCGGGATGGCCTCAGCATTCTGGATCAGTGTATTTCCGGCGGGCAAAGCCGGGTGGAACGAGCCGATGTGCTGGAGTTTCTGGGAACGGCAGGAGAAGAGGTTTTTTTGGAGCTGACAGACAAGATTACGCTTCGTCAGCCTTCCGAGGCGCTTTTGCTGCTGGATCAGGTCCTGGCGGACGGAAAGGACACCCGTCAGTTTATGAAGGACTGGCTGGCTCATTACCGGAACCTGCTGATTACGAAATTTGTAAAAAAACCGGAGGACATGCTGAATCTTTCGCCGGAAAATGTAGATCGGATCCGGCGTCAGAGCGACAGTCTGGATCTGGCGGATATTAACTTTGCTATTATTGAGCTTTCCAGAACTATGTCAGAAGCCAAATGGTCTACCCAGCCAAGGATTCTGCTGGAGCTGTGCATGGTAAAGCTGGCGACAGAACTGATGGAGCCGTCAGCTGTTCCCGCGGGACCCGCGGCTTCCCAGCGGTCAGCGTCTGCGGTGAGAACAGGAAGCCCTGCCGCGGCAGGAGCCGCGAGGGAACAGAAGACCGTAACGAGAAAGAGCAGGATGGAGGATCAGGCGGAGGAAAGCGGCGGGCCGGTGCCGGAGGAAAGCTTTGATTATGACAGCCTGTGGCACGCGATTTTTGAAGAGGCGGAAGCTTCCCGGGGAAGCTTTAACCTGATCCGCAGCGGCACCAGACTCAGTGAGCTGACGGAAGACTATTTTTCGGTCATCGCTTCCAACGCGGCGGTGGAAGGTTATGTTGAAAATAACCGGCAGGTGCTGGAAGACCTGATGGAAAAACATACGGGAAAGCGGCGGGGGCTTCGGTGCTCTATGGAAGAAGAATCCTGCGGCGGGAAAAAAGACGTGGAAAAGCTTGCCCGAGAGGCAGGAAGCAAGCTTGGATTAAATATTGAAATCGAATGAGGAGGAACCTATGGGAAAAGGTATGAGAGCCGGAAAAAAGCCAAAGGCGCCCGGCGCGGGGAATATGCAGAAACAGATGCAGCAGATGCAGGCCATGCAGAGAAAGATGGAAGAGCTGCAAAATGAGATCGACCAGATGGAAACAACGGCTACTTCCGGAGGCGGAGCGGTGACTGTAACTGTCACAGGAAAGAAAGAAATCAAAAATATTGAAATCAAGCCGGAAGTGGTTGATCCGGACGATATTGAAATGCTGCAGGATCTGGTACTGGTGGCCGCCAACGAAGCGCTTCGTCAGATGGAGGAAATCTCCCAGAATGAAATGAACAAGCTGACAGGAAGCCTGGGAATTCCGGGACTGTAAACGATGAAGTATTATGCGAAACCGCTGGGAAAGCTTATTAATGAGCTTTCCAGACTTCCGGGAATCGGGGGAAAAACGGCGCAGCGGCTGGCCTTTCACATACTCTCTATGAAGGAGGGGGAAGCCCGCTCTCTGGCGGACGCGATTATAGACGCCAAGGAGAACATGAAATACTGCTCTGTCTGCGGGAATCTGACCGATATGGATCCCTGCGCGATTTGCTCGGATCCGTCCAGGGACCGGAGCGTGATTTGTGTTGTGGAATCACCCAAGGATGTAGTCGCCATGGAGCGAATCCGGGAGTACAGCGGTCTGTATCATGTCCTGCACGGCGCTATTTCGCCCATGGAAGGAATTGGCCCGGAGGATATCAATTTAAAGCAGCTGATCGTGCGGCTGCAGCAGGAGGACGTGAAGGAAGTGATTCTGGCCACGAATCCCAATATTGAAGGGGAAGCCACCGCCATGTATATCGCGCGGCTTATAAAGCCTTCCGGTATTCGGGTTTCGAGGATCGCCCACGGAATCCCTGTAGGCGGCGATCTGGAATACGCGGATGAGGTGACGCTCCTGAAAGCTGTGGAGGGGCGCAGAGAATTGTAATAAGAAAATGAAAATCAAAGACGCCCGCGGCGCGGCCCGCTCTGTAAGGAGCGGGTCTTTTTTACGCCGGTTTCGCATACCTTGTTTTAAGAATATAAACATGGGGAGGGGCTTATGAGCTTTGGTTTGGAAGCGGGTATTTTTATTGCTTACGCAGCAGGACTTTTTTTGATTTATCTGATGGGGAGATTTTTGCTAGTTCCGCTGAAATGGGCGGGAAAGCTGGTATTGAGCAGTCTGATAGGCGGCGCGTTGATCCTTCTTGTCAATCTGATCGGCGGAAGCTGGGGAATCTTTGTGCCTTTTAATATCCTGACCGCCGCGATTACAGGCGTGCTTGGACTGCCTGGGGCAGTTTGTCTTCTTCTCTTTTTTAATTTGTAACAAAATGCGGAATTGTGTAGAAATTTGCAACAATAAGAATTAAAAAAATCAAAAATAAGAAAAATCTCGAAAATGTTGACATTTTATTTTAAATGTGAAAGAATAAGAGTGTCCATTAGAAAACAGAAAATTTAGAATTGCCTTTTGACCCTTGGAAAGGCGTTGCCTGCTGAATGATGGACAAGTCTAATCATATTTTAGATATGTGAGAAGGAGGCAAAAATGTCAGAAGAAAAAAATGTAGTAGAGACGCAAGGCGAAAGCCAGGAGCTAAAACGAGGGATTAAAGGCTGGCAGGTCGCGTTTATCGGACTTGGCGGCGTAATCGGTTCTTGTTACTTCCTGGGACTTGGTATCTGTATCAGTGATATGGGACCTGCCGTATTCCTTGCATTTGGTGTAGTTGGCGTTATTGTTTATGGACTTATGATTTCTTATGCGGAATTACTGGTCAACTTACCTAGAAAAGGATCCTTTGTCGCTTACACCAGCGAGTTCCTTGGGCCAACCATATCCACAGGATTTGGATGGGCTTTCTGGTTCAACTGGGTATGCTATTGTCCGTCAGAGGCGATTGCTGTAGCGACAGTGCTTCAGTCCCTGACCGGCGCGAACAGCAAAACGGCCTATGTTGCTTTTGCGGTAGGAGCGCTGCTGGCACTGACCATTATCAATCTTTGCGCGGTTGATATCTTCGCGAAGATCGAATCCGGCCTTGCTATTACAAAAGTGTGCGTTATCATCCTGTTTATCATCGCGGCCTTCGGCGTTTGGGTTGGCCTGTGGGGCAGCGACGGATTCCTGGGCGCTTCCGTAAACTTCGGTGGAGATACAGGATTCGCGGCGCAGTTATTCCCGAACGGAACAGGCATCGTTATCACTTCCATGGTAGTTGTACTGGTTACTTTCCAGGGAACCGAAATCGTTGGACTGTCCGCCGCGGAAGCGGAAAATCCGGACGAATCTGTTCCAAAAGCGTGCAAGAGCGTTACATATCGTATCGTAGGACTGTACTTAGTACCGATCCTGCTGCTGGTACTGATCTTCCCGTACGCGCTTGGCTCCGACGCGACACCGGTATTCTCCGACGCGTTGAAACTGTATGATTTGAACGGAATTGCTCTGGTTATGAGCGCGGTTGTACTGATTGCGGCGTTCAGCTGTGCCAACACAGGTTTCTACGGAACAGTAAGAGCTATGTATGGTCTGTCCATCGAAGGTCTTGCTCCGAAGTTCCTGGGCAATGTAAACAAGCAGGGAAATCCGAAGAACGCGGTACTCTTTACACTGGCGTTCATGTGGGTCGTACTGATCGTTGGTCTGGTTTCACAGCTGACTGGCGCGCTGGCCAGCCTGTATGAAAGCTTGCTGTCCATGTCCGGATTTACAGGTACTCTGGCTTGGGTAGGCATCATCGGTTCCCAGATCATCTTCAGAAAACGTCTGAAGAAGAGAGGATATGATCCGGAGACTTGTCTGAGAGCAAGAGTAAGCAAAGGACAGGCGTGGGTTCCATGGTTCTCCATGATCGCTCAGGTTATCTGTCTGGTAATGCTGGCGTTTGGCGAAGGACAGCTGCCGATCTTCATTCTGGCATGCGCGGCTATCTTTGTACCGATGATCGTTCGCCAGATTACAGTGAAGACTGGACACTGCCGCGATATCAACGCGCTTGGTAATGATGAGAAAACCTTTGATGAGACTTTCCCGGATTTAACTAAGTAAAGCAGATTATAACAATAAAAATACAAGGGGAGAAAAACTGGACCGTTTTTTAAAAACGGTCCAGTTTTTATTGAGTTAAAAGTCTAAATTGAGCAATTTCAACGAAAAGAAGGTGAAAAAAAGGATAAGAATGGAGAAAAAAGACGTTTTATAAGTCTCGTTTACAAGAATTTTAAAAATCAAAAATAAGAACTTTCTCAAAAATATTGACATCGAAAAAGAAGTATGAAAAAATGAAAAAGTCTCAATTAACTGAAAATTCGAGCTGCTTTTACCCCTTGAACCAGCGGTTTTCATAATTGAGATAAATCTAATCATATTGATGGAATATGTGAGAAGGAGGCAAACATGTCAGAAGAGAAAAAAGTTGTTCAGGCATCGGAAGAGACGCAAGAACTGAAACGGGGAATCAAGGGCTGGCAGGTCGCGTTTATTGGACTTGGCGGTGTAATCGGATCCTGTTATTTTCTGGGCGTAGGCTGGTGTATCCAGGTTATGGGCCCGGCTGTATTTATCGCTTTTGCTATTGTTGGAGTTATTGTTTTCGGACTTATGATCGCTTACGCGGAATTACTTGTTAACTTACCGAGAAAAGGATCCTTTGTGGCTTATACCAATGAATTTTTAGGGCCGACTATATCCACCGGTATGGGATGGTCGTTCTGGTTCAACTGGGTATGCTATTGCCCGTCGGAGGCAATCGCGGTGGCTCTGGTTCTGCAGGAGCTGACCGGAGTTCGCAGCGGCGTGGCCTATGTGGCCTTCGCGATTGGAGCGCTGGCGGCTCTGACCCTGATCAATCTCTGCGCGGTAGATATCTTCGCGAAGATCGAATCCGGTCTTGCTATTACAAAAGTAATTGTTATTATTCTGTTTATTTTAGTATCCTTTGGTATCTGGGTAGGCCTTTGGGGCACCCCTGACAGCGCGGTTTTAGGCGCGGTTGAAGACGGATTCAAAGGCGTGGGAATCAACTTTGGAAGCGGCAGCTTATACAGCGATCTCTTCCCGAATGGCTTTGCCATTTGTCTGGTTCTTATGGTGGTTGTTCTGGTTACCTTCCAGGGCACAGAAATTGTTGGTCTGGCAGCGGCGGAATCTCAGAATCCGGATGAATCCGTACCAAGAGCCTGCAAGAGCGTTACTTACCGTATCGTAGGGCTGTATCTGGTGCCGATTCTGCTGGTTCTGCTGGTATTCCCGACTGCGCTGGCAACCGATGAAACACCGGTATTTTCCGATATTATGAAGGCTTACGGCTTTGACGCCTTTGCCATCGTATTCCTCGCGATTGTTTTAGTAGCGGCCTTCAGCTGCGCGAATACCGGTTTTTATGGAACAGTAAGATGTATGTATGGCCTGTCTGTTGAAGGACTGGCTCCGAAATTCCTGTCAAAGGTAAATAAGCAGGGAAATCCGAGAAACGCGGTATTCTTTACACTGGCGTTTATGTGGGTTGTGCTGATTCTGGGTCTCATTTCCGAGCTGACCGGACTTTTCGCGAGTCTGTACGGGACGCTGCTGTCGCTCTCAGGCTTTACGGGAACGCTGGCCTGGGTAGGAATTATCGCTTCTCAGAAGCGGTTCAGAAGCAAGCTGAAAAAGCGGGGCTATGACGCGGATTCTATCCTGCAGGCGAGAGTAAAGCCGGGTATGGCGTGGATTCCGTGGTTTGCCATGATTGCGCAGCTTGCGTGTCTGGTTATGCTGGCCTTTGGCGATATTATCGATCCGGAAGGAAACGCCGGCGGCGGAATCGTAATCTTCAGCGTGGCGTGCGCGGCGGTTATTCTGCCGATGATCGGATATAAAATCGCGAAATCAAGAGGAAAAATCAGAGATATCAACGCTCTTGGCGAGCACGAAAAGACCTTTGATGAAACCTTCCCTGATTTGACAAAATAAAGGTCCGGCCGATTCTTATTAAGGGGCAAAGATCGGAACCAAAACCAAATAAAGTTGTTGAAAAAAGAGAACTGCTTTGCTGTTCTCTTTTTAATTTTTCGAAATTTATTGATAATTCAAAATTGAAGTGTATAATAATATTGTAATTATGTTCTGACTATAACTATGTTTTGAGGAGGTAAAATCATGAGTGAACAGAGGCAAGCTTCAGTTGCTGATGTAGGCGAACATGGCTTGAAAAAGCATGACATCAAGGTTTCAACTGTAGTGTTTATGATTTTCTGTCTGGTGGCAGCCGGCTGCTACGGTATTGAAGAAATGATACCGGAATGCGGTCCCGGCCTGACGATTGTTATGCTGTGTGTGCTGCCTTTTGTATGGGGGCTGCCTTTTGGCCTGGTAGCTTCGGAGCTGGGGTCTGTGCGGCCTCAGGAAGGCGGTTATTACAAGTGGGTCCAGGAAGCGCTTGGAGAATTCTGGGGCTTCCAGGCGGGATGGTGGAGAACGATTTCCATATATATAGATAATACCTCGTATGTGATCCTGGCCGGCGGGTACGCGGCAACTGTATGGGATATGTCCTGGGGCGCGGAATTCGCGCTGAAATTCGGGATGATTCTGATTTTCACACTGGTTAATATCCGGGGCGTAAAAGACGTAGGCGTTGCGAGTACGATTCTGTCCATATTGGTCATGGTTGCTTTTGGCGTTGTTGCCATATGCGGCTTTATCAACTGGGGAGGAGACGCGGAGACGGCGTCGACGATTTCCTTCCAGATGACGGCGGAGCCTGCTGAAGGCATCGGCGACTGGTTCTTCTATATCGCGGGAGGCATTTCCATCGGTATGTGGATGTACTCCGGATACGAATCTATGTCTACCATCGCGGGCGAGGTGGCCAATCCTCAGGTAATTCCAAAGGGGACTCTGATCACGATTCCGCTTATTATGGCTGTTTATATTCTGCCTACAACGGCGGGACTTGGTTCCCTGGGGAACTGGGAAAGCTGGGGAACAGACGGTGACAGTGTAGGCTACGCGGATGTAGTGGCCCATTTCTGGGGACCCGCGTTCGGTGTTATTTTTGTTATTGTCGCGATTCTGGCTCAGTGCTCGATTTATAATACCTATATCGCTTCGGGCTCCAGAGGGTTCTTCTCTCTGGCGGATGATAATCTGGCGCCGCCGATTCTGGTTAAATGCGATAAGAAGCACGGTGTTCCGTACATTGCGGTATTATCCGTTGGAATTTTCAATCTGATTTTCTGCATGTTCCCGTTTGGATTTATCATTGTACTTGATGTCGCGATGCTGATGGCGTCTTACATCCTGGTATATATTTCCGCAATGGTTCTCAGAAGGAGAATTCCAAAAGAAGAATATGTATTTAAGGTTCCAGGCGGAAATGGTTTCCTGACCCTGATCTGTGTTGTTCCGATCTGTGTGGCGATTTTTGCTAACTTTATCAATGGATCCGACTATTATCTGGGCGGCATGGTAGGAATTATAACCGGACCGATTCTGTACTTTATCTGGAGAAGGCGTTACGGAGGCCTTACAAAGAAGGATCCCGCTGCGTTCCCTGTTAATAAAAAGACGGGCCTTGCTGTAGGCGACACCAGGAAAATTTCTTTCCTGCTGCTGATTATGACCATCATGAATGCTGTCGCTTTGGCCTTTGAGCCTTGGTATGAGGGCTGGGGAACAGAAGACGCGTGGGAATCCGGAGATTATTTCGATGGCATTCTGGAAAACATGAATGTAGGTACCATTGTTGGAACCATACAGCTGGGGCTTTATATTCTGACTGCTGTATGCGCGATTGGATGTATTGTATTCTATCTGGTATCCAAAAAAGTGGAACCGAAGAAATAAAGGCGTTTGAACTCAGGCCGCGGAGTGGAAGGTTATCTGCTCCGCGGTTTTTTCGTGAATCATAGGCGTGGCTTTCATCGAAAAAAAGGAAAATAATTTCCGATAATGGAGCTGCGGGCAAGCTGGGAAACGCCGTAAAAATCTCAATTCTTATTATTGAGATAAAAGACGGAAATAACAGCGTGTAAGAATTTACTTTATAAGAAATATCAAAAAGAAACGGGATACTTAAAAACGAGAATGTATATAGGACGCGGCTGGAGAAGGTGGAGGAAAAAGGTAAAAAAATCTTTTTTTTGAGATTTTTTTTGAAAAATTTGTAAATGTCAGCAAATTCAACGAAAAAAGACCCGAAAACAGAGAATTCAGAACATTATAAATATAATTAAACCGCTTGTTATTACTTATATATATTGTATAATGAAGTGTGAGAAGTTGCACTCATTATAAAAGTTTTATTTATTAGGAGGATAAAATGGGCACTATTTTTTTTCTAATCTTGTTTCCATTAGTTGTGGCCTTTGTTCTTTTAGTAGTTAAAGCTGATGCGGCAAGAGATGTGATCGTAAAATTCGCGGCGATCGTAATCGCGGCTGGATCCATCTACCTTGCAGTGCAGTATTTCAAGACGGGAAGTCAGTTCTTTGACTTCAGCAATGAAACTGTAAACTATGTAATGATGGTCATCGAAGCCTGTCTGGCTGTGTATATTATCATTACAGGTATTCGTCACAAGAAATACCTTGCATCGCTTTTCGCCATTATTCAGACTCCGCTTCTGATATGGTTTGAGCTTACTAAAGGACATCACATTGAAGTTGTCAATAACATGTATATTGACCGGCTTTCAACGATCATGGTCCTGATCATTGGAATCATCGGAAGTCTTATTACTGTGTACGCTCTGGGCTACATGAAGGATTTCCAGCATCATCACGCGGGAGAAAAGGACAGAAGACCTTGGTTCTTCTTCGTTATGTTCCTGTTCCTGGCGGCAATGTTCGGTCTGGTTACATCAAACAACCTGATCTGGATGTACTTCTTCTGGGAAATCACAAGTCTTTCTTCCTTCTTCCTCATTGGATACACCAAGACAGAGGAAGCGACCAACAACGCTTTCAGGGCTCTGATTATGAACCTGCTGGGCGGACTTGGCTTTGCGGTAGGAATTCTGATTCTGGGAATTGTATATGGTACTCTGGAACTGAGCACTATGATTACTTACGGAACGATGTACAGCGGAATTATGGCGATTCCGGCGGCGTTCCTGGCCTTTGCCGGAATTACAAAGGCGGCGCAGATGCCGTTTAACAGCTGGCTGCTGGGCGCTATGGTAGCGCCGACTCCGACTTCGGCACTGCTTCACTCTTCCACCATGGTTAAGGCCGGTGTGTTCCTGATTATCAAACTGGCGCCATGCCTTGGAATGAGCAACTTTGCGGGTCTGATGGTTATGACTGTGGGAGGCGTTACATTCCTTATGGCTTCCTTCGCGGCCATTTCTCAGAGCAACGCGAAGAAAGTTCTCGCTTATTCCACCATCGCGAACCTGGGACTGATCGTTACCTGCGGCGGCATCGGAACAGCCGGAGCGGTTTGGGCAGGTATCATGCTGATCATATTCCACGCGGTTACAAAATCCTTACTGTTCCTGTGCGTAGGTACTGCTGAACACAATATCGGAAGCAGAGATATTGAGGATATGGACGGCCTCTTTGGAAGAATGCCTCGTCTGGCGGCTTTCATGATGGTTGGTATCGCGGGAATGTTCCTGGCTCCTTTCGGAATGCTGATTTCAAAGTGGGCATCCATGACAGCCTTTGTAGATTCAGGTAATATCCTGCTGGTAGGAATCATCTGCTTCGGCAGTGCGGCAACAGCTTTCTACTGGACAAAATGGCTGGGAAAACTGAGTGCAATTGTTGCTAACACTGAAAATATTCAACAGAATGTACATAAAGAAGAATGGTTCGTACAGGGAACTCTGGTTGTTCTGACCATTGCGGCGTGTCTCGCGTTCCCTCTGATCTCCGCGCAAATGCTGGTTCCATATCTGGAAGGCGTGTTCGGAGGACTTTCTTCTCTGGCGCTGTCTTCTGACAACATGATTATCATGTGCATCATGGTAGCGGTTGTTCTGCTGCTGATTGTTTTCTTCTTCGGAAGAACAAAGAAGCGGATTGTACCGATCTACATGGCTGGAGCGAATGAAGGGGATAACCTGAAATTCCATGGAGCTATGGACAGACCGGTGGAAGCTTCCCTGAGAAACTGGCATATGGAAAGCTATTTCGGTGAAAAGAAGATGAATGTCATCGGATGTACAATTTCCGCAGGAGTTCTTATTGCGGGCCTGGGCCTGATGATCGGCTCTCTGGTTGCTATCGTGACAGGAGGTGCAATGTAAAATGATTAAGACAATAATACTTGTAGTTGCCTATCTGGTACTTGCGCCGATCGTAGGAGGATTTCTGGCAGGCGTTGACCGCGTCATTTCCGCTAGAATGCAGGGAAGAGTCGGTCCTCCGGTGCTGCAGCCGTTTTACGATGTACTGAAGCTGAGAGAAAAAGAGGATATCACAGTAAACAAGGTACAGGATTTTTATGTAGCGTGCTTCTTTGTCTTTGTACTGGTAACCGGTTCCTTCTTCTTCGCGGGAGGAGATCTGCTGCTGGTGATCTTTACTCTGACACTGGCAAGCGTGTTCCTGATCGTTGCGGCGTTTTCATCCAATTCTCCGTACGCGCAGCTGGGCGCGGAAAGAGAGCTGCTGCAGATGATGGCTTACGAGCCGATGGTTCTTCTGACAGCGGTTGGATTTTATATGGTAGATAAGAGCTTCGAAGTTCGTCAGATCATTTCTGACACAAATATGGACTTCCTGCCTCTGATCGGCGTATTCTTTGGATTCCTGTTCATTCTGACCATTAAATTCAGAAAATCACCGTTCGATCTGTCTATGTCCCACCACGCGCATCAGGAGCTGGTAAGAGGTATTACTACCGAGTTTTCCGGTAAAACCATGGCTCTGGTGGAAATGGCTCACTGGTATGAAAACATATTCCTTTTGGGATTCATTTTCCTGTTCTTTGCCAACGGCACAGTATGGGGAGCGGTAATCGGTGTGGTTGTTTGTCTGCTGGCGTACTTCCTGGAAGTATTCATCGACAACAGCTTTGCAAGAATGAAGTGGCAGGTTGCCATTAACTCCGCTTGGATCGTAGCTCTGATCCTGGGCGTGATCAACCTGTTCATTCTCTATCTGGTATAAGGAGGTGTAGAGATGTCATATGTAACCAAATCACCATGGGTCATCCATTATGACGGTTCCAGCTGCAACGGATGTGACATAGAAGTACTGGCATGCCTTACACCTATGTACGACGTTGAGCGGTTCGGTATTATCAATACCGGAAACCCGAAACACGCGGATGTATTCCTGGTAACAGGTTCTGTCAATGAACAGAACAAAGAAGTTGTAAAACAGATTTATGAACAGATGCCGGAGCCGAAGGTAGTTGTGGCTATCGGGATCTGCGCAAATAACGGCGGTATCTTTAAAGAATGCTATAACATTCTGGGCGGCGTGGATACAGTGATTCCTGTTGACGTGTATGTTCCGGGATGCGCGGCAAGACCGGAAGCGATTATTGACGGCGTAGTGAAAGGTCTGGGTGTTCTTGGAGAAAAGAGAAAGGCGATGAACAGCAAAGCTGCTGTTTCCGCGCCGGTAGAAACTGCGGAAAAGGAGGAAGCGTAGATGAGACCATATAATGAACAGGTGATTATCCCTGTTGAAGCTTCTGACATTCTGAACAAAGCCAGAGGCATGAAGGCTGACGGCTTCAGATTGCTGCAGATTTGCGCGACAAAGGTTTCCGAAGGGTTTGAAATCATGTATTCTTTCGATAAGGATCATGAACTGACTAACCTCAGACTGACGATTCCGGAAGAGGAAGAGGTTCAGAGCATTACCGGTGAATACTGGGGAGCGTTTATTTATGAGAATGAAATGCATGACCTTTTTGGAATTAAAATCATAAACAGCGAATTGGATTACGGCGGACACTTCTTTAAGGTTTCCCAGCCTACTCCTTGGAATCCAAAGAACTAGAAAGGAAGAAAGATTATGGGTAAAAGAACGATCATTCCTTTCGGACCGCAGCATCCGGTGCTTCCGGAACCGATTCATCTCGACCTGGTGCTCGAGGATGAAGTGGTAGTAGAAGCGATTCCTTCTATTGGATTTATTCATAGAGGTCTGGAAAAGCTGGTGGAAAAAAAGGAATATACCGAAATGGTATATGTTATAGAACGAATCTGCGGGATCTGCAGTTTCGGACATGGCTGGGGCTATTGCGCGGCCGTGGAAGGAGCTATGGACGTGGAGATTCCGGAAAGAGCCAAATATCTGAGAACGATCTGGCATGAACTGTCCAGAATACACAGTCATCTTCTGTGGTTGGGTCTTTTGGCTGATGGATTTGCTTTTGACAGCCTGTTCATGCACTGCTGGAAGGTAAGAGAAACGGTTCTGGATCTGTTTGAGAAAACAACAGGCGGAAGAGTTATTTTCTCCGTATGTAAAGTGGGCGGCGTAAGAAAAGATATCGACAACGAGACTTTGAAGGAAATCGTTGACACGCTCAATGGCATTAAGAAAGAAATCAAAACGCTGACAGACGTATTTATCAACGATACTTCTGTTAAAAACAGACTGTGCGGCGTTGGTGTCCTCACAAAAGAGGACGCGATGGAATTGGGAGCGGTAGGCCCGGTAGCAAGGGGCTCCGGTGTGAGAATGGATATGCGGCTTAACGACCCTGGCGTATATGACCAGCTGGATTTTGAGCCGATTGTCGAGGAAGCCGGAGATTCTTACGCGAGATGCGTTGTCCGGATCCGTGAGGTCTTCCAGTCCATCGAGCTGATTGAAAAGGCGGTTACCAAGATTCCTGACGGCCCGATTGATGTTCCTGTAAAGGGAAATGTAAAGGGCGAATTCGCGGTAAGACTGGAACAGCCAAGAGGAGAAGGCTTCTACTACGCAAAGGGAGCTGACTCTAAATTCCTGGAAAGAATGCGTGTAAGAACGCCGACAAATATGAATATTCCCGCACTCGTTAAAATGCTGCAGGGGTGTGATCTGGCCGATGTACCAATCCTGGTACTGACCATCGACCCTTGTATCAGCTGTACAGAAAGGTAGGTGAGGGCTGTGGCAACTTTTAGAATTGGTAAAGTCGTACTGAAAAGTTTATTTAAAAAGCCTGCAACACTCATGTACCCGGTCGTACCTAGAGAATGGCAGGAACGGACAAGAGGCCAGATCGGAATCCGCAAAGAGGATTGTATCGTCTGCGGGATCTGCGCAAAAAAATGTCCGGCAAACGCGATTACCGTTGACAGAAACAAAAGAACCTGGACCATTGAGAGAATGCAGTGCATTCAGTGCAACTGCTGTGTAGAGGTTTGTCCTAAGACCTGTCTTACAATGGAAAACCAGTATACGGAACCGGGAACGGAAAAAGTCGTACATACTTTTGAAATTCCAAAGCAGGATAAACCCGCGCTCAATAAGGCTGATAACGCGGAAAGCAGCGGCGGCGACGCGCTTACCTGCAATCTGGACGAATGCGTTTACTGCGGACTGTGCGCGAAGAACTGCCCGTGTGACGCGCTGACCGTTGATCGGAAGGAAAAGATCTGGAAGGTCGATCAGGACGCGTGCGCGAGCTGCGGCGCCTGCATTGACAAGTGCCCTAAGAAATGTCTGGCTCTTGGCGGCGGTGAAGCCGCCCCGGCAGATTCCAAGGATCAGGCTGAAAAGCCAGCGGAGCCAGAAGTGAAGGAACCGGTATACAGCTGTCCTGAAGATGAGGAAGGGCTTCGCTGCAAGACCAGTGACTGCATTTACTGCGGACTGTGCGCGAAGATTTGCCCTGCTGAGGCGCTTACAATTGAAAGAAAAGAAAAAGTCTGGAGCGTTGACAAGGATGCTTGCGTTACCTGCGGAGCCTGTGTAAACCAGTGTCCGAAGGAATGCCTGGAAATGATAGACTAAAAAACAGAGCCTTTTATATTGAAAAGAGCAGTTCTGCGGAGCTGCTCTTTTTTCAATGGATTTCCGAACGATGCCCAGCGTCGTGTTCCATTATGATTACGGCAGGCTGAGAAAAAAGGCCCGAAAAAATAAAAATAAATTTTAAAATTTGTGAGTGATTTTTGCCAACGCGCCAGTATTGTATAGTGAAAGGGTAGTTTCCCCGCAGCAAAGTACGGCAAAAAAGGCCGCGGGATATGCAGCAATGGAAGATAAAAAACTGATTCGAACAATTGAACGAAATCCGGAAAAGGGTATCGCGCTGGCTTTGGACCTTTATGGAGACGCTGTAAAGACCATCTGCCGGGAGATTCTGGCAGGCGCCGCCAAGCAGGATGTGGAAGAAGCCATCGCGGAGACTTTCATACGCCTCTGGCGTTATGGAAAGAGTTTTAGGCCCGGTAAAACCGCCTCTTTGAAAAGTTATATCTATGGTATTGCCAGAAATGCCGCAATGGACAAAGCCAGGGCGCTGTACAAAGGGGGAAATACAGTGCGGATAGAACACGCGGAACTGACCAATGGATGGCCTGGAGCGGAAGAACAGGTCATAAAAAAAGAAGAGGAACTGGCTGTTCGTCAGGTAGTAGCGGAAATGGCAGAGCCGGACAGGACTATTTTTGCCATGCGTTTCTTTCAGGATTATAAAGTGAAGGAGATCGCGTTAAAAATGAATCTTTCAGAAAAGCAGGTGGAAAACAGACTCTTTCGATCCAAAAGTGTGTTAAAAGAAAAATTGAAAGAAAGGGGGATACGCTAGTGAATAAAGAAGAAAAAGAACGGATTTTACAGTGTGTGTTGTCTCAAATTGAAAAAGAACGCATTCCCCGGAACCGGTATCGTCTCAGGAAGGTTGGAGCAATTGCGATGGCCGCGGTGATCGTCTTTTCATGCGGCGCGTTTACCGTGAAAGCGCTGGATCTGGATAGCAGGCTGGAGCGGGTGCTAGGGGGAAACAGTGAGAAAATCGCGAGAGCTGTAGCCAATCTGGACGCCGTTACCGAAGATAAGGGGCTGCGTATTCAGGCTAAGCAGGCGGTGGGAGATGGACACAGAGTATATGTGCTGCTGGAAGTCGCGTCTCTGACCGGCCTGACCTTTGATGAAAGCTGCGGCTTTGAGGGCTTTGACATAGCCTGCTCAAGAACTGCCAATTTCGGGGCCAGCGTCAGCCCGGCCAATGACGCGGTTTCCGAGAATGGCAAACGAATGGACATGCTGCTGGAAATCGCGTCGGAAGAACCGGCCAACAAACAGGAAATATCCCTGAATTTCGAAAACCTGGTCAAAAATTCATCAGCGGGGGAGGATGAACGGGAGGTTCTCATCGAAGGCCAATGGAATCTGGATTTCCAGCTCAGATATAAAAAGGTTTCGGAGACCTACCGGCCCCACTCGGTATTTACTTTAGGGAAAGGAAAACTCCGCGTTGACAGGATCGATCTTTCGCCGATTTCCTGCTTCATCGAGGTCAGCGTAAAACAGTACAGCTCTGATCTGGAAGACGCGTGGAGCAATCTGGGAGATATAAAGCTGAAAATGAAAAATGGAACGCTGGTTCCTCTGGAGGCGGACGGCTGCAGCTGGATCAGCGATGGAGCGGACTCGTCAGGAACGATGGAAGGGGTGTTCCGGGAAATTATAGATATGGATCAGGTGGAAAAGCTGGTCATAAATGATATGGAAATGCCGCTTTATTAGAATCCCGCGGCTTTTGCCTCCCGTAAGAACCAAATGGAGACGGAAAAGCGGCGGGCGAAAAGAAAATCGCAAAAGCTGCCAGCAAGCGTCTTGACGCGGCAAAAATAAAAGAATATAATAAAGATGGCTTAAAACTGCGGGAAGTGCCCCGCAGTTTTAAAGTGGAGAAAATCGTCAGAGACAAAAACCTCTTGACATTGACAGCCCAGTAATATACAATTATCAAGCGACTTTATGATGATAATTTCAGGCAGAGCTGTCAGCAGCTCTGAATTTTGAGTTAACGGAGGACAATCAAATGAGAGTAAAAGTAACATTAGCCTGCACAGAATGTAAGCAGAGGAACTACAATACAATCAAAGATAAGAAAAACAATCCTGATCGTATTGAACTGAAGAAATATTGCAAGTTCTGCAAAAAGCACACATTGCATAAGGAAACCAAATAAGGAGCGGTAATCATGGCAAAGGCAAAGGAAAAAGAATCCAAAAGAAAACTTCCTACAGCTCCGCAAAAGAAAAAAAGGGGCAGCCTGAAAGATTACTTTAAGGGTGTCAAACTGGAAATGAAAAAGGTAGTATGGCCGACAAAACAGGAACTGGGTTCCTATACGGTTGTTGTGCTGGTTACCTGCGCGGTGTTCGCCGCGGCATTCTGGGCGATCGATACTGGATTCCTGGCAGCGTTAAAGGGTCTGCTGGGCATTACTATGTAAGTAAAAAGGACTGAAGGTACAAATGGGAGAGAACGAAAAGGATACGATCATGGAAACTCCGGACGGCGCGGAAAAGATGGAAGCGATTTCGTCTGAAGAAAGCGTAGAGCCGGAAGAACTGACCGGAACCGAAGCGGCTGAACCGGCCGCGAAAGAAGCCCCTCAGAAAAAACTGGATCTGGAAGGTCTGGAGGGACTGAGAGGCGATGGAGTGGCAAAATGGTATGTAGTGCATACCTATTCCGGACATGAAAACAAAGTAAAAGTAAACATTGAAAAAATCGTTGAAAACCGGGGAATGCAGGATTTGATCCTTGATGTTGTCGTACCGACAGAAGACCGGGTGGAAATCAAAAATGGACAGCGTAAGATCAAAACCAGAAAGATGTTCCCGGGATATGTAATTGTAAAAATGATTGTTACCAACGAATCCTGGTATCTGGTGAGAAATACTCAGGGAGTTACAGGCTTCGTCGGTCATGGCTCCGACCCGATCCCTCTTTCCACAGAAGAGGTGAGAAGAATGGGTATCGAGAAAATATACATCGATCTGGATGTGGAAGTGGGTGACAGTGTCAAGGTGATCAACGGACCATTCGAAAGCTTTATGGGAGTTGTTGAAGAGGTCAATATGGAAAAACAGACACTGAAAGCCCGAATCTCCATGTTTGGACGAGATACACCTGTGGAGCTTGACTTCGCGCAGGTAGATAAAATCTAAAAGAAAGGAGAAAAAACATGGCTAAGAAAATCGAAGGTTATATCAAACTTCAGATTCCAGCCGGCAACGCGAACCCCGCGCCTCCAGTAGGCCCTGCTCTGGGTCAGCACGGCGTGAACATTATGGATTTCTGTAAACAGTTCAACGCTAAGACTCAGGATCAGCCAGGCATGATCATTCCCGTAGTAATTACCGTTTACGCGGACAGATCGTTTTCATTCATTTGCAAAACACCGCCTGCGGCAGTACTGCTGAAGAAAGCGGCCGGTCTCGACACTGCTTCCGGTGAGCCTAACAAGACAAAGGTGGCTACACTGACAACAGCACAGGTTGAAGAGATCGCAAAGACGAAAATGCCGGATCTGAATGCGGCAAACCTTGAATCAGCAACATCTATGATCAAGGGAACTGCCAGAAGCATGGGAATCGTTGTAGAAGACTAAAAAGTGGGAGGCAGGACGTCGTTAATACCACAAGGAGGTAAAAATGCCAAAAAGAGGTAAGAATTACAAAGAAGCTTTAAAAGCTTACGACAAGCAGACTGCGTATGATGTTCCAGAAGCAATGGAAATCATTACAAAGACCGCGAAAGCAAAATTTGATGAGACCATAGAGGTTCACATCAGACTGGGCGTAGACGGAAGACACGCGGACCAGCAGGTCAGAGGCGCAATCGTACTTCCGCACGGAACAGGTAAAACAAAGAAGGTATTAGTATTTGCCAAGGGACCGAAGCAGGCCGAAGCAGAAGCGGCTGGAGCCGATTTTGTAGGCGCTGAGGAAATGGCGCAGAAAATCCAGTCCGAAGGATGGTTTGACTTTGACGTTGTTATCGCGACTCCGGATATGATGGGTGTTGTAGGACGTCTTGGTAAGATTCTGGGACCTAAGGGCCTGATGCCGAACCCAAAATCCGGTACGGTTACTATGGATGTTGAAAAAGCCATCCAGGAAGTAAAAGCCGGTAAGGTTGAATACCGTCTGGATAAGAGCAATATTATCCATACTCCAATTGGAAAGGCTTCCTTCGGAAAAGAAAAGCTGGAGGAAAACTTCAACGCGCTGATGGGAGCTGTTATCAAAGCGAAACCAGCAGCAGCAAAGGGCCAGTATTTGAGGAGCGTAACGGTTGCCGCTACTATGGGGCCTGGAGTGAAAATAAACGCTCAGAAGCTGGGCTAAGACTTGAATTTAATCGCGAATAATAACCGTAGACAGCGGGGGCGACTATCGAGGTACGAGCTTAATCATCCCGCCGAGGTACAATATAAATGAAGCGTATATTGGCCTTGGTTTGTCTGACAGATCAGGGCTTTTCATTTATGCGTACCAAAAACAAATCTCAGGAAAGGAGAGAAACCAATGTCAAAAGAAGCATGGCAGGAAAAACAGGTCATCATTGATGAGATCAAAGAAAAGCTGGAAAAAGCGCAGGCTGCCGTTGTGATCGACTACATGGGAATCACAGTGGCTCAGGCGGACGCTATGAGAAAAAAGCTTCGTGAGGCAGATGTGGACTATACCGTTTACAAAAACACGCTGGTAAAGAGAGCTATCGAAGGCACACAGTATGAGTCCCTGGGCGAAGTGCTGGCAGGACCAAGCGCGTTTGCGATCAGCTATGACGACGCGACCGCGCCGGCAAGAGTGATCAACGAAGTAATTGAAGAATATAAGAAGATGGAATTTAAAGCAGGTGTCATCGAAGGCGAATTCTTCGACGCGGAAGGCATAAAGCAGATTGCGAAAATTCCGTCAAGAGACAATCTTATCGCAAAGTTCATGGGAAGCATCCAGTCCCCGATTACAAACTTTGCTCGTGTGCTTAATCAGATCGCTGAACAGGGCGGTGCTGATGGAGCGGCAGCCGCTGCGGAACCCGCGGAGGCGTAAGATAAATAAGAAAATCAGAAAAAAAGAAAAATGGAGGAAACTAGAATGGCAAAATTAACAACAGCTGAATTTATTGAAGCTATAAAAGAATTATCCGTACTGGAATTAAACGAACTGGTAAAAGCTTGTGAAGAAGAATTCGGAGTATCCGCGGCGGCAGGCGTTGTTGTAGCGGCGGCTGACGGAGCGGCAGCAGGCGGAGCTGAAGAACAGACTGAATTCACAGTAGTTCTGGCAGAAGTTGGAGCAGAAAAGATCAAGGTTATCAAGGCTGTAAGAGAGATCACCGGTCTGGGTCTGAAAGAAGCGAAGGAACTGGTAGACGGAGCTCCTTCCAACATCAAAGAAGATATCGAAAAGGCCGAAGCCGAAGCGATCAAGAGCCAGTTAGAAGAAGTTGGCGCAAAGGTAGAACTGAAATAAGTTTGAAACTTGCAATCACAGGCAGGAGAGAACAGACCTCTCCTGCTTTTTGATTTGAAAAAAATAAATTTTCCAAAAATAGGTTGACAGATTGACACTTCCATGATATCATATTAGACTGCCACGCAAATGTAATTTGTTGAAGATATAAGGAGTGATGAATATGCCAAAGCCAATAAAACTAGGTAGAAAAGACCGTATGACATTTTCCAAGATCAATGAAGTCGCGGAAATGCCGAATCTTGTACAGATTCAGACGGACTCCTACGACTGGTTCATCAAAGAAGGTCTTCAGGAAGTCTTTGAGGACGTATCGCCAATTAAGGATTATGCAGGAAATTTAGTACTTGAATTTATCGACTATTCCTTAAACGACCCTCCGAAATACGAACAGGAGGAGTGCAAGGAACGTGATGTAACATATGCAGCTCCGCTTAAAGTCAGAGTAAGACTGATCAATAAAGAAACAGGGGAAGTAAAAGAGCAGGAAGTATTCATGGGAGACTTCCCGCTGATGACAGAAAAGGGGACTTTTATTTACAACGGCGCGGAGCGAGTTGTAGTAACGCAGCTGGTGCGTTCACCGGGGCCGTACTATGCGGTAGAGATAGACAAGTCGGGTAAGAATCTCTTCTCGACAACCATTATACCAAACAGGGGGGCATGGCTTGAATATGAGACAGACTCCAATGAAATTATTTCTGTACGAGTAGACCGTACCAGAAAACAGCCTGTCACAACACTCCTCAGGGCACTTGGAATGGCTTCCGATGACGAGATCATCGAAACCTTCGGGGAGGATCACAGACTCCGCAGAACCCTGGAAAAAGACACGACCACTAACTATGAGGAAGGTCTGAAGGAAATCTATAAAAAGCTGAGACCAGGTGAGCCGCCTACAGTGGAAAGCGCCGAATCTCTGCTGAATTCATTGTTTTTTGATCCGAAGAGATATGATCTTGCCAAAGTCGGCAGATATAAATATAACAAAAAGCTGGGATTGTTTGGACGTATTGCGGGCCGCGTTACGGCGGAAGATGTAATCGATCCGAATACCGGCGAAATTCTGGTGGAAGCAGGCGGAAAAATCGACGCTGACCTGGCAAGGCAGATCGAAAATGCCGGTGTTCACCATGTTTTCGCGTATGGAAATGACGAAGAAACGGTGACAAAGGTTATCGGCAACCAGTTTGTCGATATCAGCGCCTATGTTGAGTTCGATCTTTCCGATACAAAGATTCCGGATAAGGTTTATTATCCGGTATTGAAGGAAATCCTCAGCGATATGGAAGGTATGGACAACGCGTCTGTTAAGGAAGAGCTGGTGGCGAGAAAGAACGATCTTTCTCCAAAGCATATCCTGATCGCGGATATTATCGCGTCCGTCAGCTATATCCTGAACCTGAATTACGGCATCGGTGAAACGGATGACATCGACCACCTGGGCAACCGGAGACTGAGAACTGTAGGCGAACTGCTTCAGAATCAGTTCCGCATCGGTCTTGCCAGAATGGAACGTACTGTAAAAGAGAGAATGACGACTCAGGACATTGAAATCGCAACGCCTCAGGCGCTGATGAACATTCGTCCCGTTACAGCTTCCATCAAAGAATTCTTCGGAAGCTCCCAGCTGTCTCAGTTCATGGACCAGAACAACCCTCTGGCAGAGCTGACCCACAAGAGAAGACTGTCCGCTCTGGGACCTGGAGGTCTGTCGAGAGAAAGAGCCGGGTTCGAAGTCCGCGACGTACACCATTCCCATTATGGAAGAATGTGCCCGATAGAAACGCCGGAAGGTCCTAACATCGGTCTGATCGGATCCCTTACCACATATGGGATTATCAATGAATACGGCTTTATTGAAACGCCGTATCGGGTTGTAGATAAAGAAACAGGCAGAGTAACAGATGAGATCCATTATCTGACTGCCGATGATGAAGAAGATAAAATTGTAGCGCAGGCTAACGAACCGCTGGATTCCGAAGGCTACTTTGTCAATATGAAGGTAGCTTCCCGGGGCGTGGGCGGTGAAATCGACGTTGTTCCGCGAAACATGATCGATTATATGGACGTATCTCCAAAGCAGGTTGTATCTGTGGCTACCGCGCTGATTCCATTCCTGGAAAACGACGACGCCAACCGGGCCCTGATGGGTTCCAACATGCAGCGTCAGGCCGTACCGCTTTTGGTGACAGAGGCGCCTATTGTAGGGACCGGTATGGAATACAAATCCGCCAGAGACTCCGGTGTTGTAGTCCTTGCAAAAAACGCGGGAACCGTTGAATTTGTAGACGCGGAACATATTACGATCCGCCGGGATGACGGAAAAGGCGTGGATAAATACAGCCTTCTTAAATTCAAGCGTTCCAACCAGGGAACCTGTATCAACCAGCGGCCTATCGTCTTCCACGGAGAACATGTGGAGGCGGGAGAGACTATCGCTGACGGCCCTTCCACAGAAAACGGCGAAATGGCGCTGGGCAAGAACCTGCTCATCGGGTTCATGACCTGGGAAGGCTATAACTATGAGGACGCGATCATCCTCAATGAAAGACTGATTATGGAGGATGTGCTGACATCGATCCATATTGAAGAATATGAATCCGAAGCCAGAGATACCAAACTGGGGCCGGAAGAAATTACCAGAGACATTCCGAATGTAGGGGAAGAAGCCCTGAAGGATCTGGACGAAGAAGGTATCATCCGCGTCGGCGCAGAGGTAAACGCTTCCGATATTCTGGTAGGAAAAGTAACGCCAAAGGGAGAGACTGAGCTGACAGCGGAAGAGCGTCTTCTGAGAGCTATCTTTGGCGAAAAGGCAAGAGAAGTAAGAGATACCTCTCTTCGCGTGCCGCACGGGGAGACCGGTATCGTAGTAGATGTAAAGATCTTCTCCAGAGAAAACGGAGATGAGCTTCCTCCTGGCGTAAACAAGCTGGTGCGCTGCTATATTGCCACAAAGAGAAAGATCAATGTAGGCGACAAGATGGCGGGCCGCCACGGAAACAAGGGTGTAATTTCCCGGATCCTGCCGGAAGAAGACATGCCGTTTATGGAAAACGGGCAGTCCCTTCAGGTCATGCTGAACCCGCTGGGCGTACCTTCCCGAATGAACGTAGGGCAGGTATTGGAAGTCCACCTGGGACTGGCTGCCAAGAGGAAAGACTGGTATATCGCGACGCCGGTATTCGATGGAGCAAACGAAAAGGATATCATTCAGCTGCTGGATGAAGTCGGTGTAGATAAGAGCGGTAAGCTTACCTTAAGAGACGGACGGTCCGGAGAAGAATTTGACAATCCGGTAACCGTAGGCTATATGTATATGCTCAAGCTTCACCATCTGGTAGACGATAAGATCCACGCGAGAAGCACAGGCCCGTACTCCCTGGTAACGCAGCAGCCTCTGGGCGGTAAAGCGCAGTTCGGCGGACAGCGTTTCGGAGAAATGGAAGTTTGGGCGCTGGAAGCGTACGGCGCGGCCTATACCCTGCAGGAGATCCTGACCGTCAAGTCCGACGATATCGTAGGCCGTGTTAAGACTTACGAAGCCATCGTTAAGGGCGAAAACATTCCGGAACCGGGGATTCCGGAATCCTTCAAGGTACTGATCAAGGAAATGCAGAGTCTGGGACTGGATGTAAAAGTTCTGACAGAAGATAACGAGGAAATCGAAATCAAGGAAGCGCCGGAAATGGAAGGTCTGGCCGCTATTGAAGATATCATTGACGCTGATTCTGATGTCGCGGATGAGGATGAGATCTTTGAAGAAGGCGGATTCTCAGAAGAGGGACCGTCAGGCGATCCGGAGGAAGCGTCCGAAGAACCGGCCTATGATCCTGAAGAGCAGTTATAGTGATGGGGAAGGAGAAGTGACCAATGAGTGAAAACAATAACTACGAGTTAAATAATTTTGAATCCCTGCAGATCGGTCTGGCGTCTACGGAAAAGATTCTGGAATGGTCTCACGGGGAGGTTACAAAGCCTGAGACTATCAACTACAGGACCTTAAAGCCGGAAAAGGAGGGCTTGTTCTGCGAGCGCATTTTCGGACCTCAGAAGGACTGGGAATGCCACTGCGGGAAATATAAGAGGATCCGTTACAAGGGGATCGTCTGTGACCGCTGCGGAGTAGAGGTTACAAAAGCAAAAGTAAGAAGAGAACGTATGGGACATATCAAGCTGGCGGCGCCGGTTTCCCACATCTGGTATTTCAAGGGGATCCCGTCAAGAATGGGACTGGTGCTGGACATCTCCCCGAGGAATCTGGAAAAAGTCCTGTACTTTGCCGCGTATATCGTTACTGACCCGGGAGAATCCGAATTCGCGTATAAGGAAGTTCTCAGCGAACAGCAGTACCGGGAAGCCAAGGATCAGTTCGGCAGCGGATTTAAAGCCGCGATGGGAGCGGAAGCGGTAAGAGAACTGCTGACTCATATCGACCTGGATGAAATGTCCAGCGACCTGAGAGAAAAACTGAAAGGCGCTACAGGCCAGAAGAAGATCCGGATCGTAAGACGTCTGGAGGTCATTGAAGCGCTGCGGATTTCAGGAAACAAACCCGAATGGATGATCATGGAAGTGATTCCGGTTATTCCGCCAGATCTGCGCCCTATGGTGCAGCTGGACGGCGGACGGTTTGCCACTTCCGATTTAAATGATCTGTACAGAAGAGTAATCAATAGAAACAACAGACTGAACCGTCTGCTGGAGCTGGGCGCTCCGGACATTATCGTAAGAAATGAAAAGAGAATGCTCCAGGAAGCGGTAGACGCTCTCATTGACAACGGCAGAAGAGGCCGTCCTGTAACAGGACCGGGCTCAAGACCGCTCAAATCCCTTTCCGATATGTTAAAGGGAAAACAGGGCCGTTTCAGACAGAACCTGCTGGGTAAGCGAGTTGACTATTCCGGCCGTTCTGTAATCGTAGTAGGACCGGAGCTGCGTTTCTGGCAGTGCGGGCTTCCTAAAAAAATGGCGCTGGAGCTGTTCAAACCGTTTATCATGAAAAAGCTGGTGGAAAACAACTACGCCCACAATATCAAGAGCGCCAAGAGAATGGTAGAAAAGGTAAGACCTGAGGTATGGGACGTTCTGGAAGGGGTTATCAAAGAGCATCCGGTTATGCTCAACCGCGCCCCGACGCTTCACAGACTGGGTATCCAGGCCTTTGAGCCGGTACTGGTAGAGGGTAAGGCTATCAAGCTTCACCCACTGGTATGTACCGCCTTCAACGCCGACTTTGACGGAGACCAGATGGCCGTGCATGTGCCGCTTTCCGTAGAAGCGCAGGCGGAAGCCAGATTCCTGATGCTTTCTGTAAACAACATTCTGGCGCCGAAGGACGGTTCCCCGATCACAACGCCGACACAGGATATGATTCTGGGAAGCTACTACCTGACTCACCCGGGTGTTGAGGAAAGAAATACTCCGGCTGAAAAGGGCGACGGCAAGATCTTTACGGATATGGATGAAATGCTCATGGCGTATCAGAACAAAGAAGTAGGTCTTCACGCGAGGGTAAAGGTCCGTATGTATCTGGATGAAGACGATGTACGGGGCAAGCTGGTAGAATCCACCGTAGGACGGTTTATTTTCAATGAACAGATCCCGCAGGATCTGGGATTTGTAGACAGAGAAGCGGATCCGTACGCGCTTGAGATCGACTTCCTGTGTGATAAGAAAAAGCTGGGACAGATCATCGATCGGTGCTATCGCATTCACGGCAACACAGGAACTGCCATTATGCTGGACTATATCAAGGATATGGGCTTCCATTACTCAACAAGAGCAGCTATCACCATCGGTATTTCCGACATGGAGATTCCGGAAGCAAAGGCCGGAATCATCGAGGAATCAGAAAAGATGGTAGACAAATATGAAAAAGCCTTCCGTAAAGGTCTGGTTTCCAACCAGGAACGTTACGAAAAGGTAATCGAGATCTGGAACAAGACGACAGACGATGTAGCCGACGCGCTGATGGATTCCCTGGGAACCCTGAACAATCTGTTCATCATGGCCCACTCGGGAGCTCGAGGCAGTAAAAACCAGATCCGTCAGATCGGCGGTATGCGAGGTCTGATGGCAAACGCCACAGGTAAGACCATCGAAATGCCGATCAAGGCAAACTTCCGTGAAGGTCTGTCCGTACTGGAATACTTTATTTCCTCCAACGGCGCCAGAAAGGGACTTGCCGATACAGCCCTGAGAACAGCCGACTCCGGTTATCTGACAAGACGACTGGTAGACGTTTCTCATAACGTGATCGTCCGCGAATTTGACTGCGGAACGGATGAAGGAATTGCGGTCAAAGCCTTTACAGACGGCAAGGAGGTCATCGAATCTCTGAAGCTGCGTATTATCGGAAGAACCTCTCTCACCGATGTTTACCATCCGGAAACGGGAGCGCTGATTGTAGAGCAGAATGAAGAGATTACAGAGGATCAGGCCCAGGCCATTGAAGACGCGGGCATCGAATCCGTAGCTATCCGTTCGGTCATGACCTGCCACAGCAGAACAGGCATCTGCGCCAAGTGCTATGGAAGAAACCTGGCTACCGGCGAATCGGTTAATATCGGTGAAGCGGTAGGTATCACCGCCGCTCAGTCCATCGGAGAACCGGGTACTCAGCTGACCATGAGAACCTTCCATACTGGCGGTGTCGCGGGTTCCGATATCACCCAGGGTCTTCCAAGAGTAGAAGAGCTGTTCGAGGCAAGAAAGCCTAAGGGTCTTGCTGAGATCTGCGAGGCCGATGGGACGGTCGTATCTGTGGAAGCTAGAAAAGACAACAAAACCGTTGTGAAGGTCAGAGGCGAAGAAGAAAGAGAATATGTGGTTCCTTACGGAGCGAGACTCAATGTAAAGGAAGGCGACTACGTGCTGGCGGGACAGAATATCACGAGAGGTCCGCTGGATCCAAAGGATATTTTAAGGCTTAACGGCGTAGAAGGCGTATACCAGTATCTGCTCAAGGAAGTACAGCGCGTATACAAGCAGCAGGGTGTAGATATCAACGACAAGCACGTGGAGGTCATTGTAAGTCAGATGCTTTCCAAGTGCAAGATCACCGATCCGGGAGACACTTCTCTGCTTCCGGGAGGACAGTACAACAAGTTTGAAATTGAGGAAACCAACGCGGCCCTTTCTGAGGATCAGACGCCGGCTCAGTACGAGCGGATCCTGCTGGGTATTACAAAAGCGTCCCTGGCAACCAATTCCTTCCTGTCGGCAGCTTCCTTCCAGGAAACGACAAGAGTTCTGACCGACGCGGCTATCAAGGGCAAGAATGACAAGCTGCAGGGCCTGAAGGAAAACGTTATCATCGGTAAGCTGATTCCGGCGGGAACCGGAATGAAGCGGTACAAGAGCATTGATCTGGATTACGGTATCAATACCGCGCTGATGGAAGCGTATACCGCGATGATGGCGGAGGAAGAAGAGGATGATGATTTCCTTGCGGAAGCGCCGGAGCTGGAGCAGCGGGAAGAGGCTGACGAAGAGCAAGGTGAAGAAATCTTCGAAATGGAAGGCGCTGACGAAGAGCAGGGCGAAGAAATCTTCCAAATGGAAGACGCTGACGAGGGAGAAGAACCGGAAGCGGATATGGAGGAAGAACCGTCCCTCAATGAGCCGGAAGGCGCGGCTTCTGAGATCATCGAGTTTGATGAAGAATAACATTGACTTTTTGTGGAAACCTATGATAGAATTATCTTCGGTCTCGGGCTTGCTAAAGCCCGAGATTGAAGTGCTTAAACGCTTTTAAGCCTGCAAAGCGGGTTTAAAATAGATAAACCAGCTGCCTGTGGCAGCAGAAGAAAGGAGATAAGAATGCCTACTATCAACCAATTAGTACGTCAGGGCAGAACCAGCAGCGTAAAGAAGTCAACCGCTCCGGCTCTGGGTAAAGGTATGAACTCCCTGAAAAGAGTCCCTACCGATGTTAACTCACCGCAGAAGAGAGGCGTATGCACTTCTGTAAAAACAGTTACCCCTAAGAAGCCGAATTCAGCTCTTAGAAAAGTTGCAAGAGTTCGTCTTACGAATGGTATCGAAGTAACAGCCTACATTCCTGGTATCGGTCATAACCTGCAGGAACACAGTGTTGTACTGATCAGAGGCGGAAGAGTAAAAGACCTTCCTGGTGTTAGATACCACATCGTGCGCGGAACACTTGATACTGCTGGCGTAGCAGACAGAGGCAAAGCCCGTTCCAAATACGGCGCTAAACGGCCTAAGAAGAAGTAGTAATCGGTAAAGAAAAGAGTGTTCTTGATCATAAATCACGAGCGCCGCGCGGGCTTTTGCGGGATATGGCTTTAGCCTGCGAGTACCGAAAGCAGACTTGCCCGTTTTCGATTCGGTTTAAAAGGAAACGGGGGAGAGTAATTTTTCACGATACCGTGAAAAGTGAAGTTATAACCAGGCAAGGAGGGAAGAGAAGTGCCAAGAAAAGGAAACGTACCAAAGCGTGAAGTGCTTCCTGATCCGGTTTACGGAAGTGTTGTTGTGGCAAAGCTCATCAACAGCATCATGTTAGACGGAAAGAAAGGAACAGCGCAGGCGATTGTTTACAATGCTTTCAAGCAGGTAGAAGAAACTACCGGTGAAAATCCTTTGGAAGTATTTGAAAAAGCAATGAACAATATCATGCCAGTTGTAGAAGTAAAAGCAAGACGTGTCGGTGGCGCGAACTACCAGGTTCCGGTAGAAGTAAGACCGGAACGGCGTCAGACTCTGGGACTGAGATGGCTTACAAAGTACACAAGAGCCAGAGGCGAAAAGACTATGGCGGACAGACTGGCAAAAGAACTCGTTGACGCGTCCAACAATACCGGAGCGTCCGTGAAGAAGAAAGAAGATACGCATAAGATGGCAGAAGCCAATAAGGCGTTCGCTCACTACAGATGGTAGCGCGCCCCTGCGTATTTGCCCGGCAGGGGCTTTCCTGCCAAAAATAAAAAGAATTAGGTAGAAGGGAGGATATGATGCCTAGAAGTTTTCCATTAGAAAAAACTAGAAACATCGGGATTATGGCGCACATCGACGCCGGTAAGACCACAACCACAGAACGAATTCTTTTCTATACAGGAAGAACCCATAAGATCGGTGAAACACACGATGGCGCCGCTACAATGGACTGGATGGAACAGGAACAGGAACGTGGTATCACTATCACCTCTGCTGCTACTACAGCACAATGGAAAGACGTAAGAATCAATATCATCGACACACCGGGACACGTGGACTTTACAGTTGAAGTAGAACGTTCCCTGCGTGTACTGGACGGAGCCGTTACTGTACTCTGCGCCAAGGGCGGCGTTGAGCCTCAGTCCGAAACTGTTTGGAGACAGGCTGAAAAGTACGGAGTTCCGAGAATGATTTTTGTCAATAAAATGGACATCCTGGGCGCGGACTTTTACAGAGTCGTGCAGATGGTAAAAGACAGACTGAAGGCCAACGCGGTGCCAATTCAGCTGCCTATCGGATCCCAGGAGGATTTTATCGGGATTATTGACTTAGTAGAAATGAAAGCAGAGATTTATAAAGACGATCTTGGAAAGGAATTCTCTATCGAGGAGATTCCGGATGACCTGAAGGACACTGCTCAGGAATGGAGAGAAAAGCTGCTGGAATCTGTCGCGGAAACAGACGAAGAGCTGATGATGAAATTCCTGGAGGGTGAAGAGCTGACAAAGAAGGAAATCAAAGGCGCCATCCGGGCATGTACCCTGAAAGGCGAAATGATTCCTGTAACCTGCGGTTCCGCGTATAGAAACAAGGGCGTTCAGATGATGCTGGATGCGGTTGTTGACTATATGCCATCTCCGCTGGATATCCCAGCGATCAAGGGTGTGATCCCAGGCACAGAGGAAGAGGATGAAAGACCTGCTGACGATAAGGGTCCGTTCTCCGCTCTGGCGTTTAAGATCATGGCTGACCCGTTTGTTGGTAAGCTGGCCTTCTTCAGAGTATACTCCGGTACACTCCAGGCAGGCTCCTATGTTTACAACTCAACAAAGGGAAAGAAAGAAAGAATCGGAAGAATCCTGCAGATGCACGCGAACAAGAGAGAGGAAATCACAGAGGTTTACTCCGGAGATATCGCCGCGGCTGTAGGTCTTAAGGATACAACAACAGGAGATACGCTGTGCGATGAAAAGCATGAGATTATCCTGGAATCCATGGAATTCCCTGATCCGGTAATTGAAATCGCCATCGAGCCGAAGACAAAAGCCGGCCAGGAAAAGATGGGTATTGCTCTGGCAAAGCTGGCTGAGGAAGACCCGACCTTTAAAACTTATACAAACGAAGATACAGGACAGACCATTATCGCGGGTATGGGTGAGCTTCATCTGGAAATCATCGTAGACAGACTGCTGCGTGAATTCAAGGTAGAAGCTAACGTAGGTAAGCCTCAGGTATCCTACAAAGAAACCATTACACAGCTTGCTGACGTTGACCACAAGTACGCTAAGCAGTCCGGCGGCCGGGGTCAGTATGGTCATGTTAAAATCAAGCTTTATCCGAGAGAGCCGGGCGAAGGCTTTGAATTCAAGAACTCTATCGTGGGAGGCGCTATTCCGAAGGAATACATTCCTAAGATCGAGGAAGGAATTAAGGAAGCGATGCAGACTGGTCCAATGGCCGGTTATCAGGTTGTAGACGTTGGTGTTGAGCTTTATGATGGTTCCTATCACGAAGTTGACTCCTCCGAAATGGCCTTCAAGATCGCCGCTTCCATGGCATTCAGAGAAGCCTGCAAGAAAGCGAAACCGGTACTTCTGGAACCGATTTTCAAGGTTGAGGTTACTGTTCCGGAAGAATATATGGGCGATGTAATCGGCGATATCAGCTCAAGAAGAGGAAAAATCGAAGGATCCGATATGAACAACGGCGCCGTAGCTGTAAGAGGCTATGTACCTCTTTCCGAAATGTTCGGATACGCTACAGACCTTCGTTCCAAGACGCAGGGACGCGGTGTTTATGTAATGCAGATGGATCACTTTGAGAAGCTGCCGGATAATTTAGTTGAATCAATTAACAAATAATAAAGGAGAATTGAAATGGCAAAGCAGAAGTTTGAAAGAACCAAACCGCATATCAATATCGGAACCAT
>JAJCKG010000069.1 GCA_020558355.1 bacterium 210820-DFI.6.37 | reverse complement strand
AGATCGATCACGTCCAGATCGTGCGGCTGGGTTCCAGAACCCCGGTGGTTATGCCGATGCGAATCACAGACAAACTGTGCGAGACGCTGAAAAAATACCACCCGATCTGGCTCAACACCCATTTCAACCACGCAAAGGAAATGACGCCGGAAGCGGCCGAGGCCTGCAAAAAGCTGGCGGACGCGGGGATCCCGCTGGGGAACCAGTCGGTGCTGCTGCGGGGCGTCAATGACTGTCCGCACATTATGCGTCAGCTGG
>JAJCKG010000068.1 GCA_020558355.1 bacterium 210820-DFI.6.37 | reverse complement strand
CCAGCTGACGCATAATGTGCGGACAGTCATTGACGCCCCGCAGCAGCACCGACTGATTCCCCAGCGGGATCCCCGCGTCCGCCAGCTTTTTGCAGGCCTCGGCCGCTTCCAGCGTCATTTCCTTCGCGTGGTTGAAATGGGTGTTGAGCCAGATCGGGTGGTATTTTTTCAATGTCTCGCACAGTTTGTCTGTGATTCGCATTGGCATAACCACCGGGGTTCTGGAACCCAGCCGCACGATCTGGACGTGATCGATCT
>JAJCKG010000067.1 GCA_020558355.1 bacterium 210820-DFI.6.37 | reverse complement strand
GCATGTATTCGGGTTTGAGGAACAAACCATGCGTGGACTTGTGGTGCGTACAGTAGGACTTATTCGTGCTAAAGCCAATGTAGCACTCACCAGTCTTGTGTATAACATCAGTCGTTACACGCAAATAATCAGGCTGAAACCTGAGTTGTTGGGGTGAATTATGCCTGCACATCCAATTTTTACAACAAACACAAGTTAATTATTGTAAAAATTGGGGGGGGTAGAAAATATTCGCTAAATTTGAAAGACTAAAACTCACA
>JAJCKG010000066.1 GCA_020558355.1 bacterium 210820-DFI.6.37 | reverse complement strand
CCAAAATTCTGGAAGAATTGGCCGAGTTTCATCACACACTGCAATACTTGCTCTTGGCTCAAGATGAGGAGCGTCTACGATGGCAGGGCAGTTCCAGAGAGGCTGGAAAGGTTGCTTTTGATACACTCGGCTCTGATGTGTGGTTAGAACAATTCCGGTATGGCGTTCACGGTTTGCATTGGTTTGCTATTCCAACTCGTGTAATCACAGCTTGCTGAGTCGTGCGGAAACGTTCATCAATTGGTTGATATCATAGATCTCCC
>JAJCKG010000065.1 GCA_020558355.1 bacterium 210820-DFI.6.37 | reverse complement strand
GATTCCAACAAGTGAACTTCTTAACATATTTGTTTCCTTGATATTTTTTTACGAACCAATCGAACTGGTTTTTGGGAAGGAAATCACATATTTGACTGAATATATACTTACCTTGATTCATGAGTCTAAACTAACTTACAGATTGTAATTTTCTGCAAAGATAGTCATTTCTAACCCATAGAGTCATTTTTTGCTCGTATTTTGTCGCATATCAACCACTTACAACGATTGTTAATCGTTTTTAGTGGACACTAGTGAAAATCTGAGAA
>JAJCKG010000064.1 GCA_020558355.1 bacterium 210820-DFI.6.37 | reverse complement strand
GTACCTTGAAAACTGAATAATGAAGAGTGTAAAACAAATTTACAACGAAATCGAGCAGCACTTGTCTCGGCGAGCGAGAGCGAGCCGTAGAAATTGCGCCGTCAGAGTCGCAGGACTTTAGTCCGTGGCGACTAACGACGGGGAGGAGTGCTGAAAATAGTAATTAAACAGAGAAGTCTTTTCGATCAAAAGATGAAGAGACTGCGAGGTAATTATTACGATTTCGACCGAGAAAACCAGAAAAAGCTGATTCACTGAAGTGAATTGACAAT
>JAJCKG010000063.1 GCA_020558355.1 bacterium 210820-DFI.6.37 | reverse complement strand
CCGCCGAACGCGGCGCGTGGGGTGTGCGCGTGCACGACCCGGCACCGACCCGTGCCGTGCTCGACGTCTGGGACGCCTGGAGGGCAGCTCGATCGTGAACGACACCATCCGACTCACCGGGGTCCGCGCCCGCGGACACCACGGCGTCTTCGACCACGAGCGCGAGGACGGCCAGGACTTCGTCGTCGACGTCGCCGTGGAGCTCGATGCCCGTGCCGCCTCGGGCAGCGACGACCTCGACGCCACCGTGCACTACGGCGTCCTCGCCGAGCAG
>JAJCKG010000062.1 GCA_020558355.1 bacterium 210820-DFI.6.37 | reverse complement strand
CGCTGTCGTTACGGTCGAAATTCACCCCATTGAATCCAACGTTCAGAAAGAGGTATTCCCGTGCAGGAACAACGAAAAGAAAACAAAATGGGGGTCATGCCCATTCCCCGGCTGCTCATGACAATGTCGCTGCCGATCATGGCGTCGATGCTGATTCAGGCACTCTACAACGTCGTGGACAGCATCTTCGTCATCCGTGTCAGCGAAGACGCTCTTACTGCCGTTTCTCTTGCTTTTCCGGTGCAGGCGATGATAATCGCCATCTCAGTCGGCAC
>JAJCKG010000061.1 GCA_020558355.1 bacterium 210820-DFI.6.37 | reverse complement strand
CCTCCTTATTATATTCCTTTTCGTTTCTCAATACAATTCCTTCCTCATAATTGCCTACGATTCCGGGGGAGCGTTTTCGCCCAGGCTCTGTTGGGGTCTGGTATTTAATTCCAATGCTTTTCATTATTGTAATATATTTGATTTCATTTGTCAATATTTCCCTCTAATTCCTTTATTTTAAAATTTGTCTTTTTCCGGACCGCATGGAATCCTGCCAAGTCACTCTCAAAACCTCAAAAAATACCCCTGTGGAAACAAGCTAAGCTCATATTAGCGTTGTTTCTCACAGA
>JAJCKG010000060.1 GCA_020558355.1 bacterium 210820-DFI.6.37 | reverse complement strand
TCCCAAAGGCCATTCGCGGGAACAAAGGGAACATAGAGATGTTGGCGCGGCAACATTTCGGGCGAAAATCCCGGTCGAATTTAGTCGAATCCGCCTTAAATCCCGGAAATACAGGTGGAAAAGCCCCGATTTTGGAAGAAAAAATGGAAAAAACAGGGCTATTTTGTTCCCCGGCGGGAGGCGATGGGCGTTTGGGAACAAAGGTGAGAAAGAAAAGACCCCCTCGCGGGGGGGTCTTATTCCTTGTTATTTCTTAATCTTTACTTTCGCCGCGGAAGAGTACGCCCCGTAC
>JAJCKG010000006.1 GCA_020558355.1 bacterium 210820-DFI.6.37 | reverse complement strand
TTTATTTACCACCAGTTTAACTGGTGGTTTATTCATGCCTCTTCGGCGCCAACAAATACTCCGACACCCTCAAAAGAATGTCGGAGTTCATCGAATGGCATATTGATTTAGATAGGAAAGAATGGCTGGTGAAGGCTCTTCTTGATGTAATCGAAAATGATACAGATATAACAGACGCAGATCTCTTTTATATAAAAAGAAACAGATGCCCTGTATCGAAACAAGACATTCGCACGATAACCGATTTTGAACTGGCTCCATTCCTTGTGGGTGTACTGCACTATATCGCTACCGCCCGTTGCGAACGTAACACAAATGGTGTAGATACCTTGGACGCATGGAGTACTAAGAAGCCTTATAAAGAACGAGTGTATAACGGAAACGCCGGAGAAACTATCGTCAGAACCATTCATGTGTCCACTCCTTCTATCACAGAGGAAGACTCCGTTTTGGATACAGAGGTTGTTGCTGCAGCCCCTGTTGAAGAGAAATCTCCTTCGGATATTCTGGGTGAGCGGATACTTGCATCCGGACAGGTACTGGCAGATACATGGGGCCGTGCGATTAAAGGTCTCGCCGACAGCATCTCCTCCGGTAATTCACATGATTATCAGAAACAGCCCGAAGCGGAGGTCATAGATGACGAACAGTCATCCAGTGCCGCTACAAATCAGAGTGTGACGATTATTCAGAACCAGACCATCATCGAACATGATGAGTCTAAAACATTCAATATCAAGGACAGTACTGTCACATTTAATCTGTAAGGTGGTGTGATATGAGCAATGAACTGATTCCGGGAATGCCGAACTTACCTGGCACTCCTGCCAATATGACGTATATCAAAGAAAACAAGCCACAGACCTTTAACATCGAAAATAGCAAGGTGGATTTCAATATCCATCTTCCGCAGAATGAAACAATGGGGTCTGCAGAACAGATGATATCCATCCAGCGTTTTAGCAAGGAATACTATCAGCTTCTAGTTACCTGCGAAGAGGATGTGTTCACAACAAATGTTATCACCATCAGTGCTGACCGTGCTTTGGTTCAGTGTAGTGTTCCGTCTGAAATCTATGAAAGATGCTCTACTCTTTCCGATGCAGGTATAGAAGAATTGAAGACCATACCCGCCATCATTTGTCAGGAAAATACAAAGCTTCGTGGTGAAGCAGATCCTGCACAATGGGCAATGTATGGTTATATCAGAAGAATACAGAAAGCAGGCAGAAGTATAAAAATTGCATTCCATCCTATTGCAGCATTTCCACAAAGCAAACTGTGCGAAAAGAGTAATGCGGTATATTTCGATCTGAACATGGACTGCGCCATCACTGATCTGAACCGATCAGCCTGGACTGTTCATAAGACTAATTTATTCGAGGCGTTTGACGAAGCCGGGCTGAGTCATCTTCCACGCCCATACTAATAACGGAGGAATTACATGGCAGAAAAATTCACTGGTGAAATACAATCCATCGTTTTAGATGATGCCAGTTATAAAGGAACGGGCGTAACCATTACCCCTACATACATCAACTACTTTTTCGGCAATAACGGTACGGGCAAATCTACCCTTGCTAAAGCTATAAAAAGTGGTGTTGGGGTAACCTATGCTCCTGGAAAATCCGCAGCGGACTATCTTCCACTCGTTTTTAACCAGGATTATATCGATGCCAACATGCACAGCTATCACAACCTTCCAGGCGTTTTCACAATCAACGAGATCAATGTTGCTATTCAGCAGCAGATTGATACGAAGACTGCGGAACAGGCTACGGCGAAGAAAGCCCATACCGATGCTACGGCAGAAAAAAAGAAAAAGGAAGAGCAAAAAGAAGCACTGGTAAAGCAGCTTCACAAGGATTGCTGGGATAAGACTGCAGATTTACGAGCCACTTTCGATGCAACGCAGGTTGGAAAAAAGAAATCCAAGCAGTTCGCTGAAGAGGTCATGCGTCACGCTGCTGCCGAACAGGATCTCGAAGAATTGAAGCGGATGTACGATTCTGTGTATTCTGACACTGCTAAGAGCTACACCCGTTTTGCTGAAGTTTCTGACACTACTGCTCTTGACCAGCTTGCCGGAATTGAGATTCTCGGAATGGCTATCGTAAATACAGCAAATACCCCTTTTGCCGACTTCTTAAAAGAAGTGGGTTCCACCGAATGGGTACGACAGGGTCATAGCGAGTTCCATGCCAAAGCCGGTGACAGATGCCCTTATTGTTCAAGAATTTTCGAGGACGATTTCGAAGCTGTCCTGGCTGCAAGCTTTGATACTCAGTATCAGACCAACCTTGACCGCATGAGTTCATTCCTTGAAACCTATAAAGCAAAAGCCAATGAACTTTTCGTTCCTTTAAGCAGAACTCCTGTCGAGTTATATCCGGCAATTGATATAAAGCCTTACACCGATAAGCTGGAAACGCTGAAAGCTACCATCGCTGCTAATATCGGCTTGATCAAAGAGAAAATTGCAGAGCCTGCCAGAGCAGTTACCTTAGACGATACCGCACCACTCCTTGATGAGTTGGCAACCATTATCGTCGGATTCAATAAATTGATCGATGCCAACAACGCTATCGTCAGTGCCGGTCCTAAGAAAAAGGCAGAATGCACCAAGGCTATATTTGACCACATGGCATTCGTCCTCAAGGATATCCTGGCTGCATATAAGAGAAGTGATAAAGCTTTAGATACAGAGATTGCCGCACAGCAGACCATCATGGACACTCAAAAAGGTATCCTGACACAGCTTAAGGAAGATCTCCGTATTCTCAATAGCCAAACAGTTGAAACCGAAACTGCGATGAAAAATATCAACACAATGCTTCGTGATTCCGGTTTTGAGGGTTTCGAGGTAAGACCTCATGCAGATGGTTCCGCGACCACTGCCCGAAACTATGAAGTCGTGCGCACCGAAACTGGTGAGGTGGCAACAAACCTGAGTGAAGGTGAAAAGAACTTTATAGCCTTCCTCTATTTCCAGCAGCGTGTATTTGGTAATGATACCGATGAAGGCGATCCTCGTGAAAAGATCGTTGTAATCGATGACCCGGTATCCAGTATGGACAGCAGTGCTTTGTTCATTGTAAGTTCTATGGTTCGCAAGATGATAGAAATTTGCCGCAACAATGCAGATAATCGTAATGCTGTTGTTCCCGGCAATTTCATCAAACAGATTTTCATCTTAACGCATAACGCTTACTTCCACAGGGAAGTGACCTACGCTTATGCATCCCGATGGGATTTTGTATCGTTTTACCTGATTCGCAAAGTCAACAATAAATCTGTTATTAGGCTCTGTGATGCAACCGATCCAAACTGCCCTACAGCCAGAATGAATATTAACCCAGTTAAAAATTCTTATGCTGCCCTGTGGGATGAATATAAAGAACTGCGTTCTACCGTTCCGCTCATGAATGTAATCCGTAGAATTTTGGAGTACTATTTCCTGCAGCTGTGCGGCTATGAAGGTAATGACCTCCGGAAGTGTATTCTTGAAGATAACAAGGAATACTTCATCCATGATGAATATGGAGCGGAGGATTACAGCAAATATGACCTGGCGGCATCTATGTTGTCCTACATTGCTGCCACTTCTATCGGCGTAAACGATGGAATCAACTATGTGGATGAGATTATCGACCCTGAACTGTGCAGAGAAACATTCCAGATGATTTTCCACCACATGAACCAGGATCAGCACTACAACATGATGATGGGCATCCACTAAGGAGGAAGAAATGCGTATCAGCTATAACAAATTGTGGAAACTTTTGATTGATAAGAATATGAACAAAAATGATTTGAAGCAGGCATCCGGTGTAAGTTCTGCCTCAATTGCCAAACTCGGCAAAGGCGATAATATCACCACCGATGTACTTCTGAAAATCTGTGAAACCTTGAATGTTCACCTGGAAGATATAATGGAAACGATTGATGACTAAATAAAGAATGTAATAATCATGGGTGTATCTGTTGCTGAATACTATAAGGAACCGAGCCGAAAGATCAAGAAAAAACACGACATTTGGCGGGTCAGCAGTTAAGAAATCTGACAATAGTCCTATCGTCTCAACAGGCGAAAAAGTAGTTTCTTGTCTCAACCTATCAAAAGGCAGACTATGACGCTATTGTCAAAACAAGAAAAAAGGGATTCCAGGAGACTGCCAAATTCAGCAAATCTCTCGGAATCCCTTATTTTAAGCCTATTTCTGTACTTTTTTACTTGTTTCGTGACAGAAGACATACCGTCTCCACATGCGTGGGGACAGAACCAGAATACTACATGGCAAAAGTTATCGGTCAAAATTATCCCCACCTTTTGTCGGAGAGTATAAGGTTTATTCGCTTTACCCCACCGGGTAAATTTCACCCCTTTTTAGCGGTTTTCACCCCTTTTCGGAAAGCGCAACCCAATCTATACACTTTGGCAAAACTATTGCTCATTTTGTTTCGCCATTGAGTATGTCTTTGAGCCACTTGGGAACCATCGGAACTTTCTTCCCAGCAAGAATCAATTTCATAATTTCTTCGGTATCTTCCTGACGCCAGAATCGATTACGAATGTAGCAGTCATGACTGCAAAACTTCTGCGCTTTGGTTTGGCTCTCAAATTCTTTTCCACAAAACATACACTCATGCTTGTAAAGAGACGGATGGTTTTTCACCCACAATCTGCGGCATTCATCAGAACAATAAATCCGTTTTCGTCCGGCGGATTTCTTCCCTAATGGCTTGCCGCATTGTCTGCATGCACTGTCGGCGCAGACTGCTTCCATTTGCTTTCCTTCTCTGGCTTGGATGCGCTTTTTTGCATAGCCATCCAAGCCATTTGCCTTACAATAATTTCTAACTTTGTCCCTTGGAAGGTTTAATGCAACTCCTATTTTCCGGTAGCCCAAACTCATGTCCCGAAGACGTTCAATAGTTTGCTGCTGTTCTTTTGTCATATGATATCAACTCCTTAACAAATTTGGTAGTCCGGTAATCACTCTGGATTGCCACTTTGTCAAGGAAATCTTCTGCTAAAAATCAGTTATTTGACTAATGCCAAATAATTCTTAGCTATCTGCTTACTTAAAATTCCTGCATCATTAATTCCTTTTAATTCAGCTAACTCATCATATACTATACCTAATTTCTCTATTGAATATCTCTTTCCATGCACTTTTGTAAATGGGCCATCACTCTCTACAAATATCCTTTCCATTGGAATTCTTTTTATTATTTGTTTTCCATTAACGCTTCTCATCATATTAAAATTAACAGAGAAATAGGCTCCCAAATTAATAAATTTCTCTAACCATATCTCATTTCCTGAATACCAATGTATAATTACTTTACGATTTCCATTCTTCTTCAATATCTCATATGTCTGTTGTTCTGCCATGCGACAATGGACTGACATGATCTTGTCACAAGACTTTTTACATATAAAATCAAAGATATCTATCTGCTCGTTTTTATAGTTCAAGTATTCTTTTGAAAAATCCAGACCAACTTCTCCAACATATTTTGTGGTCGATAAATTTCTTATAAAAGATGCCTTTCCAAACCTCACCTTTCCCGCATTTTGCGGATGGAAACCAATCCCAAATTGAACATAATTCGTTGGCTGATATAGTTCTATACATGTTTCAAAAATCTCAGGTTGATTTGTAACGCATAAGGTATGCTGTTCCAATTGATTTATTTGTTTGTAAACCTGTGAATGATTTGAATAAAAATCAAGATGGAAATGCATATCAATTAACTTACTCATCAATCGCTCCTTCTATAAAAGTTAATAAATCATCCCCATTTAACTGCGCTTGAATCTTTACAAATTCATATAATTCCTCCATAGATTTCATATATACTTTTACATATTCATCTATTTCTTTCATATTCATTCCACCGAGCGCAATCAGTTTATTCGTGTAATAATCCTTACTACCATATTTCAGATAATAATGCAAAGATAATAATACAGCCTTCAAATCTGTTGTTTTTCCTGTATCTGGATTTGAGAATCTTTCATTCTTCACAAAATCCATTCCTATTTTATATTCTTCTTTAAATTTCTCCAAATATTCCTCATTAACATCAACACCATTTAAAGAAGCTCTTCGAATTAAACAAGGATAGCAATATCCACAGTTTCTTGGGCGTCCCTTAATTCCTTTATCTGCACGCATTGGGTGTGAACAGGATATTGTTTTTCCTGCCCCCATTTTAAAAGATTTCGTTGTCTTTACACCCTGTACAATTTCTCCCTTTGTTTTATATGCAAAAAAATTCTTAACTTTATGCGGAATCTCAAGCATTTCCAGAATATTATTTAATTCATTTATAAAATAAACATGTGTTGTCCTTGTACTACAACTGCCTCTCCTACTTGGCGTCAATGGAATATTTAATCCAATAAAACCATTTTCAGGAATATACACCGGAACATTCTTACCAATTTGGGATGCAACTGCTAATGCAATTGCCAAAAATAGAAAAGATCTACTCCTGCTTGTATTTTCTATGTATTTTCCTTTTAAGTCCTCATCAATATTGCGCGGGGTTCGAGGATCAGCATTAAAAATGATCATGTCAATATTTTGATCCGGATAGTTCTCTTTCAATATTCTATATAACTCATAAATTCTATTACCCAACGCATTATATTCTCGGCATCCAACAAAACATACATGTTTCTCTTTCTCTAATAAATTTATGGCTCCAGAATAAGAATCTAAGCCCCCGGAAAATAAAGAAACGGCATCGAAATCTTGACCAACAATATCATATTTCTTTTTAGACTTAATGTTTCTAAACCTTAAATCCGTTTTCCTAAAATTTATTTCCCATAAATCTCCACTTAAAAATCCCAATATATTTTCTAGCCCACTCTTAATACTATTCCACTTCTCTATTTCCAATACCGGAATGGACATACATATTTCTCTTGTCCAATTATCTTCTACTTCTCCCGCATAAATACCAGCACGAGGTATCCTTTTATCCGCAGCATAAACACTTGTAGCAACAATTATTAAATCTTCATAAATAGACTCCAAATTGTCCTTTTCAAATCTTCTCCATAGTTCTTCAAAATTAACTTTTATATTTGACTTCGGTCCCTCATCCAGTATATCAAATCTAATGGCATCTTCAAAATCGTGAATCGGTTCGATTTCTGTTGTTTTATTAATCCATACTTTCATATTGTCCCTCCATTTTCTTCAAATCAGCATAACATTCTTTGCATACAGAGGCGATATACTGTTGCCCTTCTTTACTTGTATAATCTAAATCCAACTTCTTTTCTAATTGAACATCTGCCATTATTCTATTTTCGATTGCAGCGCTCACATCATCCATAACACGATCATAATCTTTTGATAACTCGGCATGTGTAAATATCTTTTCAGAAAAACAGGTTTCAAAATTTTTAATAGCAAATTGAATAATAAATTCTATCAAAAACTCTTCATTATTAATTTGTTCAAAATCTTTAAATGTTTCTATCTCAAGTCTCTTCAATGTTTCCGAAAGACTTTCTCGTATTATCTGCATATCCGTTGTGGAAAAATCTCTAGCAAAGTAGTCAATTAAGCCTTTATATAATTCATTTCCCGTTTTATCTAATAGCGAATCTAAACCAATATTTTTAGCTGCATTCTCAGCACCATATTTATTGACCGCACTTATGAAATTCATAAGTCCGCCCGCAACAACCGAAACATTACTTTTACTCAAGTGAGTCGACATATAAGCATCTGCATATTTAGAAATGGCCTTGCTAATTCCTGCACTTCCTCTTGAATCTTTCATCATTCTAGTTACGGCACCTTTAGCTTGCCTCCATTGTTCATTTTTAGGTGGAATATAGCCTTTTGATGTTCCCATACTGCCCCTCCTATTTTTCTTTCATAATAATATCTACTATATTTTGTTCCAATCCGTTACTTTTCAAAGCTTCAATCACATCAAAGAAGTCCGCTTTATCCGCCTGATACATTGAACACATTACAGTTGCTCCTTGCAAATTTATATCAGCGACTTTCATCTTCTTTATTGCGTCCTTAATTTCACTTCTATAGTCAGGATAACAAATATAAATTGATTGCATTTTTTCAAGTAATTTACTATTTTTCTTAAATTCTTCTATAAGTGCATCCAATATCTTTGTATATTTAATTTCCTTATTTTCTTTAAGTTTCTCAATAATCCTCCCATAATCAGTAGCACGTCTTGATTGCATTATCTTATTAAATATCACTAACTCCGCTTTTCCTAAAGAATCCGAAACACTTACATTTATATCTAAAGATTCCCTTGTTAAATAGAAGTATTTCAGCAAACTCTTTTCATACAAATCAATAGGATCTGATTTTAGCCAATTGTCTATTTTTTCATCTGACCATTTGCGATATTCTTCCGGTATTTCTTCGTTATTCCTTGAAATATTTGTAATAGTTTCAAGTTCCTTTATTTTAGAATTTTTTTGATTTTGTATGGCCCATTTGTACAACTCTTTAAAGCGCTCCATATCAATATATTCTAACGCCATAAGTTTAGCTAAAATTGCATAATCAAAGGTTTTGTCCGTTTTATAATATATTTCAGCTAAGTTTTTACGCACTAAAAATGAATTAAGAAACCTTTTTGCCTGTCTCGGATTACCTTTCAATATGCTTGCAATTACATCACTTGTTTTGTAAATAATATCAAACATTTTTTCAAACTCGTCTATTGTGCCCCTATCTAATATAGAATAATCATATCGTTCAAACGCTGACCTTACAAATTCGATATCTATTTTGACTCCATTTACAAAAATATTTTCTTCTTTAACTCTAGCCAAAAGAATATCCAATTGATTAGTTTTTATTGAAGAAACTCCCTTGGATAAATAAAGTTCACATATCAACAACAATAAATAATTCTTAATATCTGTTTCAGATAGCTCTGGAATATTTATGGGTAATTGAATAATTTTTTCAATATAATTATCCGAAAAATCTTCAGAGTCCTCTGTTATTTTGGGATACTTATTTTCAATAGAATACTTCATAACTTGATTATCCACTGCTATTATAAATGTTGTCTTTGGGACAGACAAAAACAATTTTACCGCTTCTAATGTTTCTATCACACGTTCAGGGGTGCATCTGTCTAAATCATCTATCATAACAATCAAATTATCTATTTGAGATTTGTTTATCAAAGCACTAAATTCTTTTCTGAATAGACGAATATTCTCAACTGTAGTATCTTTATCTTCATCTGCTTCCTTTTCCCCCCATGCCTGTTTTATATCTTCTAATATCTCTTTCCTTTTCGCTTTTGATAAATATTGTGCTAAAGTAAGAGTAGTAGCAGCCGGATTAATGGCACTCATTATAAACGGCATCCCATGCTTAATTGCTGTTGCCCCTAATTTCATTAAATTGATTCTTCCAATTAAACTTTTTATGTCATCTTTTAATCCTTCAAAAGCAGGCTGGTTGTCCATAAGAGTCCGCAAAAGACTTTCCATGATTGCACTTTTGGCATCATCATATCCTTCAAATATCCAAGAATTTAACGAAACGCAAACAAATTTTTTCTTTGACATATCTCTTTCTTCAATATTTTTTTCAACTAACTTTAATAATGTTGACTTTCCAACACCCCAACGCCCAAATAATCCTATTGTCAGTGGATTTAATCTTTTATTTGCTGTTATATTCGTTATCAATTCAGCAAAAGGGCTATACGCTAACAAATCAATTTGAGATTCTCTATCCAACCACATATATTTATCCCTTCCTTTTTTTATATACATTATATAGCTCACCTCCATTTTCGACAACATATTTTGACCTTTTATCCAAAGATGCCAACTAAAGGAAAACCCTTCAGTTGGCATCACCTTTCCATTTTTAATTTTCTGTTTTATACTCAATCTCCGTCCCATCCAGGAACACCGTCACCACCACACCGCTCTCATACACCCTGATATGATCCAGCGTCCGAAGCATCAAATCAACATCCAACTCCTGTATTGACTGTGCATTTTCCGTCAGTTCCATGAAATCTACCGCCCGGAACCTCGCCAGCAAATCCTCCCCCTGTGCCTTTTCCTTCCACTCCGGCAGAAGCGCATCCCGGCATTCCAGCAGTTTATTCCATGCCATAAAATAAATCTTCCGCACAGTATCCTCATCTATATGCCGATTGGAGCATCCCAACACACCTTTCACCTTATACCGTTCACTGCACTGCCATATCCTGCGTGTTTCCCCCGTACTGCTCTGCCAGCCTTTCCTATGGAACACTTTATTACATTCCCCGCAAACGATCTTCGCCGCAAATGGATTCTGCTCTGTATTGTGGGAAAAGGAATTTGTCCCATGCTCTTCCAGATACCGTTTCCTGCGTTCCATCTCCAACTGCACGCACTCCCAGATCCATGGCTCAATAATGGCTTCATGGTCATCCTCGATATAAAACTGCTGGATTTCTCCCTCATTCATCACACGCTTCTTTGTCAAAAAGTCCGCCGTATAGCTCTTCTGCAAAAGGGCATCTCCTTTGTATTTCTCATTCTCCAGCATACTGGCTAGCGTGGTAGCCTGCCACTTTGTGCTGCCATTCCAGTTTACCACGCCTTCCCTCTCAAAAATCCGCTTGATATAATCGGTCGTCTTGCCATGCAGGAATTCCATATAAAGTCTCTGCACGATCTTCGCCTGCTTCTTGTTCACCACCAACTTCCCGGCTTCATTAGTATCATACCCAAGGAACCGTGCTGTACTCATTTTGTGCTGCCCGACTTCAAACCGTTTCCGGATACCCCAGGTGCTGTTCTCTGAAATATTGCGGCTTTCATCCTGCGCCAAAGAAGAAAGGATTGTCAGCAGCACCTCTCCCTTTGCGTCCAGTGTGTCGATATTTTCTTTCTCGAATGTGATGCCAACGCCAAGAGCCTTTAACTCCCGGACATAATTCAGGCAGTCCAGCGTATTCCGGGCAAACCGGGAAATGGATTTTGTGATGATCCGGTCAATCTTCCCGGCACGGCAGTCTGCGATCATCCGGTTAAATTCTTCCCTTTTCTTCGTATTGGTGCCGCTTATCCCTTCATCTATGTAAACGCTGTCTTTGATACAATCTGATTTTTCTTGGTACTTTTTGATTTTGGCATACTTTTTGATTTTGCCTCGTAGGGGGAGGGTTCAAAATGGAAAATTTCTATTTCTCGTTTTTCTTATAATTTAAATTTGGGTATCTTCATTCATTTTTTCATATACCGCTTTCCGTAACGGTCCAACTTCATCACTATATGGAAATGGTGCCGTCTTAAAAAATGCATTTATTTTAAACATAGGCAACTTAACTATATCATACACACTTCGTCTTGATACCTTTTGTAAATATCCAATTTGAGGATTTCCCAAAATCCACTCGTCCTTTTCTTCCGTTACTTTTTCCCCTACATTTTTTCTTAACCATTCCTCTTCATTTTTTCTATAATAAATTTCAGCATAAGAATTCAGCATAAATAACCGATTTAGTTCTTCTATATCTTTTTCATCATACAATCTAATTCTTCCTTTATTTCCAAATTGATTTTTGTATACAATATCATCATATAAACAAAAGCAAATTTTTGCAGATAACGGAACAAAACACTGGCAGCCCATATGTCCAAATCCAAAAGGATGTCTGTATCCTCTTTCCAAAAACCATTGGTTATATTTCACAACTGGAACATCCGAGGTTATAAAGCCTATCTTGCTTTCATTAACGATAATTAATGGGCAAAGATCAGAAATAATAGGTACCATTTTTTTCATTCCTTGAATATAGGAAAGATTGGGTCTATCAATCTGAACATCCAAATTTTCTATAAATTCATCAGAAATTTCAATTTTACCCTGATCCGCCAGTATTCTTGCTACATTTTTCCCTTCTTCCAATTTAGTTCTTTTAAATTCATCGGCTATTTCAGCTATTCGTACATCGCTTAAATATACAAACATAAGCAAATATGTATACTCTACTGAATCAATAGGAAATTTTTCATAAAGCAGAATATTCCTAATAGTTGTTGCCCAAATTCCTTCTAAATTTTGAAACCAATCTTCTAAGTCACTATTTTGTCCATATAAAAAATCTCTACCAGCGTTCTTTCTAATAGCTGCCTCATCAACAAACTGCTTTCTATCAAAATTATATATTCCAATACTACCATTACCAGAAAAGTTTTTTAAATAAAATTGTGGTACATAGTGATTGTATGTTTTTGGAGCTTTTTTTGACATTGCTGTACCTCCTCAAATTAATCAAGATAATCATAACACACAATCCCATATGTCTCAATTGAATAAAAAGAAAAGGCCCATACACCGCTTTGGCGTAAATGGGCTATGGGAACTTTTCTTATACTTTTATCTCCGTCCCATCCTTAAAGGTAAAACGGACATCTTCTTTATTAAAAACTGTAACAAAGTCAACCAGACTGTACCACTGCTCTTCATCAAACTCTGTGGCCACGCCGTCCTGCCGCTCCAGTTCGGCAAGGAACCTTTCTATCTGTTCCTTTTTTGCCTGTTTCTCCGTAATGGCACTGCCGACATCTTCCAGCCGCGCCTTCGTCCGGTCAAACCGTTCTGCCAGCCCGTCGTACCTTGCCTGGTATTCCGTCTGGTCGAGCGCAACATGGGCGTTCTCCCTCACGCACTGCTGTATCAGCTCCGCCACCACATTCAGTTCTTCCTGAAGCCGCGATTGCTCGGCTTCCAGTTCCTCCGTGCCAAAAAGCTGCCCTTTGATAGCCTGGAAGTTGGCGGCAATCTCATCCTTTTCCGTGGTCAGGATATTGACCGCTTTCACGAAAAGCACCTTGATGGTCTCTTCATCCAGATGGGGAGTGCCGCACTTCTCTCCGCCGTCAAACTTGTGGTTGCACTGCCAGATCACCCGGCGGTATTTATCGTTGGAATGCCACACCTTGGAGCCGTACCAGCTCCCGCAGTCGCCGCATTTTATCCTGCTGGAGAAAATCCCCACGCTGCTCTGCCGGTTCGTCCCCGTCTTCCGAATGGCCATCTGCTTCTGCACCGCCTCAAACACAGCAGGCTCTATGATGGCATCGTGGTTATGTTCCACATAATACTGTGGTATTTCACCCTCATTGACCTTTTTCTTTTTGGAGAGGAAATCTACCGTGTAGACTTTCTGCAGGAGGGCGTCGCCTTTGTACTTCTCATTCGTGAGGATACTCCGGACCGTACTTCCCGACCAGTTCGTCTTGCCGCCCGGAGTGGGGATGCCTTCCTCCGTCAGCGTCTTTGCAATGGCGAATGCGGAACGCCCCTGCAGGAACATCCCGTAAATCCTCCGGACAATTTCTGCCTGCTCTTCGTTGATGACAAGGTTCCCGTCCTCGCCCCGGTCATAACCGAGGAAACGTTTAAACGGGACCGTGACCTTGCCGTCTGCAAAACGCTTCCTCTGCCCCCATGTGACGTTTTCCGAAATGGAGCGGCTTTCCTCCTGTGCCAGCGAGGACATGATGGTCAGGAGCAGCTCGCCCTTGCTGTCAAAGGTCCAGATATTCTCCTTCTCAAAATAGCACTCCACCTTGTGTTCCTTCAGCTTCCGGATGGTGGTCAGGCTGTCCACCGTGTTCCTTGCGAAACGGCTCACCGACTTCGTGATGATGAGGTCAATGCGGCCGTCTAGGGCATCCGCCACCATTTTGTTAAAACCGTCGCGCTTCGTGGTGGAAGTCGCGCTGATACCTTCGTCCGTATATACAGAAACGAACTCCCAATCTTCGCGTCCTTTTATGTAGTTCGTGTAATAATCCACCTGCGCCTCATAGCTGGTCTGCTGTTCCTCATGATCCGTGCTGACGCGGGCGTACCCCGCAACCTTACGCTTTTCCCTGCTGTTTATCGGAGCAGCCGTATATTTGCTCCGTGTAGCCGGTATCGTAATCACCTTTGCCATCGCTCTGCCCTCCCGTCATAAAAATGGAATTCCAGGCTGCCGTCCTCCAGCGCTGTGATATGGTCTACCGTTCCTTTGAACGCCTCCGCTTCAAATTCCTCCATGCCCATCATGTAGGCGGAAACCTTGCGGATGTCGGAATCCTGGAAGTCCCGCCCGCCGCACTGCGTCCTGACCTTTGACTTGCCGCTGCACCGCCAGTACACATACTTTCCATAGCAGCTATACCTGTGGTACAGGTTGCCGCAAGAGGCGCACCTGATCTTTCCAGTAAACTCCTCCGTAAATGTAGTTTCGTGCTTGTTGCCCCGCAACTTGAATGTTTTGTATGTCCTAACCGTGCCGTCCTTCAGATAGAAGTCTATGCTGCCGTTTGCCTGCACCACCATCCGCTCCAGTGTTTCTGTGAAAAAATCCTCATCGAAGGTTTCCAGCCCCATGGCCTTGCAGAAGATTTCCCTTATCTCCGAATCCGGATAATTCACGCTGTCGCAGGTCACGCCGTGGGTACTCTTGGCACGGCAGTACCAGTAAAGGTGTCTGTCCCTGCTTTCACTGACTGCCCTGCCAAACCGCCTGCCGCACTTCCCGCAGAATATTTTCCCGTCAAATAGATTCGCCGGTCTTTTCCTTGCGGGAGCTTTCGGCGGCTTCACAGGCTTCGGCGGCATCTCCCACCGCTTTGTTTCCCCGTCAAAGAACTGCGCCTCAAGGCTGCCATCGGGCAGTACCATGATGAGCCTGACTGAGTTTTCAAAAGCAGCCTCATCAAAGCCGCCAGTTCCCATTAGTTCCGCACAGATTTCCATGAGCTTTTTTTCTGAATAATTAGGGCTTATGCAGGACATCCCCACTTCCTTCTTCGCTCTGCAGAACCAGCTCGCATATTCTTTCCCTTTGGTGGTGCCTTTCCTGCGGGTGAAGTTCTGGCCGCAGATGCCGCATTTGACTTTCCCCGTAAAAGGGTAGGTGGGGTTGACCATCGCTGCCCGCCGTTCCATCTCCGCCTGGACTTTTGCGTAGGTCTCACGGTCAATGATGGCTTCATGGCAGTCCGCCATGTAATACTGTGGAAGCTCCCCGCAGTTTTTGACCTTCGTCTTTGTGATCGGGTCCGCCATGTAGCATTTCTGCCGCCGGATGTCGCCAGCGTAAACTTCATTGAAGATAAGCTGCCGCACCGAGGCTTCCTGAAAATCGTTCCCAAGCGTGGTGCGGATGCCTGCCTTGTTCATGCTCTCCGCAATCTCCCGCAGGGAAACGCCGTCAATGTACATCTGGAACATCCACCGGGCGGCTTCCGCTTCTTCGGGGATGATGACATATTTTTTTAACTCATCATCATACCGGTATCCGAGGATGTGCTTGTTTGCCGCTCCGATCTCCCCGGACTGGAACCGCTTACGGACTCCCCATTTCACATTTTCCGAAATGCTCCTGCTCTCCTCCTGTGCGAAGGACGCCAGCAGGGTAAGCATCAGCTCGCCGTCCTCTGACAGCGAATGGATATGCTCCTTCTCAAACCGCACCTCAATGCCGAGGTTCTTTAAATGCCTCACCGTTTCCAGCAGGTCAACTGTGTTCCTTGCGAAACGGCTGATGGATTTTGTCAGGATGATGTCAATCTTCCCTTCCTCACAGTCTGCCAGCATCCTTAAGAATTCGCCGCGCTTGGCTGTGTCCGTGCCGGATATCCCCATGTCCGCATATACCCCTGCGTATTCCCATTCAGGGTTTTTCTGGATCAGGGCGCTGTAGTAGCTTACCTGGGCGGAAACGGAATGCATCAACCGCTCGGTGTCCCTGGAAACACGGGCGTAGGCAGCAACCTTTTTCCGCGCCTGGATGACCGGCAGTTTCGGCTCGATTTTGCTGATTTTCCGCATAAAACCAACTCCTTTCCGCTACTATACATCACTCTAAACCGCGATTATATCAAGGGTTTTCCGGCCAGTAATGTACCCAAAATCGGGCGGTATTTTTCCCGCAGGATTGTATCAATTTGCATAAATTCACCCTCTGAAATGACGCCCTTCTCCAGCATGGATTTCGCCACGGAAAGCGACATGAGATAGAGGCGCTCTGCCCTGAACTGCTCCTTACTCACCTCCATCACCGCCTTTGAAACGGCTTCTGATATAACACTCGTGGGAGCAGTATTTCCGCTTGGAATTGCCGTAAGCCGTGAATGCTTTCCCACACCCGGCACAGGTAAAAGAATAGACTGCCCGCTGTTTTATTTTCTCCGGATGTTCGTGCCACCACTTCACCCTGCATTCATCGCAGCAGAACACGCGGGGCTTCATCCCTGGCTTCTGCTGCAGGGGCTTCCCGCACTCCCGGCATCCCGGAACCGGAGTTTCTGCCGCTGCCATTTCCCCTGCCAGCCCGTTCCTCCTGCAGAAGCTCTTGACCGTATCTTTTGAAATCCCGACTTTATTTGCAACCGCCGTATATCCGCAGCCTTTCTTCCGAAGGCGTATGATCTGTTTTTTCTGTTCCTCCGTCATGGAAAGCACCTCCTCACTATACGGAGATTTGGAGGGCTTTTTGATGGGGTGTTTTTCTAAAAAAATTACAGAAAGCCGTCCATGGCATTTTATGAATTACCAGCTTGTCACTATTCCCCGTCTATTTTTTAGTTGATAATCCACGGGTTCAGAGTTAATATGCACCACTGAGGAAAGGAGGGATTTTGCATGGATAAGGATTCCGTCATGTATCTGCTGATGGATATGCGGGTGAACGGCATCCTGGACCGCATCCTGGAAAAAGATGAGGAATACCAGGAAATTGCCAGGAAGTCGGGGGAATATTTAGACCGGCTGGAGGCCATGGAGCTGCCGCAGGAGGCACGGTCGCTGATCGACAAGCATTCCTGCGAACAGAACGCACTTGGCGCACGATACGGCGCACTCGCCTATCTGCTCGGCTTTTCAGACTGCGTGGAGCTGATGGCAAAGCCGTTTCATTTTTCATCCGTACATAAGAAAACAAGTTAAATAACGCAAAAACAGCCCGCAGCATCTTTGGAATGCTGCGGGCTGTTTTGCCGTCTTCCGGTATTCAGTTACACTCGTTCTGCAAAATCGAGGCTTATCCATCCATTGCGGTTCTTCTGGTAGGATTTCAGCAACCCCCACTTGGAGGCACCTTCGCCGTCTGCCTCTTCCACAATCGTGAACGTGCCGATTCCGGTATATTTCCCTGTCTTGCCATAGTCGGTGCCAGGGCCTTTGCGGATGTTCAGGTCAGAGATGGATACCCGTACCAGATACGGCTTGAACGCTGCCGACCTGGTGTACACCGCCTTCCCGGATTCATCAAACACAGAACAGCCGGGGTTCTCATCCGCACACTTCTTTGCGTTCTCCAGCGACTTGAACGCCCCTTTCTGCGACTTGGCATCTGCCCAGGTCTTCCGGACGCGGTACCAGATTTCCGTTTCTGCAGGAGCGGAAGGAGCTGCCCCTCCCGCCGTGCCGAGGATGCCTTTCAGGATTGTTAGGATTTTCTCCCCATAACCGGCGCCTGCCGCCCATCCCTTTCCGTCCGGGTTCTCCTTCTGCCCAAGCCATTCCACATATTCCGCACAGCCCCTCGCGACATATTTAAACCGCGGGTCAATGCAGGCATTCTTAAGGGCCTCCGTGGAAGCGTAGGCTTTCAGGTGCTGCACCTGCGCCCGGATGCCGAGCTGCGGCGTGTCAAAGGAATTTCCTTTCACCCCGTTTGAAGTCACGCCCATACCGCAGAAGTTGTTCTGCTTTAAGCTAACCGCAGAGCCGGAAAAGGTAAAGTTCCCGGTTTCCAGGCAAGACTGCGCAAAGGCAATGTCGCCCCGCACTCCCTCCGTGCTTCCTTCCGAAAGATACAGCGGAACCATGTCAAGAACGGACTGCGCCACAGACGGGTTCTTCGCCTTAAGGTATGCTTCCATCTGCTCTGCCGTTGCCACGGCATTCCCCATGATCTTTGTGTATCCGTCTATGCCAGAAGATGCACCGCGCATTGCCGCCTTAACCGCCTTACGGAATCCGTCCATCGTGTACCCCAAGCCAAGCTGCGTCCATAAATGCTCCGGGTCGCCATGGTTGGATGCAATGCCCCTCGCACAGCCTTCCTTATGGCTGATGATGATGCCGTCTGCCAGCGGGTCAAGGCTGTACTTTTCGCAGAGCATGGCGAACAGCTCCACCGCCGTTTCATACGTCCGTTTCGCCACCGCCTTTGCCGTGGCCATATCGGAGCAGGTGAAGCTGCTCCCCGATGTGTATTTAATGCAAGCCGGCTCGCACATCTCCACCCCGATATGGGTATTGTTGCCGCTGCCCTTGCTGCCGGAACCGCAGTGCCATCCCCGGTGGTTCCACGGGAGCGTCTGATAAGCCGTGCCATCATTCCCGTCAATAAACCCATGGACGCAGGAACTGTCATGCGACGGGCTGTTCCACGAACTGATGAATGCGGATGCTTTCGGCTGCGGGCAGCCTACGGAATGGAGCATGAGCCCCTTCACAGTAATCTTCCTCCCTGCCGTGTAGCAGGGATTCCTTGTCAGGATTGATTCTATCAGTTTCATTTACTCGTCCTCCTTTTCTGCCTTGTCATGGAGCTGTGCCAGGATATCCTTCAGCTTTTCCGGGATGGGCAGCCCCAGGTGTCCGGCATTCTCCAGCAAGCTCACGCCCTCGTTGGAGATGTAGAAAAAGATGACTGCCGTCCGCAGGACACTCCCTGTTCCAATGACCTGCACATCGAGGATGTTGGCAATCCCCACCAGCAGGAAGATCAGCACCTTCTTTGCGATGCCCCTGAATCCCACCTCGCTGGACAGCTTCTTATCCGCCGCGGCGCACATCACGCCCGTGATATAGTCCACCACGACAAAAGCAATGAGCGCATACAGCAGGCCGTCACAGCCACCGAGGAAATAGCCAAGCCACCCTCCGATGGCCGTAAAGATGAGTTGGATCGTGTTCCAGAATTCCTTCATAGTGAAACCCTCCTTTAAAAGATTTTTGTGTATGATAAAAGGCCGCCCGCCAACTGGCAGACAGCCCTGTATCCATTGGAAATATTAAATTTGTTTTGGCAGCCACTCCCAAATCCTCATGTCCTCCTGCCCAAGCGACCACATACACATCCCCCGCAGCTTCCAGCGGTACGCCGCCTGGTTCGCCCAATAGACGAGGGAGTCCACGTCCTGGTAATAGAGGATGGAAAAGCCGTCCGCGTCCCCTAAAAACAGCCGGGAAATCCAGATATTGATGTCCTTCGGTATGACCTCCGCCGTATAATTGCCGCCGCAGGAAATCTCCATCAGATCGGAATGGAAAAAATCATAATCCATCGAAATGTCCTCGCTGCGGGTGGCGCTTTCCTCCACATCGGCGGTCAGCGTGAACACCTGGAATTCCTCATCCCACGTCGCATTGCTCCGGCTGATCCGCCCGAAGGATTTAAAACCGCCGTCCGGCATCCGCACATCGAACCGCTCGTATGGTTCATAGGTCCATGCGTCCCCAAGCCTCATCAGTTCGCAGACCGTCCTGTTGTCCGAGCGGTACCCTGCATAGCCTCCGCTGAATCCGGACAGGGAAGCCGTAAACCGCAGCGTGTAGGATGCGCCGGAATAGACACGCACCCTGCTCCCACGGATACGCATTTCAATGGTGTACATGGTGGGATTGCCCCGCAGGTCTGCATCCGGCGTCCGGCTGATTGTCTGGCCGTAACTGCCAAGGAGGGCAGAGCCCTTGTAAAGCTCCACCCTCTGTGTGTCATAGTTTAAACAGCAGAATACATCCCCGCAGAATATTCCTGCCTTCCCGCTGCCATTTGCCGGAAACGCCAGCCTTGCCCGCAGGTGGATGTCAGAGAAGCCGCTGTACTGCCACGCAAGCTGCCCGCTCCCCTCAAGCTGGGAGTACGGCCGGTTCTCGTATCCCTCCCGCCACACCTCCCATTTGCCGGAGAGCGTCGTCCAGTAGCTTTCCGGCAGGGGGTTCTCATCCCGGAAATCCTCATACCAGATGAGCGCCGAGTCCGGCTTCCTGCGGAGCATCTCCAAAGTCAGCTTGAAGCCTTTGTCCGGCTGCGCCATGTTCCCACCCACATCCTTGAATTTCCGCGGCGCAAGCACATAAGTTGCGGAGCCGACGCTTGGTTCTTCAGAAAAAGAATAGCAGACACGGAAACCGTAAAACTGCACCCCCTTCACATCCACCGAGACCGTGATGGTGTGCGTCCCTGCGGAAAGGGAAATACCCTTTGCCAGTGCTGACCAGAAGGTAGTCCTCCAGTACGGCCACCACAGGCGGCTTTCCGTGAAATGCTTCCTTGTCCCGTCAATGGAAACGTATATCCCATTTTTATCCCAGAAAGGGAAACAAAGACGAACGGCGATATCATAAGTCCCCACCGCAGGTACAGAAAATCTATAAACAGCGGAGCCGTTATCCCCCATCGTCACCATATGATCCGAAACGGACACGATGCCGGAATAGCTGTCCGGGTTCCCGCCGTCCCGGTCGACCACAATGCCGCCGAATTCCGCTTTCTGCTCCTTGCCGTAGGCGGTAAGGTAATGCCTGCGGTTGTAGGTGCCGGAAAGCAGCGGGTAATCGTAGGAAACCGCATCCTTCCCTTCCATGTAGTCGTACACATGAGGAAGCGCCCACGGCACCTTGTCGTAATCATCCCAATAGGCCACGAGGGGGATGAAGGGCTGCGGCGGCTTGTCGTCCGTGAAATTATAGCCGCCCGTCATCCATAGCTGTGCGGCATAGTAGGTGTTGGAAGTCCCACGGTAGGTTACGCCCATATTCTTTGGCGTATCATGTATCCGCCAGTTCCACCCGTAGGCAGGCATACCAAGAAACACCTTATCCGGGTTCATCACCTTTACAGCATAATCGTAGATGCCTTCCAGCCAGGAACGCGGGGACACCGGCCCCGGCGCGCTGCCCGCCCATGCCATGCCGTAACTCATGATGGAAGCAGTATCGCAGTAGCTATTGAGGTCGCCATAGACACACCAGTTCTCGCCACCGACAGAGCCATTAATGCTGTCCATCCCCGGCAAGCAGATGTTCATCAGCTTTGCGGGATCATAAGACTTCACAGTGTTGTAAATATTACGGAACATGGCCGTGGATTTTGCCGCCGTGGAGTAATCATCTCCTTTTTCCAAATCGATGTCCACGCCGTCACACCACGAGTATTTCTCCATGATCCGCACAAGCTCCGAAAGGAACTTATCCTGCGCCCCGTCCGTGTTCTCCCGCAGAGCCTTGAAGATGCTGTTCGTCCCGTCATTTGCCACGGTCAGCAGCCACTTGATGTGCGGCCACTTGCTGATATACGTCCGCATGGTGGAGCCTGCCGCAATGGAAACACCGCTCTCGTAGATTTCCCCGGTCGCCCTGACCTTGAAGGAAAAGAGCCCGATCTGGCTGATGCGGTCGCCGTAGTCCCGGAGCGCCTGGTACATCCTCGTGTTGCCCATGAACGTCCATACCATGATCTGCTTTCCTTTCAGTGTGTCCATCAGAATGTCCCGCCCCCTTCCTGCATTTCCTGCATCGTAAATAACAGCCTCGCCGTTTTCCCGCTTTCCAGTTCCACCTTGTGCTTGGAATCCCAGGCGGCGCTGTACTGGTAAAACCCGTCTTTCTTAAATGCCGTGCCGTTCCGTGTACACTCCCTGCTTTCCGCAAGCAGCGCGATATCATCCTCCGCATTCACGGCATCGGGAAAAGACACCTTCTGGCCGCCCACGCCCTGGGCAATCCGCACCGTCCCCGCCGCCATATCGGATTTCGGGTAGATGTGGATGTCCAAAGGAGCGGAGGTCTTCCCCAAGTTAAATAGGATGACCGTCTCTTCCGAGCGCACCACGCCGTTGAACCACACGGGAGCCTTTACCCCGCCATCTTCTCTGTATTTTTGAAGTGCAGTTTCTGAATGCGGGGCATATCCCGCAAGCACCGGCCCTTCCTGCAGTTGGAGGTCGGTAAACCAGATCCACCCGGAGCAGTCGGCAATGGTGGGGATTACCGTCACGCTCACGATGCGCATATCCTTTTTCTTATTGACCACTTCCGCAAGCCTGACAAACTCAGCCATCCAGCGTCCACCTCAGTTCCGAGGGATGCCCCACCCATCCCATTGCCACCGGCCCGCCCTGCAGGAGAAGGTCTGTGATATAAAACTCCCCCGTGCAGTTGGTGATGCAGACACGCACGGTGATGGATTTTATCCTTTCGGACGAGAAGTTCTCCGGCGTGATTTTTGCCATTGTCCTTGAAAAATAAGCCATGCTGACCTCCCATCAATACAAATCAATGAACCTCGTTTCCGTGCTGCCATCCTCATACTCCAGCACGATCTCAATGCCGACCTGCGAATTCCCGCTCAGTTTCTTCAAATTCTCGGATGCAATCTGTGCCGAGATGGTGTAGCTGTCCCGGTTGGCCGGATATACCGTCTGCGACAGGCTCTTGGTCATGCCCGCCACACCCTCTGCTTTGAAAGAGGCAGTCCCGCTCGCCCCGTTTTCCCCGTCTGCCTCAAAGCCGGAAGACACCCAATAGGCAAGCCCGTCATCGGCACGGGAATTCCGCAGGAGGTTGAACGGCACAAGCTCCGCGATGTCCTCGCTGGACACCACGCTGACTCCCTCTAAAGAATCGGCAGCACTGTCCCACTTGCTCGTGGAGCTGCCCAGGTTCTTTAACACTGTGGAAAGCTCCAGCACTGTGTTCCAGGGCTCCTGCAGGTTGTATTCCCTCCGCACAATCCTCGTGGTGACCGAAAGCCCCAGGTCCTTATCCTCCACCCGCACATAGTCCCCAAGCTCCCACGCCTCATGTTCATACCCTGTCAGCACCGATAAATCCATGGCATTCAGCACATAGGAAACCGTCGGCTTACAGTAATCCGCAAGGCGCATCCTCGTAAACTCCAGCATCTGGTAAGGGTTTGTAAATGCGGAACAGTCCAGGGAGGAAACACGCACCTCTTTGGAGTAAGTGAAGTCCTCCACATATGCCTTCCCGCCGTTGATACTGGCAAAAGTCATCCCATCCGCACCCACGGCATAAAGCCTCGTGACAAGCCCCGTGGTGTCCACCGTCCGCTCGATATCCTTCATATTCTTCCCGTACATGAACAGCGCACCGCTGTCCTTTCCGTTCAGAATCAGCAGATGCACCAGCCGGTTTGGGCAGTCAAATACCAGGTCGCCGCCATGGAGGTCTGACACCGCCCTTAAAATAGACAGCGCGTTTTTCTCCGTGGAAGTCCAGGTGCGTTTGGTCGTAACCGTGACCGTCCCCACATTCCACTCCGTGCCTTCCAGGGCATAGGCCATAGCCGCATCCGCCGTCTCCGCATCAAAGGCTTTCTCCTCTTTCCGGACGGAATAGGCAAGGTTGTAAAACTCCGCCTCTGCGTACACTTCCGTTACAGCGTTCCCGGAGGAATCCTTGCTGTCCGTGACCGTGCGGATGATGTACACGTCATCCACAATCTGGATTTTCTTCTCATTGTCGATATATTTCCGCTTGTCATCGGCAAAGGGGATGGAAAATGTCAGCGTATCCTCTCCGTTGACCTCGCCCGTCACGATGATGCCGTAGGCGTTCTCCAGCACCGCCTCCCATGCCCCATTGGAATCAAGCACCACCGGCCTTGCATAGCCGATCTTCTGGTAAGGGGATTTCGGCACGTCATAAACCCGGATGTCAGTGAGCTTCGGCGTCCTTGCTGTGTCCGCTGTCGTAAGCGTCACCCGGAAACGGATATACTCACGGCCTGGGGATGGCATTTTCCCATCCGTCCCCACCGCTGCCCACTCGCTCCAGCTAATGAGGTCATTGCTCGTGGAGGTTTCCACAAGGGAAACGGCTGTCACGCCGGAAACGCACTCACTGGAAACGGACACCTTGCCCGTACCGGAAAGCCCATATTCCACGGCACGGGTATAAAGCACGCCGCTCGCCGGGTATGCCCCGTTCGCCCTGCGGAGCGTCACGGCATCCGCCGTGGTGATGGCATCCACTTCCCCCGCAGTATCGCCGCCGTTGGCAAATGCCGTGGCGCGGAAATAGTCAGCCAGGGCATCCGCTGTAAGCTGCGAATCACAGTCCAGGAACCAGTCGTCAAAGCCTCCCGCAAACCAGTAGGAATCGGCGTGCATCCCCAGGATGAGGTCTGCCGTGCAGGAGCGGTTCAGCTCCCCCGTAAAGGAAAGCACCGCCGAAACCCACACCGCACCGCTTTCCCTATCACCGATGACATACTGTGCCTTTTTGTTTTCCGGCTCTATCACGCAGGCAATGAAATACCATCCGTTATTCGCAAAGGAAAAAGGCGGCATCACCGATTCGTCCAATATCAAAGAGCCTGCGGAATTGTAGAGCATAATCCTCGGCTTGCCGCGAATCAATGACAAATAGAAAATCGGCTGCCCCGGCCCCTGCCTGGTATTGAAGATCGGCGTGTAGGTGTTGCCGATGGAATAGGTGGTGGGGTTCATCCATCCGCCCACAATGATCCGCTCCCCGATGTTCTGGAAGATGGAGCCGTCATTCTCCACTTTCAGATAGGTCTGCTCCGTAGCGGGGTTCGTGATGTTGAAGCGGAAATAGTTCCCCCGGCTGCCGCCGCGGAAGGATGCGGTCGTACCGCTCCACTTATTGACATACATCTTCCTGCCCCTGCCAGAAGAATCGGCAAGCATCGTGTCCGCATCAGGCGCGGACTCATTGAACCGCCACAAGCCGTCCTTTGCATACTCCTCCGGGAACTCCCCCGTGAAGTCCGTCTGTTTGTTTAAGATCATCTGCAAACCCATAGAAAATCACCTCCAGCGGCTCTTTGCCCGTATTTCAAGTTCCGTGAACGCAGCGTTTGACACCGCCACCGCCACCGTGTTCAGCCCCGCGTCAAGCGTCGGGAAATTCAGCTCATCAATATACGGCAGGGCATTGCGGAGCGTGTTCCCGTCCGCATCCTCCACCCACGCCGTCATTTTTTCTGTATCTACCACCAGCGTTTCCGATGCGGACAGAACCGCGTTTGCTATTTTCAGCTCCACGCCGTTTGTGGTGATGCTGATGTACCTGCCTGCCCCGGATGCCAGGACGCCTTTCAGCCGGTAGACCGGGTTGGAGTATAAATTCCCAAGCCTCCGCCTCACCGTATGGCTGCCCGCCGCCGTGATGGTAAATACCTCATCCTCCGCAGCGTAGCCAAACGGGTCCGGGCAGAAAAAAGTTATATCAAATATAGCGGAAAACCGCACCACTTTTTCAAAAGCCACGCCCTCCTGGAGCCTTGCGTAGTACACCCGCCCCGGCTCCGTGTCAAGCACAAGGGCGCACAGCCCCTTTTCGGGGCTCAGCCAGCTTACAATCTCATCCTTGCATTCCAGAAGCTCCGCCGCGGTCCTTTTCGGCGGGATGAAGCAGGAAATCCCAACCACCCGCTCGGAAAGGGACGCGCCCAGGTCAAGCAGGCCGTCCCTGCCCGCCATGGAAATGGTGCGGTTTTTTAGCTCCGGCACACGGTTCTCCGTTGCCATCCGGCTTGCGATCCCCATGCTTTTTGATGATATGCCGTCAAAGGAAAATCCCATCCATGCACCCCTCCTTTACGAATAGCCGTTTGCCCGGCGCCCCTGCTGGAGCTGCCGGTAAAGCTGCTGTGAAATTTTGCGGATATCCTCCTCGCTCCGCACGTTCATTTCCTTTACTTCGATCAGCGGCCCGTTTATGGAGCCGCCCTGTGCGGAGCCCCCGTCTCCGTTCCCGGATACGGAAATCTCCTGCACGGCTGCGGATGGGTTCAAGACCATATCTGCCGCCACGCCTTTCACCGCTTTTGCCACCATGCTTTTGCTGTCCTCGATGCCCTTTGCCAGCCCCTTCATGAAGTCCGGCATCCAGCTCTCGTAATCTGTCAGCGGTCCCTCATCCGGCACGGAGAAGTGCAGGAAGGATTTGATTTTGTTCGCCACACTGCTCACGGCATCGCCCACAGCGCCGATGCAGCTCTTAATGCCATTCACGATGCCCATGATCATGTCCTTGCCCCACTGTAGGGCTTTGGACGGCAGGCTCGTGATGAAGGAAATCGCCTGGTTGAACCCTTCCTTGATGGAGGACACGATTTTGCCCATGGTTCCCTTAATGCCGCTCCAGATATTGTTGAACACCGTGGTGACCGTAGATTTGATACTGTTCACCACAGAAGATATGGTGCTTTTGATTCCATTCCAAACGGAGGAAATGGTGGATTTTATGCCGTTTACCACAGTCGTAACGGCAGTTTTGATTCCGTTCCACACAGTAGTTACGACTGTCTTGATGGCATTCAAAACTGTGGTGACTGTATTTTTGATGGCGTTCCATGCCGTAGTGATAAAGGTCTGGATTGCCGTCACCACTGTCGTGACCACGGTTTTTATCCCGTTCCATATGGTCGTGAATACCGTTTTGATGGCATTCAGAACCGTTGTGATAACCGTTTTGTATATATTGAAATAGGTGGTGATGATGGTCTTGATTGCTTCCACCACCGTGCTGAATATGGTCTTTATCCCTTCCCACAGGCCGGAAAAGAAATCCTTGATCCCGTTCCACACAACCTGCGCCGTGGAGGAAATGGTCTCCCATGCCGCCGTGAAGAAGTTTTTGATTGCCTCCCATACGGCAATGGCGACCTCTTTCACATTCTCCCAGAGGTTGATCCAGAACTGCCGGAAGTCCTCATTCGTGTTCCACAGATAGATAAATGCCGCCACCAATGCCGTAATTGCCGCTATGATTAAAAAGATGGGGTTTGCAAGCATGGTGGTATTTAAAGCGGCGAATGCGGTCTTGACTGTATTTATCACTCCCGCCACCTTCGGCACTATGGTCATAATCGTGCCGACCGCAGACACCACTTTCCCGACGACAATCAGCACCGGCCCCAGAGCCGCCGCCAACAGCGCGACCGTGGTGATGACTTTCTTCGTCCCCTCATCCATGCCGTTCAGCCAGTCCACGAACTGCTGCACCCATCCGACTATGGTCTTTATCGCCGGCATCAGAAGCTCGCCGAAAGAAATAGCCAGCCCTTCTAAGGCTGACTTTAAAATAGTGATCTGCCCCTGCAGGTTGTCAAGCTGTGTGTCCGCCATCTGCTGCGCCGCACCGCCGCTGTCGATAATCGACTGCTGCAGGTCATCCCAGGTGTCGCCGGTATTGGCAAGCAAAGCGTTCACGGAGGATAAATCGGTCTTGTTGAAAATCTGCCCGATGATGTTGCTCTTTTCAGCGGCAGTCATGCCGTCCATGGAGGTATTCAAATCCCCAAGGATGTCATTTAAGGAGCGCATATTCCCCTCGGAATCATACACATCCAGTCCGAGCTGCTCCATGCAGGCGGCAGCCTTGTCGGTCGGGTTCTGCAGGGAGAGGATGACATTGCGGAGATGTGTGCCGCCCTCCGCACCCTTGATGCCGTTGTTGGCAAGGATGCCAAGTGCCGTGTTCAGCTCCGCAGTGCCGCCCTTCACGGTCTTTGCGGTCGCGCCGATGGTGAGGATGCCCTCGCCAAGCTGCGCCACGGATGTGTTTGTGGTGGAGGCGGTCTTCGCCATCTGGTCGACCATCGTCCCCGCCTCATCCACGCCCATGCCCAAAGCGGACATGGCATCCGTCACCATGTCCGATGCCGCCGCAAGGTCAATGCCGCCGGCCGCCGCAAGGTTTAAGACCGTAGGGAGCGTATCGCACATCTGCTGTGTGTCATAACCGGCAAGGGCGAGGTAGTTCAGGGCCTCCGCACATTCTGAAGCGGAAAAGGCTGTCTCGCTTCCCATCTTCTTTGCCAGATTGGAAAGCGTATCCATCGTATTGACGGACTCCCCGTTCACCTCGGACATGGAATCTTTCGTGATGCCCATCGTTGCCTGCACCTGCGACATGGACGACTCAAAGTTTGCAGCCGTGGTGACTGCCGCCGCTCCCAAGCCCGTAACCCCCGCCGTGACAGGGAGCAGCTTCTCCCCGGCAGAGGAAATCTTGTCTCCGGCAGACTGTAATTTCTCACCCACGGCGGAGATTTTCTGCAAAGCCGTGGCGGACTGGTTCGCCTGGTTCTCCAGTTCACGGAGGTTCCGCTCCGTCTCGATAATCTCCCTCTGGAGCGCGTCGTACTGGTCCTGCGTGATCTCCCCATTGGCAAGCGCCGTGTTTGCCTGCTCCACAGCAGTCTTTAAGGTTTCCAGCTTTTCCTTCGTCCCCGCCACAGCCTCTCCTAAGAGCCTGTGCTTCTGCGCCAGCAGCTCCGTATTGCCAGGGTCTAATTTCAATAATTTCTCCACATCACGGAGCTGCGACTGCGTATCCTTGATGGAGGAATTGACTCCCTTTAAGGCAGTCTGTAGCTTGGTGGTATCCCCGCCGATCTCAACAGTGATACCCTTGATTCTGTTCGCCACGGCGGACACCCCTTCCTGTTAAAATGCAAAACAAAACCCAGGGGGATGCCGCCTAAAAGCGGTCAAAATCCTCCTGGGTAGCGATTTCCTTATAGCCCTTGTATTCGTCGTTCCTGCTCTCCGCGAACATATCGTTGACCATCCCTATCGTGAGAAGGTCAAGGTCACGGATGGAAAGCCCAAGCTGTACGCAGCGCAGCAAAAACAGCGGCGTTGTCATTTCCCGGTCAGTTGGGCGAAGTTTTTTTTAGACTGGACATCCGTCTGCACGTTTAAACCCCAAAGCTGTATCAGCTTCGGAAGCACCTGGTAGATGGAGAATGTGTTGAATTCATCCAGCCATTCCTCCGGGCTGTCCGGAATATTGGGGTCTGCGTGTTTTGCCATCACATAGGCGATGTTCTCGAACATCTCCAGTGAAAATAAATCCAGGTTGGAGCTTTCCTCGTCCCCGTCACCGATGGATTTCTCCAAAGAACGCAGGTCCTTATAAATATCCCGGTGGAACTTCATCCGGTAAATGCGCGGGATGGCTGCAGACGCCTTGAACGGCACCTGCTTCCCATCAATCTCGATATTCTGTTTCATGCTCATAAGTTATCCCTCCCCTTCCGTATCCGTAATGCCGCCATTTTCCACATCCAGTGTGCCGCCGGATTCTGTATCCGTGCCGCCTGCCGCCGCATCCGGCAGATATACGCTCTTGTACCAGTTCTGGTAGACCTCCTCCGTGGTACTGTCCCCGGTCTTTGCCTTCACATAGCCGCTTGCCAGGGGCGCCGCCGTAAGGGAGAGCGTTTCCGTCTGCACCTCGATCTCGTCCTCATTGGTCTGTGACTCGATGGTCGGGCGCGCCGCCGAACAGTTGTACAGCACATGGCGGATTTTGCGCACATCGCCGTCAAACTCGAACAGCAGGGCGAAGTTCTCCGTCTCTGCGTTGGCGTTTTCTAAAAGCACCATATTCTCGTCCAACGCCTCCTTCAGCACATCGGTGCGGAAGCTCTCCGGCACCATGGCAAGCTCCAGGTCGCCCTCGTAGCCCATGTTGTTGCTGACCGTGTAATAGGCGTACCCGTCCGCATAGAAATTGCTCGGCTCGCCGTTGGGGTCCAGAGAAAGGGAAACGGCACCGGGCATCGCAACGGGCGTGCCAAAGGACACCGCCCCGTCCGTCCCCAGCGTCAACAGCGCATAATGCACGTTGCAGATGTTGAATTTGACTTTATTCTTCTTCGGCATCGTAAACCACCTCCATGTCGAATTGGTAGAGGACCTCGTACAGCTTCTCGCTGGCAATCCAGACCTCCGACTTGTTGTAGAAGATGCGCCGCTTATCCAGCGCATCCTCCAGTTTCTTTTCCACCGACGGGTCCTTGCTGTCGGTGTACAGTTCTATGCTCACCCCGCTCGCTTTGAAGTACACCATGCCGTCCGCAGCGAAATTGTCGCTCTTCGGCAGGAGGTAACAGACAAACGGCGGCTCCGGCGACTCGCCCTCCGCAAAATGGTCATAGGCGAAGGGGATTCCGGTTTCTTTCAAAAGTGCAATTAATGTTTTCACAGCTTATCCCTCCAATGCTTTCTGTATCTCTTTTTCAAGCTGCTCGATACCGGCCTGCTCCGCCGCCGCGATATGGGGCTTTGCGGAAACACGGCCGCCACCCCGCTTGGCGTGGCCGTATTCCAGGAGGTGCGCCAACTGGTAGCGGCTTTTGGAATGCACCGTCACTTCCAGTGAATTTGCCGTTTCCTTCGTGGTCTTTACTGTCCACGACTTTGCATACTTCCCGGTGTCCTTCGGCGCATTGGCTTCAATATCTTTCCGCACCGCCGTCCCGGCTTTCTTCACCGCTTTTTTCACATCCTCCGTGGCAAGGTCCGCATATTCCGTCAGCCCCTTCATGATCTCCTCCGCCATCCGGTCAATCGATACGCCGTTCGCCATCGTCACCGCCTCGCTTTCCTGCACTTGAATTTCAGGCATTTCTTTTTATAGTTCATGTGGTCAATGGCGAGGATGTCGTACAGTTCCCCGCCGAATGCCACCCGGTATCCCGTGGAATCAATCACGGATGCCTTTTTACAGTACCTTACCGTAAAGGAAATGCCGGATTCATCCGCCACTGTGCCGGCCACGTCTGATTCACTGCTCTGGTTCCCTGCCTCGCCGCTTACCGTTGCATGGCAGGAATAATAATCAGCCCATGTGTTTTTATGGTTGCCGATGCCGTCCACCGCCACGGCATTCTTTTGGAAAGTTATCTTCACATTAAAAAGGGAAACCTCCATCAGAACGCCTCCTTCCGGCTGCCGGAGAGCAATGCCCGCAGCGTCAGCACCAGGGCATGGTGGTCGGCTTCCTCCCGGTGTTCATAGAGGTAGGCTGCGGCATACAGGACAGCCATTTTTGCATTCTCCACAGCATAGAATTCATCCGCAGAATCCATCCTTGCCACATCCATGCAGATTCTCTCGGATGCCCTGACCATGCCTTCAATCAGGGCATCGTCATCGTCAAAATCCACACGGAGGTAATTCTTCATTTCTTCCAGCGCCACAGCCATGCCGCCACCTCCTTAAAACTTATTAAGCCGATGCACCTTTCTGCTCCAGCACTTTGATCGCTTCCGCAAGGATCAGCTTGCCGTCCACACGCTGCGATGCCAGAAAGCCCACCTGCCCGGTCGCCGCGAACAGTTCGTTCAGGCGCTTGAAGGAACGCCCCTGCCTGTCGGCAATCCAGTAATAGGAGAAATCACCGAAAGCGATGGAACGTGCGCCTGCGGCAATGGCCGGCATATACGCAGAAGTTTTTACCGGCCTGCCGAGGATGGTGTCCGGGGTCCCCGCCGTAAGGGACGGCTGCCATAAATACTGCCCGTTGGTGTCCTTCAGCTTGCGGATGGCCTTGATAGTGGAATCATTCAGCACCCACACGGATTTCTTGCGGTACGGGGATTTCAGCGAATAATATAAATCCATCAGCTCATCCGCCGTCACTGCCGTTGCGGACGCTGCGGCCACACCTGTTTCCGCGCCTCCCGTGGCTGCCAGCACCCCTAAAGGCTTGCCCTTGCCGTCCCCCGTGAAGAACGCCTCCTCTTCCTTCGCCCCGATCCTGCGGGCAAACTCGCGGGAGATATAGGACTGCAGGTCAAACACGCTGTCGTTTAACAGCTCCTCGGAAACCTTGATCATGGTGCCCAGCTTGTATGCCCCGATGGAAACCTGCCCGAAGGAATCATCGCTCTCCGGGAACGCGCCCTCCTCATCAATCCAGGATGCCGTTCCCTTGGAAGCAACAACAGGAATCTTGCGGTCACCGCTGGAGGTCTGGATGACTTTCGCCATCTGCCGGAAGATGTTCTCCTCCTCCAAAGCCTCCACCAAAGTGCGCTCGTATTCATCCGGCACCAGGTAGCCGCCCTCGGAGTCCGTGCCGATCTGCAGGGCATTGGTCACGCTTGGCATCGGCACCTTGGAGCGCATGGCGTTCCAGAAGTTCTTCCGGTAATCATCGGAGGCACGCCCCGTCTTATCCTCCCCGCCGTCCGTATCCGTCCCGCGGCCCGGCTTTCCCGTGAGGGGCTTATTTACCGGGCGGTTCAGCTCCGCATCCAGGGCCTCCTGCCGCTCCAGCCTTTCAATCTCTTTCCCAAGGTCCGTGATCTCCTGCTCCATTTTCGTGTATGCGGCGTCATCCTCTGCGGAAAGGACACCGTTCTCCTTCCTGTGGGAATCCAGGAATGCCTTTGCCGCCTCCCATGCCTTCGCGCGTTTCTCACGCAGTTCAAGAATCGTCATAATGAAATCCTCCTTCTCAATGTCTCAATAAAGTAAGCCGTTCCATGAGTTCGTCCACGGAACGGCCGGTTTCTGTTTCCGGTGCAGGGATTTGTGCCTGCTCCTGCATATTTGGTTTCTTTTCTGCCTGCCCGTACTTGGCGGCCATCTTGTTAAAAAGCGTGTTATTGACCGCCCTGCGGGAGAACAGAATGGAATTGTGGGCAGGAGGCTTTTTTTCCTCTTCCCCTTCATCCGTTTCTTCCTCCGGCTCTGCTTTTGCCCGCGTCATAATCTCATCCGCAAAGCCAAGCTCCACCGCCTTGTTTGCGTCCATCCACGTCTCCGCATCCATGAGGTGCGACAGCTTCGGGCGGGAAAGCCCCGTCTTTAACACATAGGCATTGATGATGGACTCCTTCACTTCGGCGAGCATATCGATGGCCTTCTGCATCTCCGCATGGTCGCCCCATGCGATGGTGGCGGGATTGTGGATCATAAGCATCGAAACGGGGGATACCAGAACCGTGTCGCCCGCCATGGCAATCACACTGGCGGCGCTTGCTGCGATACCGTCTATTTTTACAGTCACCTTGCCCTTATAGTTGGAGAGCATATTATAAATCTGTGCCGCCGCCACACAGTCACCGCCCGGTGAATTAATCCACACGGTAATGTCGCCGCTTCCGGCATTCAGCTCATCCTTGAAAAGCTGCGGCGTCACATCATCATCAAACCAGCTCTCCTCTGCGATGGTGCCGTTCAGCTCCAGTATCCGCTCGGTCACTTCCGGCTCCGTCTGTGCCGCCTGGTTCTTCCACTTCCAGAACTTCTTCGTTTTCATCCTCCGAATCCTCCTTTCCGTTTTCCGTGGCTGCCCCTGCCGCAAAAATCCCTGCATCCTGAAGCTTAGTCATGTTCCCATTTATCAGATACAGGTCACCGCCAAGCTCCTCCGGGATGCGGTCAAGGTTCTCCAGCTCCCGGATGTCGTTTGCGGACATCCATCCGTTCTGCCGCCCCACGGCATACCCGTTCATGCGGCTCTGGTAATCGCCCCGGAGCAGGCCGTCCACGTTTAACTTCATAAAATACTGCTTCTTTTCCTCCGGGGTCAGTAGGGCGCGCGCCATGGACTGCTCCCACCGGGACACCCACGGATCAAGCGTGTATTTCACAAATTCCAACGACTGCTGCTCGATGTTGGAGAAGCTGCTCTTTTCCAGGTCGCCCACCATGTGCGGAGGCACACGGAAAATCCTCGCAATCTCATTGATCTGGAACTTCCTTGTTTCCAGAAACTGCGCCTGTTCCGGGGATATGGAGATGGGCGTGTATTTCATGCCCTCCTCCAGAACCGCCACCTTGTTTGCGTTATGGCTGCCGCCAAAGGTGGACTGCCAGCTCTCCCTCACCTTTGAAGGGTCCTTCAGTGTCCCCGGATGCTCCAGCACGCCGCTCGGCTGCGCGCCGTTGGCGAAGAACTTCGCTCCGTATTCCTCGCAGGCAATCGCCATGCCGATGGCGTTCTTTGCCATGGCAATAGGGGAATAGCCCACCAGCCCGTCAAAACCGAGTCCGGGGATATGGAGAACCTCCGACGGGGGCAGGGCCACCGTGCTGCCCTTCACGGTCGGCGCATCATCCATGCTCACCGTGTATTCGTAGTAAAGCTGACCTTTGCTGTCCCGCTCCACCGCCATCCGGTCCGGCATCAGGGGATACAGTGCAATGACCTCGCCCTTGCCGTTACGGATGATCTGTGCGTAGGCGTTGCCCCAAAGGAGCAGATGCGTCATCAGCGTCTCCCGGAACACGAAGGAAGTCATCTCCGGGTTCGGCTCGTCATGAAGTAAAAAATACAGCGGATGTTCCGCCGCTTTCTCCTTCCCGCCATTATCCGTGTAGCGGTACATATGCAGCGGCAGCCCCGCCACTGCTTCCGAAAGGATGCGGACGCAGGAGTACACTGCCGTCATCTGCATGGAGGAACGCTCATTGACACGCTTCCCGCTCGTGCTGCCGCCCATAAAAAAGCTGTAGGCGCTGCCCGATGTGCGGTTGGTGGGTGCGTCCCTCGCCCTGAACAATCCGCTTAAAAATCCCATAACCATCACCCTCCTTCTCTAAAAGACAAGAAGCCCCCGGCTGTCATAAACGGAAGCCCCTGCATCGTTCCCACATCGGATTGCCCGGTCAAGCCCCATGATCGTGGCGACCGCGCCGTCAATCTTCTCCGTGGATTTTTCCTTGTCTGCCTTGATGTTCCCTGCCGGATCGGTGCGGATGAAGATGTTATCCATCATCCACCGCAGGATCGGATGCCCGCCGTGTGCAATATTCTGCTCCAGCACCAGCTTCATCAGTTCTTTGGTCGGCGGGGACATATCCTTGAAACCCTGACCGAATGGGACCACTGTGAAGCCCATACCTTCCAGATTCTGTACCATCTGCACTGCGCCCCAGCGGTCAAAGGCAATCTCCCGGATGTTGAACCGCTCCCCAAGCCGCTCGATGAACTTCTCAATGAAACCGTAATGCACCACGTTCCCCTCCGTGGTCATCAGCTTTCCCTGCCGCTCCCATACATCATAGGGAACATGGTCGCGCCGCACACGCAGCTCCAGCGTTTCCTCCGGCACCCAAAAGTATGGCAGGATGCAGTATTTATCCTCCTCATCCAAAGGCGGGAATACCAGCACGAATGCCGTGATGTCCGTGGTAGAGGAAAGGTCAAGGCCGCCGTAGCATACACGTCCCTCCAGGTCATCCTCCAAAACCGGAAAGGCACAGGCATCCCATTTGTCCATGGGCATCCACCGCACCGCCTGTTTCACCCACTGGTTCAGGCGGAGCTGCCGGAAACTGTTCTCCTCTCCGGGGTTCTGCTTTGCAGACTCACAGGCGGCTTTCACTTTATCAATCCCGACTGTGATATTTAAAGAGGGGTTCGCTTTCTTCCACACCTTGGAGTCCGTCCAGTCGTCCGCCTCATCCGCACCATAAATCACCGGGTAAAAGGTTGGGTCAACCTTCCGCCCCTCTAAAATATCCTTTGCTTTCTGGTGCGTCTCATAGCAGATGGAATGGGTATCCGTCCCCGCCGTGGTGATGAGAAAGTACAACGGCTGCATCCTGGCGTCGCCGGAGCCCTTGGTCATGACATCAAACAGCTTCCGGTTCGGCTGCGTGTGCAGCTCATCGAACACCACGCCGTGGATGTTGAACCCATGCTTGGAATATGCCTCCGCAGAAAGCACCTGGTAGAAGGAATTGGTCGGCGTGTATATAATCCGCTTCTGCGAGGCAAGTATCTTCACCCTCTTGTTCAGAGCCGGACACATCCGCACCATATCCGCCGCCACATCGAAAACAATGGTGGCCTGCTGGCGGTCAGCGGCACAGCCGTACACCTCGGCACGTTCCTCCCCGTCCCCGCAGGTCAGAAGGAGCGCCACGGCCGCCGCAAGCTCCGATTTTCCCTGCTTCTTCGGGATTTCCACATAAGCCGTGTTGAACTGGCGGTACCCGTTCGGCTTCAGTGTGCCGAAAATGTCACGGATGATCTGCTCCTGCCAGTCAATCAGCTCAAAAGGCTTCCCAGCCCATGTGCCTTTGGTGTGGCACAGGCTTTCGATGAACATCACGGCAAAATCAGCGGCATCGGAATCGTAACGGCTGTCCTTTGCCCTGAACTTTGTCGGTCTGTATTTTTTCAGTTTCCGCATTGCCATGCCCGTCACCTCCCCTGGAAAATGGCATAAAAAATGACCTGCCAGTGGCAAGCCTGAAATCTATCGGTAAGAGATACAGAAGCCTCCCGGCTTCCGTTCCCTGGAATATTCTATTCTTATTTTGCGACCTGCCCCATGCACCAGGCAATGGCGTGGCCATTGTCGGGGAAGGTCTGGTCTGCACGGCTGATGTGGTTCAGCCGGCATTCGATATCCCCAAGCCCCGTTTCCTCCGGCGTTTCCACAAACTCGTAAATGTCGGCTGTGAACCCGCCCTTGTAATGGGCATCCGTGACCAGGACGTTGTCCCCGAATTTCAGTACGCTGCCGTAGGTGGCGCTGACCTTCATCTGTAATTTTTCAATCGTGGTAAAATCTTTCATGGCGTTCCCCTCCTTATGCAAACTCGATGGTCAGCATCCCTGCGCTGCCAAGGTAGAAACTCTGCTGCTCCAGCGGGTCTGCAAAGAACCCTTCTTTTGCTTCCGCCGTCATGCGGTCGAGGCGTTCCTTCCCAATCTTCTCAACCAATGCTTTCTTTGTGGTCTTTTTGCCGTCCAAGTAAAATTTTGTTTTCATCGTGTTTCCTCCGTTTTCTGTGTTTTCCCTTTCGGTAGTACACATATTCACTCTAAACGCACATATTATCAAGTTCTTTCAGAACATAATATCCACAAATATCTGTGGCGGAAATTGTGTAGTTTATGGCGGCGGGTCAGTGCCCGCCCATCTCCTTCCGGATTTCATTTTTTGAATACTGCCGCTCCATCTTCTTGAACGGCCGCTCGTACCGTTTCCTGCGCTGCCCGCGCTTCTTTCCGGAGGATGGCAGCGGAATCCCCGTGTGCATCTCGTCCCCATACTGGCGGTCCTCTATCCAGCGTAGGTTCCGCCCATACGCTTTCATGGCTCCCTCCTTTCGGTGCAGCGGTGGATGGAGGCAAGGATGGAATCCTGCTCCTCCACATCCACCCCAATGCTCTCCAGCGCCTCCCTGGTGCCGCAGTCTGGGCAGAGCGGCGTTTTGTTGTCCGCCCGTGAGACTGCCGGCCTCCCATGGTAGGTCTGCCCACACCTTGGGCAGACCGAAATCCTCGCAATTATGTTAGCTGTTTCCTTCATTCCGATTCCTCCTTTGCCGCAGGCTTGCGAAGGCTGAGCGCTTCCTCCCTGCTGCGGAACATCCTCCCTGCAGATGCCCGGTAAAACCTGCCCCTGCTGTTCTGCAGGCAGAAATACTTTCCATCAAACCCCCGCACCGTGTAATGGCCGGTGCAGCCCTTTTTCCGGTTGGTCACCATGAAGCAGGCATCGCCCATTCCCCATCCGTCTGAAAATTCCTCCCTGCTGTCGGCATATGCCTGTTGCAGGAATGACTCATCGAATCCGAAGCTGCGGTATCCCTGCAGGCAGGTCTCCATGTAGAACTCGCTCGGCAGCCCAAGCGGGCGGTCCTCATGCATGATGTAGACGAAAACCTTCCGCCTGCGGATTTTGCCGGTCTTGATTCCCTTTAAAGGCAATTCCATTTCCTTTTTGTAGTAAAAGGAAGGAAAACCCTCGTAGCGGTCCAGGGCCGCCTCATCCTCCTCCGTTACCGCCCATGCCGCCACGGGGACGCTCGCGCCCTCCTGCGGCTCGATGGTGAGGTAGGAGCCGGTCTTACTTCCCTTGAACAGCAGCCGGTATCCTTCCACCACCGAGGTCCCGATGATCCTCGCCCCAGGGCAGCGCATCCGCATCTGCCGGATGTTTAAGTTCGATCCGTAAGCAATGTAGTATCTTTTTTCCATCTTCAAATCCGTCCTTTCCGAAGGGGGCACCCTTCTACCACCTTAAGACCGCCGAAGCGGTCACTGCCCTTTCCGTGGCAGGCAAGGTGGCAGGAGGCTACCTCCCGCGGTCCCTTCAAGCGGCCCTTCCGTTCCGGAAGGATGCGTCACCTGCAAGCCTCTTTGTCAGAATGTCCCTTGCGGTCTTGAATTCGTCCCCGATGAAGCCGAGCCGGAGGAGCCATGTCCGCATGGCGTATTTCGGGTTTTCATTCTGCTGCGGCTTCGGGCTTGCGGTCTTGACTTCCTTCGCCATTTGGCTGAGTGCGAGGCAGAGCTGGATGTAGCTCTTGAGCTGCCCTGCGTGAAGGCCGCCCCTGCGCCCGTCGCCCGGTTCGTCGAATTGGAAAAGCCTGAATTCGACCGTGCCTTTAGTAAAGGTCGCATGGTAGTTCAGCATATGGTAGCGGCTGTCGTTGTAGTGCTGGCTTCTGCCGTAGTTTGCTCCGTGGCTTGTGTACCAGATGTCTGCGAGGGCTGCCATCGTTGCCGGCTTCTTCCGGTTGACCTGCTCCAGAAACCGTGGGTCTACCGTGCGGCAGTAGCGGTTCATCCTGCCCCTGTCGAGGTTTAAGGCGTCTGCAATGAGGCTCTCGTGGCTTGCCATGATGTTGGCGAGGTTTCTGAGGCTCTGCGGCGTGTGGCCTTTTGCCCCGATGTGGATGTGTACCCCGCAGCCCCTTCCCGCGTCGCTCTTTGCTCCGGCGTGCCGTAGCTGCCGGATGAGCTCCTGCAGGGTTTCCATGTCCGCGTAGGTCAGAATCGGCGTTACCAGTTCGCATTTTTCGCTGTCCGGCCCCGCTATGCTGACGTCCTTTTGGAACTTCCATTCCCGTCCCTGCGCATCCCAAGCCGACCAGGTGTAATATCCGTTCCGTCCTGCCGTGTCCTGATATCTGCCTGTTCCGAAGAAGTCCGCTGCGATTTTTGCCGCTTTGCTTCTTGAAATGTTGTTCATCTCCACCTCAACCCCGATGGTCTGCTTTTTCATTTCCTCAATCTGTCTTGCTAATTTTGCGTTCATGCTGTTTTCCTCCGTTTTCTTTGTGTGTTATCCCTTTCGGTAGTACACATATTCGCTCTAAAAGGGGATATTAGCAAGTTAATTCGAGGCATATATTACACAATGATTTGCGGCAGAATTTGTGTATTTTACGGCTTATTGCCGCTGCACATTCCGGCAGTCAAAAGCTGTACCCCAAGGCGGAATCCGTCCTTGAAATCCTCGCAGACCATCTGCCGTTCCAGCTCCGCACTGTTATCCAAGAGTCTCTCCAGCACTTTCTTTCCCTCATCGTCCAGCAGCTTTTCCAGCCTCTCAATGTCCTGATCCACCTGTTCGCTGAAAGCCTCCATTTCCGGCGTCTTATCATTCCGGTTTTCCCACGGCACGATCTTGCCGTAATAAAGCTGATTCAAAATACCCTGTTCCATTCAGACGCCCTCCTCATCCGTGCAGAATTCCTTTCCCATTTTCAGTTCCGTATAAATCTTGGTGTACCGTGCCTGCTCGCTCCCCTCGGACATTGCCATTGCCCGCAGGAAGAAACGCTCCGCCTCCTCCCGGCTGTACCATTCATCCGTCTTTCCATAGCAGACCGTTCTGACCACAGGAAGCCGCCGCACTACATCCTCTCCATAAACCACACTTAGATGAGAGCCGTTATCCCATCGAACTAAAAGCGATGCCGTATCATCCACGCCTGTGACCGTTCCGAGCGTTCCGACCGGAGGAGCTTGCACATCATCCATCCGTATCAGCTCCACCCGTGTGCCTGCCGGATACTCCCTGCGGACACGCTCTACAATCTCTTTACTCGGAAATCTCATGACTCCACCTCCCTGCGAAAATCCTCATCCAGCTCACGCTCAATCTTGTAAGCCAAGTCTGTCCAGATATTCTCCATGTCGGATGCCCTAAGACATACCGCAAGGTCGAGCAGATGCTGTGCTTCCCCCGATATTGTCACATCGTGTTCCGAAAAGGTGTAACTTTCAGCCATCAGCCCTGCACCTCCATTCTTTGACCGCTTTTGAAAGCGGATGACCCCGTGAGGTTCTTTAGCAGGACTTTCCGTTCGGTCTTATACTCCGCCCCAATGAAGCCGAGCCGCAGGAGAAAGCACCGGAATGCGTATTTCTCATTATCGACCGCCTTTTCCGTTGCCGTGATCCGTTTCTGGTTCCTTGCCATGTCACACAAGGCTGTTATGAAATGGGTGTAGGCTTTTGTGGATTCGCCATCTGCCTCTGAAAACCAGGGGAAGGAAACCCGCTCCCCGGTTATCTCGATTGGAAGTGCATCCACCGCCAGTGCCTTTTTCATCAGGGCTGCTTTGGAATCCACCAGCTTTTGCAGGTTTTCCAATGCGGAATCCGTGAAGCTCTCCCTCGGAAGTTCCACCGTAAGCCCCAAATCTGCCTCTTGTTCCGCCGTTTCCTGCTCCTCCGCATTATTTTCCGTATCCGTGCTTTCTTCCGCCGTATCGGCTTCCTGCGCCGTTTCTGCCGGAACCGCAGTGATTCCTTTTTCCGCAAGGCGCTCCAGCAGGTTTTCAACCTCTTCACTGTCTGCCCGGTCATCAAATTCCACCGCGCCGTTTTTGTCGATGTGGAAGTAATCCACCTGATAAGCTGCCGTCGGCATTCCGAGATATTTCGGCTTTACCTCCAGAATCTCTCCCATTGCCTGCACCAGCGCCTTCCGCTCTGCCCCTGTCCTGTTGAATTCAATCCTCATTTTTTTGTACCTCCTTCGTTTTTCGGTACTACATTAATCACTCTAAGCGGCAGAAATAGCAAGCAGTATGTGAGAAAATATGTCACAATAAAAAGTCCGGAAACTGTGCGTAATACACAATGCCCGAAAGCACGAAATAAACATTGGGTAGTGCGACACCGTTGCCCCACATCTTATATTCAGCGGAATCGGAATGAGGGTTTTTCAGCCACTTGATGATCTGCTTATCAGTCTTTGGCTTTTGGTAAGTCCCCACGGCTTTCCGGTGGGTCTCAAAGACCTCCCGCCAGAAAGCAAGGTCATTCTCTGTCGGTTCTTCCGTCCAAAGACCGCTGCACCACCAGTCCGGGAATCCCTGCAGCCTTGCGCACTCTGTCGGCGTCAGCCTGCGGACAATATACTCCGGCTCCGCCTGCACATCGTTGATGACAGGCGGGTCTTTGTAATCTGTAGCCACCAGCGTGTTCGCCAGCTCCTTCTCCGCCCGCGTGAAATGGGAATTTTTGCTTGTGCAGTAGATCGGGTACGCCACCGCATGGTGGTCCGTGGCGTTCAGCGTGAAGGAAACATCCTCATTCACGCCGCTGCCCTGAGGCCCGTTCTTATCCTCTCTGCCAATCATGGAACCCTGTACTGACACCACGGCAATGCCGCCCTGATTACAGCCAGGATTGCCGCCGTTGGCATCCAGCGTCCGGGAGGTGTCCGCCTCATAGAATCCGCTGTACGGGTTATCCGACTTCATAGCGTTGCTGTCCTTGGAGCAGATGCCGTATGCCTGCACCACCAGTTCATTGCACCGGCTTTCCCCAACATCAAAGGTGTTCAGCGTGTTCGCTACCTCTCCGTTTTTCCATGTAGAAGCATCCCCTTTGTAGTGGGCGCGGTATCCCTTGCAGAACGGCACGAACACCGTCTGGTCATTATTGCAGGAGAGCGTTGCTGATTTGTCATCTTGTATGATTGCCCCCTTGCCACCGCCCTCACAGCCAGAGCGGATTTTCAGCGTCTTGGGTGTTTCCACCACAAAAGGCTGGTTGTTACCGCCCATGCCATAAGTCGAGCTGACCGTAGGCGCTGTTTCCAAAGGTCCCGTGTATCTCGTATCCTGCGAGTGGTTCTCATAAAGCTCCGGTTCCATAACAGCATCTTCCCGGCTCATGACCATCGGAACATTCCCTCCGCCAGTCCCCATCCGGGAAGTCAGCGTCTGCACTTTTCCATCCTCCGACAGCTTTACACGGCTGTCCGCAGGATGGTTCTCCAATGCCAGCGCCGCAGGAACCGTCCCGGCACGGAGCGTGGGCGAGGTTTCCTCCTCATAACCGATTCCCCGCGCCTGTGCGGAATGCTCCGTGCAGAAACCAGCCGATTCCAGCACACACGGAGGATGGTGCGCCTCCGCCCGCAAAGTGCAGGTCACATCATCCGTCACATCCATCCTCTGCCCTCCCTGATCGTTTAAGCAGATGCCGCCTGCCGCTCCAGTGCAATCCGCAGCACCTCCGGCAGTTCCTTGCCACGCACGGAAGCCCTCCGCAGAATACCCAGACACGCCTTCGGACTCAAATAATATTTTTCCGGCACTCCCGCCTGCAAAATCTGCGACAAGGTAGATGCGTTTTCTCCGTTGGGGGACTCCCCAAAATTGGGCGTCAAGGACGCGCCATGCGAGGGAAAAGCTGTCTGCCACGATATTTCCTGCGTTTGCCCACCTGCCCTTTGGAGGTCCAGGAACAGAAACACCTTCACATTTGACGGAGCAGACCGCTTCGAGGACCGCCTTGAAGTCTTCCCCTTTATTGGATGAGAAGGCTCCGGGGACATTTTCCCACACGATAAACCTTGGATATTTTCCATCTGTTGCACACCTCATTTCCTTTACGATTCGTACTGCCTGGTAGAACAGGCAGGACTGCTGCCCGCCAAGCCCCGCCCGCTTTCCCGCCACCGACATATCCGTGCAGGGCGAGCCGAAGGTGATGATGTCCACCGGCTCTATTTCATCCCCATGGATGCTGTTGATATCGCCCAGGTGCTTCACGGAGGGCAGCCGTTTTGTGGTCACACGGATGGGGAAAGGCTCAATTTCTGATGCCCACAAAGGCGTGATGCCTGCAAGCAGCCCACCTAACGGAAATCCCCCTGAACCATCGAACAGGCTGCCGAGGGTAAGGCGGGTATCCGCAGTCTGCGGATTTGGTGTGTCTCCGCCGCCAGTGCCATGCTCCCTACTATGAATATATATAGCGTCCGCATTCATTCCGCCTCCACCTCCTTCACCAGTGCGGAATAAGGGATTTTCTCCCCGCCGCGCACCACATACACATTCTCCGAATCCCCGGTGTCCCCCACATACCTCCGCAGGATGACCGAGGCATACTTCTCATCCAGCTCCATCATGCAGCAGACACGGTTCGTCTGCTCACACGCCATCATCGTGGAGCCGCTCCCGCCGAAGGTATCCAAGACAATGGCGTTCTCCTGCGAGGAATTGCAGATGGGATAACCGAGCAGGTCAAGCGGCTTAGAAGTGGGATGGTTCTTGTTCCGCTTCGGCTTGTCGTAATTCCAGATGGTGGTCTGGCTGCGGTCAGAATACCAGGAGTGCTTTCCACCCTTTTTCCAACCAAAAAGAACAGGCTCATGCTGCCACTGGTAATCGCTGCGGCCAAGCACAAGACTGTTCTTTACCCAAATGCACACCCCCGCCAGGTGAAATCCGGCATCAAGGAATGCCTTTCTGAAATTGAGTCCTTCCGTATCGGCATGGAACACATAAGCGGAACCGCCGCTCTCCAGATGCTCCGCCATACAGGCAAACGAATTGTACAGAAATGTGTAGAACTCGTCACCCGCCATGCTGTCATTCTGGATGGACAGACCACTTCCGCTCTTGAAAGCGACATTATACGGCGGGTCCGTCACGATGAGGTTTGCCTTTTTCCCGTCCATGAGCGCCGCCACATCCTCCGCACTGGTGGCGTCACCGCACATCAGCCTGTGCCTACCCACCGTCCAGATGTCTCCCCGTTCCACGAACGCCGCTTTCTCCAGTGCGGCGGAAAGGTCGAAGTCATCATCTTTCACATCTTTTTCCCCGTCCCCGGAGAAAAGGTCTGCGATCTCATCCTCACCGAAGCCTGTCAGAGACACATCAAAATCCGCGCCCTGCAGGGATTCAATCTCGATGCGGAGCAGCTCCTCATCCCATCCCGCGTCCAGCGCCATGCGGTTGTCTGCCAAAATATAGGCTTTCTTCTGTGCCTCCGTCAAATAATCCACAAACACACACGGGACCTCTGCAATCCCTTCCTCCTTTGCAGCGGCAATCCTGCCATGCCCCGCGATGACATTGAACTCCCGGTCGATGATGACTGGGTTAATGAAGCCGAACTCCCGCAGGGACGAACGGAGCTTTGTGAGCTGTTCCGGCGAGTGCGTCCGCGCATTATTCACATACGGCACCAGTTTGGAGAGCGGCACAAGCTGCATCTCCGTTGTTGTTTTTCCCATTTTCCTCTACACTCCTTTCCTTGCGCGGAGCAGCCGCTCCATCGTATCATCCATTGGCGTGTTCCCCTGGAACTCCACCGAGCAGTTTTCCTTCACGATCTGGTATATCTGCATCCAGCAGTAATTGGTCTGCTTCATGTAGGACTGGCTCATGGTGACATAGGGCGAAGCAATGGCGGCCCCCGTGGTCGGGTGCTTTGCCAGGAAGCCCGTGGAGGATACAATCTCCTCACACTGAATCCACCGGGACACGCTCATGGCATACTGCTCCACCATCTGGACAGTGACCAGCTTTTCACAGCCCCTCGCTTTCAGCCAGGTATAAGTTTCGTTGTACACTTCCTCCGCCACCAGCTCCCGCCCGCTCTTCTGCGGGGATTTCAGGAAGTCCTTCACGGGCGGCACATCCACGCCTTCCAGTTCGGCAGGCTCCATCATGACCGCCGCTGCTTTCCCCTCGCTGATCTTCTCCGTGAGCGCCTTCGGCTTGCGCCCCGCCCCCGGCCTTGCGCCGCCTCGGTTGCTGCCATCTTTTGCCACTGTCTTCACCCCGTTTCTTTGATTTCGTTTGAAAAAATGCTGCGGAAATCAAACGCCGCAGCACCGTAAAAAACACTGTAAACCAAGGGAAATCCCATATTTGAAAACCGGGGCAATCCCCCGTTTGATTTCCGGTTTTTGTGCGTGACACCCCACGCCCGTTCCCCGGCGGGTCCCTTGTAGAGATTCCACCCGCCCCTCCCGGCTGGCAGAAATCTCCACAAGGGACCCGCATACAGTAATTTAATGCTTATTCCACCTGTCACCGCGCTCCGCATGAATCCTTGCATGGCACGGCTGACACAATGAAATGAGGTTTCCCTCGTCATGAGTGCCACCCTCCGCCAATGGCAGCCTGTGGTGTACCTCCTCCACAGGATGCAGCACACCTTTCTTGTAACACTCCTCACAGAACGGGTGCTTTGCGGCGTAACGGTCACGGATACGTTTCCATGCTCTGCCGTACCTACGGCGTACAGCCGGGTCACGGTCGTACTTCTCGTAGCGGCGGTTCTCCTGCTTTTCATGCTCCTCACAAAAGCGTCCCTCTGTCAGCTTGGGGCATCCGGGGAAGGAACACGGCCTCTTCGGTTTCCTTGGCATTGCTCTCACCTCCTTCTGGCATAAAGAAAGCCCCCGCAGGGCTGCTCCCCACGAAGGCCGTCTGTCTTTTTGCAGTTTTCGATAATATCAGTATACCACGCCATACGGCAAACATTTTACACGATATTACTCATTTGCATCCCCGCCCGGTCCTTTCCCGCCAAACTTCACGTCTTTACAGACATTTGCCAGTGAACGGTATGTGCCTGCCGCCATCTCCGTCCAGCGTCCCAGCTCCCCGGTCATGATCTCCATCTGCCGAAGCAGCTTGTAGATGTGGAAGTCCGGGTCATAATTTCCCACATTCTCGTTGATGTCCACTTCGTCAAACATCATGTGTACGCTCTCTGCCACCACCGCATTGATGGTCTCCATGTTCTCTGCCATGGTCCCTATGATCAGCTTCTCCAGCTCCTCCGCCGTTTCAAATGGCGTGAACACTTCAAAGTTGCGGTACTTGTCGTTGTACACATAGAAAAAATGCGGCCCTTTCCTGCCAATGGCGATGTCTGAATGCCACTCACTCCAGTAATCGCTGTATTTCTCAGCCACCGCCATGATCTTCGAAACCTCATCCGCTTCTGCCATCCCGCATCCTCCTTTCCCTTTTGGTATGGTGCATATTACCGTCAATGGCGGAATATATCCACTCATTTTTTCAGCTTTTCCCAAACAGCAGGATGGTAAGGTGGTGCAGCGCGCGGTTCTTTTTGTTATAGGCGGAGCTCTGCTCGATGCGGAAATGGTCGGCAATTTTATAAATAATGCTGCTGCCGTATTCATTGCTGCCGCCATAGAAATTTTCCAGCACATACCGCTCATCCTCCGAAAGCTCCTCCCATGCCGGGAGGAACCACGCCATATACTCCACTGCCTGCCGGTACCGCTCTTTCAGGACATCGATCTCCTCAATGCCCTTTATCATCCTGTCCTCCACAGCATGGGGGTTGTGCGTGTGCGGCATCCCGTCAGGCTGCGGGCTGCTGACGTCGCCCATCTTCTCATATGCCGCCTTTATCTCATCATCCGTGTGTTCGATGATGAACTTCATGCTGCTGTAATCCTTCAGCGCGTCCACGGCCGCCGACCGCTTGTCAAGGTACTTCCAGATAATGCTCATAAGCCATGCCTCCAATCAAAATATATTTGCTTCCCCCGGATTTTCAAAGATTGTCACTGGTTTTCATTGATTGGCTCAGATTTGCATTTTTGACCGGCGGCATTTCCGCCTATATCTTCAAGTCTGCCTTCACTGCATCGATCAGTGCGGCCTGCGTGGTGTCCTTTTCGGAAAGCGCCTTCATGATCCGCTCGTCTATGGTGCCTTTCGTGATGATGTGCTGCACCACCACGGTCTTGGATGCCTGCCCCTGCCGCCAAAGCCTCGCCACCGTCTGCTGGTATAATTCCAGTGACCAGGTAAGGCCGAACCACACCAGCGTGTTCCCTCCGCCCTGGAGGTTGAGGCCGTGTCCCGCGGATGCCGGGTGGATCAGCGCCACTGGGATCTCCCCGGCGTTCCATTTCCGGATGCTGCCGTCCGTGTCCAGCCGGGAACACGGGATTTTCAGTTTGTGCAGCCGTTCCGTGATGCGTTCCAGGTCATGCCGGAACCAGTATGCCACAAGCACCGGCTTGCCGTTCGCCGCTTCGATGATGTCCTCCAGTGCGTCCAGCTTCCGCTCATGGATGGCGACCGTCTCCCCGGCATCCGTATAGATTGCGCCGTTTGCCATCTGCGACAGCTTCCCGGAAAGGGATGCGGCATTGGCGGCTGTGATGTCGCCGTCCGGAAGCTGAAGGACGAGGTCTTTCTTCAAATCCGCATAGTGCGAATCCTCTTTCTCAGAAAGATACACGGTGTATCTGGAATTTATCAGTTCCGGCATCTGCAGGTGGTCGGTGGACTTCATGGAAATGGTGATGTCCGATATTTTGTTATAAATCTGTTTCTCCGCTCCCGGCAGCGGCTTGTAGGAAAATACCACCTGTCCGTTCTGCTTATCCGGCCGGAAGTAGGAGGTGCGGTACTGCCCGATGAACCGGCCGAGCCGCTCGCCCATGTCCAGCAGCCGGAACTCCGCCCACAAGTCCATCAGTCCGTTGCTGCTCGGTGTTCCTGTCAGCCCCACGATGCGTTTCACTTTCGGCCGTACTTTCATCAATGCCTTGAACCGCTTCGTCTGGTGGTTCTTGAAGGAGGAAAGCTCATCGATCACCACCATGTCGAAGTCAAACGGTATGCCGCTCTCGGAAATCAGCCACTGCACGTTCTCACGGTTGATCAGATAAATATCTGCAGGTTTTTTTAATGCCGCCACTCTCTCCACCGCCGTTCCGACCGCCACGCTGTACTTAAGCCCCTCAAGGTGGTCCCACTTTTCAATTTCCGCCGGCCAACTGAAGGAAGCCACCCGGATTGGCGCTACCACTAACACCCTGTGGATTTCAAAGCTGTCAAACAAAAGGTCACCCAGCGCGGTCAGCGTGATGCTCGTTTTTCCAAGTCCCATGTCCAAGAGGACTGCCGCCACAGGGTGTGTCTCGATATAGCTGATGGCGTACTGCTGGTAATCATGTGGCTCGTATCTCATCAATCATCCCTCCAATCTGCGACTCGTCATCCAGCACATACACTTTAAATCCCAACTGCCGCAGCAGCCTGTGCCGTGCCAACTGCAGGGGGCGGGGCTTTTTCCCAGGGGCCTTGACCTCCACAAATGCCATCCTCCCGCCGGGGAGAAGTGCCAAACGGTCAGGCACCCCATCAAAACCGGGCGATGCGAACTTTACTGCCAGACCACCGGCGGCCCTGACTGCCGCCCTGAATTTCTGCTCTATGGTTTTCTCTCTCATGCAAATACCTCCAATCCCTTATTTTTCAAGCATTCCAGGCTTTGGGGTGGAGGTCGGTGGAACTTTTACCTAAAACTCCCCTATAAGTGATTTTTTACTGAAAAAACTGCCCTAAAGGGGGTTTATACCAAGACCTCCACCGACCTCCACCCTTACGGTAAAATACACCCGTCAATCCTTGAAATCTTCCCTTATCCGGAGCCCCCGGATAAAATTTCCCGTCTTAGTCTTCTGGCGCATGAAACCGGCAGACTCCAGCGCATTATAAAAATCCGCCGTGCCTCTCGCATACTCGCCCGTTCGCATACAGTAGCTGCGGTATTCCTGGTACAGTTCGCCGGACTTCTCCCGGTATGTCTTGTCAGTTTCACAGCACTCGCCCAGGAAATGCCCAAGCCAGTCATTGTCCTCCCGGTATGCTTTAATGGCATCCTCCACGCAGGCAGGGCAGGGGATGTGGAAATTCCGGCTAATCGCTTTTTTTGCTCCTTCAATGATCCACGCCATGATTGACGGGGCTGCCTCCGCCACAAGGAAATCAGCATAGTTCTTCACATCCGCTGCGCCCTCTATCCTGGCATGGAACGGGATCACGATTAAGCGCCGCCATGTACCAGGGTCGTTTGCGCCCACTCTCGGCAGGTGGTTGGTATACAGCACAAGGGTATGGCTCGGTGTGAAGGAGAACGGGTCCTTATACTTTTTCTCCGCAAAAATCTCATCCGTGGAACACATCTGTTTCACCACGGAAGTGTTCAGGCGCATCCCTTCCTCCAGCTCCGCAGCAATAATAAGCCGCTTGCCCTTCGCTTCGGCAAGTTCCGGCTTCACATTCCGCTTGCACCCGACCGTGAGGGTGTCAGCGGACATATTCCCGCTGTAGGTTCCAAGCACACGGGCTATCGTGTTCCAAAAGGTGGACTTCCCGTTCCTCCCCTCCCCGTAGGCAATGACCAGCGATTCCATGTAGACGCGCCCCACCGCCGCCATGCCCACGATCTGCTGCACATAATCAATCAGCTCCTGGTCTTTGCAGAAAATAGTGTCCAAAGAATCCAGCCACAGTTTCTCCCCTTTGTCGCCGGGAGCCGCCGCCGTTATCTTCGTGATATAGTCCTCCGGGCTGTGGTCCCTTTTTCCCTCCAGCCCGTCCGGGAGGTAATAGGTGCCGTCTGGCGTGTTCAGAAGGAACCCGTCTTTGTCAAGGTCGGAAACGCTGATCTCCAGCATCGGTTTTGCCGCCTGCAGAGCCGACACCACATACTTCATATCCCTGCGTTTCATCACGAACGCCCTATATGCCTGGGCGGACATATACGCAAGGTAGGCATCCATCTGCCCGCCGCTGATCTTCTTTTCCAGCGACTTGCCGCCGGAGGTGATGGCATCTTCTGAAATGCCCGTGTCCATGAGCGCCTGTTTCGTCCGGGCGATCTCATCCTTCGCGTCCGCAAGCTGGAGGTCTAAAAATTCCTCCGCCGCGCCCACTGCCTGCTGCTTCGACTCCACCCAATACTGCCCGCAGAAACGCAGGTAATCCGTGGCAGCCGTATAGCGCAGCTCCACCCCGTACTCCCTGGTCAGCACCTTCGCCTGCCCGATGTCCGAATAATCGCCCGGTTTTAAAGACTCACGCCCAAACTCGTCATTGTACGCATCCGGGGCGACATACCCCTCCTGCCCCTGCACTTTCTCCGCAAAGCGGCAGGCGCTCTGCCAGATTATGGCAAGCTCCGCATCCTCCAGGGGCGGATTGCACTTTGCCGCCTCCTCCATGAAAATCTCATGCGCCTTTTCCGTCGCGCCGTACCGCTTCACCACGCGCCCCGCAAAGTGGGACATGGTGGCGTTCCTCTGCCCCTGCGGAATCTCCCTGCCGCCCTGCGGCTTCACGATGCAGTCGATGGTGATCTCACCCTCATGCCAAAGGATGGAATCTGCAGGATGCCCAAAAATGAACCGTGCGGAATCCAGCGCCTTGGCATCGAAGAACGGGAACTTCTGCTGTATGGCCTTTTTCAGAGCCGCACACGCCTCCCCGTCCGAGATTGGGTCATGCGGAAAGTACACATGGAACCTCGGCCTTGCGGACTTCCCCTCCTTCGGCTTCATGTTGTTGCGGCTCGGCACTACGGCAAAAGCCACATCCTCCCCGATCTTCCCTTCCAGGTCTTCCGGATGAACCCAGTCCGCCGGATTGTCGGAATGGGAATTGTCGCAGTCCATCACATCCACATCGCAGGAGAGGAAGTTATCCCCGCTCCTGCGGCAGTTTTTGAATTCTGCGCACACATGGTCGAACGCCACCACCTCCATGCAGTCATCCTCATTGTCAATGACACGCCTGTTGGGATATAAGCTGTTCTTTGCATTCCCCCTGCAGTTCGCCGTGTGAAATGTCATCCTCATAATTTGCAGACCTCCTCGCAGTTTTCTGTGAAATAACGGATCGGCATATCCCGCTTTTCCGCTTTCTCAATCTCCACCGCCATCCCCGTGGATATGGTTTTCCCAAACACCCATAGCTGCTCACACTTGCCAAGCAGCACCATTCCCATGAACATACCGATTGCCCGCTCCGCAGGCTTCCCGTCATCCAGGAACTGCGGAAAGAGCAGGTGCGGGGCAAACGGGATCGCGCCGTTCTTCACCGCAAACCTGCTGTACCGCCTCGCCTTCTGCGTGTTCCCCTCCGTGTCCCCGGCAAACGGGGAGCATATATAGACAAGCGGCCGGTATGCCCGCTTCGCCGCCTTTTCCTCCTTCCTGATCCCCGATAGCGCCGCATGGCTCGTCGGGTCGCTGTATCCCTCGCTGTTATATCTGCTGATTCCCATATAGCCTACCTCCATTCTGCCTGCGCTGACTTTCCCGGACTGTGTCCGCAGGCTTATAAAACGGGCAGTCCCTCCCGCCAAAGTCATTGTCCTTTAAGCAGGTGCAGACGCCGCCCCTGTTTGCGAAACAGTCGCCGTGCGCCCTGCACCCCTGCATTGCCGCTCTGCTCATTCCGTTCTGCCTCCTGAAATCAATCTGATATTCCCCTCCATCCTTTTACGGAGGACTTCCGTCTTGTTGAACTGCGCCTTCCAGTGCCTCCGCTCCGGGGAATCTGCGGGAAGCGCCTCCTCTATTTCTTTGTACATACCGCAGAGGGCCTTGTATCCGTCTGCCAGCTCCCGCAGCTCCGAAAGCAACTCCGCCCTTGTTTCATCCGAGCAGTATGAATTGATGAGCCTTGCGGCTTTCCTCATTGCCGGCATCTTGCAGGGGAAGAACGCCTCCACATTCAGCTCCATATACCCCGTCCCGTATTCCATCCGCAGCCGTTCCATCATGCACCCCCTGCCTAATCCTTCTGGTAAAAATCACATTCGTAACCGTCCGCACGGAGCAGCAGCCCCTTTGCCCAGGGCGGCGTCCTGCCCATCTGTTCACATACGGCAGGAAGGGACATCCTCCTGTCCGCCTCGATGATGACCTCATCATGGACGTGTGCGACGATTGCGCAGGTCCGGAGCGTCCGCATGGCGTAACACAGGATATCCCTGCTGACCGCCTGCACGATGTTCTCCACGAACTTGGGGCCATAGCTTTCCAGCCTTTCCCATTTCTTCGTGCCGCCCACGCCCATGTAAGTGACGGATTCCCCGCCAAACCGGTTCTCGCCAATCCTCGGCTTCACATACGCAAGCCGCCGCCCGGAGAAAAGCGTGATGAACAGCATCCCGCTTTCATAGCTGAAGCGGATGCCGTGTGTTTCTGTTGGTATCCTCTTTTTGATGCACTCCTTCACCGCACGGTCAACCGCCCACCAGAATTCCGTAATGCTTGGGTTGGAATCCCGCCATGCCGACACAAGCGGCTGCAGCTCTTCCTCCGCAAGCCCCATCTCCAGCGCGCCCATGGATTTCAACGCGCCCACTGATCCGCCATAGCCAAGAGCCAGTTCCGCTATCTTACCTTTCTGCCGCAGATGCCCGTTCACGCCGTGCTTTTCCACCGGCACATGGAACATCTGGCTTGCCGAGGCACAGTAAATGTCGCCACCGCCTTCAAACACTTTCATCCGCCACTGCTCCCCGGCGATCCATGCGATCACCCTCGCCTCAATAGCGGAAAAGTCCGCCACGATGAACTTCCTTCCGTCCTGCGGCACGAAAGCCGTGCGGATGAGCTGCGAGAGCGTATCCGGGATATCCTCATAGAGCATGGCAAGGGCATCAAAATCCCCTGCTTTCACAAGTTCCCGTGCCTGCGCCAAATCAGGGATGTGGTTCTGGGGCAGATTCTGCAACTGGATAATCCGGCCAGAAAACCGCCCCGTCCTATTAGCGCCGTAAAATTGAAACATCCCATGCGCACGGCTGTCCGCACACACAGCATTTTCCATCGCCTGGTATTTCTTCACCGAGGATTTTGCAAGCTGCTGCCGCAGGGAAAGCGCCTCCCCCAAAGGCTCCGGCGCAGTCTTTAACAGTTCCGCCACCGCCTTTTTATCAAGGGAATCCGTCTCCATCCCGTTCTCCGAAAGCCACTGCTTCATCTGCTGCACGGAATTTGGATTCTCCAGTTCCGTCAGTTCCTGCATGGCGGCTGACAGCTCCGACTTGGAACGGCCATCCATAGCGATTGCCTGTGCGACCATCTCCATATCCACCCCGATGCCCCGGTCGTTTATCTCCTGGTCCTGCCAGTATTCCTCCCACACAAAATCCGGAACCGGGAACTTTGAAAGCCTCTGCTGTATCTGCATTTCCGCTTCCACATCGCGCAGATTATAGGCTTTGAACCGCTCCCACTTTTCCCTGTCATGCTCCGGCAGGTTCCGTGTCCGGCCGCCGTTCGTCTTGGTCGGCTTGCAGGGGACACAGAAATACCGGATCAGGTCTTTCCCCTCGGACAGCTTCTGCTTTTCCAGCCCAAGCACTGCGCCCACATTTTCCAAAGACAGCGGAAGGCCAAGCGTGGCCGACCACACCATGGAGCATTTCCACGATTCCGGCTCCAGCCATTCCCCAAGGTAATTTGATAGGCACACCCTCTCGAACAGCGCATTGAATGCCCACTTGGTGACGGAATCATCCGAGAGCGCCGCCAGGATATCCGCAGGGATTTTCTCCCCACAGGCAACATCGACCACCTCCACTTCACCGCCGTCCACGCTGAACCCAAACAGCAGAATCTCAAAATTCGGCGAGGAAGAATATTTGTAAACGCCGCACTTGGATAAATCCACATCGCTGTACGTCTCAATGTCAATTTCTATAGACTTCAATCCTACCAGCTCCTTTCACCGCCTTAAGGGCGGCAGGGAAAAGGCAGACGCCCGTTCCCCGCCACCCGGCGGCTGTGTTTCCGTTTATCTGGTTATGACAGGAAATCCTCCTCGTCCTCATCCGCAAAATCGTCCTCTGCACGGGACTTCCCGCCCAAAGGCTCCCCGTCACGGATCTTCTGTAAATTATTCAGCCCACAGGCGATACCCTTATTCCCGTTGGAATTGAATGCATAGAAATTGATGCTCGCCCTGCCGTACACACCGCTGTACACCTCGGACGTATCAATGACCGGCTGGCGGTCCGCATCCACGATGCCGGGAGCCGTAGTGCTGTTGGCATTGACAAAATAGGAATCCGCATAGGCTTCATCATCCGGGCGCTCCGTGTCCCCGTCACGCAGCGGGGTCTTCAGCACGGAAAGCGCAGGGACGCTCCTGCCGTTCCCCTTCAGCTTCGCCTCGCCCTCATGGTAGGCCGCTTCAATCGCAGCCTCGATCTTTGCGATGGTCTTTTTGTCTGATTTCGGGATGATGAGCGAAACGGAGTACTTTGCCTCACCGCCATTAATTGACTTCGGGGTCCACACATTTGCATAGCTCCACCGGGTGTTCGGCCCCGTGATTACTTTCGTTGGATTATTTACATTGTTTGCCATAAGATTTGCCTCCTAATTTTCCTTGAAATCTTCCTGCGCCGTGTTCATCGGCGGCCGCTTGTCGCTCTCAGGCACGAGCGCCGGCTTGCCCTGCGGCTTCTCCACAAGGCCCTTCAGAATCTCTGCAAATTTCTTCTTGCCCAGCAGTTTTTCCATGGCCGTGATGCCCAGGAGCTTCGGCTCATACGGGTCGAAGCCCGCCTTCTTCACGGTATCCGCCACGGCATCCTCATCCGTGTACTTCCTGTTGGAACGGCCCTCAACCACTTTAAACCCGTCATACTTCACGCCGGAAAGTGCCTGCTGCAATGCGAACTCCTTCACATCCGCCGCCCATGCCGCCAGCTCATCCGCTTTCACGAGGATTGCCGCAATCTCGTCATCCTCCAGCGTGGCGGGCATCTCAAAGTCATATTTTGCAAGCTCCAGGTTGTACTCTGCCCGCTTCCTGCAGACCGCCTTCGCCTTGCAGAACCGGCAGTGTTCCCCCGCACAGAACTCACCCTCCCCGGCATAGGCCAGCTTTGCTTTTTCCGCAAGCTCGCCCGTTGCCCACCGGAGCAGGTCATCCTTCTCCATGGCATACACGCTGACATTCTCACGGCGCGGCTGGTAGATCGCCATGCGGACGGCGTCAATGTCATAGATGCCGTCAAACAGCTCCAACGCGCCCAGGGCATACAGCATCATCTGTGGGTTCCCCTCTGCGGAAACTTCCACGCCTTTGCCGTGCTTGTAGTCGATGATATACAGAGTCCCGTCTGCTATAATGACGCAGTCGCCGGTGCCGAAGCCCTCCTCCACATACCGGGAGAAATCCAGCCGTTGCTCGATCAGCACAACCGGGTCTTTGCAGGTTTTCTTTGCCTCCTCCACAAGCGAGAGGACATACTCCGCATACCCGCAGGCGCATTCCTCCATCTCCTCGTCGTAGAAGGAAAGTCTCTCCGTGGGGTCTTCCGTTTCCATCCCCAAGGACAGCTTCAGCTTGTGTTCGCACAGGCTGTGAGCGTCAGTGCCCTGCTGCGCGTATTCGCTGCCCGTATCCTCGTAATTCTCACAGAGCCTTGCCGACGGCGGGCAGGCAAGCCACCGGTGGCTGGAGGATGCTGACAATAAAGCGTGTCTCCCCATCACAGCACCTCCGCTTCCGCAAGCAGCGCGGCATACTCCGCCGGGTCGATCTCCGACAGCTTATCCGCGCCATGCTTTGCAAGCAGCTTCCTCACTTCCTCCGTGTGTCCAGAGCGGGACTTCTCTGCCAGCACCGCGCGGACTTCCTCCAGTGTCAGCGGCTTTTCCTCCTGCTTTGCCGTAGCCTTTGTATCCTTCTTCGCCGTGTTCCTTACGGTTGTCTTCCCTGTTTTTCCCGCTTTCTCCGGCTCCTTTGTGGTCGTCAGCTCTGCCTCTGCCGCATCATTTTCCGCCACCGCATCCGCAACGGCCTGCAGGCTGTCAGCAAGGGAGCGCAGGTCCCCGATGACGTCAAGCAGTAACTTCACTTTTCCCATGTACGTTTCCTCCTTCCATGACTTCACTGATTGCCAGCTCCCGGACGGAATCGCCCGGAACGATGATGGTCAGCCGCTGCTTCTCCCCAAGAAGGAAGCGCACGAGGCGCTCCCTCACGGAGATATGGCGGCAGCTCACGATCCCACCGGATGCCAGCTCCTTTGCTACACTGATCTTCAATGCGTGATTCACCTTTCCACCTCCGATTTCTGAAAGGCAGGATTTTATGCCCTTCACTATACGGAGATTTGGAGGCTGTTTTGATGGGGTGTTTTTCAGAAAAACTTTTTAAATTTTTTTCTTCCTGACTCCACCGACTCATGCACAGTCCTGAAATTCGTACCCTCCTGCCGTGCAATCTCCCGGATTGACATACCGCCTGCCAGCATCAGCAGCCGTCTCTGCTGCACCTCGGACAGTTTATGGAAAGCCTCATATACACGCCTGTCCTCTTCCATGGCAGCAAGCAACATTTCCGGGGTTTCGTCCGTTCCGTAGCCCGCACCTTCAAACTCCACTGCATCCAGCGAATGACAGTGATACCGCTCCTTCCGGGCAAGATTGTCCTCCAGCCGCCTGTCCTCAATGATGACGGCACCGATGGATTCCTCCACCTCGACCTCCGACACCGTCCCATCTGCAAACTCATATTTAATTTTCATTCAGATTTCCTCCAGTCTTGAAATTTTTGAAAACAGAAAATTCAAGACTGATAGGCGGCGCGCGGGACCGGTAAAATGTCAGAAACAGCCTTTTTCCGACAACGAAAAAACGCACCCGCCGTAAGGCGGATGCGCTTGTCTTAAAAAATTGGGTACATATTGGTGGACTAATGGGGATTGGCAGGGAATATGTCGAACAAAAAAATACCGCAATCCCCTTAAGGACTACGGTATGTACAGAAAAAATATGATGTTCAAATATGGACAGTAAATGGCCTGTCCCCGCCCTGGACCTCCTCATGTTATCCCCTTTCCGGGGACAAATGGCAGTCAATTCCAGATTCTCCCCCTGACAGCTTGTCAATAGGAGAAATTATAGAATTATAACGTTTGCAAAATATTTAAGTCTTGTTTGGGAAATATTAAAAAAAATCGGACTCCTTTACAAGAATGCCCGATTTCAACAATATTTCATATCTACAGCTCACTTCATTAATTCATCCGTCAGCCGCATGATTTCAGGAGCAACTTTCGCACGTTGCTTTTTTGTAATATGCGCATACAGCGGATAAGCGGATACAATGCCAGCCAAGCCAATAATACCAATAACGATACCTGGAATAAATAAATCCGTCCAAACCATCGTACAGCACATTCCCACGCCGAAGATCAGCGCGCTGATAATTCCAACAATGAGGGAAACAGTTGTTCCAGGTTTGGTGACACCCGTATCCAATTTGCGAAGCAGCTCCATCTTATCTTCTTCCTGTGTGGGCGGCATATATTTTTCCCGGATACGTTTAATTTCCTGTTGCTGCAAGGCAGAGTAGGTATAGTTAAAGGTTACTTTCTTTTCTTCCATGGTGGTTCGCCCCTTTCGATTTGTGTACATAGTATAATTTCCGCTTGTTTGTAAAATGCTTATTTTATGTTTAAGAATTGTTAATCCTCAGTTTTTTCATCTGCTTTGTGGATTTCCACAGCATAAAAATTGCCATACCAATAACAATGGTACAGACACCGCCTCCAGTAGCGGCTGTCATAGTTTTTCGGAAAAACGGGTCATCATTGCCGCCAAACTGCGCCATCATCGCTGTCTCAAGTGACAGGATAGAAACCATCGCCGCAACGAGGTTGATCACTTTCGCTGCTGAAAGAATGGGGCTGCCGTGCTTCCGGAATTTGACAAGCTTGATAACAGCCGTGATAATTGAGTAAAAGGAGTAGAGCGCCATTGCATAGATCAGCACTCCCGGATAATCAAATCCTTTGTTCTGATGTACCATGAAAATGACGATACCGGCAAGAGCCTGATTCATGATCAGAAGCATCATCCCACACAGCCTGTAACGGTGGATCTCAATTTCCATCGGGGTTTTGCCCGTTTTCCTTTTTCCACGACGCAGAAGCAGGAGACGCATTACCGCAAGCAGAATATAATAAACCGCCAGAGAAATGAACCAGACAGACTGGTAGTATATTCCCGAAAACATTTTCATTGCAATATACAGCAGATTGATAAACAATCCCTGATACAGCGATATTTCCGTGCGGAACCGGACATCACTGAAAAAACGCCTGCCGATAGAAGTGCTTTGCAGTTTTTTCATCAGCGGGTGTCCGTTTATGTACCGCCTGGCCGACTTTGTAAAGGCGATAAAATACGGAAAACCTGTGATCGTGATGACCAGGGCATAGGCGGAACAGATATAGGAGAGGTATTGCAGTACCGGAACAGCGATCTCAAAGACTGCGACTGCAAGGACAAACCCATAACCGAATAAGGCAAGCAGAGCCGTCAGAAACGGCGGCAGAAAGAATATTTTTTTAAGAACCTGCTTGCATTTCTCCATTGTTTTTTCTCCTAATCTTTACGGTAAAGGTACTGCCTTTTCCGACTTCACTGCTGACGGATATATCTCCGTCCACAATATCCACCACGCGCTTTACGAGGGTAAGCCCCAGGCCGTTGCCCTGCATTGAATGGGATGTATCTCCCTGGTAAAATTTTTCAAAAATATGCCTGCCTACCTCCGGACTAATCCCACAGCCGGTATCGGTTACCTGCACAACGGCGAAACCACCATCCGATTTCAGCGTCAGAGATACGGTTCCTCCCACTTCGGTAAACTTCATGGCGTTGGAAAACAGATTGTTCCACACCAGCGTCAAAAGCTCGGCGTCGGATTCCACGAAGATTTCTTCCTCAATGTTTGTGTCAATCTCGATCTCTTTTTTCTCCCAGGTGCTTTCAAAACTCAAAAGACACTCGCAAAGCTGTTCTCCAAGATCATAGATCTTCCGCTCCGGATAGATCTGCTGGTTTTCCAGCTTATTCAGTTTCAAAATATTGGAAATTAAATCCGCCAGCCTGCGGGACGCTTCCGTAATGGATTTTGCATATTCCAGTCTTTTTTCTTCTGGCAGATTGGGTGCCTGCAGCATGGTTCCGTAGTTTTGTATAATTGCAAGCGGCGTTTTCAGTTCATGGGATACATTGGCAATGAAATCGGTGCGTAAGGTTTCGAGTCCGGATAATTCTTCTGCCATTTTATTGATGTATTCAATGACAACATCAAAACTTTCTGTCGATTCAATCCGGCTTGCCGTCTGGATACGTGCGGAAAGGTCACCGCTCATGATCTTTTCTGCGGCCTCTACAATCCGTCTGACCGGACGCTCAACCATAAACCTGCGGCGGATTGCATCAATCACCGTGCAAAGGACACTCAGCAGAATCACATTGAGAAATGTCAGAATGGCAGCCTTCCGGATATTTTCCGTGGTATATGTCAGTCCCATTGTTTCCCGAAGCACTTCCGCAAATAATAAGATGCATGTAGTTAATATAAATGCCATCAGCAGGAAAAAGGAGATATAGCTCTGAACGGCAAGCAGCAGCTTTCGCTTCGCCACCTTATTCTGCCGGGTCATTTCAACACCGCCTTATAACCTAGCCCATGGACTGTGACAATTTCAAAGTCATCACACTTGGAGAATTTATCCCGCAGTTTCGTCATGTAGACATCCACGGCTCTCGGCGCAGTGTTGGATTCCGCATCCCAAAATTCGTCCATGAGCTGCGTTCTGGTAAAGGTCTTTTTCGGATAGGACAACAGCTTGTATAAAATGTTGAACTCCCGTGCAGTCAGCGAAATTTCTTCGTCATTAAGCACTGCTGTGCGTTCATCGGCGTCCATCACCAGCCTGCCAATCTCCAGCCTGTGACTGTTTGCAATTTTGGCCCGTCGCAGAAGCGCGCCGATTCTTAAAAACAGTTCGTCAAGATCAATCGGTTTTACCATGTAATCGTCAATTCCAATCCGATACCCACGTTGCTTGGAAGCAAAATCGTCTCTCGCCGTCATAAACAGAATGGGAATATCCTCGTTTAACTCCCGAACAGTTTTTGCAAATTCAAAGCCATCAATGCCCGGCATCATAATGTCGGACACAATCAGATCAAAGGTGTTATTGTACATAGTGTTATAAGCATCGTTTGCCGCTAAACAGCCTGTCGCTTCATATCCGCTTTGATTTAGAAAAGAACATACTGTATAGTTCAATTCCACGTCGTCCTCAACCACCAATATTTTAAACATTGAACATACCTCCAACAAATTTTCTTTTTAATTATAGCACCCAAATGTTAAAGTTTTGTTTATGTTTCATCAGCTTTTAGAAAAAATTTTGCCCCGCACTACCTTCCATGGTAGCACGGGACTGTTTTTGAACTCTTTACTTAATGCTTGCCCATGTTCCTGCTTGTCTCAACACTGGCTCTGCCAATCTCACGGCTCGCTTCCACACTTGCCTTGCCAATATCCGATGTGCCTGCGCCGGCTGGATGTTCGACGGTTCTTTTTTCAGCAGCTTCTTTTGCAGCCTGCTCTCGGGCGGCCTGTTCCTTTGCAATACGCTTCTTTGCGTCATCCACGGACTCGCCCTCATGGGTCAGGAACTGGTCAACAAACTTATCCTCAACCTTTTTATATGCCCCAACCACGCCTTCTTCAACCTTCTTGTAGCCTCCGACTACGCCTTCAGCAATTTTTTCATTTGCCTTTACAATTTTTGATTTTGCCATGTTATGATACCTCCTTGAATATATGTGTTATACAGTTACTTTGTTTCTACGGATAATAGCTGTGGCAATCGCAACGGCTCCTGCCAATGCTGCGAGTACGGCAGAAATAATAATTTTTTTCATATGTTCAACTCCTCTCCGTTAACATCTTTCTTCCGGCACACACATGGCTGTAATGACAATACCTGTGATAGCCGCCAGAGAAAGCGCAATCAGAATCAATTTTTTCATGAATCTTTCCTCCCATTGGCTTATTTTAAACCCTTGCAAATTGGAATCAGGCAGAGCAGAAGGACAATGCCGACCACACCAACAACAATCCCCCATACCATCTGACTCGCAACAAGAACCATACACATTCCTGCTCCGAATACGGCTGTGCTGAAAATGCTGTAAAGAGTGATCCCGATGGCTCTGCCGTTAAATACGATAGCCGGCTTTCCGTCCATCTTGCGGCGGACAAGCACCATTGCAAGCAGTACGACCAGACCAATCACGCCGAGAACAACGCCCTGGGTGATTGTCCCCATTTCCGGTACCAGCGCCATGCACATACCGAGCGCAAACAGCAGTCCTCCGACTACACTGAGGATGAGAGTGACAAAATCTTTCTTTTTCATAGTAAATACCTCCGTATGTTTTTAGTGATCTCTCACTTGTTGTCTGTATTTTACATCCAGAATGTTTTTAAAAGTTTCAAGTTTTGTTTGAGTTTTATTAAAAACCGCAAAATTGCAAATTCTATTATGCGATTGCTATGCTTGCCGATGTGCCGTCTATCTGCTTGCCGGATACCGTTACCTGTACCTGTCCGCTTTTACCAACGCGGATAATAGCCTGTGCCTTACCGAAGTAGGTGGTAAATTCACCCGACTGATAGCATTCCTCGGTACGGGGATTTGCACTGCCAAAGCCGAGCAGTTCGCCGCCTGTCACGGAAATACTCAGTGTTTCATCAGCGTTGGCTTCCCATTGTCCATTCTCACCAACCATGGCTATATCGAAATAGACAATGCTGCCGGAAGCCGCCTGCTCCACCTCCGGGATAATGGAAACGGAAGTTTTACCCTGGGCGCTGACAAGCTGGCTTTCCCCACGCTTATTGCCATTACGGTCATAGGAAACAGCAGCCAGCGTTCCCGGCTCATAGACAGCCTTGAAAGAAGCCTTGCAGTCTTTTACCTTCTTTTTTCCGAGGCTGCTGCCGTTCAAGAACAATTCCACAGCATACGCATCAGTATAGACCTCGACCACCGTTTTATTGCCCTCACAGCCTCTCCAACTCCATGTAGGAATAGCATTGGTGCCGCGCCATACGGATTTCGCCGGTTTTACGCCTGGATGATTGACGGGCTGTATGGCAATTACTGGCTGATTGAGAAGCCCCCATGCCGCCTGCGCTAAATACAGCTCACCATTAGGATTGCCGAGAATATCGAAAGCGCCCACATCAGCAAGCAGCCACGGATAAGGTTTGTCAAAGCCTCTTCCGTCAGATGTGTACGCCCAGGTGCCGATTCCCGTTTCTCCAAGATAGTCCCACGCCGTCCACATAAAATCACCGACCAGATAGGGGTACTGCTTTACCATCGTCCAATTCTTTACGATGTCCTGCGGGAAAGTCTCACTGCCGAGAATGACGCGGTTTGGGTGAGCCTTGCGTTCCAGCGGATAACGTCCTGATGCGTAGTTATAGCCCGCAATATCCAGCGCATCCAAAACAGGCGATGTCACCTGGTCGGCTTTCCTGCTGTTTGCGCCCTTATTCATGCCTGTACCGACCATAGAGGTCATCAGATTAAACAGGGTGCTGTTCATTCCGCTTGTTTTGTCTTTACCGGAATCCTTGCGCCCGCCACTTTCCTCATCATAAACGCCGTTGCCTTTTGCACTCCGGCTGATGATCATTAAATTCATGCCACCCGTTACAGCACGGTTACGATCCAGCAGGTGCAGGTAGTCTACCATTTCCTTAGCCAGCGCCACGCCTTTTTCCTTCGCCGGTTCCGAAACCTCATTGCCGATGGAATACATGATAACAGATGGGTGGTTAAAATCCTGTTCAACCATTGCCCATAAATCGGATTTATAGTTTTCGGTGAAGTCAGAAGCGTAATCGTAGGCACTCTTGTGGTTATACCACATATCCCATGATTCATCCATGACATACAAGCCGTAGCGGTCACAGGCGGAAAGCAGTGCGTCGGATGCCGGATTGTGGGAGGAACGGATGGCATTGAACCCCGCTTCTTTCATGATACGCACACGGCGATCCTCACTCTCGGCATAGGTGGCAGCGCCCAACAACCCATTGTCATGATGGATACATCCGCCGCGCAGAAGGGTGTTTTTTCCGTTGATGAACAGGCCGCCCGGATTCCACTCCACCATGCGGATGCCAAAGGTTTCCTCGGCGGTATCGACTACTGCGCCGTTTTGGGAAAGGGTCACACGGCAGGTATACAGGTTCGGCGTTTCATCGCTCCACAGCCTTGCATCGGGGAACAGCAGATCTATTTTGCTGCCCTGCGCAGCGGCAACCACCTTTTCTCCATCTATAATTTCCACAGATACTTCGCCGCCCGTATGTTCAACTTCAATCCACAATTTTGCTGGTTGATAGGAAAGCGTGGTAATCTTAACGCCTTTCGGGGTGATATGCGCCTGCTCACCGATCCACAGCCATACGGGACGATAGATACCCCCGCCTGTGTACCATCGGCTGTTGGGCTGGTCTTTGTTGTCGGCCTCCACCCGGATGGTGTTGTTTTCGCCATAGTTCAGCAAGCCGTCTGTCTCTACAAAAAACGGAATGTACCCGTAAGCCGCGCCTCCGGCTTTCTTACCGTTGATATAGACGGTACTGTTTTTATACACACCCTCAAACTGGAGCAGTACCGTTTTACCTCTCCATTCTTCAGGAACAGTAAAGTTCTTTTCGTATTCATACAGACCGCCAGGGAAGAACGCACAGGCGCTGCCGCTTTTAGCATCGGGACTCCTCGATTCTTCCATCATGGCATCATGAGGAAGCGTAACGCTTTTTTGTTTGCTGCCCTGCCTGCAGAACAGCCAGTTATCATTAAAAGATATTCGTTTCATAAAATCACCTCTCGTATTATTGTTTTATGCCCATATCATACCGCCTTTATATTTCTGCCATGTTTGAGAATTGTTTCTGAAATATTAAAAAGGATTTTTCTAAAACAAAGGTGAAAACACCTTCATAATTTCAGCAATCATTCTTTGCCAGCTCCGCATGACAGCTTTATTTTTATCAACCATGCCAGATTGCGCTGCTGTACTCAAAAAATCTGCTTTCATATCTTCAATACAATCTGCGCCATACATCCATGCACCACATTCAAAATGATGGACAAGGGAACGGTAATCCATATTGATTGTCCCGCAAACGGCAAATTTGTCGTCACACACATAATTCTTCGCATGAATGAATCCGGGTGTGTATTCATAGATTTTCACGCCATCGTCAAGCAGCGCCTTATAGTTGGAGCGTGTCATAAAAAATACAGTCGGCTTATCCGGAATATGCGGTGTGATGATCCGCACATCCACACCTTTCTTTGCAGCCATGCGCAGGGCAGACAAAATTTCACGGTCGCAGATCAAATAAGGTGTGGTGAGGTAAAGGTACTCTTTAGCGGCATTTATCATATTGAGGTACACATTTTTGCCAATGGTATCTGTATAGATTGGCCCGGGGCCGGAGCCAAACGGGATAACAATTCCCCTGCCTTCCGTCTGCCAGGCCGGAAGGGACATGTACTTTGTATAGTCAATAGGATTCTTTTTGCTTTGGGCGTTCCAGTTCATAAGGAACAGAGCCATAAGGTTCCGTACCGCCCCGCCTTCGATTTTCACGGCAGTATCTTTCCAATGGCCGAACTTTACAACAGCATTGATATATTCGTCTGCGAGGTTGATGCCGCCAGTGAAGCCGACCCGCCCATCGATGACCGTAATCTTTCGGTGGTCGCGGTTATTGTGGATATGGGAGAGGACAGGAGAAAACTTGCCTGCGATCTCGCAGTGGATACCCTCACCTGAAAGTAATTTGTGGTAATGCCGCGGCAGCATTGCGATACAGCCGAAGTCATCATACATAAAATAGACCTCAACACCCTGTGCAGCCTTTTCTTTCAAAATTTCATGGATGGGATTCCACATAACACCTTCCTGCACGATAAAGTATTCCATAAAAATGAAATGCTCCGCTTTTTTCAGTTCGTCCAGCAAAGCAGAGTGGAAATCTTCGCCGATTGAATAATAGGTTGTTTTTGTATTTCCATAGCAGGGCATACCGGCAGATCCGTATAAATAGTTGGCCTGCAGCCATGCATCCGCGTCCTGCTCTTTCAAACTGTTAATCAGCACAGTCTGTTGCTGATACTTTTCCATATCCTTCGCTGCTTTTTCAAACCGCAAATATTCCTTCCGGCTGGTGCTGTTGCTGGACAGGAGCATGAATACAAACGAGCCGATTACCGGAAGAAGAAACAGGATGATCAGCCACGGCATCTTGAACTCGGGGATTTCATCCCTGTTTATCAGGTAAAGCAAAACTCCGAAGTGGAATATCCACGCCAGAATCGTGACAGGCAGGAAAAATTCATATAGCAGGATATATACCGCTAAAAGCTGTGCAAACTCCAATAGAATGCAAAACGCCCCTAAGAAAAAACGTGATCCAATAAATTTAAACAATCTTCTCATAAAACAACCCTCCTAATGCGTAAAGTCCCACTTGTTGTCTGTATTTTACCTCCAAAATGTTTTTGAAAGGTTCAAGAAATGTTTCTGAAATATTAAAATTGCATAGTTCTGTACTCCTTAAACTTTTTGATTTTGCCTTGAGAGGGTTCAAATTGGACATACTGGGAGGGTTCAAATCGACAGACGAGGGTTCAAATCTGAACGTCCTCTTCCACCGCCTATTGCAATTCACAAAAAAAATAAAGGACTCTCGGTCACACTAATGTGCCGAAAGCCCTTTATTTCTGCGGTTTCCCCGATATTCTGTTCCTTTCCTTTGTATCAATTAAGCGATTTTCATTTCCGCGTATATCCCGGCACATTCATATTCCGGATTGCTGTTGATGCTCTCCGTGTAAAACCGCACCTGGTTCTCATAACTTAATAGCTGTTCTTCTTGGTCTGTACTCACCCGGCAGTACGCCGCCACCCGGAGCTTCCGGTGCTGTGCTTTCTTCCCTTTTCCTGCTGTCGAATTTTTCTTTGGCGGTATAACGGTAATGTTTTTTGCCATCCTTCAAAACCTCCTCTGCTACCGCTGGCTCTGTGATATTCTGCCGGGATGCGGATTCATCCGAAATCCTTACCCCCGGACACGCCTGTTTTCCTTCCTCAATGTAAGTGGAACACAGCCACTCAATCTTCTTTTTGTATCCCTGCCTGCGCCGGAGCGTCCGTCCGCAATGCGGACAGTACAGCTTCCCGGTCAGCGGATATCTGTTCTGGTATTTCGAGGAATCATCCTTCGTGGAGCTTCTGTCCCTGCGGTTTTCTTTCATTTTCTTCTGAAGCCTGTCCCACTGCTCCGTGCTTAAAATCGCCGGATGGCTGTCTTCCATATAATAACTTTGGATTTCCCCACGGTTCCTTACTGTCTGGTTCCTTTTCCCTTCCGGTGTATAATATTTCTGCAGAAGGAAATCCCCTTTGTACTTCTCATTCTTGAACATCCCGGTGATCGTTCCGGCTGTCCATTTTCCCCCGCTCACTGTCGGGATTTCCAGAAGCTCCATTAACTGTGCCAGACGGCTGCTTCCCACTCCCAGAAGGTACATATCCGCCAGAAACTGTACCGCCATGGCCTCCCTGGGATTAATGATAAGCTCCCCGAATTCATCCTTGTCATATCCCATAAAACGGCTGGTGTTGATCATGTATTCCCCGCGCTCAAAACGCTTCCGGATAGACCATTTATTGTTCTCTGACATGCTCCGGCTTTCTTCTTCCGCAAAAGAAGCGAGGACAGCGAGCATCATCTCACTGTCCCCGGATAACGTGTTGATATTCTGTTCTTCAAAATAAATGGCTACTCCCAACTGACGGAGTTCCCGTGTCACCTCCAGAAGCACGGTTGTGTTTCTGGCAAACCGGGAGATGGACTTTGTGACGATCAGGTCAATCCCCCCTGCTTTTGCTTTTTGTATCATCCTCTGAAATTCCGGACGGTTTCCGCAGTAGCCGGAGATGCCCTGGTCTGCAAATACTCCTGCAAACTCATATTCCGGATTGGATTGGATGGAACGCTCATAAGCGGATATCTGGTTTTCCAGGGATTCACCCTGTTTTCTTCCGTCTGTGGAAACCCTTGCATATGCACACACACGTTTCCGCTTCGGCTTTGCAGCCCTTTTCGGTTCAATCATCTGTATCCTCATGCCAGCGCCTCCTCCTCAAAGTAATCTTTGATAAACTGCCGTATCCGGCTGTACTGTTCCCAGGCATCCGCTTCCCTGTTGATGCTTACCACATCCACATTCGCCCTGTCACAAATTCTCATAAATTTCAGGAACTGCTTCCAGTCACGGGCAATCATGGCAGCATCTCTTGTCACTACCACATGGATATGCCCTTTTTTGATCTCTCCCATCAGCCGCTGGAATTCCTTACGGCTGCTGTCCGCTCCGGAAGCCTCATCCCAAAAGAAATACTCTTTTTTCTTAACTGCGCCATACCGTTCTTCCAATGCTGTTTTTCCCGGCTCAATATACTTCTCATATCCATGGTCACGGTGTGTCGTCCGGTAATAGTATGCCACATGATTCACTCTTTCCGGTATCACCATGCTGTCTTCACCTCCATGTACTTCTTCCCTCTCTTCCTATAAGAAACAGAATTTGGGGTAGTCTATTAATCGCTCTGAACGCCCCATAAGTCAAGCAGATAAGCAGTTTCCACGCCTTTTATTTTCGTTCTGCGGAAACTTATTTTTAAAGGCCAAAAAGAAATACCCGGCGGGTCAAATTCCACTGGGCAACACATATTTCTTATACTCTCGTAGTAAAATTCAAAGCGATCCATCCGTCACGGTTTTTCTGATAAGATTTCAGCAGTCCCCATTTCTCCGCACCCTCACCGTCCGCTTCCTCCACGATGGTGAACACGCCAGCTCCTGTATATTCCCCCGTTTTGTCATAGTTGGTGCCGGGTCCTTTGCGGATGTTCAGGTCAGGGATGCCTCAAAATTAAAGCTGGCTGGTCCATCTCCAAAACTCGCTATCTTTTTGGCCATATCATCATCATTTAACTGGAACATATGGCGGTATTCCGCCATATTCCTTCCCCCTGGAACTACATTGCTTAATTGAAATGCCATTTTCACTTCCTCCTTATTTTCTGACAACCAAACGACTCCACCACCAATCGCAGTCCATAAAACCAGTCCCTTTCACCAATAAAAAAACTCCTGCCCCAAAGGAACAGAAGTAAAAATCTGCAAGCCACCTGTGTGGAATTGTCACATACTAACATATGCTCTCATCATAACGGTTAGAGTTTCCGTCAACGCCTACTGTAATTCGGGTTGCCCTCATAAGCCCATTCACAATAACTTGAACTACTGTCCTCCCACCGCCGACAGCTCTCTGGAAATCCTCTGCCATTGCTACTCTTCTTATTTTACGGTTTCAAATATTAAATTGTGTTCATTTTACCTTGTATATATTTGATTGTCAATACAACGACACAAAATATCAGACTGGCTTTCTAACAGTTATTCAGATAATCCTGCAGCTTCTCAACTAATTTTCCTACATGGATTCCGTCAACAAAAGAATGGTGTACCTGCACTGAAAACGGCAAAATCATTTTCCCTTCCCGCTTAAAATACTTTCCCCAATCAAACAACGGTGTTGACTTTGTCCTGTTTCCCGAAATTGTATGGGATATATGCGTATAAGAAATCCATGGCAAGGAAGAAAAAGAAAATTCGTCATTTGCCGGTGGAGCTATGAAATACTCTTTTTGATTTTTCACTTTTTCCTCTGCTGTCTTTATATATGTCTCCAAATCCTCCTGCATCGGTACACTTACAAATTTGAACAGTTCCGTTTCTGCATCCAGATAAGTAAAGGAAGTATGTATGGTATCATAAAGGACAACCTCATTATCCAAAAAACGATACCGGAACTCTTCAATCTCATTGGCACATTTGCACACCACATAAATAAATGCAAAGGTAAAAGAGTAGTTATGTTTTTTCACCATTTTCAGAAAATTTGTAATATCCAATTCCAGACTAATGCAATACTGCGGTTCCAAACTATTCTGGAAAATCTGGCAATGCATATTCCTTTTCCATGTCTTCCTGTCAATCACCTGATAATTCTTTTCCATACCTGCTTACCTCCATGTATTCCTTTTTGCTTCATTATATTTTTTATGTTGTATACTGTCAATATAGTTGTATGCTGTCTTTATCCTCAAAAAATGGCAGTGCTCTCACACCGCCACCAATTATTACATATTCAATTCTTCCATCGCATGGAGGATATGGATTTTCATAGCACTTCTTGCCCCCTCCCCATTTCTCATCCGCAAGAACTCCTTAATTGTTTTATGATCTTGAATTGTATCTGAAACTGCTTTGCTCTTCACTTTGGAAAGCTGAACCCCCTTATCAATGGCCTGGTAAATAACTGGCAGCAGCTTTGTCATAAATTCATTATGGGTTGCCTTTGCAATTGCTTTATGAAAATTTCTCTCTGTTTCTGTTCTGTCTTTCCCGCCAGCAATCTCCGCTTCTATTTGCTGCCCGAGACGCAGGATATGTCCGATTTCCTCATCACTGGCCCGCATTGCCGCATAATATGCCGCCTCCGGCTCCACAATCAGCCTCATCTCATACAGATCTCGGATATCCGTTTTTATATCAGCCAGAGCTGGAACGCCCCCTTGTCAATCTCAAAATCTTCCCGTACAAAAGTTCCAAGACCTCTGCGTATTTCCACAACCCCATTGGCAGCCAGAATACGGAATGCCTCCCGGAGTGTTGTCCGGCTGATTTCCAATTCACCAGACAGTTCTATTTCATTGGGAAGTTTCTCCCCCGGAAGAAACCTTTTCTCTATCACAATCATTGTCAGAATATCATCTGCCACTCTGTCAGACAGTCTCTTCTGCATCCGTTTTTCCTCTCTCCACTTATAATTCTTTCCGCCGCCCGCTCCGGCATTATATGGGAAACATCTATTTTTTTCGTATTCAGCTTTTCATATAATCCAATCCTGGCAATGCTTCTCTGAATCACATCCTCTGACCTAATACCTGCATCTATATCCTTTTGCAGACGTTTCCTTAAAACATCCGCATCACACATCAATGAAATGGTATAGATCTGACAATCTTCTGTTTCCAACTTGATATAATTTCATCTATAATACCCTGCTCGTGCATTACCCAACAGAATATGATATTCTCATATGTACTACAGCGGATAAACTGATTCAGCAGGAAACAAATATTCTCCATGACCATTTTCTTTGTTTCCCGTGTTACCTGAAAGGGGTGCATATCCCAGCACCAGTCCCCATCGAGAAAAATGCAGTTCGGAAGTTTATTTTTTAAGATCTGGCAGGTGGAAGTTTTTCCAACTCCCATAGTTCCACCTATTAAGTAAATATTTTTCATAGTCTTCTTATTCCTGCAATTCCAGCACCATCAGATAGTCTTCATCCTGCTCCCGTATCACCTGAAAGCCCAGCTTCTGATACATCCGATTGCGTAATTATCCTTATTTACACTAAGGGAAACTTTTTCATAGCCCCTGTTTTTCAATAGTGCGATCATCTCCTGCATCAGTTTGCTTCCAATCCCCTGCCTCCGAAACTCTTTCTTTACTGAAATAGCACACTCCGGTGTATGGTCATCCACGTTACCATATCCTTTTACTTTTCCCGCCAGTATCCGTGTCCATACCGCACCGAGTAGATTCCCGTCTGATTCTGCCACCAGGCACAGATCATCCGGCTGTCCAAAATCCGTAATATACACCGCAAGTTCCGGCTGATTTACAATCTCCCTTGGCGGCTCTTTGGCACCATCCGGAAGATAAATTGCATCATACAAAAACTCTTTCAGCAACGGGTACTCCTCCAGTCTGATCGGACGAATTTCTATTTCATTTGCCGTTAGAATCTGTCTCTGAACTTTTTTACTGAACTTATGTAAAACAGTTTCATAGGCATGGTCAATCATATTAAGAAGCTCTTCGTCAGGGAAATCTTCCAGATAAATCGTATTCCAATAGGGTTGCTGCACAGGCGGGCAGTGATATCCCCTTACCACGATCCCCGGATAGACTTGCCTGTAAAATTGCCCTACCTCCGCTGTACACTTTAAAGTGATTTTAAAATCTTCCTGCTTCGGATAAATCTGTGCAAAAACCTTCCCATTCAGTTTATAGCAAATAGGGATGTCTCCAAAGGGATAATCTTCATAGGCTTTCCATTTATTCAGGCAATATGCTTTGATATCTTCCAATCTTATATTCATCATCCTTCTAATTCTGAAAACAAAACCCTTGCAAATTCTTCTCTGGCATATTTTTCTCTCCACGGAGTATGGCCGCATTTATCCAGCACGTATGATTTTATATCCACATTGCGATCTCTTAATGGCTGAATAACACCTTCTGATGGATGCGGATCAACCGCTCCCTGTATCAGCACCAGCGGACAGGAAATTCTCTCAAACCTCTCCAACAGTTTTCCTGATTTTCGCAATTCAGCAGCTTCTTTCCAGACTTTTTCATACAGCTCTCCGTTTACTTCTGCCTTGTCGCTCAAAGATTTTTCTTCCTGATACCCATCTGCTCTGTCACATATTTCACCTAATCGCTGCAGGTATTTATCCTTTTCTCCAACTTCCTCCCCAAGCTGAAACAGAATCTGATCGAATTCTTCCGCTTCTCCTGGTGACATATTTTCTTTTCTGCGTTCTCCAATTTGCGAAACATAAGATTCCTCCAAGGGACCGCAGCCGATCAAAATTACTTTTTCCACTTTATCAGGGAATCTTTCTGCAAACAATCCGGCCAGCCAAGCTCCCCAGGAATGTCCCGCCAAAATTACTTTTCCAGAACAGTTATTTTCAATTTGCGCTCTTAATTCTTCTTCCTGTTCCCTAATTGTATATTTTGACTGCATCGGTTCAAGGACGCCAAACTCTTTTGAAATCAGTCTGGCGAGTCCGAATGCCGAGCCTGCCGCTCCCGGTCCGCCGTGCAGAACTACAATATGATATGGCTCTTTACCATGTTTTCTGACCATAATGCTCTCCTTTACAGCCACTTTTCTATACGGACAAATTCCTGCCCCTCACTTTTTCCATAGTATGATAGCAGAGAAAATCTCCGTTTTCTGTTTCCATTTTTTCATACGAAACAATCTGGTATCCACGTTTCAGATACATACTTTCCGCCGGATAAGAAGCGTCTACATGCACCTTCCGATACTTTTCAAAAATCCTTGCTTCCAGTAAATCCATCAATCTGCTTCCATATCCCTTTCCCTGATATTCCGGTAAAACAAACAATCTGCAAATCTCATTCTTCCGGATACTCCCGGTTCCTATAATATTTCCCCGTTCCATCGCGAGATAGATTTCTTCGTAGGACATCCTCTCTTTTATTTTTACTTCACTGTGCAGATCAAGAAAGAACAGCACTGCGCCTGACGGGTAATAGTGAGGATATATTTTTTGTATTGTTTCCCTTACAATAGCAGCTACCTGTTCCGGACAATCTGACAATTTTAATTCTACATCAGACTCAAACATGGCTTAATTTTCTCCTGATTTATTCGTACAATCTTTAGGCATTATAAGACTTTCCTGAAACAACGTTTCAAATGTATTTACCGCTCCCCCGTGCTCCACGATTTTCCCATCAGTCACTTTATCTACATCTACCCCGGTGAAGACCAGTTTTTTATTCGTAGGCTTCCACATCTGTCATGTCTCAAGCATTTTTCGCATTGGTTCGATTCAAAAATTTCCGTATTTCTTTTGTTGTCTGCTCCGCATTAGAAAGAATAGCCGGATATCCACCGTCCAAAAACTTTTTTCAGTATATCATGGAACCCTTTTTTACAAAAGTGCCGGAAAAGCCCGGAAAATCAACGTTTCTTAACGAGAAGAGTCACTGTCTCAACGGTACTTTCGTTGTCCCAACAAAGTTTCTGTGTTTCCCTGTCTCCAAAATACACCGGAAAACGGAACTTTATGTGCTTCAGGAATCTGCCATCCGGCTGCTCCTGATCGTAAATGTCCACACGTTCTACAAAGCTGTTGAGAAATTCTTTCTTCTCCAAGTCGGTGAACTTATCATATAGTTTATCAAAATATAAAAGGAATTGATAGACGTTTTCTTCTGATATTTTCTGCTGCTGGATATTCAGCAAACGCTTTTTAACTTCTTCTATGCTATTTTCCACGCCTTCAATTTCATCATACAGCCGATATAACCTTGTCTCCATATCCTGATATTTCTTTTCATAAAATTTGTCCATGATATCCAGGTTATCCATCTGTTGGCCTAGCCTTGCCTTTGCTCCTGTCAACTGCCTATGCTGTTTTTCCAAATTTTCGATTTCTCTTTCAATTTCATCTGTGTCAATCCTTGAACCGATTTTTTTTCGGATCGCTTCTTCAAATTTGGGATTCTGTACCAGTTTCCGGATAACCTCTTCAACTGCATTATTGACCTTATCCTCGCTCCATTGCTTATGGTAATCACATCTGTGACCATTCATTAAACGACGGTGTTTGCAGGCATAATAAAAATAATCCTTATACAAAGTTCCATCTTTCTTTTTCTTTCGGTTCACATTTCCATACATTCCACTTCCACATAGCGGACATTTCAAGATTCCGGATAAAATATGTTCATGATCTAAGCTATGGATCTTCTCATATTTCACTCCATTTTTTACCCTTTTCTGATGTGCCAGTTCCCAATCTGTCTCTGAGATAATCCCTTCATGAATACCATCATATAACATATAATTCTCCTGTTTTACAATACGGTATTCATTTCGTGTTCCAGCAACCTTTTCATTCTTTCTTCGTCCGTAAGCCAGTTTTCCACAGTAAACCGGATTGTCCAAAACACCTTTTATAAAAGAAGCGGCAAATGCATCCAGTGTATTATTCTGTCTCTTTTTCTTTTTATATCCATGCTGATTCAGCCATATGGCGATCGCAGCAATTCCCATATTCGTATGAATAAATTTATCATAAATCAGACGTATGACCTCTGCTTCATCCTCTGCAATCTGTAATTCTCCATTTACCAGTTCATAGCCATATGGAGCAAATCCACCGTTCCATTTCCCTTCTCTGGCTTTCTGTTTACGTCCCTCCATTGTCTGGACAAGGATATTTTCCCTTTCAATCTCTGCCACCGCAGACAGAACGGAAATCATCAGCTTTCCACTATCTTTGGAGCTGTCAATCCCATCCTCAACACAAATCAGATTCACTCCAAAATCCTGCATTCTTTGCAGAGAGTTTAACACATCTGCCGCATTACGACCGAATCTGGAAAGCTTGAACACCAGTACAAACTGTACCTCATCTGTTCCATTCTCAATATTATCCAACATTCTCTGAAATTCTGGTCTACCCTCTACGCTCTTTCCAGACTTACCTTCATCGGAATACTCATTTACGATTTCCATATTTTGAAATTCTGCATAACGCCTTAATTTTTCTTTCTGAGCATCCAGACTGTATCCATCTACCTGCATGGTTGTGGATACTCTGGTATAGATATCACATTTAATTTTTATATTCTTCATAGTCTTCTCCCATATATAGTATCCTTGTTTTATTGTCCCAACTTTATTTTAGTACTTATTCCAATTCTTTTCAATACTTATTTTCCGTGTTGACGCATTTCTCTGTCAATTGTATAATTAAATTAACCTATTGTGCTACTTCAAATAGATTATGTGAAAACCTGTAAAACCGCAAAGAATCCTTACAGATATTAAAAAATAAAATTTTTAGAATATCAATTTTTTGATTTTTCCAAGTTCACAGGTTTCACCGAAAATACTATTCAATGCAATACAGAGATTGTATGCCAGTACTTTATTAACCAGACGGGTACATAACCCCTGAAAGCTTTTGGCTAACACTCTTTCTGCATTTAACTGACCACTCAATTGAGAGAATACGATTTCTACCCGCCTTCTCAGTTTGAATATTAACTGACGTACGGATTTCGGCCAATTTTCCTTACTGTTGGAACGTTTCAGAGCAAAAAGACAGATATTTTTTTCCTGCATTTCCTGTTTCATGTTTTTTCCAACATAGCCTTTATCCGCTAAAATTGTAACATTAGACCAATGGTCTGCCAGATCACGTAATCCTTCACGATCATCTGTAGATGCCGGTGTGATCTCAAATGATGCAATGTATCCTTCTAATGTAATTAATGCATGTACTTTATATCCATAATAGGTTTCTTTTTTGGAAGGACATTTTCCATAATCAGCACCATGGCCACGAAATGCTTTACAATATCGTGCACGTCCAAATTTACAGACTGCAAGTGGAAAACTATCGACGATGTAATAGGAACTGACTGGAATTGGGAATACGGAAATCATTTTTTGTCGTAACAATTCTGTTGTCTGCATCAGGGCGCGTCTCGTTCTGTTAAAACGACTTCTGCTGCAAAGCTGCGGAAAAAGATGCCTGTAGTTTCGTTTCACAAAAGAAAACCATGCATTCTCAGAATCAACGCCTGCCAATTCTCCGCAGAGACTGATAGTAATGATTTCTGAGTCAGATAATTTTGCATTCAGGATATGCCGTCGTCTGGTAACTTCTGGAGGTGCAAACTGATGATACAATTCGTCAATAATAACGTAAGCGGTTAAAATAAAGTCTTCAAAAGTTGCAATAACAATGGTATTATTATCTTGGAACTTCAACATAATGATGCCTCCTTTCGTTGTATTCCCTACAAAAAGGATAGCATATTTTGTTGAAGTTTCTTTATATTTTATTTTATCTAGCACAACAAGTTAAATTAGATACAGAGCATATCTGTTATCAAAATATCGTCCGCTTACCGGAAGCATCTAATAAATATCTTGCTTGAAAATTATTTAGAAATTATTTCAGTTTTTGATATTGTGTTTTTATCACACATTGCATATACTATAAATACACAAAAAGCCAGAAATAGAGGAGGTGTTAGTATGGCTACTTCAAGTATTACTCATAATTTTGTCGTATCCAATCCAAATAGTGTAAAGCGTTTTGTCGCAGCGATTGACGAAGCCGATCGTGACCGCACACCAAAGCAGGCACTTCCCGGACGTCAGTTAACAAACCCACAGGAAATCTTAGCTTTAATGTCAAAAAGGAAGAAAAAACATGTCTGATAAATATTTTACCGTTAATATTCGGGCATATTTGGATAAAGACGAACCGACATATATCGGAGAGGAAAGTCTTTACGACTTGCTCTCCGATTTTTCTTGTCCCAAAAATCCCGATGTGGAATACTTTTTATTACATAATGCGGTTGAGTTTACCAAAAAAGATCAATCTATCACTTATCTGGTATTCGATGCCGAAGATGCTTCACTGGTCGGCTATTTTTCTCTTACAGTAAAGCCAATATCTGTCCGGGCTTCAAATATCAGTAAGACGATGGCAAAGAAGCTGTCCCGTGTCAGTATTCTGGATGAAGAAACACAGTCTTACAACACAGCAGCTTACCTGATTGCACAGTTAGGAAAGAACTATTCTCTACCAAAGGAAAAACGAATCCCTGGAAACATCCTGCTGGGATTTGCACTGGAAACCATATCCGGTCTCAAATATTCCGTAGGCGGCGTTATGGAATTTCTTGAATGCGAAGATAATGAATTTCTTCTGAGCTTTTATACACAAAATCATTTCAAGCCATTTGATACCCGTATTACCGCTTCCCAGAACAATGAACCTCACACTCTATATCAGCTTTTGAAATTCATCTGAAAACACATAAAAAGCGGCAGTCTGATTTACATTTAGTATTTCAGGAAACTGCCGCTTCTTTTTCTTCTTTATTCTGTTTTTCTTCCTCCAACTCCCGGAGGACTTCATCGCCGTACTTATCAATCATCCGTACCAGAAAATCAATGCACCGCTCAAATTCAATATTCTGTTGCATAAGCTCCTCCTGTCATTGTTTTAATCTGAGCTTATTTTACAGAATTTCTTCATAAACAACATTGAACCGGAATTGACCGTAAATTGAGAAAATCATGTAACGAAAATCTCTATTTATCTTGAACCGAATATATGTTCGTGGTATGATATACTTATTCAAACCTGTTCACTTAATTTAATCTATAGAAAAGAGGAAATGCCTATTGGATCGTTGTGATTTTAGTTCGATAATGACATATTTAAAAAACCAAATCAGTGAAAGCAATCAGATGAGCCAGCCTGAGTTTTTATACGAAATATTTGAAGATTTTTTAGACAGTCCTGAAAACAAAGAATTTACTTTGGATAATGGTCTGGTTTGCCGCTGGATGACAGGTCAGGCGAAAATCAGTCCCAAAATATCTTCTTTTTATGCAAAACCAAGCAATCAGGAAAAACTGGCAAAAAACATACAACAAAATATTCTTCCACTAATGGCAGACTACAGCAGAACACTTCAAGATATTTATACCTTATTTATCCAGGATTCTTCAATTTCTGAAGCCAAAAAAGCAGAACTTGCTCCTCTATACAAACCTGCCGATTTACGTCTGCTGTTTTTGGCAAAACTGATTTCTTTCGGTATGGAACGCCCGTTTATTAAACGTGATACCAAAAACCAGAAATTGATCGCAGGTGGTTCCCTCTCACCAATGGTACTGGATTATATTATGGATAGTGAAGTCCCAAGACCATGCCGCCATTTTGTAGGGAGAGAAGATGAAACAACAGAATTACATTCCCTTCTGGAAGATAATAGCAAAGCATTTCTTTACGGAATTGCCGGAATCGGGAAAAGCGAACTGGCAAAATCCTATGCAAAGTACTATAAAAAGCATTACACAAACATCCTGTATTTTGAATATGCCGGAGATTTACATCAATCTGTTACGGATATGGATTTTGCTGATGATTTACCGGAAGATACCGAAGAAGAACGTTTCCGAAAACACAACCGTTTCCTTCGTTCTTTGAAAGATGATACTTTAATCATCATAGACAACTTCAATGCAACCGCAACACAGGACTCCTTTTTGTCCGTAATGTTAAAATACCGCTGCCGGATTCTTTTTACAACAAGAAGCAAATTCGATAGTTACTGTACCCTGCACTTAAAAGAGATTAAAGAATCATCCAGCCTGTTTCAACTGGTATCTTCCTTTTATTCGGAAGCCGAAGAGCACCGGGCAATCGTAGAAAAAATCATAGAAACTGTACACTACCATACTTTTGCTGTAGAACTGGCAGCAAAACTTCTGGAAAATGGAATTTTAGCTCCGCATCAATTATTGATAAAACTTCAAGAGGAAAAGGCTTCTCTTCATAATGAAGATAAAATTAAAGTAATGAAAGATGGTCAGAGCAGTAATGCCACCTATTACAACCATATCCATACCCTGTTTTCGTTATACTCCTTATCACGGAAACAACGGGATATTATGTGCAATATGTGTTTTTTGCCTTCATCTGGTATTTCTGCCCGTATATTTTCCAAATGGCTGGAGCTGTCTACTTTAAATGACGTGAATGATCTGATCGAGACAGGTTTTGTACAGTCAAGCCTCCGGCATACTATTTCTCTGCATCCAATGATTCAGGAAATTGCAGTTTCCGAGACCGCACCTTCTGTTACAAACTGCCACACGTTATTGGATTCTTTGCAAAAAATATGTTTGATGCATGGCATTGAAGTTAGCTATTATAAAAAATTATTTCAAACAGTAGAAAACATCATGCTTTTCATTGAAAAGGACGATATTCCCCAATACCTGTTATTTTTAGAAGATGTTTTTCCATATATGGAGAAGTACCACTATCAAAAGGGTATGAAAAAAATCATCCAGGAACTACAGCATTTTATAAAAGCAAATACTTACGGGACTGCATCTGACCGTGCCTTACTATTGGATTATCAGGCAACTCTGGAACCCAAAACAGAAAAAGCGATAAAATTAGAAAAAGAAGCACTTGCTCAAATAAAAGAAACTACAAAAGAAAATGCACACCTTGTTTCCAACCTCCATTCCAATCTTGGGGGACTTTACCGAATAAACGGACAGCTTGATCTGGCTAAAAAACACATGAAAATGGGGATTTCTCTTTTAGAACAATACCAGCTTCTTTATACTAATGACAGTATTCCCCAGATTACTAATTACGCTGTCCTATTAACTGAAATGCAAGAACCTGCCCTTGCCCTGTCTGCTCTTCGAAAATTAGCACAGATTATCAAAGAATATAATTCAAACCACTGTTTGGATTATGCCCAGGTACAGGAATCCCTTGGAAGTATCTGCCTGATCACTGCAAATATTTCACAAGCGAAAACCCATTTTAAAAAAGCCTTGAAAATTTATGAGGATATATGGGCAGACGAACCCGAATTGATTGAAAAAAAATATAAAGAAATTCAGGAATTGTATCCACAAGCCGGGATTGCTCTGGCTAAAAGTATTCTACTAACCAAACACTGAATAAATATATTCATCTATTACATGTACTACAAACGATTCTAAAATGAATTACTAATCTGTTTTCTATTAAGTAACGATTGTAGCAGAAGATACGAAAAACTCCGTATCTTCTGCTCGTTCTCAGTTAAATGTTTTGTGCATCTAAAATGGCTGCTAAATACTGCTCCTTGCCTCTTGCTCCTTTGTATAGTTCATAAGAAATTTTTCCATTTTTCAAGAAAAAAATATGATTACAATAGCTAACGGAAAACGGATCATGTGTAACCATTACAATTGTCGTTTTAAATTTTTCATTTATTTCTGTAAACATCTCCATTAGTTTTTCCGAATTCCGTGCATCAAGTGCTCCAGTTGGCTCATCTGCTAAAATCAAACGACTATTATTGACCAATGCTCTTGCACATGCACACCTTTGTTGTTGCCCACCAGAAACTTGATAGGGATATTTATTTGCTATTGCTTTAATTTCCAAAATTTCCATAATCTTATCTGTCTTCTGCATAACATCCGTCCCTTTTTTCCCAGTTAAAAGCAACGGAATATAAATATTTTCCTGTATTGTCAGCATATCTAATAGATTGAAATTTTGAAATACAAACCCTAAATTCTGTTTTCTAAATTCTGCACGTTCATCTTCACTCATTTTAGTAATATCTTTTCCATCAAAATAAATGTGTCCAGCCGTAGCTGTATCTACCGTTCCAAGTATATTGAGCAAGGAAGTTTTGCCTGATCCAGACTCACCCATTATTCCTATAAACTCCCCTTCCTTGATTTCAAAACTAATTCGATCTATAGCTTTTGTAACATTTCCAGAACTTTCATAATATTTCTCTATATTATCCATTTTTATAAATGCACTCATCATAAATACACCTCTAATAATTTATTTAGAATTACATTCTATTACAATTTTTTCATCACAAATATTCAATACTCTTTTATCATGGGATACTATAATGAATATATGATCTTTTTTTTCTTTTTCCAATAAATGAACCAATCTCTTTACAGTTTCAACATCCAAACCATTTGTAGGTTCATCCATTATTTTTACTGTACAATTTTTTTGAAAATTTCTAACCAATTCCAATTTTTGCATTTCACCACCGGAACAATGAATAATATTATCTTCTTGAATTATATTGGAATCAATATCTAATGAAAACAATTCCAGTATTTTTTTTTCTTTAATAACATCATAATTCTCAATTCCAAAATGCAAATATTCTTTCGGGGAAATGTTAATTCTCTCAATCTGTTGACTCAAAAAAGCAATCTCTCTTTTTCTAACTTCTTCACAGTTTAGTGTTTTTATATTTTTATTATCATAATATATATTACCTGTGTATTTTTCAGGATATAATCCAACTATAACATCTAATAATGTTGATTTCCCAACACCATTTTCCCCAACTATCCCATAAATCTTTCCTTTTTCAAATTTTGCAGAAAGATTTTTAAATAATACCTTTTCCCCATATGAAAATGATACTTTTTCTAAATTTATACTTTCAATTGGTAGCTTATCTTCTGTCAATCCCTTGTTCTGCTCAATACAATTGTAACACTCCGATAAAACCTTATTCATACGATCAAGAGCTACTCTTACTTTGGGATAGTCTCCTGAAAAATCTATAACATCTGTCGCTGCGGATAAAATCATATTAACGTAGCTCGTTATAATAGTAAAATATCCTATGGATATTTTACCACTTATAACATTATATCCACCTATTGCAAGCACCATTAAATAACAAAATACCATTATAAGCCGATTGATGTTTGCAAAAAGATATTGAATTTTTACTTGCCCAATAGCACCCTTCAGCATTCTTCTAAATGATATGGCAAATCTATCTTCCATTTCTTTTGAGACACTATTTTCTTTAACAAACCGAGTACAACGAATTTGCTCCATTCCCTTTGCTGTATATTCATTCCCTGCCATTTTATACTCTTGCTCATTTTGATACATTCTATTTTCTAATTTCTTATATACAACAAAATATATCGGAATTGTCACAATAATAATTATTCCCAATAATATGTCCGCTTTTATAACAAACAGGGCACTAATTACAAGTAAAATTATATTATATGTAAAATCCGGAAGCCCATTTAATAAAAATCCACTAATTGTTGCTGCATCTCCAGTAATTTGATCTGTCAAGAAAGCTGCATCTTTATTCTGAAAAAATGTCAAAGAACTTTTATATATCGTTTGAAATATCTTATTACATAATTTATATAAAAATGTATTATTTAACTTTGTCATAAAATATGTCATACCAAATTCCAACATAATCGAAAATATATTCAAAAATGCAATAGCTACGACAAATACCATAATTGCAGAATGTTTATCGACTAAAGAATCAATATATATACCGCTAACATAAGGAACAATAAGTTGTAATATCATTGTACAAACAGTTATACAAATATAGGCAATAATAGTCTTTTTTAAATTTATTATTTCATTTTTTAAAAGTTTTTTAATATCCATTCTTTCTCCATTTATCAAATAGTTACAGGTCAATGCCCCTTATGAAACATTGACCTATAAGTTTTTTCTATTATTTATTTCCCAATTATATGATAGAAGCATGTATATTTTTTGCAACCCTTAGTATGGCATGATGCTTTTCTTGTTGCTTCTAATGGTTCTGATAATACTTCCATTATTATTGACCTCCGCTTTCTTTCATTGACCTTTATTTACCAAAAATATGGTAAAAACATGTGTATTTTTTACAACCTTTTGTATGACAAGCTTTTGCACTTGTTGCCATTACTGGACCATTTAATACTTCCATATACTTTCATCCCTTCCTGTCAAATTTTCTCATATTCTGTCATATTATAAAATATCAGCAGGATATATCTCCAATATGTTTTGAGAAATTTTCATTTGATTTATTTACCAAAAATATGATAAAAACATGTGTATTTTTTACAGCCTTTTGCATGACAAGCTTTTGCACTTGCTGCCATTACTGGACCATTTAATACTTCCATTAAAATTACCTCCTTGTAGTATTTTTCATAAAGTAATTAATTTCCATACCAGCAAACTTTTCCTCTATGATTTTCTCCTTTATGTATCTTTTTAGCTAACTTCTTAATAAGTTCTTCTAATCCTTCAGCACCTGTATTATATACTGGACAGGTATAATTACAAGAATCCGAACTACATTTCCGAGTCGCAGGTTGCACTAAAATTTTCATGATGCATTCCCCTTTCCTGTTTCAATACAGCATCTGCATATGCCTGCATAAACTCACCGACATTATAACGATACTGCTCACATAATTGATTATTTTCTATTCTGCTATGAGGACATCCCCCAAAACATATTGGCATAAATTTACATCTACTACATACGGCATCTTCTGTTGGATCATAAAGCATATATTCTGCCAGTACCTTTTGTGTTTGAGCTGCACTAACCTGCATTTTTTTTGTTGATTCCACCCAATCTCGAACCGTTCCAATTCGTCTATCCATAACGCCTACATCACTCCAGCATTTATATATATTGCCTTGTGCATCTATAACGTAGCCTTGTGCATAATCCGCACCACAGTAATTTCCCATTGGCTTAGGATATAAAGATGCCAACGGCATATCGTTCTTCAGCCAAAAATTCAAATTAAATTCTGAATATTTCTCAGAAGACATACATGCACAATTTGAGCATGAGCCATTTGTTGCTGTAACTAATCCAAGATAGCAAAAAACGTCTTCATATATTCCCTTTCTTTTAAGTTCATCAACAACTGCCTGTACTTCATTCTGATTTTCTTTGTCAACATTGATGCGGATAGCAATTCCGATTTTCCCGTGAATTTTATCCAAATTATCCACAATCTTTTCGTATGTACCTCCTCCATTTGCTAAAGGACGTCTTGAATTATGAATCTTAGCATCTCCGTCCAACGTTATCTGAGCATCAGTTATATCCAAGTCCAATAGCTTGTTACACACGTCCTCGGTCAACAAATATCCATTTGTAATAATACTTGCTGAATATTCGATATTAAAGCGTTTGCAAATCTTCTTAAACTTCTTTGTCAATCTTTCTATTGGAGAAATAGCTAATAATGGCTCTCCACCATACCATGTAACAACCAACTTTTCCAAATGAGACGCTTCTTGTTCCACCATTTTACATATGTTTTCTTCTGTGTCTTCCGACATATGGCCATTGCTATAGTGCCCACTTTCAAAACAATATGTACATCTGAAATTACATGCCATTGTCGGTGTAATCGTTAATGATAAAACAGATGTATCATATCTTGAATTTAACATCCGAATTTTTATATCCTTTTTTTCATCAAAATCATCTTCAATTAAAAAGCCACAATATTTAAGTTCCTCCAAAAACTTCTCATCTGATATTTCTATTCCAGTTTCAATAAACTGTACAAATTCCTTGTGATGTTTTGCTTCCATATGCGCTAAACTTCCGGTTCGCATATTATAATATAAAGCATCTCCATTTCCATTTTTATTTTCAATAACGTAATTATAATATGATGGTTTCATAATTTATCTTTCCTTTCCATAATTTATATTTCTTCTGAAAAATATATCTGTTATTATAAAATAAACAATATATACCGTAAGTATCCACAAAAGAGACAGCCAAATATAACGCCCGAATGATGTACGTAATCCTGTATCAAGTATAAACTGAGTACTTATTTTTACTGATATAAGCCATCCCGGAACAATCGAAATTACCAAAGGAATTAAGTAATCTATCGCTAATTGCTTATGAATAATAATATCAATCTCCTTTTGAGTCATTCCAATTTTCATCAGCAGTTCATAACGTTTTTTACTTTCTTTTGTTGTACTCATCAAATGTGCAGCTAAAAGTGAGATAGTAACACAGAGGAATACAAGGCTAACATAAGCAAAAGGAAATAACACTGCTGTAACTGTAGATTTTAAGGTTATTTCTACCTCTTTTTTTGCCAATACCGGGCTTGTATACAAGATACTATGATTGCTTCCATAATGAAAATTTCCACCATAATCATCTAATTTTTCAGTAATATCCTCAGTTACAGGTCTTTTTGTTGTAGCTGCCATTACAGAATAATATGGAGTCATATTATCAACAATTTCATCTGGAAGAACTAAAATGTAATCTGCTCCATTATGTCCATTTTGTTCAAAATCAACAGTACATATCTTTTTACAATGTAATTTATGGTTTTCACATGTAATTACTCTATTGCGAATAGCATCCGACAATTCAGGTTCCAGCCTCCGCTTGATTTGAAGCACATATTCATCTTTATTCAATGTAATCTCTTTTTCGCCGATCATTTTCAATAAATAATTATAATCGCTTAGTTTTATATAAGTATCATATTTATAATAAACATCAAAATCTTCTTCCATTTTCAATTTATTTTCATCAAATTCCCCTTCCTTATTTGTAAGTTCATTGCCGAAAAATTTTAAGTTGGTATATAACCACTCATTCATATAACTACTTTGATTTTCATAAATAACATATTCATGATACATCTGCATTCCAACAGAATCACTTAATATATCTTTTTCCTTCTGGAAATCCAAATTCGGATTCTCATGATATATCATAAAATCATAAGGGTATTCTGCATCAATTTGCTTATTTTCATAATCTGTATACATCATGGCAATTGAACTACCAATTATTGAAATCATCAAAAGGAAGGCTACAAAAAAAATCACTCTTTTTATAGATTTTATTTCTGCCTCTACCGATTTCCAGATAAACAAACGATTTCCAGACAAAATCCACTTTCTTGTTACATGTGCTTTTATTTCTTCTTTTCTCTCGGTGATTTTTTCTAATTCACAAAGCTGGCAGATAGTTGAATTTAAAAATTTTTTCCGTATTTTGACCAATGCAATTCCGTAACAAAAGAAATATATTAGAGCAGTCAATATAACTGCTTGAAAATAAAAATTCATTTCAATTACATAATCCAGTCGAAACATTCGATAAAAAATAACCATTAAAAATTGTTTCAGTAATTCTCCCGCTGCTACTCCCAAAACAAATGCTATAAGAGCCATTAATATTGTTTCTTTTGTGTAATTTTTAAATATTTCTTTTTGTTTAAGTCCAAACAGCATATAAAGAGACATTTCTTTGCTACGATATTTAAACGACTGACGCATCATATAAAAAATCAGCCAAATCATTACAGCAACAATAAAAATTGTTACAAATCCGATTAAAACATCCATAACAAAACTTTGTTCACATATTTGCTGAACGTCCTTTGAAAAAAGCATTGAATCAAACGCAAACATCAAAGCCTCTATTAATATCATAGTAAAAAAATATACTGGTTCTCTTGCTATGTTTTCCTTAACATTACGGTATGTTAATCCAGTTAAACTTAACATATTCACCCTTCTTCTTTTATCCTATCTTTGTTGACAGCATCATTATATCAGTAACATAATGAAAGTCCTATTGATTTTTCTTACCTCAATCTTACATTTTTGTCACTTTATCTGACTATATTGAAAGTAAATTTAATAGCTGTAAATTCTCCATAAATAGACTCTGCTTTAATATCTATATCCAACTTTTTACATAGTTTATAGACTAGATACAATCCCATACCCGTAGACTTTTCATTTTCTCTTCCATTACTTCCAGTAAACCCCTTATCAAAAATTCTTGGCAACTCTTCTTTTTTTATCCCTTTACCATTATCTAATATTTTTAAAAGTATTTTGCCATTCTCTCTTTTTACACTCATAATTATTTTGGCATCTTTTTCTTTTTTATATTTAATTGCGTTCAGCAATACTTGTGTAATCATGAAAACAAGCCATTTTTCATCGCCATAAACATATATATCCTTATCGCATTTTAACTCTACTGCTACGGAACTGTTCATCACAACAGTACGATTTTTATTAACTGCCCTCGAAAGAACCTTCCAAATATTTAATTTCTGTATCAGATAATCCTTATATATCTGTTCAGATCTAGCATAATATAAAGCACGATCTATATCATTTTCAATCCTACTAAGTTCTATATTCAAATCTCTTTTTAATTCTAAATTATTTTGAATTCTATTTTCTAACATTAAGTGTATAGAAGTGATTGGTGTTTTCACCTCATGAATCCATTGTTCTATATAATCCTCATATTCTTTCTGTTCATCTTCCATTTTATGTATTTCTTCAATCGCACTACTTCCGATTTTTCTTAATAATTCTTGATATATCCGATCCTCTATTTGATAAGAAACGGGTAAAAGTTCTGCAATTAACCAAGGTTCATTCAGATCTTTTACCCGCTTTTCAATTATGTCAAAGTATCTTTTTTTTCTATACCAATCCATCAAATATTTCATCATTGTCATACCTGTAACAACTATTCCTATCAAAAATATCACACTGAAAGTATTTCCAATAATATATAAAAACTCCAGCATAATAAAAAGTACAAAAAATGTACCCAGTATTTCAGTAATCTTGTTTAGAAAATAATCTTTAAATCTCATCATTTTCATCCATCCTTATTTTAATTTTTTTATCTTTAAATTTCCCAAAATTTGTCATTTCAATTTTGTTTTTTCCTGTAAAATATACCCCATTCCTCTCTTTGTTTGTATTACATTATATACCCCAATACTTTCTAGTTTATTTCTAATTCTTTTAATATTCACACTTAATGTATTATCATCAACAAAACTCTCATTATCCCACAAATCATTCATCAAATCCTCCCTTGATACAACTTCGCCTTTATGCTCAAAGAAATAACGTAGAATATGCAATTCATTTTTTGATAACTCCACTACATTCTGGTAATGTTTCAACTTCGCAGCGACTACATCCAACTCTAAATCCTCAAACGAAAGTATATTCTCACTTCTTTTTGTAGTCCTTCTCAGTACTGCTGAAATATGGGCCAATAGCACTGCCGGTCGATATGGTTTCTCAATAAAATCATCTCCTCCACTCAACATACATTCTAATTCAGCTGCCGATGAATTTTGTGAAGTGACAAAAATAATAGGAACCTCTGATAACATACGTATTTGTGCACACAACATAATCCCATCTACAGACGGTAACGAAATATCTAATAGAATCAAATCTGGTTTAACATCTTCTATTTCTTCTGGAATAGACGTAAACTTTTGGGCAATTGTTGTCCTATATCCTTGATTTTCAAGCAATACCTTCAATTCTCTTTGAACCGTCAAATCATCATCTACTACATAAATATGGTACATTTTTCTCTCCTGCCTAATTAAGCATTATTATTTCTTGGTACATGCAACATCTGTTTTTTCATAATAAAGCATTTTTCCATATTATAGCATTTCATTTTAATACACTCAATAAAAATAGTTACATAACTAAATTGAAAAATATTTTCATTATCTGCTTTTTTCTCAATTCCAGCTCAATTTCCCTTCAATGTCTTTCCCTTCCAATTTTCGTATGCTTATCTCACAGCAAAGCAGTATCACATCGGTACAGCCTGCTGAATCAATCAATACGAAAATGGAGGTATTTTTTATGCGAGAACTCAGAAACACAAAAATCATTGCTGTAGATCATGGCTACGGCAACATGAAAACAGCAAACACCGTCACACCAACCGGAATCAAAGCCTACGAAACAGAACCAATCTTCACCGGAAATATTCTGGAATATAACGGCATCTACTACCGGATTGGCGAAGGGCACAAAGAATTTATCCCTGATAAGGCTATGGACGAAGAATATTATCTTCTGACATTGATGGCAGTTGCAAGGGAACTGAATGTCTTTTCTATCCGTGAAGCAGACGTTCATCTGGCCGCCGGGCTTCCTCTGACATGGATCAGAAACCAGAGGGAAGATTTCCGTTCCTATCTGCTCCAGAATCCTGAAGTCCATTACCGATTTAACAGCAAAGAGTATCATATCCGCTTTGTGGGATGCAGCCTTTACCCGCAGGGATATCCGGCTATTGTAAACCGGCTTGGAGATTTCAAGGGAACCAATCTTCTTGCAGATATCGGAAACGGAACCATGAATATTCTATATATCAACAATAAGAAAGCTCAGGAAAGCCAGTGCTGGACAGAAAAGTTCGGCGTAAACCAATGTATGATTGCCGCTAAAAACGCTGTTCTGGACAAATTCGGAGTAAAGATTGAGGAATCCACCGTAGAGCAGATTCTACGTTTTGGAACCGCTGACATTTCAGCGCCTTATCTGGATTGTATTACTGCTGTTGCCAGACAGTATGTCACAGATATTTTTGCCACACTCCGCAAATATGAATACAATCCTGACCTGATGCGCCTGTATGTGGTCGGAGGCGGTGGATGCCTGATCCGTAACTTTGGAACGTATGACAAAGCACGAGTTACCATCCTTGATGATATCTGTGCCACTGCCAAAGGTTATGAATCTCTGGCTTATATGAGCCTGAAAAGGAGGGGATAAGCCATGCAGAACCATATCCGCAACACAAACCTGCGATTTAATCTGGACAAAGACCAGCAGCGGAGAGCCTGGGAATATTTACAGACGATGGACAGACAAAATTTTAAATCTTACAGCCAGGTAATCTCCCTTGCACTGGTCGATTATTTTGACCGCTACTACCGCACTCAGGCTGATCCCTATCTGGAAACAAGGGAACGGGAAGAACTTTTTGTGAAACAGATTGTAGAAGCAGTGGAACACAGCCTGAAACAGTCATTGCCGATTTTTCTGTCCGGGCTGACTGCAGGCATGTTGGAAAGGGAATCCCCCATCAGGGTGCCCTTTCCAGCTCCTGAAAAAGAACAGCCGGATCGTGATATAGACTGGGATTTTCTTGGAGAATAAACCATTGTGATTGGAGGTGAACACATGACGGACTTTCTGACAGCAGACACAAGCCTGCCATCTTATATGATGTTTCCCCGTTTTCTTCTGGACATGGAAATAAATGAAACTGCCAAAATGCTTTATATGATCCTGCTCGACCGTGCAAGGCTTTCCCAGAAAAATGAGGGCTGGTCAGATACAAATGGTCATGTGTTCATTTACTTTACGATTGAAGCACTGGCAGAAGTTCTCCACAAAAGCCAGATGACGGTGAAAACTGCTCTGGCAGTACTGGAAAAACAAGAGCTTATCTTCCGAAAACGGCAGGGACCCGGACACCCTAATCGGATTTATGTAAAAATCCCGAAAGAAACCATCAGCTATACAGACAGATTTCTTTCCCTAAGACAGACAGAAAACTTTCCTATTGACAGACAGGATTCTTTCCCTGATACAGACAGAAAACTGTCTGGTAATAAGAAAGAGAGAAATAAAAAGAATCTAACAATAAGAGGGAGCAAAGAGTCACGCTCACCCTATGGAAAATTTCAGAATGTTTTTCTGTCAGAGAAGGAGCTGGAAGATATCCGGCAGACAATACCTGACTGGCAGGATTATATGGAACGCTTATCCGGTTATATGGCTTCTACCGGAAAGCAATACCAAAACCATGCAGCTACCATCATCAACTGGGCAAGACAGGATCATCCCACTTCCCGGCAACGAAATTATGAAAGTGAGGAATACGAGACATTATGACAAAATTTACAGAAAAACCAACATCCATAACACCAAGCAGAGAACTTCAGTCTGATGAATATTTTAACGAAACAAACCACCTGATTTACTGTTCCAAATGCAAGACGCCAAGGCAGTGCAGACATGAATTACAAGGAAAGGTTCTTATTCCTTCCATCCGCTGTAAGTGCCAGCAGGAGATCTTTGAACAGGAAGACGCCCAGAGAAAACTTCATGAAAAGCAAATGGAAATAGAGCATCTCAAAACCAGCGGCTTACAGGACAAAGCACTCTATGACTACACCTTTGCCAAAGATAACGGCATCAATCCGGAAATGAAACTGGCACACAATTATGTAAGTAACTGGGAAGAGATGAAAGCAAACGCTTCCGGACTTCTCATCTGGGGCGATGTCGGTACTGGAAAATCTTTCTTTGCAGGCTGCATTGCCAATGCCCTTCTGGAAAAAGGCGTCCCTGTATTGATGACCAACTTTTCCCGGATTCTGAATACACTTACCGGGATGCATTTTGAAGACAGAAACCAGTTCATCAACAGCTTAAACCGCTACAGTCTTCTGATTATTGACGACCTCGGAATTGAGCGAAACTCTGACTTTGCACTGGAACAGGTATTCAATGTGATTGACAGTCGTTACCGCAGTAAAAAACCCCTGATCATAACGACCAATCTCACTTTATCAGAGCTGAATAACGCCGCTGATATCGCACACAAACGAATTTATGACCGTATTTTGGAGAGATGTGTTCCCATCCGTATCAATAACCGGAATATCCGTCAGGACAATGCAACAGCTAATTTAAAAGAAGCGAAAAAAATCCTGTTGGATAACCACACTTCAAACCAGAGTTGAAACAAAACAGTAGCGCACAATAACTATTTTTCACTGACAGTAGTACTACTTTCTTTTCTTATTTATCACCGGAGACCTGCCACTGTCAGTTATCTAAAACTATAGTACCAAACCACAAGATTTTAAAACTAAAGTGCCCGGATACGGGCATAAAAAGGAGGTGCCAGATATGGCAAATAAAAGAATTATGACACCAGAAGAAAAAGTACTTTTGCAAGCAAAACACAGACTGGAAGAAATCGAAGCAAGAAACCGTAAAAAGGAACGTAATGCCAGAACACGCAGATTGATTCAAGAAGGGGCGATTCTTGAAAGCATTGCTCCACATATTAAAGAAATGGATTTAGATACCCTAAAACGGGAACTTATAATTCGGCTAAGAGGACTATAAACACACAAGTTCTACTCCCGAAGGGCGCACTTACTCACCACCTGATAAATCAGGCAGTGGTATCCCCTTCGGGGCTCGTGCGCTCTGCCGAGGGCTTTATCCGCTGTTGCAGGCAACATCGAAAGGAGGTGCCAGATATGGCAATTTATCATATGCAAGCCAAAGTCGTCAGCCGTGGTTCCGGTCGGTCTGCTGTTGCTGCTTCTGCTTATATGAGTTGTAGCCGGATGTACAATGATTATGATGGTATCCAGCATGACTATACCAGAAAGCATGGGCTAATCTATCAGGAAGTGATGCTTCCTCCAATTGCTCCATCCAAATGGATTGACCGGGAACAACTCTGGAACGCTGTGGAAGAAACCGAAAAGACCAAAGACAGCCGACTGGCAAGAGAATTTGTTGTCGCACTCCCTGTTGAGTTGGATAAAGACAGCAATATTTCTCTTCTTCAGGATTTTATTAAAAAGAATTTTGTAGATATGGGGATGTGTGCCGATTTTGCCATTCACGATACAGATGGTCACAATCCCCACGCACACATTCTTCTTACTGTCCGACCACTAAATGAAAATGGAACATGGCAGTATAAAACAGAAAAAGAATATCTCTGTATCAAAGATGGAGAAGAAAAAGGATTTACTGCTTCTGAATTTAAAACTGCTCAGAAACAGGGATGGGAAAAGCAATATTGCTATAAAGTTGGGAAAAAGAAAGAATATCTGACTTCCTCTGCCGCACAGGAAAAAGGATATGAACGGATTGATAAACATCCTAAGAGCAGCCGATATGGCAGACAGAATCCTATTTCCGAACAATGGAACAGTGATGAACAACTCCATATCTGGAGAGCAAACTGGGCAGATGCCGTAAATAAAATGCTTGCACGTAATCAGATAAATGCCACCATTGATCACCGCAGCTTTGCAAATCAGGGAATCACCGAACAGCCAACCATCCATGAAGGCTACATTGCCCAAAATATGGAAAAGAAAGGCATGATAGCAGACCGCTGTGAAATCAACCGTCAGATTCGTGCGGATAACAAAATGCTCCGAGAATTAAAAGCAAAAGTAGCAAAACTGGCTGAAGCTGTAGAAAAGTCTATTCCAATAATTGCAGAAACATTGGAAGCAATCCGAAATCACATGATTTTTACACAATATCATCTGCTCCACAATGAGATGCAAAAAGAAGTGATCCATGACTGGATGAATCATTTTAATCCAATACTGAATAAATACAACACCGTTAAAAAGAAACTCAAAACTAAAGTTACAGAACGGAAAGAACTGAATGTGAAAAAAGAGAAAACCAGTATTTTGAATCCCATCCAGCATATAAAATTGAATCAGCAGCTTATCACTATTACCGAAGAAATCGAAGAACTGAAATCAAGGAAAGAGCAGCTAATCTTCCAGGCAGAATGCTCTACCGATAAAGATATGACGAATCTATCCAAGAAATACGACCAGATGAATAACAATCTTGATATCCTGGATTCTCAGGACATCTCGCTCAAAAAACAGCTTGAAAAAGATGCCGCCGCTTTCCGGGAAGAAAAATTTCGTCCTGAACCTGAACAGTATACAGAATTGCTGGACACCAGAATCCAGATACGTCCTGCTTTCCGGGATAAGCTGATCGAGCAGCTCAAAGGTACTTTTGGTAAGTATTATGACTATCACCGCCGTGATATTGCCGCCAATGAGGTGGATTATCTTAATGTGGAAGATCCTGATGTTTTCTCCCATCGTGCATGGGAACTTAAATATCAGCGAGAACAGGAAATGCGGCGAAATCAGCCTGCAAGAGCTAAGAAAAAGTCCTATGATATGGAATTGTAACCGTCTTTGAATAGAAGATAATATGTTTTTACAAATCTTTTGTTCAAAAATGAGTTCTTTAAAAAAAGCATATGGATTTAACTTCCATACACCCAAACTGTAGACAAAACCCTGCTTTTGCAAGGTTTTGTCTACAGCCTGAAGGGACCTTAATGTCCCTTATGCTTTTCTCTTTTCTTTCGTTGTTTCAGTTCAAACATTCGCTGTTCTTCCGCCTCTTTTTTCTTCCGGCTTTTCTCTTTGCGTTCCTGCTTGTTCTGTTCCTGCTGTAATTTCAACGCCTGTTGCGATTTTGTACCAATGCCTATTTCCAGCATCTGCTTTTTTGCTTCCCGCTGCATCCGTTTCGGATTTTTTTTGATATCCTTTACAACAGTTTCAACAACCGGACTAAATTTCAAACTGAAATAGCACTTTTGAATATATTCCTGTACTTCATAATCTTTTGGTTCTGCACCAAATGTTACCTTTGCCACAGATAGTTTACCATCTTCGATGCGTTCAAATATACCCACCCAAAACGGCTCTTCAAAAAATACTGTCAGCTTTCCATTTACTTTGTCCATAAGAATCCCTCCTAAAATTGATTGAACAAAGAATGGACAACCCGGAGGGGCAGGTTACTTACCCTATTTACATAGGACGGCCGGGCTACCTACCGGCTCTGGCACATCAAAGATGTACGTTGCGTTTTTATCTTTGCTTTTATAATCAAGCCATATGGCACAATTAACTTAATTCTGTAACTTCTAAGTTGCTTTTTATGCTAAATAGCGAAACCATCACATTTTGAGAAAAGATTTATACTCCACTTAAGGAGATATCATTTAACTCACCATTTAAAAATCAATATCGGTATGCTTATTTTGCAACTTGTAAAATGCTATTATTACGCTTGTATAATATTGCATCATCCAATCATACCATATTTCTTTGCTGTAATCGTCCTTTTGATCTGCACGATTATGGCGAATATTATAACCATTAACTATACCAAAAATCAACTTATCATGTTCATTTTTAGGAACTTCATACTCAGCATTTAAAGTATCTTTTACTTCTTCACGTTCACTTTCCAAAATATCGGCAAGAATATTAATAGCTTTCTTTTTCTGTTCCAAATTGGCATCAAAACGATAATACATTTCTGTAGCTGTTGCTAATTGCTCATATACTGAATCGGGTAAATCAGAACCGTCATATTCTAACTGTTCACGCAACGCACCGTTAGGTATTTGCATTATAAATCCATTTGTCGGTTCAAGATAATATCCCTCTTTATATGCACGTAAGATATTATTAATTTGTTCAGCAAATTCTTCCTTTTGTGCTTCATTTTCAAACTGATCTGTTTCATAGTTATAAACACCAATATGGTCGTATAAAATCTCAATCACTGAAAACAATGTCTGCTCATCATATTCTTCAAGATATTGCCAAATTGGCCAAACCTCTTTATCCTGTAAGCATGTTGCAAAATACACTTCCGGTGATGGCAACAAACTTGGTGGTAAAATCTGCTCCGAATCCTGCGTATAGGGAATTTGCCTCCACACTCCTCTTGTAGCCACTTCAAAATACTCTTTATCGCAAAAATATTTATATACCTGTCTGAAATACTGTAATAATTCATCAAAATCTATCTGTAGTTGCTTTGTAAGTAAACCATGTCTTTCTGCGTAATATTTTTTCATATTTTTCCGTTCTCCTTGTGTCAACTAAAAATTGCCTTGTTCATTTTTAATACTATTTTCCATTAATCTAATCAAATCATCAATGAATGCATTACAGATTTCCCCAAAGCCATAAGCCTTATATTCGCAGGCAAATTGATTTGCAATTACATTTCTTAATTCATCAACTTTCCTCGTTTCTGCCTGTTCAATCTAACAGTATTATTTTACCATATCACTTGTTTTTTTACTATCTTCAAAAGAGCAAAAAAAGCTGATCAAGAATCATAACCTTCCAATATTTTCTCGCTCTGCATCTGTTCCATGTAAATAGATTGCCTCCCGGCACATGAAAAAATTGTTTGTAGAAACGGTAAAAAGCTCCCGAAGGAGCTTTCCACGCTTTAAATATACACTAATTCTTTCAACACAATCTCTTCTGCTGCATTCCGGATATTATTTACCGCTCTGACCCATTCCATCTGATCACGAGCTTTCAATTCTTCCGTAATGCCCTGCTTCTCCATCATCTGACTCACCAGAATATCCATTCTCTCCTGTGCTTCATCGTCCACAGTATTCAGATGTTCTGTCAGTCTGTCTTCCAGCATATACAGTGAATACATTGCCGGACGATGCTCTTTCAGATATGTTTTCCGCATCATTCCATATTTCCCATAATGCGGTTCTTCATCTGTACTGACAAGATTCGGATAGTAAATTCCGTCTGCGCCAAGTGTGTAGGTTCCACCCATTTTTTCAAATGTGCTTTTCATGTGTTATTCCTCCTTGAAATCAGCGATGTCCTTAGATCATCGCATAATATTTCAGGGCAGCCTTGATAGCATCTTCTTTCTCTTTCGGGCATTGCGGAACTCTTGCATTTTCTGATTTTGGAAGATTATAGTTTTCTCCCACTTCAATTCCACATTTGCGTTTTACCTGAGAAATATATAAACTTGAAACCTTCAAGCCAAATTCTTTCAGCACATAATCTTTAATTTCCTGATAGGTTGCTTTCAACTCGGCACTGGTGGCATCCAGCTCGTCCAGGTCTAAGTCGATCTCTATCGTGTCATCTGGTTTTTGTTGGGACAAAAGAACAACCGTCTCAACATGCTTCGTCCCCGGAAAATTATCAAACGCCTTCAGGCTCTCCACCTCATACCCGTAATACTGCAGATAATAAAGATTCTCTACCAGCGATTTCGGATTGCAGGACACATAAACAATCTGCTTCACACCGTAGCCTATAATCTTATCCAACGCTTTCGGCGAGATTCCTACCCGAGGCGGATCCACCACGATCACATCCGGCTTTTCTGTTACGGTCTCCAGCACCTCAAACACATCCCCCGCAATAAACTGACAGTTATCCAGTCCATTGAGAGCCGCGTTGGCCTTTGCGGCTTCCACCGCTTCCTCCACCAGCTCCACTCCGATCGCTTTCCGGGCTGTGCGGGCCAGGGTCTGGGTGATCGTACCAGTGCCGCAGAACAGATCAAAGGCGGTCTTTCCGCTGAAATCGTCAATCAGCCCCACCGCGTAAGAATACAGAGCCTCCACCGCTTCCACATTGGTCTGGAAGAAAGAAAACGCGCTGACCTTAAAATCGAGATCCATGATCTTCTCCATATAATAATCTCTGCCATCCAGAACCTTTAATTCTTCACAGTAGACCGCATCCGCCAATCGGTCATTGAAGGTCCGAAGGATCCCCACCAGCTCATGCTCCAGATCGAGGGAGCGCAGCGCCTTCACATAGCCTTCCTCATCAAAGCCCTCTTCTGTCGAAGTAACCAGATTCACCAAAAGCTCTCCTGTATGAACGCCCCGTCTTACAATAAGGTGGCGCAGCAAACCTCTGTGGGCTTTTTTATGGTAAAAGGAATACCCCTTTTCCTGACAGAAGTCCAAAGTGGTTCGGAGGACCTTGTTAAAATCCTCATGGACCAGCTGACAATGATCGACTGTTACAATGGACATGAAATGCTTTTTCCGGTGCATACCCAGGGTCATCTCTCCGCCCTTTTCCATATCCCCGAAGGTATATTCCATCTTGTTCCGGTATCCATACTGACTGGGCGCTGGCTGAATCGGAAGGATCTCTTTGCATTTGATCTCCTTTTTTTCCAGAAGCCGCAAAACTTCTCCTTCCTTTATTTTAAGCTGCTCTTCATAAGGTGTTCCCTGGTAGATACACCCACCGCAGAATTCATCGTGTCTGCAAATTTCCATATATTTCTTCCTTTCCTGCTTTCTTTGAAACGCCTTGCTTCTTTCTGTCTTTTGTTTCAAACTTTTCAAGGGCCTCAGGCGCTTTCCGCGCGTAAATCCTTTCTGGTTGAGAATTCTCCCTTTTTCAAAAGAATCCGCGCTCGGAACCCGCATACTTTATGAAACAAGCGCTCGGGAAAAGCGTATTGTTTCATATTATTTCGCATTTTTGATTTCAAGTCTAAAAAGCTCCGTATTTTTCGTAAAACTCTTTTTTATATTCTGTAAAGCGGTCCTCCTCAATGGACTTGCGGATGTTCCTCATCATATTGACCAGGAAATGCAAATTATGGTTGGACAGCAGCATGGCTGACAAAATCTCATTGCATTTGAACAGATGCCGCAGATAGGCTCTGGAATAATTTCTGCAGGTATAGCAGTCACATTCATGATCCAATGGCGTAAAATCCCGCTCGTATTTTGCGTTCTTGATGTTGACCCGTCCCGCGGATGTCATGGCCATTCCATGGCGGGCAATCCTTGTGGGCAGCACGCAGTCAAACATATCAACGCCCCGTTCTACGCCTTCAAAAAGATAATCCGGTGTCCCAACTCCCATCAGATATCTCGGCTTGTTCTCCGGAAGATAGTCCACACAATCATCCATGATTTCACACATCAATTCCTTTGGCTCACCTACACTGAGTCCGCCTATCGCGTATCCCGGAAGATCCAGCTCCACAATTTCCTCAGCGGACTGCTTTCGCAGATCCTTATACATACCACCCTGCATAATGCCAAAGAGCGCCTGCTTTTCCGTATTGGTATGAGCCTCTTTACAGCGCCGGAGCCATCTGGTTGTCCTCTCCATAGAATCTTTCACATAGTTCCAGTCTGCCGGATAAGGAGCGCATTCATCAAAAGCCATCATAATATCAGACCCCAGAGCCGTCTGAATCTCAATAGACTTTTCCGGAGAAAGCATATGCTTTGAGCCGTCAATATGGGACCGGAATTGTACGCCCTCCTCTGTAATTTTTCGCAAAGCGCCCAGACTGAACACCTGAAAACCGCCGCTGTCAGTCAGAATCGGCCTGTCCCAGTTCATAAATTTGTGAAGTCCTCCCGCTTCCCGGACGATCTCATGTCCTGGTCTCAAGTACAGATGATAGGTATTGGACAAGATGATTTCCGCTCCCATCGCCTTTACTTCCTCCGGCCGCATGGCCTTTACTGTAGCCGCCGTTCCTACCGGCATAAAAACCGGTGTCTCTATGGTTCCATGCGGGGTTGTCACCCTTCCCCGCCTTGCCTTTGTCTTTGTATCCTTTTTAATCAGTTCATAAGTTACCGCTGTCATAGTCTCCTCCATTTATTTTCCTGATTTCTGATTATATCACATTCAAAGCTGATTCACTATACTAACAAGCCAATCGCGAATCAGGTTGTTTCACGAAAACAGCCCTTCAGTCCCGGAAAAGCCCGGAATCCCGAAGGGCCGCCAACAAAACGTCTTGTCTTTATTCCATACTCTGTATTAACGCAATATTCTTCATCTCATACTGATTCAGTTCACTAACCGTCTGGCTGTCGAAGGTTTCCGGATCGATCGTTCCGTTGTACCAGTCTTTGCTTTCAAAATAAGCGGCCAGCGCCGGATCATCGAACTTACGTCCGTGTCTTGCCATAATTTCATTTCTGGCAATCCGAAGCTCTTCCGGAGTCAGATCTTTCAGATCGTCCTCTGACAGATACTTGACATCGCTGTCCGGAAGAACGTAATCGCCTTCCGTTTTATTCTCCGAAGTTTCTTCAGATGGATCATCCTTTGTTTCTTCCGTAATTTCGGTCTCATCCTGAGAGGAGGTCTTTACTTTAGAAACAGTATAATAATTAGGATCCTCCTTATTGATCACGCTCTTCCACTCAATATCTCTGCCTTTAAAAGTCAGCACTCCGTTTCCGCTGTTGCCGTAGCCGTCATTGGAGAACGTATAGTAAGCCGCTCCATCCTTAATGACCGCTCCGATGTTGCTCACTTCGATGCCGTTATAGGCGGCTCCTCCATCATAAAATCCCATGGACAGAACCAGCGTTCCTCCATCCACTGACAGGATTTCCAGCCGCACTCCGCCGGAGCTTTCTACATCTTCAACACCGCGCTCCTGCCACACTCCTACATAATCATTATAATTGATGGATTCCGGCGACTGAAATAAAGAGCTGTGCATAAATACCGCGATAAGAGCTACCAAAAGTATCGCTCCGATCCCGATTCCGATTACCTTTGTCGGAATGGGAAATTCCTTTTCCTTTTCGGAACGCAGTTTAAATTTGTATTCCCTTTTTTCCGGCGCGTCAGACGGCATTGGATCCGGACCCTGTATCGGGGCGTCCTTTTCTCCCATTGCCGCAAGCCTGCCGTCCGGTTCAGCCCCGCCGCTTTTGGGGGCTTCGGCGCTAGACTTAGGGGGCTCCTCAGGAAGCTCCGGTACTGGTAAGGCTTCCTTCTCTTCCGCGATTTTTTCTTTATCCTTATTCCTGTGTTTAACCGGAGCGCCGCAGTATTTGCAGAAATGGCTCCGGGAGCTTATTTTCTTAAAACAGTTTTTACAATACATCTTATTCCCCTGAATTTTTACATAATAACTGATTATATCCTAACGGCCCGTTCAAGTCAATTTGCTCAAAAATAATATCACAGAATCAACATAGCGTCTCCATAGCTGAAAAACCGGTACTGTTCTTTTACAGCGATTTCATAGACCTTCAGTATTTCTTCCCGGTCATAAAGCGCTGAGATCAGCATCAACAGCGTTGATTTCGGCAAATGAAAATTAGTGATCAGACGATCGATCATTTTAAACTCATATCCCGGATAAATAAAAATGCCTGTGCTGCCGCTGCCGGCTTTCAAAATGAAATGGCCATTTTCCCATACTGCCGCGCTTTCCAATGTTCTGGTAGAAGTCGTCCCTACGGATATGATTTTTCCTCCACCCGCTTTTGTCTCGTTTATGATCCGGGCACTTTCTTCTGTTATTTCATATTCTTCAAAATGCATCTGATGATCTTCGATCCGCTGACATTTTACCGGCCGGAAGGTGCCAATTCCCACATGAAGGGTTACATAAGCAAGCCTTACCCCCTTTTCCTCTGCCCGGGCAAGCAGCTCCTTTGTAAAATGAAGTCCGGCAGTAGGCGCCGCCACGGAGCCTTCTTCTCTGCAGTAAACGGTCTGATATCGTTCCTTGTCCTCCTGACTGCTTTCCCGCTCAATATATGGAGGAAGCGGCATCTTTCCCAGCTCTTCCAGCCGTTCCATAAAGATTCCCTCGTATTGGAACTCTGCCAGACGCGTCCCATCTTCTCCATAATCGATGATCTTTGCTCTGAATTCAGGAGAAAACAGAACGGTATCTCCCGGTTTCAGCCGTTTTCCCGGCCGCACCATAGTCTCCCATACATCTCCCCGGATCCGTTTTATCAAAAGGAACTCCACCTTTGCGCCCGTTCCCTCTTTGATTCCAAATAGTCTTGCCGGAAGCACCTTGGAGTTGTTCAGGACAAGACAGTCTCCTGGCCCCAGATATTCCAGTATATCATAAAAATGTCTGTGTTCCACCTGACCGGTCGCTCTGCGCACCACCATCAGCCTGGACGCGTCTCTTTTGTCCGCGGGTTTCTGCGCGATCAGCTCCTGCGGCAAGTAATAATCAAATTCATTTATATTCATTGGTTCTGTTCCTCAAGTTTCATTTCTACCTGCCCATCATCCAGAGCGATCCCCAGATGACGGTATGCCTGCTCCGAAACAACGCGCCCTTTCTGTGTCCTGTGAAGGAATCCTGCCTGGATCAGATATGGCTCATACACATCTTCGATGGTAACCCGCTCTTCCCCTATGGAAGCGGCAATCGTGTCGATCCCTACCGGCCCTCCCTTGAACCGCTCGATGATCGTTCTGAGGATCTCCCGGTCAAGGCTTTCCAGTCCCATAGGATCAACGCCCAGGGCCTGGAGCGCTTTTTCTGTAATGGCCCGGTCAATGGTTCCATTCCCCTTTACCTGGGAAAAATCCCGCACCCGTTTTAAAATACGGTTTGCCACCCGGGGCGTACCACGGGAACGTTTTGCCATTTCCTCCAGCGACGCTTCATCCGCTTCCACATTGAGAAGCCCCGCGGAACGATGGATGATCTTCATCAGCTCTTCCGTCGTATACAGCTCAAATTTGCAGCTGACCCCAAAACGGTCCCGAAGCGGAGCCGAGAGACTCCCGGCGCGGGTTGTCGCTCCGATCAGAGTAAATTTCGCGATATCCAGACGTATCGATCTTGCGGATGGCCCCTTTCCAATGACAATATCCAAGGCGAAATCCTCCATTGCGGAATAAAGAACTTCTTCTACCTGTCGATTCAGTCTATGTATTTCATCAATAAACAGTACATCATTTTCATTGAGATTGGTCAGAATCGCCGCCAGATCCCCCGCCCGCTCAATAGCGGGCCCGGAAGTGATTCGAAGATCCACGCCCAGCTCATTGGCAATGATCCCGGCCAGCGTAGTCTTTCCAAGTCCCGGCGGCCCGTAAAACAGCACATGATCCAGAGGCTCCCCCCGGAGCTTGGCCGCCTCAATAAAAATCTTCAGATTATCTGTCGCTTTTTTTTGACCGATATAATCCGCCAAAGCCTGCGGCCGCAGTGTGAACTCCGCAATTTCCTCATTTCCTTCCGCAGTTGCCGCGGTAATTCTTTCTTCCTTTTCCATAAGCTATCCTTTAAAACAGTTTTTTCAGTGCCTGCTTGATATATTCTTCTACAGTCAGATCCGTCTCTTTTACTGACGCCAGCGCGTTAACAGCCTCTCCTTTACTATAACCCAGGGCCATCAGCGCTCCTACCGCCTCTGTCCTGCTGTCAACCGCGCCTTCCGCAGATGGCGCGGTGTCAAAGCCCTCCGGTACCTGTACATCCTCAAGCGTTCCGAATTTGTCCCGCAGCTCCAAAACAATCCGCTCCGCGGTTTTCTTGCCAATCCCGTTAGCCCGGGTAAGCGACTTGGAATCTTCCAGTATAATGGCCTGGTGCACCTCCGCGAGGGGCATTGCGGATAAAATCGCGATGGCCGCCTTTGCCCCTACACCGCTGACGGTAATCAGCTTGTTAAAGGTATCCAAAGCCGCTTTTTCCCCGAATCCGTAAAGACTGATATCATCCTCCCGAACCATCATGGCTGTAAATACAGTGATTTCTTCTCCCTCATGAGCCAGATATACGCTGGAATTAGCCGGAACCGAAATCTCATAGCCCAGTCCTCCGGCTTCTACCACAATGCCATTTTCCAGTTTCATGGCAAGCTTTCCTTTTATATAGTGAAGCATTTTGTTCCTCCTACAGCCCTTTCATTCTCTTTCTTCCGCCTGACGAATGTCCGTGGCAAACAGCTGCCGCAAGGGCGTCGGCAGTATCGTCGGGTTTTGGGATTTCTTTCAGATTCAGGATCGTCTTTACCATCAGCTGTACCTGCTTTTTCTCAGCTCTTCCGTAGCCTACCAGCGCCTGCTTGATCTGAAGCGGCGTATACTCTTCGATCTCCAGTCCTGAATTCGCGCATGCCAGTACAGCGACGCCTCTGGCCTGTCCCACTAAAATAGCGGTCTTAGCGTTGGTATTGAAAAACAGCTCTTCGATAGACGCCACCTCCGGCTCATATTCCGCGATAATCTCCATAAGAGAATTGTACAAAATCTTCAAACGATCCGGCATTTCCATCTTTGCGTCAGTTGTAACCGCGCCGTAATCGATCACCTTAAAGCGGTTTCCATTCATTTCAATGATCCCGTAGCCCAAAATGGCATACCCCGGATCAATCCCAAGTATTCTCATAAACCCTCCTGAAACGGCTCTGGCCCTGGACATTTTGCCGCGGGTTCCCTGCGTCAATCGCCGGGCCTGCGGACATTATACCATACAAACGTACGTTCATCAATTCTCAATCAGGGTTTTTTTCAGTGGCATTTTCCGCAGGATATGGTATAATTATAAATGTATAAAGTTAATTGAATTTGTATATTGAAGGAGAATGCTATGCGTTATTCAAGACAAAATAAAATTTTAGAGCTGATTGAGAAGTATGAGGTTGAGACTCAGGATAAACTGGCCTCTCTTCTACGAGATTACGGCTATGATGTTACACAGGCCACCATCTCGCGGGACATAAAAGAGCTTCATCTGATCAAAACACTCTCCTCCACAGGAAAATATAAATATGCAGTATCCGCTAATGTAGAAGGCCCTGTTTCTGATCGTTTTGTAAATATATTCAGGGAAACCATTAAATCTGTGGATTCTTCCGGAAATCTTGTGGTAGTAAAGACCCTGTCCGGATGCGCGAACGCCGCTGGCGAAGCAATCGATTCCCTGGGCTTTCCTCATGTGATCGGTTCTGTGGCCGGTGACAACACACTGATGATTGTCATTGACGATCCGGACAATACTCCGAAATTCCTGAAGGAGTTTAACAATATACTTGGATAAAAGAGGTGGCTTATGATTTCTCACATCAGTATCAAAGACTTTGCAATCATCGAAAATGTTGAGATCGATTTTCATGAAGGACTTAACATTATTACCGGCGAAACCGGTGCCGGGAAATCAATCGTCATTGAGGCAATCAGCCTGGCGCTCGGCAGCCGGGCTGATACTTCCTTCGTCCGTTCCGGCAGAGAAAAGGCTGTCGTCCAGCTGGCCGGAATTCATAAAGGGGAAGAATACGTTATAACCAGAGAGGTTTCCGCCGCCGGAAAAAATCTGTGCAAAATAAACGGAGAACTGGTTACTTTGGGCCATCTGAACCTGCTTTGCAAAAAGCTGGCGGATATTCATGGACAATATGATCATCAGTCCCTTTTAAATCCGGACTATCACATCCGTCTTGTGGATCTATATAAAAAAGACGCTATCTTCCCCGCCAAACAGAAAGTAGCCGGGATTTTCGCCCAATACAGGGAGATTTCTTCCCGGTTAAAGCAGCTTGTAGCGGACGCTGCGGAAAACCAGCGAAAGCGTGATTTTATGGCCTTCGAGCTGGATGAGATCAAAAAAGCGGCTCTGACTCCGGGTGAAGATGAGGCCCTGGAGGAGGAGCTTGGCCTGCTCCAAAACAGTGAGACCATCTACGAAAATCTGGCCGGAGCCTATCAGATAACCAGCGGTGAAGAATTTTCCGCTCTTGCCGGTATGAAAAAGGCCCTTGACAGAATTGGAAATATCAACGAGTATTCCAAAGAGCTTTCAGAGATTCATCAGCAGATGTCCGACGCTTATTATATTTTCGAAGAGCTATGCAGCCAGATCCGGGAAATCCGGGATCGGGTGACCTTTTCTCCGGAAGATCTGGACCGCTGTATTTCCCGTCTGGAAACCCTAAACAGTCTGAAGCGGAAGCATAACGCTTCTCTGGAAGAAATCATCGCCTATGGCCGGGAGCTGGAAGAAAAACTGGATCAGGTCGAAAACATTGATACTATGAAGGCGGAATTGACGGCTCTTCAAAAAAAATGCGAGGCGGACCTGAAGGCTGCCAGCCTGGAGCTTTCCGCCCTGCGGCGCAAAGCAGCGGAAGAGCTGGAGACTAAAATTCTGGCTGAATTGGCTGAACTGAACTTTAAAGACGCACAGCTTTCCATCGCTTTCAGAGAAAATAAGGAATACACTGAGTCCGGAATCGATCTTGTGGAATTCATGATCAGCACAAATAAGGGGGAAAAATTAAAGCCCCTTTCTAAAATTGCTTCCGGCGGTGAAATGTCCAGAATCATGCTTGCCTTTAAAAAGATTGTTGGAGACTATGATGAGATTCCAACGATGATTTTCGATGAGATCGACGCTGGGATCAGCGGTATTACAGCCAGCATCGTCGGGAAAAAGCTGGATCAGATCGCGGAAAACCACCAAATCATCTGTATCACACATCTGCCGCAGATTGCGGCCTTCGGTGGGCACAACTATAAGATCTCTAAGGAATCCGATGACAGCAATACGTATACTACTGTGATCCAATTGCGAGAGGATGAAAAAATTCAGGAGATCGCAAGACTTCTGGGCGGTATCAATATCACAGAAACAACGCTTCAGTCAGCAAAGGAACTGATCGAAGCCTCAAAGTAGGAAACCAGCGGGTTTCAGTCTATGAAAATACGCGGGCCATTGGACGGGATTTTACATCCCGGTCTTCTGCCCGCGTTTTTATTAGGTATCTTTCTTTCTATTCCGTCACCTTTCCTTTGATTTGACAGATCTTGTCCCTGCAGCTAGTACACCTGAGCTTTTGGTTCGCGCCGCTCCAAAAGCGCTCCGGATGCTTCGCGTATATAATTTCCCAGTGGATCAGCACTACACAGGAGGCAAAAAACAGGCTCCAGCTGAAAAAATTCCGGATAAACAGCATGGGAGTAAACATCATAAAATGGCCCCAATCATAGATTCTACAATTGACACAGCATCGGTTCCTCATGATCAGCGACTGAAAAGGACAATAAAACAGGATGCAGACATAGTCGCACAAAAAATAAAAGACGGAAAGCATGACCAGATCGGTCTCATCAATAACCTTCAACAGATACAGCAGCCCGAATATCCCATTAAAAATCAGCCACACCAGCATCACATTCCAGGCCTTTATATTCTGATCCTGGACAAACCGGTACAGCTCTAATTTTGAAAAGCCCGGTATTTCTTCATATTCCGCCTCTTCCCGCTTGTGCAGGGCCATAGACAGCCTGTTGGCCGGAAAAATATGATTCAGCATCATCAGCATGAAAATCATCCACAGCACATGCAAAGGCGTAATCTGCTTCCATACCGGCTGCATTGTAATACTTTGCAGCCAGTCCTTATGCAGGAAATACGGAATAAGAACACCTAAAAAAATTCCAACCCGAACAGCAAGCTTTATCATATAACGCTTCATTGTCACTGTCTTTATCAGTTTGTTCAACGCCCCGCTCCTTTTCTTCTTTCTTCCTTTATCTCTATTGCTGATTATAGCTCTCTGCCGCGGACTTTTCAAGCAAGGTCTTTATTTTCCCTCCCAGAATGTCCCGCCTCCGCGGCTATATTTCCAGACACAGAGCAAAAAATCCCTGAATTTCAGTAGATATTCACATGAAAATCCTGTATAATTGGAAATTGCGAGTTTCCCTGCAATACGGACCCTAGGCCCGCAGGCTGAAACAATACTGACGATTACAAAAGAAAGGTTTTTAAAATGCAAAGAGAACGATTTTCATCCCGCCTGGGCTTTATCCTCATATCCGCGGGCTGCGCCATTGGTCTTGGAAATGTATGGCGTTTTCCTTATATTGTTGGAACGTACGGCGGGGCAGCGTTTGTTTTGATTTATCTTCTATTTCTTCTGATCCTGGGGCTTCCCATCATGATCATGGAGTTTTCCGTGGGCCGGGCCAGCCGGGTCAGCGTCGCCCGCTCCTTTGACAAGCTGGAGCCAAAGGGCAGTAAATGGCACTGGTACAAGTACGGCGCTATGGCGGGAAATTACCTCCTGATGATGTTCTATACCTCCATTGGCGGCTGGATGGTCTACTATTTTATAAAGATGGCGTCCGGAGGCTTTACGGGTCTGGATACAAACGGCGTTTCCGGTGTTTTTTCGGAAATGCTGGGACAGCCCCTCACCATGACCGCTTATATGATTTTTGTTGTACTGGCGTGCTTTCTGATCTGCGGTATGGGGCTTCAAAATGGAGTTGAAAAAACTACAAAGGTTATGATGCTCCTTCTGCTCTTTCTGATGCTGATCCTGGCGATCCGTTCCATTACACTTCCTAACGCGGCAGAAGGATTGAAGTTTTATCTCTATCCTGATTTTAAAAAGCTGATGGAATACGGCTTATTTGAAACAATTTTTGCCGCTATGGGACAGGCTTTCTTTACATTGAGTCTGGGGATCGGCGCCATTGCCATCTTTGGAAGCTATATTGGCAAAGACCGCTCGCTGACCGGAGAAGCCATCTGTGTTACTTCTCTGGACACCTTTGTAGCGCTGATTGCGGGTTTGATCATATTCCCGTCCTGCTTTGCCTACGGCGTAGACCCAGGGCAAGGACCCAGCCTGATTTTTATCACCCTTCCCAATGTGTTCAATTCCATGAGCGGCGGAAGGATATGGGGTACGCTCTTTTTCCTGTTTATGATTTTTGCCGCGGCTTCTACCATTATTGCCGTATTCGAAAACATCATTTCCTTCGCCATTGATCTGACCGGCTGCAGCCGTAAGAAGGCCATGGCTGGAAATCTGGTGGCTGTCATCCTTCTTTCTATGCCCTGCGTACTGGGCTTTAATGTGTGGAGCGGCTTCGCTCCTTTTGGAGAAGGAACCAATGTACTGGATCTGGAAGACTTCATCGTAAGCAATAACCTTCTGCCTCTGGGAAGTCTGATTTATCTGCTGTTCTGCACCTGCCGCTATGGATGGGGATGGGACAGCTTTCTCGCGGAAGCTGACTGCGGAAGCGGCGTGAAATTTCCCAAATGGGCGAGGCTTTATGTCACGTTCATACTCCCTCTGATCGTTCTTTTCATCTTTGTTCAGGGGTACATCGCAAAATTCAGCTGATAACAAAAAGTGTTTCAAACAAACTGAGGCATCCCTCCAAGGTTTGAAACACTTTTTCTTTTATTCCTATCCCGCGCCGCTTTTTACAAGGTCAGGCCCGTTTCCTTCTTTTTACAATATGGTTCAGAATCCCGCCTCCTACAATAATAATTGCCGCCACAGCTACTACCCGCTTGGCCGCCTCCTGCGGCATCTGACTTTTAGCGCCGATGCTATTGGAGTAAAAGGTAAAGGCGTATTCTACCTCATGCGGCGTTCCCATGGCTGTTGTATCCGCGATTACCGGCATTTCCAGATCCATAATGGCAATGGGGATCTCAAAAGTGGAATTTCCTCCATCTTCATTCAAATTCAAATACTTTCGGTTCCCCACGATCATATAATCATAGTTGGAGCTGCTCCATTGGATCTGGGCATACGCCCGGCCGTCCTTCACAATCAAAATCGTAGGTGAAGCGATGGTCGCTTTTCCGCTTCCCCCCGCAATGTCCACATCAATGGCGTACTCCCCGTCCTTCATGTCCAGCTCCATTGGTGAAACCGGCTCTCTGCTTTCCAGGTCCGTCAGCTGGGACGCTTCCTCCTCGGTGTCAGCGCTTTGGCTGCTGCCATCTTTCCAGGCTTTCACAGCCGCTTCTATGGTATCGTAATCCGGAAGCTCTACCAGAAGAGCGTCCTCCGGCAGTGAGGAAGCGTCAAAAAGAATCACCCGGTCGTACCACTTTTCCTTTCGCTTGCTGAAAGCGGCGCAGTCCAGACCCTTGTCCAGCGCCTTTACCGGAACAGTATAAGTATATCTTCCTTCCGAGTCTTCCTGAAAACCGATATAGTCCGACTCGCTGCTGGCCGCCGCCTCTTTGCCGGTTCCCATGAACAGCTTTAAATAGCCGGTCCCGCTGAGGGTAATGGCCGCCTTCATCTTCCCCTCTTTTACAGTCAGCTCGGCCTTAATAACCCGGAACATAGAAGAGCTGGACACTACATCCACCGAATAGGTCCCGTCTCTTACATCCATTCCATATATGGGCAGCATTCCGTATTTTTCCACTTCAGAGGCTTTTATCTGTTCAGAGGATCCGGCGGTCTGTCCGTAATCCACCGCCTCCGCCGGGGCTGCCCCGGTAATGCCAATCATGACAGCCGTAAATACCATAATTGTACATAAGCAAACGCGTATTTTTTTCATGCTTCAATTCCTGTTCTCTGACATAATCAAAGTTCTTTCCTACCTTGGTAAATATACCATATTGCGTTTCAGATGTAAAGAAGCGGCCAAAGCTAGGCGGTAGTTAATGTTTTAACTTTCATTGAAAAAAATTCCGCGAAATAGTATAATGGAGAAAATTTATGTGAAAGAGGAGACTTTCTTATGGCTGGAATATTATATGGAGTAGGCGTTGGTCCGGGAGATCCGGAGCTGATGACATTAAAAGCAGTTCGTATAATCAGGGAAAATGAAGTAATCGCTGTCCCCGGGATGGATGTAAAGGAAACGGTAGCGTATCAGATCGCGGTACAGGCTGTTCCGGAGCTGGAAAAAAAACACCTGCTTCCCATTTATATGCCCATGACCCACGACCAGCAGGAAATCGAGCGGAATCATAAAAAAGGGGCAGATACCATCGAGGCTTATCTGCGGCAGGGAAAGAATGTAGTTTTCCTGACTTTAGGCGATCCAACCATCTATTCTACCTTTTCTTACCTGCAAAGGCGAATCCTGGACCGAGGCTATGAGACTCAGCTTATCAGCGGTATAACCTCTTTCTGCGCGGCAGCGGCGCGGATGAATCTCCCTCTTGCTGAGTGGAACCAGCAGCTGCACATTGTGCCGGCCGTCCACCAGCTGGACAGCAAGCTGGAGCAGAGCGGGAACTATATTCTCATGAAATCCGGTAAAAAAATGAACCAGGTAAAAACAATTCTGGCGGAAAGCGGACGCAATGTTCAGATGGTGGAAAACTGCGGTATGCCAAATGAACGAATCTACCGGAGCGTAGAGGAGATCCCTGACGACGCGGGCTACTATTCTCTGATCATTGCAAAGGAGCGGCGATCCGGCAAATGATAGAACTTAAAAATCTCACAAAAAAATTCGATGATTTTACAGCAGTGGATTCTCTGGATCTGACCATCGGAAACAGGGAATTTTTTGGTCTGCTTGGACCTAACGGAGCCGGAAAAACAACCACCATCAGTATGCTTTCCACTCTGCTGCTGCCAACATCGGGAGAAATCTTCATTGACGGAGAAAAGCTGACGCGTCAGCGCCCTGATTTGAAGCGGAAAATCAGCGTTATCACGCAGGAATATTCCATGCGTCAGGATATGGATATGGACGAAATCATGGAGTATCAGGGCCGGCTGTATTTTATGCCGCTGAAACAGATTCGGGCCCGTACAGAAGAACTGCTGGAATTCTGCGGACTGATTGATTTTCGTAAGCGGACCGTTCGCAAGCTTTCTGGAGGGATGAAGCGAAAACTGATGGTTTGCCGGGCTCTTTTGACGGACCCGGAGATCCTGCTGCTGGATGAGCCTACCGCCGGGATGGACCCGCTTTCAAGAAGGCAAATGTGGAACCTGCTCCGGCAGCTTAATGAAAAGAATCTGACGATTCTGCTGACCACCCATTATATCGAAGAGGCCCAGTCTCTTTGCGGGCGGGTCGCTCTTATGAACAGCGGTAAACTGGAAGAAATCAACACTCCCGCGGCGTTAATCGACGCCCTTGGCGCCTACGCGGTAGATGTCATTACCGCGGAGGGTGTCCACAGTCGTTATTTTCACAGCCGGAGTGAGGCCATCGACTATCTTTCCGATATCCGCGGGCAATCCGCTCTGCGGGATACAACGCTGGAGGATGTCTTTGTAGAACGAGTCGGTAAGCATCTGTCACCATTGTAAAAATTATTTTTTGGAGTTGAAGCATGGGAATCATTACGATTTTATGGGAAAAATGGACGGAATTTAAACGTGATTTTTATAAGATTACTCTGGCCGCTATGGTAGCGCCCCTTATGTATCTGATCGTATTTGGGCTGGGAATACAAACGACATCCCATGGGGAGCCTTATCTGAATTTTCTGATCCCAGGTGTCGTTTCTCTAACTACTATGAATGGCAGCTTCAACGCGATTGCCCAGAACCTGAATGTACAGCGGCTTTACGAAAAAGCCTTTGATCAGGTCATGATTTCCCCTACTCCCCTCTGGCAGTTTATCGTAGGACAGATCCTGGGAGGAAGTCTTCGCGGATTATACGCGGGAAGCATTATTGTTCTTCTTACGCTTCCCATCCGGACCGGCCTGATTTTCAACGGTCTTTCATTTTTGATCATGCTTCTCAACGGGGCGGTTTTTTCCGCTGTGGGTGTGGTAATCTCCTTCCTCGCAAAAAACCACGCGGATGTTCCCCGTTTTTCCAATTACATCATCATGCCCATGGCTTATCTATGCAACACCTTTTTCTCGACCGATCAAATGCCGTCCGGACTACGGGAGTTTCTCTCCGCCCTCCCCCTTTCTCAGACCAGCGGCATGATGCGCAGCATTTCAGCGGGAGAGGCCGCGGGATTTACCGGAATTCTTATCCTGCTGGCATATCTTGCCGTATTTACCGGTATCGCGTTTTGGTTTATTTATAAAAAGAAGAATCTTTAGACGCAAAATAGGCATAGGGGATCGATTCTGACCCCCGCTGCTTATTTGGCTCTGCTATCGTCTATTTTGCAGGGCTTCTTTTATTTGCGCTACGGTCTCCTCTACCTCCAGCTCATCAGCCTTAATCGTAATATCCGCGTACCTTTCATACAGGGGGATTCTCTGTCTGTAAAGCTTTTCGATTGTATCATCTTTTCCCATAGCAACCCCGCGGGTCTTAATGTTATTCAGACGTTTTTCCACAGTTTCCAAAGAAACCTCCAGATATACGATCACACCGCGCTCTTTCAGATATTCCATCGCTTTTGGATAATAGACCGCGCTTCCTCCAGTGGATACAACGGCGTCAGTTTCTTTCAGCTCCCGCAGCACCTGTTCTTCAGTCTCTTTAAAATATTGCATTCCTTCTATATCGATGATGGTCTGCAGAGCGCGCCGTTCCCTTTCCTGAATCAGCAGGTCAGTATCCACAAAACCCTTCTGAAGAGTCTTTGCAAGCACAACTCCCGTAACACTTTTTCCGCATGCCGGCATTCCGATCAAAACAATATTTGGCATTCCAAGTCTCCTTTTTCGCATACCAAAAGAGCGAGGTTTTGCCCTCGCCCTTCTGAATCATCATTTCTGATTATTCTTCATCCGCTTCTGGTTCTTCTGTCGGCGCTTCCTCTACAGCAGGTTCTTCTGCCTGCAGCGGCTGATCCGATTCATCCAGAGTTTCCTTAATACTCAGGCTGATTCTTCTTCTATCCTGATCGATCTCCAGAATCTTGGCGGAAACCTCCTGTCCAACAGACAGTTCATCAGCAATATTTCCAACCCGCTTGTGCGCGACTTCGGAAATATGTACCAGTCCGTCCAGTCCTGGTTCCAGTTCTACAAACGCGCCGTATTCTTTGATCTGAACGACTTTTCCTTTTACGATCTGCCCAACCTCGTACTTATCGTTGATTACGCTCCAAGGCTCAGGCTGATTCTGCTTCAAACCAAGGGAAATCTTTCCTTTTTCCGCACTCATGGAAAGAACTTTTACACGGATCTTGTCACCGATGCTGAGAACTTCCTGCGGGTGCTTCAGTTTTCCCCAGGAAATTTCGGAAATGTGCAGCAGGCCGTCAATGCCGCCGATGTCTACAAAAGCGCCGTAATCCGTAAAGCGCATTACCGTACCTTCTACTACATCGTCAACGGAAAGGCCTTCCCAAATCTCCGCAATCCGCTTGTTCTTTTCTTCATTGAGATACATCTTATGAGAGAATACAGCTTTGCCTCTTCTCTGATCCACTCTGGAAACCTTTACAGTAAGAACCTGTCCAACAAATTCTTCCGCGTTTTCCACATATCTGTCGGAAAGCTGTGACAGAGGAATGAATCCGGAGACTTCTTTGTAAGCCGCAATCACTCCGCCGTTAACCGGTCTAACAACTTTAACTTCAATATTTGATTTATCTTCAAGCGCCTGGTTGATTTCATCCCAGTGTTCGCCAACTTCCAGCTTTTTCTTGGACAGCAGGATGCTGCCGTCGCCATCGTCTGTCTTAACAACTTTGGCCTGAATTTCATCGCCTTCTTGATATAAGTCAGTTAGCTTTTGATCTCCTTCCACAGTAATTTCGTCTAATGGAATGATTCCATCTTTTTTGCAGCCGAGATTGACGATAATTTCTTTATCTGTAACCTGGTGTACTTTTCCTGTTACGATTTCTCCGCCGCGGGGCAGTCTTAAGGACTTTTCGATTTCGTCCATTAAGGCGTCCATTGAATTAATTTCATTGTTTTCAAGTGTGATTTCACTCATGTTGGCAATAACCTCCTTAATTAAGCATTCAGGCGTCGAAGCGCCCGCTGCTATTCCTATTCTATTACATTTTTCAACTTCTTTCAATGGTAAATCTTCTATATTTTCAATAAAATAAACATTATTGCAATATTTTTTTGAAATATCGTATAGTTTTTTTGTGTTTGAGCTTTTTCGGTCTCCCAGAACCAGCATAAGTTCCACTATTTTTGCTGTTTCCATACAGCTTTTCTGTCTGTTGGAGGTTGCGCTGCAAATCGTATTGTTTATGGACAGACGCTTGCCTTTCTGCCTCAGCGCTTCCAGCACTTCATCAAAAAGACCTCTCTGGATCGTCGTCTGCGCCACGACAAAAAGGTCGTCTTCTTCGATTTTATAAGCGGACGAAGCGGAATCTACGATAATAGCGGAATTCCCGCACCAGCCGTTAATCCCCCGCACCTCCGGGTGATTTTCATCGCCTACAATAACTACCGTCTGCCCCTTTTCTCTGGCGGTCCGCACCAGGTCATGGATACGGGCCACAAATGGGCAGGTCGCGTCTACCAGCCGCAGCTGCCGTTCTTCCGCTATTTCATAAAAAGCTTTTCCCTCCCCATGGGAGCGGATAATAACCGTTGCGCCCGGCTCCGCTTCTCTGGGGCTTTCTATAACCTGAATCCCCTTCCGCGCCAGACTGTCCGTTACCCGGCTGTTATGGATCAGGGAACCGCAGGAGTAAATAGGGCCTTGTCGCCGCACCGCCGCTTTTTCCGCTTTTTCAATGGCTTCCCGCACTCCGAAACAAAATCCGGAATGGTTAGCCCTTATGATTTCTTTCATCGATTCTTCTTAGCTCCTCAAGATATTTTTTAAAGGAAGACTCGCTTCCGTTTTCTGTGGGTTCATAGTACCGCACCCCTTCTTTGTACAGATTGTCCGGCAGGTACTGCTGTGTCACATACCCTCCATAAGCGTGAGGATACTTGTACCCGATACCGTGTCCCCGCTTTGCCGCGCCGCTGTAATGGGCGTCCTTCAGATGCGGAGGGACATCATCGATTTTCCGGCTTCTCAGATCAGTCTTCGCGTGTTCCAGCGCCATACAGGCCGCGTTGGATTTTGGACAGGAAGCCATGAGAACAACGGCCTGAGCTAAATTGATCTGAGCTTCAGGAAGCCCCACCATGAGCGCGGCCTGGACACAGGCATTTACAATACTGATGGCGCTGGGATAAGCCATCCCCACATCTTCGCTGGCCATGACCAAAAGACGCCTTCCGATCATCTGGATATCACCTCCGCCTTCCAGCAGCCGGGCCAGATAGTGGACTGCCGCGTCCGGATCGCTGCCCCGCACGGACTTTTGCAGAGCGGAAAGCAGATTATACTTGTCCTCGCTTTTGTCGTAAAAGGTTGTCTGCCGCTGCATGGCTTCCCCTACAATCGTTTCATCAATTCCCGCGCCTTCACTCAGATTGTCCACAATAAACCCAAGGGTGTCCAGAGCCACCCGAGCGTCACCGCCGCTCATATCGGCAAGAATGCGGAGCGCGTTTTCATCCCAGGAAAGCTTCAAGCCTCCGAAGCCCTTCACCGGATCGTTCAGAGTCCGCTTCAGAAGCGCCAACAGTTCGTCTGCCGTAAGCCGTCGAAATTCATAAATGTTGCGCACCCTGCTTATAACCGCGTTGTTTACCGCAAAATAGGGGTTTTCCGTAGTACTTCCGATAAAACGGATTACGCCTTCTTCCAACGCTTTTAGCAGAGAATCCTGCTGCAGCTTGTTCCAGCGGTGGAATTCGTCTACATAGACATAAGTCGTTTCTTTCATAAGGCCAAAAAAACGGTCTTTGGCGTTCTGGAGAATCTCTTTCAATTCTTTTGTCCCTGTAGCCGACGCATTGATTTCTATAAAGTCTGCGTCCATCTCCTTTGCTACGATTCTGGCCAGAGTTGTCTTTCCGGTCCCTGAAGGACCGAAAAAGATGGCGGAATCAAAGGTCTTATTTTTAATAGCGTTATAAAGGAGAGACCCCTTATACATAAAATGGGTCTGTCCTACAAATTCATCCAGATTATCCGGTCTCATTTTTGTAGATAAAGGTATCATAACTGCTTCTCCGATTTTAACTTGCTTTCTGGGTTTATTCTCCTACTGACGCGACAAAGGCTCCTACCGATTCGTCCAGCTCTGACAGCGCGTCGTTTGCTTCATCTTTCGTATCGAAAATTTCTCCAATAACCTTATAAGCGCCGTCTTTCTCTATGACTTTTGTTTCAATCCCTGAGTTTTTCAACTCTTTTACACTTTTTTCCGCAGCCTCTCTTGTGGAATAGCTGCCAAATTGAAGCGCGTAGCCAGAGGTCTGTTTTACTTTGACCTGATCCTCAATCACATCGTCTCCGCCGCTGGTTTCCTTCTGAACGGAAGGATCGCTTTCCGCCTTCTCAGAGGATTCCTCCGCAGCTTTATTTGCTTCATCCGCGCCATCGTCATCCTTCTCTTGCAAAACAGAAAGGCCTGCCGGTTCATATCCCAATACGGGACACACTACATATTTTGCTGTAAGGTATCCCGCGCAGACAGATAAGCATATTATAACAATAACAGGAAAAAAATTCACCTGTATTTTTTTGCCCCTGTACGCAGAGGGCCTTCTTCTCCTTCTTCTCGCGTTCATTTTGTCTCCTCTTTTCTCTGAATGCTTTGTACATTCTATTCTTTTTATGGACAAAATAGACCACGGAAAAAGGCAATCTTCAAAAAGCGAACTCGGCTCCAGTTTTCCGGAGCCGAGCCCTTTTATAAATCTTTAATCAAAGAAGGATTCATGTTTTTCTTCATTCAGGTATTTGTTCATCAATTCATCGATATCTACGTTGTCATCAGGAACCGGCTTATCTTTTTTATTCCCTATGACCGCAGCGATGATTCCGATAACAATAGCCGCAAGGCCTGCCCATTTAAGGATTTCAAGAACCTGTGGAATCATGTCTCCCATCATGTCATAGTCATCCGGACCCCATTCGCCATAATCGATTTCATACCATTTGAGCCAGAACTGTCCGAAGAACGCCATAACCCCTGCCAGAATCAGATACACGCCAATCCGTACCGTATCTCCGGCAGCAAGCTTGGTCTTTGGATTCATCGGATAGCGCTCCGGATCATTCTTGGACAGTCCGCCATACAGCTTTTTGAAGATCACATAGGCTACCGGGCCGGTAGCAGTCGCGATCAGGCCCATCACAAGATAATCAGTACCATTGATCAAAAGCGCTATGATGGCAATGGCAATCGGAAATCCCGCGTAAAAGATAAGTCCCGCACCGCCTCCCGGCATAACGAAAAGACCTCTTTTCTTTCTCTCTTCTACCGGAAGCTTTTTCCGAAGCTTAATGACCGCCAGCGGCAATATAATGTACAGAGCCAGCATGAATACGACTTCCATACTTACCAGAGTTGTAAAGTCAGACTGCGCGAGAATCAGCGTAACAATTGCCAGAGACAGGATGCCCACATATGGAACACCTCTCTTCTTGCTTACCTTTACCAAAAACTTCGGACAAAGGTTATCATCCGCCAGTACAAAGAAGCCTCTGGATCCGGACGCCAGATAGGTGTTAAAGATCGCGCACTGAGAAACGATAGCGATTACCAGGAAAATATATCCCCACGCGGATCCCAGATTTGCTGTCAGAACTGTAGCGTATCCAACCGATTCACCCGCGAAGCCGCCGTCTGTCGCCCAGTATTCCCAGCTGCCTTCCGGAAGAGAAGCAAGTCCGCCCAGAGTAGGCAGAACATAAGTAAGCGCTACCAATGGCATCGCAATCATCAGACCTTTTGGGATAACCTGCGGGTTCTTTACTTCGCCGGCCATATTGGAGATGCATTCATATCCGCAGTACATCCATACACAGATACAGATTCCGCCGCCTACACCATCGATCAGCGAATAGTCCTCCGGCATGAACGGTTCCATCGGATTTGTATTCCAGTTTAAAATCCCTACGATCGCTACCAGCGCAAAAGCCAGTACGATGAGAATCGAAAGAATGGTACTTACCTTTCCTACTTCCTTCAGTCCCATCAAATTGATAATAGTAAAAATTAAAATCATTCCGATTTTAAGCGCGTGGATCGCGATTTCAGACATTGGAATCATCTGACTTACATAGCCCGCTACCAACGCCACATACACACCATTTGTAATATAGGTGGAAACTGTTCCCCACCATCCTGCCTGAAAGCCCCAGAATTCACCGAAGGCTTCTTTTACCCAGACATATACGCCGCCCTCCGACGGGAGTACAGATCCACATTCAGCGACTAAGTTACTGATGGGATAAGCCCATATGATCGGGAAAATGATCAGAAGACAAAGGGTCATTCCTGGACCCGCTTCCGGTATCATTTCCTCAATTCCAAAGGCTCCTGCCGCTACCAGACAATACAGCATGAATACGATGCCGGACACCTTGATATCGTGTTTTTTCAAACCGGCAACGCCATGAGTCTGTGTGTTTTGATTCTGACTCATAGTTACACCTCCTTAAAAATCAGCTATGGAGCAGGAGAAGCTCCATAGCCCTAATCGTAATCGTGTTGCGTAGTATTTAATTTTTTGCTTTCGCAAAAATATCTGCCATCATTTTTTTGTCCTGTTCAGCCTTGTATGGGGAATCCATTTCCACGATGCCATATTCAAATCCGGCCTCATCCATAATTTCCAGATATGGAATCGGATCGAAATATTCCGGAGCAAATACTCCTTCATCTTTCCAGATTCCCTTTCCGATCAGTTCAATGCCGACAGCCGCTCCAAAACCGGTCTGAGCCACAACAGCCTGCATATTCCAGGTTTTCATAGACTCCTGATTGTCAAACGGCTGATACATGAAAATTTCCCGTTCTTTGCCGTCTTTGATTCCCTTGCAGTGAATCCCAACACACATCTTGCCGATCATTTCATCGCCAATGTCTTTTGGCTGCGGCGCGCAGGCTGCCACGATATCCCTCGGAACTACCTTTACACCGCCTACTTCTACTGGTTCCAGACTTCTCAATCCCAGAGCTGTAATTACCTTCAGAGCCTGCACCAGATTGTCATCCAGGGCGATTTTAAAGGTACACTTTTCAAGTCCGTATTTTTCCAGGAACCGAGGCATTAAAACAGTCTCTTCATGTTCAATTTTAATCAGTGTATTGGTTCCAACGCCTGCTGGCATTTCAAAGGTTTCCTCTCCGGCAAACGGAACATCCGTTATGTAACCTTTTCCTTTTTCCCACATTACATTTGGATTCACACATTCATCCAGCACTGTCCATACATTGAACCCAAACGTGATATCATCTTCTCCCGCTGATGGGATTTCCAGATTTCCTCCGTCCTTCACATGGATTTCTTTCAGCTCATCAAAGAGATATTCAGCGGCAAACTTGGCAAATACATCGACTACACCAGGGTCGATACCCAGGCAGATACACGCCATATTGCCTTTTTCCTTCCACTGGTCATGACGATCAAAATTATACTTTGTCATAGGTTCTGAAAAACTGGTTTCAATCGTTCCATATACAGGCGGATCGTAAGGTACAGACCAGGTTCCCATACTGGCATAATTCGCGCCAGCTTCATATGCCGCGTCAAAGATATTGTTTGACACAAAAGGCGCTGCCGCGTCCATAACAAAATCGCATCCATGCTCTGTAATAATCTTTACCAGATCGTCTTTGTTCTTCGCGTTCAACTGCTGCGGCGTAAATCGCGCGTCGCCTTTCAGATGCTCACAAACTTCCTTCGCGCGGTCCAGATCATAATCTCCTACAACGACCTTTTCCAGCCAGGATCCTTTTGGATCTCTTACCTGCAGAATACGAAGAATCGACTCACCTACAGCGCCCGCTCCTACTAACAGCATCTTCATAATAATTGCCTCCTTGCTTTTCGATAGGATGTCCCCATTTTTCTTCTTCAGCAGTAATTCCTAAATACTTGACGCAGACCAACAGCTTTTTTCTATATCGAATACGAAGTAACCCGCGGCTTTTCCGCTGACGCTAAGATAAAGGGCATCCGCTTGTCACTTAATATGTATAGAAAAAGAGAAACACGCATCATCAAAACGGTTCTGCATATTTCTCTGTCCGTTTGCCAGTTGGTTATCTCCTCGTAGGCGTTACAATTAAGTAATCTCTCCAAAGTCTCGTCTGATAGCCTTCCTTTTGCCTGCCAGTTTCCACAGAATAACTGCCACTACTCTGATTTGCTTCTTCGGCCCTCTAATCCAATAGAGCGTCTAGGGCTATCATCATCCGAAGTATTTAGTTGCTTTATTTTTTGTATTATTTTATCATATATTTTCTGAATATTCAAGTTGTTTTTAAAAGTTATAAAATTAACAGCTAGTCATCGGGCTGAAACTCAGTCCTGAGACTGCTGTTCACCGCCCCTGCTTCCCGCAAGCTTCCGTCGCATTTCGCCAATTACATTAATCAGATCCTGGATATAATAGTTGTTGTCTTCCATCTCCTTTCTGACTTTTTGCAAATAAGCTTTGCCGTTTCCCTTTACCCCATTCTCCATTTGTATCATAAAGCCAGCCATGTTTTCTCTGAGATTCGCGCCCTGCCGGGTCACTGGCACATAAGCGATTTTCACCTGTTTTGTCTGCCGGTTATAAAAAATCGTATCTACACTCAACGTAATTTTACTTGGTGTGATCAAATATTCACCGGCGCGGCTTACTAAAAGAAAGGTTTTTTCCAGTATCTCAAAGGCCTCCATTGTTTCTGTAACATTGCACTGCCGCAGGGCCGCGTAGCCGCTGCAGTGATAAGACACGATTTCGCCTTCTTCACTGCTGACAAAGCCCATGGGCATAAATAAATCGCATAGTCCTGATGACAGAACAATTTTTTCATATTCTCTCACAGAACCCTCTTTCAGCTGTAATTTAAAATCATTATTCCGAATCTCCATGTTTTCCCCCTCCGCACTTGCTGCATGGCGTATAGCCCTTGCTTCGCGCGTCCTCTCGATCCATCTCTACCGTATATTTATCTACCTGCCTGCAGCTTTTCTTATGATAAGCGCGGCCCGCGTCTGTAAAGCAATATACATACGCGCCCACAGACAAGGTTTCCGGCTTGCATCGCCCGCATGGATGGTACTGCCTTTTCAAAGCCCCTGTCAATACCATCTGTTTCGCGTTTTCTTTTACATACCGGCAGCTCTCGCTGTGATATTTTTTTCCGCTCATAGGAAAAATCCATACCGGATCCCACACTCCATCCCGCTCCATTTCATCAAAGGACATTGGAGTGGCCGCTTTTTTCAGCCCTGTAAATCCCCTGCATTTGATCCGACTTTCCATTTCCGTTCCATCTGCCATAGGAAGCGGCATAGTCAGCGTTATTCTGTAGCCGCAGGCCGCGGTAATAAGGTTATCCTGATTTCCATCACTGTACAGGTATCGAAAGCGGTTGACCTGTACATTTTCGACCTGATGGTTTTCTTCTTCTATTCTTTCTTTTAAAGTCTGTCTAAAAAACGGCGCTGACTTTACGCCGCTGGCCCTGGACGCCAGATAACTGGTCTCATCCAGCATCGCGTAAGTAATGTTCTCAGCGGTGCTGTAGATTTTTATAAAATAAGCCAGTGTCAGGACCGCGATTATAAATATGGGAAGGAAGATTGCCGCTTCCAATGTGATGTATCCTTTTTTATTGACAGACTTATCAATATTCCGTATCATACTCATACTCCCTGCCGTTGATTTTTGCCTTTAGGCGCAGCCCTCCGCCGCTGCCGCGGATCAAAAAATCCCGGTCACATGTCCCTTTCATATTGATTTGTATCAAATCCGCCATTCTTGCCAGCTTTAGCTTTTCATTCATAAAATGCAGAAAAATCATTAAATAGTCCTCGTAATAAAGCCCATTCCGATTTCCTGTATCAACGCACCCCTCTGTCTTATTGTTCAGGACCGCGTCCAGATCAATAGCCCATGACTCATTGCTTTTCAGCAGGGCAACAGGCTTTCCCGCGCTGAGCAGCCGTACATCATTGTCCGCTTCGGCCAAAGACCATGTTCCAATCAGGACTGTCTGTGTAATAAGCGCCGCGGGGCCAGGAGTAAGCAGCTCTGCCGCCGCCAGCGTTTCAGCCCGCTTCTCAGGATTCGTATAAAGAAAGACCGCATTGAGAGCGCTCCGAAACAGAACCAGCCCCTGTTGTGTTTTCTCTCGATTTTCTTTATTTCCGCAGGCCCCCTCCAGTATGTACTCCACCTCACAGTCGAAAAAGGAGGCTTCCTCTTCCGGCCCTGTAGTGAGGCTTTTGAAATACAAAAGAATATATCTGTCCAGCAGGTAGCTGTCTTTTGTTTTATCAAAGACCTCTCCCACTGATCCCAGGTTGGATTTCAATTCTTCAATTCGATCTGACAGGCCTGGACTGCTGTCCCGAAAGGGAGCCGACGGCAGCCCTTCTATGATTTTTCTATTCCGCAGGGTTCTGTCTCTGATTCCTTTCGTTTTTTCGCCGCTTTTTTTATTTAAGTTTCTTTTTTCCAAATTTGAAAGCAAATCTTTCGCTGCCGCAAGCTTCATATGAGCCATCACTTGCTTTTTTAACACCTGAAAGTTTCCCAACGAGTATTCTCCTTCGCTGACTTCTATCTTTTCCAGTCTGGCGATTCCACTGTCAGAAAAGGAGTAGTCCGCAAAGCTCCGAAGGATTGCCGCTTCCTGACCAGTCTCCTCAAAAGCGAATAATCCGTAGCGCTGCTTCAAATCCAAATCAAACCGGGACAAAACCGACCGCATAGACAGGTTTAAGACGCCATCTCCGAAGCTTCGGACCGCGCTTTCTCTGGCAGCGTAGATAAAAGCCGCTGTCATGGCTATCATAGCGGTCAGGATCATCAGAAGAAAAACAGAAACCGCTCCTTTCTTATTGACTTTCATTGCGTTCCTCCTCTTTCAGCAGATCTGTCAGTCTTATAAAACCAGCCTCATCAACAATATACTTTCTCGCAAACAGCTCTTTTCCTCCAGATCTCAGAAGGCCCGTTTTTGTAAAGGTTAAAGTTCCCTGACTGTAGATCCGTCCCGCCTTTCTGTAAACAGGAAAGGGTTCTTTTGGCTCTTTTCCGTAAAAAACGGTTTCAGTAAGCCTCCCATTTTCCGCCCGCAAAGCAATATGCATCTCAGTCCTGGTTTCCGTCTGCTGGTAAAAGTAAAGCATCATATAGATCAGCGCTACAACAGACAGGATCACCAGTGGGAAAACCATAGCCGCTTCCACCGCCGCGTTTCCTTTTCTTCCCATTTAAAATCCGCTGTTAAGGCTCTCAAAGGTCTTGTTTACGAAGCTGGTAATCTCCGTCTTAAAAATTAATCCCAGTACAATGGCAATGGCCACAAGGATGGCTACTTGTACCATCTCCATTCCCCGTTTATTGTTGCTTATAAATTTCGTTTTTTTCATATTATCCCCCTACATTTCCATCAGTGCCGGAGCAATTGTGACCATAATCAGAACCAGCAGCAGAATCATAAGCGGCATAGTCAGCTTTGTTTCCGCAAGCCTTCCCTTTTCTTCCGCCTGCTGTTTTCTGGCAAACCAGAGCAGTTCATTTTCCTGTCTCAGCTTATCTGACAGGTCCGCCCCTTTACTGATATTATCCGTGATGATATTGGCTGTCCTTATCAGCTCTTTTACGCCGCTTTGTCTTGAAAATTCCCGAAATTCCAGATGCAGTGACGCGTTCGTTTCTTTTACGGACCGGCTAATCTGCCCCATTCTGCTGTAGAAATAGCTTGCCTCCGCCTTGCTATTATAATCATCCAGGATTTTCAGAAAAGCCGTGTTCAGAACGATTCCCGCGTTCATCAGCAGTATAATTTTATTGATGAATTCTGGTAATTCCCGTATAATAGACTCCCTCGCTTTTCGTTCTTCCAGCTCTACTATATGGAACCTGCTTTTATATAGCATCCACAGCAGCATCATTGCTCCAGCCAGATAAAGCGATAGATCTGACTCCTCTGTTTTGCTCCAGATAATTTTTTCTCCGCTCTGTAATTCCTGCGGTAAAATCACCTGCTGCTGTTCCGTATCCACATTAAGCTTTGAAATCATCTGCCGCAGTTCTTCTTCCGCCTCTTCTTTCTCTGATTTTTTTTGAAAGACAGTATCCTGTGAGCTTTGCTCTTTTTCACCGACAGGCTCAATCGTAATAAAAAACTCTTTTTCTATGGTCCCCTGCTTTGTGGCGATCTTTGCTCTGGCGTTAAAAGAGATACTTCCTTGTTCCGCGCCTGGTCTTGTTACTTTTGCTATTTCTCCATTTTTTCCCAGTGTAATATTCTTATACGCTTCCGCGTCCGACAGAAGACTTCCGGCAATAGCCGCGCATAACAGCAGCGCAATAGCCGCCCCTTTTATCAAAAGAAGTTTTTTCTCTTTTTCTACTTTTTCTCTATACGCTTTTTCCCCATAAAGTTTTTGATACCGCTGCGCGAGTTTTTCTTCAAATTCCTCAAACCACCTCATTTCACACCTCAATACTAGTCAGCCGTTTGGTCAGATAAAACGCTCCCAGGATTCCAGCCAAAGCCGCGGTCATAATAAACCGGCCCGCAATTGTTACATATAGCGGTTTTAAATAATCCGGCGAGAAAAAGTTCAGGAACAGAATTATGAAAACAGGCATTACACTGATGATCGTTCCTTCAAACTTCTTCTGAGCGGTCAATGTTCGGATCTCCCTTTCTATATTGATTTTATCCACAAGAATCTCTATGGTGCTTTTCAGTACTTTTTCAATATCCCCACCCGTTGCTGTACAGATGATGTACACCTGTACAAAATTGTCAATGTCTTCACAGCAGCTTCGCTTTGCAAAATCAAGAAGAAGCCTTATATCACTTTCTCTGTTTTCCGATATGTTCCTGACCATATACCTTAGCTCTATAATAAGGGGAGAATCGTCATCATACAGCAGTCTCAGGCTTTCCATCCCTTCTTTCAAAGCTCCGGAAAGCTGAAACCCGGCCGCGATCGATGCCGACAAGGAGTATAATAGGTCTTTAAATTGTATTGTAAGCAAGGCACGTCTTTTCTCCGCCTTCCAGCTGCTGTATTTCCCCAGAAAGAAGAAAGGAAGAAGCCCTCCGGCTATTGAAAAAATCATGCTGTGGTAGAACAAATAAAGCACTGTGAAAACAGACACATATCCCACCGCTAAAAAGCCGCATTTTTCTTTTGCTGACAATTCATACTGTGAATAATCAATTCTCATAAGCGATCCCTCTCAGTTCCAGCTTTTCTGTATGGATCAGTTTGTTTCCCGTCGCGAACAATCCTCTTGCTGGTTTATACTTAAAAAGCGGATTGATAGTTATCTCACCCTGAAAGATCCCTTTTATTTCAGCAATTTCCAGTACCTTACGGCTTCCATCGGAAAGCCTGCCCAAATGTACGATCACATCGATGCCTTCCGCAATCTGAGCCCTTATCGCGTCGATAGGAAAATCCGCCGCCTGCAAAAACATGGACTCTAATCTTCTCAGCATACCGGAAATTGAATTCCCATGCCCGGTAGACAAGCTCCCATCATGACCGGTATTCATCGCCTGAATCATATCCATCACCTCCTTTCCTCTCACTTCTCCTACTATGATCCGATCCGGCCTCATACGAAGGCTTGTCTTGATCAAGTCTTCCATCGTAACGCTTCCTTTTTGTCCCGCGTTTGCCTGCTTGCATTCCAGGCGTACCAGATTCCGAATCTGGCGAATCTGCAGCTCCGCGGAATCTTCAATTACGATAACTCGCTCTTCCGGCGGTATAAAATTGGAAAGCACATTTAAAAAAGTAGTCTTCCCGGAAGAAGTTCCTCCGCTTATAAAGCAGTTATATCCCGCCTGTACCAGTTTTTCTAAAAAAACAGCCGCTTCCTTTGAAATGCTGCCTATTCGGATCAGCGCGTCCATATCAATGGCCTTTTGCGGGAATTTTCGTATTGTCAGGATCGGACCGTTTAAAGCAATATTTTTATAAACCGCGTTGACTCTGGACCCATCTGACAAACGGGCGTCCACAATGGGATGCAGCTCATTAATTTCTCTGTGTACACCTGCCGCAAGCCTGCGTATCAGCTCTTCCAGCTGTTCAGTAGTATCAAAGGAAAGATCGACCTTCCTCAATGCCCCGGCAGCCTCGATAAAAATATGATCCTTGCCGTTTACCATGATCTCAGAAACCTGCTCATCTTCTATATACGGCTGCAGGATGTCCAGTTCCCTCCGCAAGGAGCAAAAAAGCCGCCGAATCAGTTTCTGATTTTCTTTCGGATGCCGCATAGCCAGCTCTTTATGATGAAAGATATACTCTTCAATCGCCTTCATTGCCGCTTCATCCGTAATCTCTTCCTCTCTGGTTGTCAGGATTCCCCGAATTTCAGAGAGCAGCTGCTGGACATCTACCGCCGCTTCTTTCATTATTCCTCTCCTTTCATTGTATTTTTTTGAATTATTTACTTTATTTTCCTTTGTTGCGTCTATTGTACCACTAATGTATTTTTTTTACAATCATTTCTTTTCGACATTATTCGACAGTGCGGAGCTTTTCTATCTAAAGCCCGCTTTCCCGACTCTGTTCATCCAATCTGGAATGTTTCAGAACAAAGTCGGCTTCGCCGGTTTATGTTCAGCGGTAGACTTTGTTGATATTCCGGAAATATCGAAAACGATATTTCCTACATAATAAAAAAAGCTGCCTATGCGCAAAAGGCATAAACAGCTGTCTCCTATTAAATACAGGCCCGTTTCTGATTTCAGGACTCTTCTTCATCCAGATAGTCCGCTTTCAACAGGCTATTGGCCATCTTCTGGGTGCCGATCACCCAAAGGAGGTCGCCTTCCTCAATAACCATGTTGATATCCGGGTTGACAATCGGAAGTCTTCCCCGCTCGATACCAAGAATATATCCCTTGAATCTCGGCCGAAAACCGCAGTTTTTTATGGACTTTTTGATCAGGCTGGAACCGGCTTCCACCTGAATCGGACAACAGATGATCTGTTTTTCCGGTTCGATTTCATAAAAAATCTGTCCGTAAATATATTCTCTCAGTGTGACCATAGGCTCTTCCGGCTCCTGAATATGTTCCGCCTTTTCAAGCATCAGGATGCAGGCCTCGATCTCATTTTTGGTACCGATGGCATGGATAATATCACCCTCCATTACCCGATGTTTTCCATTTGGCATATTGATATGCTTTCCGTCCCGTATAATCTTAATAATCGTTACATGGAAAAAACGGCTCTGACAGAATTCCAGAATCGTATTTTTCTCAATCGTTTCTGTCACTTTAAATTCTACCATGTAGAAAGCTTCATCCAGCCAGTGATATTCTCCCTTGATGCCCCGTTCTTTCTTCTGACGTTCCAGCGTATTTTCATAGAAATTCTCGATAAAACGCATCTCCATCTTTAGAGTTTTCCCTTTAAGGTAGTCTGACTTGATAATAAAAATGATTGCTGCCAGCGACAGCGCCACCAGTAAAATGTATGGCAGGTGAAGCAGCTTTCTCAAGGTCATAACTACAAACCCGCAGGACAACAGAATCTGCACTCCTGTAAACGCCAGCAGCGGCATTCGGTTAGTCTGACTCTTGAGCCACAGTTTAGTAAATAATACACTTTTTGTAGAGCACATAATATTAATGACCGGTATCATAAACAGGCAGATAACTATGGCCGTAATCAGTCTCCCAATGACGCCCGGCGCGTATTGCGCTGTAAAAGGCGCCAAAAATCTGGTTCCCGCCATATATATGATAGCGATCAGCGCGGTACAGATAAAGGTTCTTATGAAAAATTTACTGATATAGCGCTGCCAGTCGCTGTCTTTGTCCTTGGCGCTCTGCTGCTCAGATGTATGACGGTTCAGGAATTTATACACTTTTGGAGGAAGATGATGCCTCGCGAAGTCGTAAACCTTTTCTGACTTCTTTATGAAAATCGGAGTTGTGAAGGTTGTAATGACAGATACGCATACAACGATGGGATAGAGAAAATCACTGATAACACCCAGTGACATACCCAGTGTGGCTACGATAAAAGAAAATTCTCCGATCTGCACCATACTAAAGCCGCCCCGCACGGCAGTATGCAGGGACTGTCCCGAAAAAAGAATCCCTAACGTCGCGAATGTCATCTGCCCCAGAATCGTAACAACTGTAATAATCAGAATCGGGCCAAGATACTGGATTAAAAGCTCCGGCTCGATCAGCATCCCTACCGAAACAAAGAAGACCGCTCCGAACAAATCCTTGATAGGCGTTACCATGCCTTCGATTTTCTTTCCTTCCACCGTCCCCGCCAGAATAGATCCAGCCAGGAAAGCGCCCAGCGCCGAAGAAAATCCCAACAGATTGGCAACTACCACCATACCCAGGCACAGAGCAACGGAAACAATGAGAAGCAGTTCGTCATTGAGAAGGTTCGATACCTTTTTAAGAAAAGTCGGAATCAGATAGATCCCCAGCACCAGCCAGATTACCAGACACAGCAAAAGCATTCCGATATCCTTGAAAACATACAATCCCGAAGTGCTCTGGCTTACCGCGACCGTAGACAGTATGATCATCATAAAAATACCGCCTATGTCTTCAATCACAAGGGTTCCCAGCACCATCTGCGCAAATTTTTCATTTTTTAGTTTATATTCCTCATAAGCCTTGAGAATGATCATCGTCGAGGACATGGAAAGCATCCCTCCTAAAAAGATACTGTCCATCCGCGCCCAGCCTAAAAGTTGCCCTACCGCGTATCCGATTATGATCATAGCCGACATCACCGTCATTGCCGTAACAAAGGCGCTGCCGCCTACTGTCGCCAGCTTTTTAAAGCTGAATTCCAGACCCAGACCAAACATAAGAAATACGATTCCAATATTAGCCCATACGTGAATATCTTCCACATCTACTACTGTGGGAAGATAAATAAAATTAGGACTGATGAGAAATCCCGCAACAATATAAGCCAGAACCACAGGCTGTTTGATTTTTTTGAAAATCAACGTCATGATTCCGGCTACTACAAGGATCAACGCCAAATCGCTAATCAAGAAATCAAGTTGTTCCATATACTGCCCTACCTTTCAAAAGTCACATAAAAAACGGTCCCCTCCCCGACTTGACTCTCTACTTTCAGTTCAGCGTTAAAAAGCGCGGCAATATGTTTTACAATGGAGAGGCCCAGTCCGGTCCCTCCGGCTTTTGTCGAACGGGATTTGTCCACTCGGTAAAAACGTTCAAACAGTCGATCCAGATGTTCTTCCGCGATTCCGATCCCCTCATCTCTGACACTGACATTGATCTGTCCGTCCTCACATTGGGCTTGGATCCATACCCTGCCTTCCCTGTCGGAATATTTAATCGCGTTTTCAATGAGGTTTACCATCATCTGACAAAATCGATCCACACTTCCAAGTATAACCGCAGTCTCATCCAGTTCTGTAAGAAGTGTCACCTGCTTTTCCTTCGCAATAGGTTCCAGGGTCTGGATCGTTCTTTCAATTGCTTCTTTTACACTGAACTCCCGTTCATCTGCGGATTCTTTTTTATTTTCAATATCAGAAAGTACCAGCAGATCTTCAATCAGTCGCTTCAGACGGGAAGTTTCAATTGCGATAATATCAATAAATTTTGTTCGTATTTCAGGGTCTTCCGCTGCTCCCTGCTGCAGTGTCTCAATGAATCCGGAAATTGATGTAAGCGGTGTTTTCAACTCATGGCTCACATTGGCCACAAATTCTTTTCGTATAAGCTCTGCTTTCCTGCTTTCCTCGGCGGCCTTTTTCAGATTTTCCTGCGCCTGATTTACCGGTTTTACCATGCTGAAATAAATATGAAGTCCAATCAGCAGCATACCGATAATATAGATTGCCGCGAAAATCAACAGTCCGCCGCGGACAATCATTTCATCCGCCTGCTTTGATACGGAAGCCTCCATGCGGGCGGAAATAAACAGTCTGTATACAAGAAAAAGAGCTAACAGGTTAAACCCCGTGATTTCAACGGCAGCCGCAATAAATTTGTGTTTCATTTGATTTTGTATCCTTTGCCTCTGATCGTTTCGATATACCTTTCTTCATCTCCTCCCTGTCCCAGCTTTTTGCGAAGATAACGAATATGTACATCTACTGTCCGGGTCTCCCCGGCATACTCGATGCCCCATACTTTATCCAGCAGCTGGTCCCGGGTAAGGACATGGCCTCTGTTTTCCGCCAGATAGCACAGAAGTTCGAATTCCTTCAGAGTCAGGTCTACCAGTCGTTCCCCGACTTTTACCTGATGCCGTTCAATATTGATTTCCAGATCATCGATCCTTAGGATATGTTCTCCCTGCGGCAGTTCTTCATGAGTATGGTCATATCGTCTGAGCACTGCTTTGATTCTGGCCATTAACTCCCTGATACCAAAAGGCTTGGATATATAGTCGTCAGCGCCGAATTCCAGTCCCAGTACCTTATCGATCTCTTCTGTCTTTGCTGTCAGCATGATGATGGGGGTTTCATTTCCCTCTTCTCTCAGCTCTTTACAGATATCATATCCATTTTTGCCGGGAAGCATGATATCCAGAAGAATCAGGTCCGGCTTTTCCTTATGGATCATAGCGATACCCATGTATCCATCCTCGGCTTCGATCCCTTCATATCCGTTTGTTTTCAAGTTGTACAATACCAGCTCACGGATATTTGGCTCATCTTCAATGATCAATATTTTTTTCATGTTGTCTACCACCTGTTATTATTTTATCACAATTTTTCGTCAATTACAATTATTTCCCTTCACCGGACGCCTCAAAATTCGCTTTTCCGAGCATCGTCTGTGATGAAGTAATTTCATTATATCCATTAACCTTACGTTAAAAAGCATATCTATGTTAAGGTCTTGTTAACTTTATGTTAAATCATAAAAGTGTGTTTTGCAGAACAGCATCCGCCAGTTTTCGGATCTTTCCTCCATAAACAAAATCCGCGGAAATATTTCTCCTTCCATTTTCTATAGAAAAGCTCTCTGGCTCTTGAGGGAGCCTGCAGATTATCCGGATCAGAGGGCTCTTTTCTTCCTCCTCGGGCTCTGTTTCTCCCTTTGTCTGACTTTCTCCACAGCGATTCAATATTTTCACCATGCGCCCTATAAGCTTTTCTCCTTTTAAAAAAGTCAGGTATTCCATCATTCTCAGTTCCTTCTGGGCAGGACGCTCTTGGTCGGCAATGAAACAAATATGATCCGCCATCTCATAGCAGCATAAAGAAGCCGTATCCAGACTGCTCCCCGCGTCGACTACAAGGAAATCATACTTTCCTGTGTCCAGCGCGGCTCCGATCAAATACTGCATTTCCTCCGCGCTGAGGGTTTTCAGAACATTTCTTCCTGGAGACGGAAGAAAGGCGTCAACCCCATACTGATCAAAAACCAGAAAGCTTTCAATGAAGGGCATGGACGCGTCCTCCTGCTCAAAGAGGTAATATAAATACTCGCTGATACTCCTGCCTTCCGGAAAAGGCTCCATATACTCCAGCGTGGATTCCATCTCTTCCATACTCAGATACATAACTTTTTTACTGTGAAAGCGTTTCATTTCTCTGGCAAAAGCCATTGCTGCCGAAGTGCAGCCTGTGCCGCCTTCCGCTGAGCAAAACACGATAATCTTTGCCTGCTGATTTTTTATGGGAATCACCTTTCTTCCAGTAAGAAAGCTGTAAATAAACAGCAGGTCCGCCGCCATTTGCCGTACATTGCTGTATTTGTACAGAGAAAAGCGTCTCCGTTCATAGTCCCGATCGGTCTGAGAAGGCTTTTCTACCAGACAGATCCGGTTGTCTTCCGCCTTTTCCCCTGCCTGGTCAGTCAAAACCAGATCAAAAGCTCCCAGACTTTTATGTAACGGTTCACTTTTATACAAAGTGACCGTAAAACTTTTATAAGCATCTACCAACGCGAGTCCCAAAGCTCTTCCATACTCTCTGTCTTCTGTGATAACCGCAAGTTTAATATTCTCCATTTCCACAACTGCCCCTTTCTGTAAAAAAATTCCTTTCAACCATCATAACGCAGTTGTAAATATATGTCAATCTTTTTCTTCAATTTTCTGCCGCAATCTTTTTAAAGCCTGACTCAGTCCGCCGACTTCATCTATGATTCCGATATCGACAGCTTCCTGTCCGAAAAGGATCGTTCCTACATCGTTGGGCATATTATCCGTCCGGTTCATCAGTTTTGTTATGGTCTGCCGGTCAGCTCTGGAATGCTTTTCAATAAAGCTGATAACCCGATCCTGAGTCTTTCTCAAATAGTCGAAGGTTGTTTCCGCAGTAATAACCAGTCCGTTTGTACGGATCGGATGCAGGGTCATTGTCGCGGTTTCGGCAATAAAAGAATAATCCGTGGAAGTCGCCAGCGGGATCCCAATGCTGTGTCCACCGCCCAGCACCAGCGAAACCGTAGGCTTTGATAAGGTCGAAATCATCTCCGACAGAGCAAGTCCGGCTTCCACATCACCGCCTACCGTATTGAGAATGATCAGCAGCCCTTTCAGCTTTGGGTTTTCCTCTACTGCCACTAGCTGCGGAATCAGATGCTCATATTTTGTTGTCTTATTATCCGCCGGCAGAACCATATGCCCTTCTATACTTCCAATAATATTGATGTACTGGATATCGCTTTCAAAATCCGTACCTGTCGTAAAGAGCCCCAGCTCAGTTATCAGATCTTTGGTCTTATCCTCTTCCGTCGGCAGATTTCTCGCTTCTTTATTTTCCCTATCCTTATTCATAAATAGCTCCTTTTTTAAATATATTTGGTAATAGTATTTACTCTTTAGGAGGTCATTATGCGACTGAGCGAAATCGGAAGTAAGGAAATCGTTGATTTATCCAAAGGAAGCAGCCTGGGACAGCTCTGGGATACGGAGCTTCTTTTTGAACGAAAAAACGGGGCCATAAAAGCAGTTCTCATTCCCGGAGAATGCGGCAAAGGCCCCTTTAAACGCGCTCAAGAGCAGTGGATCCAGCTGCCCTGGAGCAATATTGTAAAAATCGGTGAAGATATGATCATCTTTAAATCAGAGGAACTGGACTGATCCAATCTATTCCGCGGCTTTTGCGATATCTGTTGCTTTAAAATTGATATCATCCAGCACAGCTGTGGCAATGTTGTCGCAGCTGTCTCCAATTTTTTCTAAATTATGAATCACATCCGTATAAATTACGGTAAATTCCGGAGAACAAGCTTTTTCATTCAGCCGTTTCATATGCTGCTTTCGCAGAAATTTTTCCGTACGATTCAAGTCTTCTTCCTGCCGCTTTACATCCAAAGCCAGCTCATTATCCCCTTTTTCCAAAGCGATAATCGTATCCCGCAGCATACGGCCCGCCTGGTCAAAGCATTCATAGATTTCCGCGCAGGCAGAATCGGAAAATTCATATTTTTTCCTGGTTTTTTCTTCTGCGAACTGTCCGATATTCTCACAGTAATCCCCAACGTGCTCAATATCGGAAGCCACATGGAGCAGCCCCGCAATCTGCAGCGATTGGTGCTCTGTAACAGTATCGACTGTTGTAATAGATGACAGATAGCTGACGATCTTTTTTTCCAGTTCGTTTACAGTCTCCTCCATTTCGAAGACCTTCTTTACTTCTGTCAAGTCGTTTCCGAGAAAAGCCTTTTTCGTCGCCACCACCATCTGTGACGCAAAGTTCGCTAGGCGGGAAAGCTCTTTTGTCGCCAGATGGATTGCGGCAAAGGGCTGTTCCATAACATTGTAATCCAAAAACACAGGTTCTGCGGGAAGCCGATCGCTGTCTTTTCCCGGAACAAGCTTTGTTACAATTTTCACCAGCACTCCGATAAACGGCAGGAAAATAAGGGCGTTAATAATGTTAAAATACATATGCCCATTGGCGATCTGTCTGGAAATGACGGCAATTTCCGGTCCCGCGGGTGAAACAGCAACAATTATTTTTGCGTAAAGCGGAATAAACCACATGAAAATAAAGGTCCCTACAAAGTTGAAAATCACATGTGCCGCAGCAGTACGTTTCGCGTTGACAGAGGCGCCAATGGCAGCGAGAATCGCTGTAATGGTCGTACCAATATTGCTTCCGTACAAAATCGGAAGAGCCCCTTCCAGCCCGATAATACTGCTGACTCCATCCGGTCCCGCGGTTGCCGCGAGGTTCTGAAGTACCGCGATCGTAGCGGAGCTGCTCTGTACAATCAGTGTCATAACAGTACCTACAATAACTCCCAGTATCGGAATATCCCGCACCCGCATCATTAAATCCAGAAAGACAGGCGATTGCGCAAGGGGCTCCATCGTATCACCCATAATATTGATACCGACAAAGAGAACGCCAAAGGCAAAAAGAGTCTGCCCGATATCCGCGGCTTTTTCCTTCTTAACAAAGAAATACAGAATGAAGCCGATAAATACAAAGACCCAGGCGTAATCTCCAATTTGAAACGCAATGAGCTGCGCTGTAATGGTGGTCCCAATGTTTGCCCCCAGAATAATGCTGATAGCCTGCGGCAAATTCATCAGGCCGGCAGTTACAAATCCCAGAACCATAACCGTTGTCGCGCTGCTGCTCTGCAGCACCGCTGTACAAAGGGCGCCGGCCAGCAGTCCGAATACCGGATTTTTTGTCAGCAGCGCCAGGATCTTCTGCATCTTCTCTCCCGCAGTCTTCTGAAGACCATCGCTCATCAGGTTCATCCCATAAATAAACAGCGCCAGGCCTCCCAGCAGGGTAATGATCATCTGAAACACATCTGAATTCATTTTTTCTCTCCTTAAAACACAATCGGGTAATTTTATGTTTATTATAAAGGTTAAGAGAAGATTAAAAATCAAAAACAGGTTAAAGGCATGTTAATTCTATGTTAAATTTTGCGTGATTTCATTCTGAAAGAATTTACCTTGTGCCGCAAAGTCGGGGAGATTTTGCGAATTAAAATTTTTCATAGTGAATCTTGTCCCATAGGCTGTCCTCTATTTCTAAAGCGCTTCTTTCCCTGGCCGGCATCCCCAGGGAAAGGATGGCTTCTACCGCGAATTTTTCATCCAAACAGAACAATTCCCGTATAAAGCCTTCTGTACTCTTTCCCTCCATCCCGCTCATCCGATTTCTCACCTGAATCCAGCAGCTTCCTATGCCTTCATCTGCCGCTGTTAAATGCATATTACTCATGGCGATGGAGCAGTCCTCGATCCACACATCGTTGATGGTCTGATCAGCCATTACAATAATGGCCGCGGCAGCGCCTTTCAGCATATCGGCTCCCTTGTCCCGGCATTCTGCCAATCTGCTGAGCGTATTCTTATTCTGTACCACAAGAAATTCCCAGGGTCTGAGATTCTTAGAAGTAGGTGAAAGCAGGCCAGCCGCTAAAATTTTTTTCATTTTTTCTTCAGGCACAGGTTCATCTGTATACTTGCGGACGCTGCGCCGCTTGGCAAGTTTCTTCAGCATATTTTCTGATTTCCTCCTTTTTTGCTAAGTAAAACAGGCGCATTGCCTGATGAGGGTGACGCGCCTGTATAAATTATTGTTTTATTCTAAGAATTTTAATCCACAGCTTATTTTGCGGCTTCTGCCTTTACAGCCGCCTGTGCCGCCGCCAGTCTCGCGATTGGCACACGGAACGGTGAGCAGGATACATACTGCAGACCGATGTTATGGCAGAACTCGATGGATTTTGGTTCGCCGCCGTGTTCACCGCAGATTCCCAGCTTAATGTTCGGTCTTGTGGCTTTTCCTTTTTCAGCTGCCATTTTAACCAGCTGACCTACACCTGTCTGGTCGATGGACTGGAATGGGTCTTCTTCGAAGATACCTTTTTCTCTGTATTCCTTAATGATCTTGCCTGTATCGTCTCTGGAGAAACCGAAGGTCATCTGAGTAAGGTCGTTTGTACCGAAGGAGAAGAACTCAGCCTCTTCCGCGATTTCGTCTGCTGTCAGTGCCGCTCTTGGGATTTCGATCATGGTTCCGATCAGGTAATCGAATTTCACGCCTTCCCGTTCCATAACGGCTTCAACGGTCTTAACAACAGTTGCCTTTACGTCAGCCAATTCTTTCCGCATGCCTACCAGCGGGATCATGATTTCCGGAATAATATCCAGACCCTGTTCTTTTCTTACCTCAATGGCGGCCATAATGATGGCTTCCGCCTGCATCTCCGCGATTTCAGGATAAGTAACTGCGAGACGGCATCCTCTGTGTCCCAGCATCGGGTTGAATTCGTGAAGCTCTTCTGTCTTCTTTGCCAGCTTTTCGTAAGGCACGTTGATCTGCTCCGACAGCTGTTTGATTTCTTCATCTGTATGCGGCAGGAACTCGTGAAGCGGAGGATCCAGCAGACGGATCGTTACCGGTCTGTCACCCATCGCCTCATAGATTCCCTTGAAGTCGCTCTTCTGATAAGGCAGCAGGAAGGACAGCGCCTCTCTTCTTTCCTCTTCGGAGTCCGCCAGAATCATTCTTCTTACAGCCGGAATTCTTTCATCCTCAAAGAACATGTGCTCGGTTCTGCAAAGACCGATTCCTTCCGCCCCGAAATCTACCGCCTGTTTCGCGTCTCTAGGGTTATCTGCGTTCGTTCTTACTTTCAGGGTCCGGATCTCGTCCGCCCATCCCATAATTGTTCCAAAATCTCCAGAGAGTTCAGGCGGAACGGTTTTCACCTGTCCTTTCAGCACATCGCCCGCTGTTCCGTCTAAGGAGATGTAATCCCCTTCGTTAAACACCTGGTTTCCAATGGTCAGGGTCTTGCCTTCCTCGTCCACCTTGATTTCCGCGCAGCCGGACACACAGCATTTACCCATACCTCTCGCGACTACCGCGGCGTGAGAAGTCATTCCGCCTCTCGCGGTCAGGATACCTTCCGCGGCTACCATTCCCGCCAAGTCTTCTGGTGATGTTTCCAGTCTTACCAGGATAGCCTTATTGCCGTTTTCCGCCGCCGCTACCGCGTCCTGAGCGCTGAAGTAAATCTTACCAGTCGCGGCGCCTGGGGAAGCCGGAAGCCCTTTTGTCAGCTTTTCCGCCGCCGCCAGTTCCGCGTCATCAAATTTCGGGTGAAGCAGCTGATCAATCATCGCTGGCTCCAGTCTTGTTACCGCCGTCTTCTTATCGATCAGGCCCTCTTTTTCCATATCTACCGCGACTTTTACCGCCGCCGCCGCGGTTCTCTTTCCGTTTCTGGTCTGGAGCATGAACAGTTTGTTCCGCTCAACGGTAAACTCCATATCCTGCATATCCGTGTAGTGTTTTTCCAGCAGTTCGGAAATTCTTGTGAACTCTTTATACACTTCCGGGAACGCCTGCGCCATTTCAGCGATCGGCTGCGGTGTGCGGATCCCCGCCACAACGTCTTCGCCCTGGGCGTTTACAAGGAACTCGCCAAACAGCGCTTTTTCCCCATTCGCCGGGTTTCTTGTGAAAGCGACGCCTGTGCCGGAAGTGTTTCCCATGTTTCCGAATACCATGGACTGTACGTTTACCGCGGTTCCGATGCTGTCCGGAATATCGTTGAGCTGTCTGTACAGAATGGCTCTGTCATTGTTCCACGAGCGGAATACCGCCATAACCGCTTCCATCAGCTGGTCTTTTGGCTCCTGCGGGAAGTCTCTTCCCATTTCAGCCTTAACCAGCGCTTTATAGTCCACAATGATGTCCTTCAGATGTTCTGTCGTCAGGTCCACATCATACGCGCAGCCTTCTTTTTCTTTTTTCGCGTCAAAGATCGCGTCAAATTTTGTCTTCGGGATTTCCATTACAACATCGCCGAACATCTGGATGAATCTCCGATAGCTGTCATAAGCGAATCTTGGGTTTTCAGTCAGAGCAGCCAGGCCTTCCACGGTATTGTCATTGAGGCCCAGATTCAGGATGGTGTCCATCATACCCGGCATGGAAATTTTCGCTCCGGAGCGAACCGATACCAGCAGTGGGTTTTCAACGCTTCCAAACTGTTTTCCTGTTACATTTTCCAGATCAGAAAGTTTTTCAAAGATGTCTGTTACAATATCATCCGCGATGGTCTGATTTTCCTCATAATACCGATTGCAGGCCTCTGTTGTAACGGTGAATCCGAACGGTACAGGCAGACCGATTTTGGTCATTTCGGCCAGATTGGCGCCTTTTCCGCCCAGCAGATCTCTCATGTCCTTCGAACCTTCATTAAACGAGTAAACAAACTTTTTCTTTTCCACTTTTCAATCTCCTTGCTTAAAAAATTAATCTTTCTTCTATATAGCTTCTAACCTGATCTACAGGAATACGCACTTGTTCCATAGTATCTCTGTCGCGGATCGTCACACAGCCATCTTCCTGCGTATCAAAATCCACACAGATGCAGAATGGGGTTCCGATTTCATCTTCTCTTCTATATCGTTTGCCAATGGATCCCGCCGCGTCATAGTCCACATTAAAATACTTGGACAATTCTTCATGAATCGGCTCCGCTACAGGAGCCAGTTTCTTCGCCAGAGGCAGCACCGCAGCCTTGAACGGCGCCAGCGCCGGATGGAAGCGCATAACAGTTCTCACGTCTTCCTTTCCCTTACTGTCTGTCAGAACTTCTTCATGATACGCGTCTACAAGAAACGCCAGTGCCACGCGGTCCGCTCCCAGTGACGGCTCGATACAGTACGGCACATATTTTTCATTCGTCTCCGGATCCATATAATTCATTTCCTGTCCGGAATGTTCAATATGCTGCTTCAGATCGAAATCGGTTCGATCCGCGATTCCCCACAGTTCTCCCCATCCAAACGGGAACAGGTATTCAATATCTGTTGTCGCGTTACTGTAATGGGAAAGCTCTTCCTTTTCATGGTCTCTGAGTCTGATATTTTCTTCCCTCATTCCCAGCGCTTTCAGGAAGTTTACACAATAATCCTTCCAATACGCAAACCACTGCAGATCGGTTCCCGGGGCGCAGAAAAATTCCAGCTCCATCTGTTCAAATTCGCGGGTTCGGAAAGTAAAATTGCCCGGCGTAATTTCATTACGGAAGGATTTTCCGATCTGAGCAATACCGAATGGGATCTTCTTTCTGGAAGTTCTCTGAACGTTTCTGAAGTTTACGAAGATACCCTGCGCTGTTTCAGGTCTTAAAAAGAGTTCCGATTTAGAATCCTCTGTTACACCCTGGAAAGTTTTGAACATCAGATTAAACTGACGGATACCGGTAAAATCAGCTTTTCCGCAGTCAGGACAAACAATGCCCTGATCTTTAATATAAGCTTCCAGTTTTTCATTGGACCATCCATCTACGGTAACATCCTCGATCCCCGCATTCTTAAGGTGTTCCTCGATCAGCTGATCGGCTCTGAATCTGGATTTACACGCCTTACAGTCGATCAGCGGGTCCGCAAAGCCTCCCACGTGGCCGGAAGCCACCCATGTCTGCGGATTCATCAGAATCGCTGCGTCAAGCCCTACATTGTACTTGGATTCCTGCACAAACTTTTTCCACCAGGCCTTTTTTACGTTGTTCTTAAACTCAACGCCCAGGGGGCCATAGTCCCATGTATTAGCCAGACCTCCGTAAATTTCGGAGCCCGGGTATACAAATCCCCTGTTTTTGGCCAGAGCAGTAATTTTGTCCATCGTCACTTCTTTGCTCATTGCTGTTTACTACCTACCATTTCTATTATAATTTATTCTTTGATATCTTCAATCTTTTCTTCCAGATCTTCCGCGGTATCTCCGGCCTTGTCCTCCAGATCTTCCACCGCGTCCTCGGTCTTATCTATAATTTCCTCCACCGCTTCTTCATCCTCTTCTGTGAAGCAGCTGGAAAAATCGATGTCTTCTTTTTCTTTCTTAACTTTGCTGATGGCGTCGCTGGCCTTTGCCTTTGCGTTCTGGTAAATATCCGTGCTTTTTTCCTTTACATCCTGATAGATGTCCGCGCTTTTTTCTTTTACTTCATCCGCTACAACGCTGCCCTTTTCTACGACAGTTTCCATTGTATCAGACACTGTATCGCTGACATCAATAATCGTTCCGTCATCCTTTACAACTTCTATCGTACATTTGAATCCAAATGCCGCTACTACTCCTAAAACAGCGCCCCAAGGAGCTACGACTGTTCCCAGAATTCCTAAATTTACCGGAATATTTAAAATGACTTCATCTTCTCTTTTTACAAGGATCTTGGAAACGTTCCCTTTCTTCACCAGTTCCTTCAAATTATCAAGCACCGCTGTTCCCTGTTTGCTGAAAGATTTGCTTTCCTTTCGATCAATGGTTTCCTCAATGCTGATAATCGCGTCTACAACGCTGCCGTCCGCAGCCTCCAAAGCTTCCTTCGCTTCCGCATAGCTAACACCTGTTCTGTCTTTGACCAGTTCAATCTTTTCCAATGTGATTTCCATGTTATAACCTCCTGGTTTTCAATACTGCGTTAAAAAGCTCTCGCTTTTTAAATCGCCAATATCCAAATAATATGCCGCATACTGCCTGATCATAGTCTGCAGCTTCTCCCGAACCTCCTCATTAAGTGCCAGATTTTCAAAATTTTTCAAAGAATGGTCCGCAAAGAACTTTAATATATCTACTATACCAAAATTAACAGGATAAATCAATGTATCCTTGTGAGAAATTCCAATCGTTCTGCCGCAATTCGCGCAAATAACGCCGCCCTCTTTTACGCTCAGATATACGGGAGGGTTTTCTCTTCCGCAATTTTGCCCGCAGGAAACACAGTTATTCAGGCTGGGCATCACGCCCATAATTTTCAGAGTCTTAACTTCATACCCCAAAACCAATGTACCGTGACTGGATTTTCGATTTTCCATAACGCTGAAAAAATCAAGAATCAGATTAAACATGGCCTGGGAAGGCTGCCCCTCTGGAAGCACCTTTTCTGTAAATTCCAAAATATAGGAGCTATTCATATATTTATCGATATCTTCACCGATCTTATAATAGCTTTTCAGCACCTGCGCCCCGTTAATACTATAGCTTTCTCTGCTTTTGTACAGTTCATAGCGCCCATAAGTAAATGGACGCATAGCCAGGGCTGATTTATTTCTTCCTTTTTCATTGATGCTGGTCCCAGCGCTGATTTTTCCGTATTTTTTAGAAAATAAAAGAACCATCCTCCTGCCGTATGCTGTTTTAATCTGTTTTAAAACGATCCCTTCCGTATCCGTTATCATCCCGGGTCCTTTCTGAGGTTCTGTTTCTCTGTCCGTACAAAACCCAATCTCACTGCAAATAGAGATTGGGTTCATTTGTTTACTGGGCTTTTTGAAGTTTATACTCTAATCGTTTTAACTCTTTTCTATCCGCTTTATTCTTTTCCAGAATCTTCACCGATATAAACGCGTCCGCAATAGAACCATGCAGCTTATTATATTGAAGCTCCTCATTGTCCAAAAGACCTTTATAATGCAACTCTTCCCGCTCTGACAGATCTTCGATCCGGCCTGAAAGCTCTTTGTAGTGGGCTTCTTCTCTGTCCGACAGGTCTCGGATCTGCCCTGAGAGCTCTTTGTAATGGGTCTCTTCCCGCTCTGACAAGTCTTCGATCCGACCTGAAAGCTCTTTATAGTGAGCTTCTTCTCGCTCTGACAGATCTTCAATCCGGCTTGAAAGCTCTTTATAGTGGGCTTCTTCTCGCTCTGACAGGTCTCGGATCTGCCCTGAAAGCTCTTTATAATGGGTCTCTTCCCGCTTTGACAGATCTTCAATCCGGCCTGAAAGCTCTTTGTAGTGGGCTTCTTCCCGCTCTGACAGGTCTTTAAGCCTCAAATCCAGGTCTGAAATCTGTCGTTTTATTCCCGAAATCTCAATTTTCATTCCTGAAATATCCGCCTTTATCCCTGAAATATCCGACTGCATTCCAGTCAGCATGGTTAATACCTGTTCTTCAAAATTAAATCCCAAATGCATTTCCCCCTTTCCACACAAGTTTCCATCTTCATACCATCCCAGCTGGTACTTGGTCTTATTTTAACACAGTCTTCATCGGAAGTCCATATAGATTTACATAAATTTACAAATCAATCTTTGTATCCAAAATTGGACAAGGCAAAATCGCTGTCCCTCCAGTTTTCCTTTACTTTTACCCACAGCTGCAGAAAAACTTTTGTTCCCAGAAGAGCTTCAATTTCTTCTCTGGCACTCTTGCCTACCCCCTTCAGCTTCCGTCCTTCTTTTCCTATAATGATTCCCTTGTGAGATTTTTTCTCGCAATAGATCACCGCGCCGATCTTGGTAAGCTTCGGCTTTTCCTCATAAGACTCAATCTCAATAGCCACTCCGTGCGGCACCTCATCCTGAAGATACATCAGCAGCTTTTCCCGAATGATCTCGCTGACAATAAACCGCTCAGGATGATCTGTCACCATGTCCTCCGGAAAATACATCGGACCTTCTTCCACAAATTTTTCAGCAGCCCGGATTACATCCGGCACATTTTTCCCTTCTACCGCGGAAGTACCTATAATCTCCGAAAAGATCCCTGTCTCTTCATACTCCTGATAAATCTGAAGATATTCTTCCGGTCCCAGCTTGTCGATTTTATTAATGACCAGAATCTTCGGAGTACGTATTTCTTTCAGCAGCTCCAGAATATATTTGTCCCCCGGGCCCGCGCTGAGCTTATCATCCGTAATAAAAATAACGGCGTCCACCTCTTTAAAGGTTCCGATAGCCGTTTCTGTCATAAAATCTCCCAGCTTGTTTCTCGGCTTGTGTATTCCCGGGGTATCGATGAAAATCATCTGCAGATCTTCTTCCTGCTGACCCAGGCGAGTGTAAATGCCCCGGATAGAATTTCTGGTAGTCTGGGGCTTGTCCGTAGTAATGGCGATCTTTTCGCCTAAAATTGCATTGAGCAGGGTGGATTTTCCCACATTAGGTCTCCCCGCAATACTGATAAATCCTGATTTCATTCTGTCTCCAACCGAAAGCCCTCTGGCAGCAGCTTTGAAAGAGGCTGCACTCTCAGGCTGGTTTCATCCTTTCCTGTAATAATATCTATTTCCGGGCAGAATTCATACATAAACTGCCTGCATATCCCGCAGGGAAGCGCTTCTCCGCCGCTGGAAGCAATGGCAATGGCCGAAAACTTCCGCTCTCCCTCAGATATGGCTTTTACAAAAGCGGTCCGCTCCGCACAGATGGTTCCCCCATAAGAGGAATTTTCCACATTGACACCGGTAAACACCTTTCCTTCCTCCGTAAGCAGCGCCGCGCCCACCTGAAAATGAGAAAAGGGTACATAAGCGTTTTCTTTTACCCGCAGCGCCATCCGGTATAGTTCTCTGTATTCCATAATGTTTCACCTTTCCAGACAAAGCTTTGACATAACCGCTTCTTCCCTGGCCCGCATCTCAGCCTTGTCCTCTTCCTCCATATGGTCGTAACCCAAAAGGTGGCAGACACTGTGGATAAAAAGATACACCAGCTCCCGTTCCTGAGAATGTCCGAATTCCTCTGCCTGGCGCAGGGCCTGCTCTCTGCAGATAACCACATCACCCAGCAGCAGTTCTCCGGTTTGCGGAATCTCACTCAAATCATCATACTGAGGAAAAGACAGAACATCGGTGACCCGGTCCACCTCACGGTAGGTCCGGTTCAATTCCTGTATTTCCGCTTCATCCACCAAAGTCAGGCTTACTTCTGCCCGATCCGAGGGCAGTCCTTCTTCCTCTACGCAGAAAGCTCCGCCTTCTTCCATCTTTGAAAGGATTTCCCGCTCCAGCTCGTATTCCCCGTCATACAGTATTTTCATCTATTCCTCCTCTGCCTCCGGATGCGCCTGATAATATTTGTCATACGCGCCAATGATCTTTTTTACCAGCTCATGCCGCACAACGTCCACATCCTTCAGATAGCAAAAATCGATTCCCCGCACATTCTTCAAAATCCTCGAAGCCTCTACCAGTCCGGATCGCTTTCCCCTCGGCAGATCTACCTGCGTCACGTCTCCGGTAATCACGATCTTAGAACCAAATCCCATACGAGTAAGAAACATCTTCATCTGCTCTCTGGTAGTGTTCTGCGCTTCATCCAGAATAATAAAAGAATTGTCCAGAGTCCGCCCCCTCATATACGCGAGCGGCACTACTTCAATGGCTTCCTTTTCCTTCAGGCGCAGAGCGCTCTCTCTTCCCAGCACATCGTAAAGAGCGTCATAAAGAGGCCTGAGATACGGATCTACTTTTTCCTGCATATCCCCCGGAAGGAATCCCAATCGCTCCCCTGCTTCCACCGCGGGCCGGGTCAGGATAATTTTCTGTACTTCCTTATTCTTAAAAGCGTGAATTGCCATAGCAACAGCAATATACGTTTTTCCAGTCCCCGCGGGACCGATGCCGAATACAATATCCTTTTTCCGAATGCTTTCCACATATTTCTTCTGCCCCAGAGTCTTCGGCTTTAAGGGCTTTCCTTTATGGGTGAAGCAGATAATATCTTTACTGACCTTGCTTCCCTCATAAGACAGCCCCTCATCCTTCAGGGCAATTACATAATTCACCTTTTGTTCATCCAGCTTTTCTCCGGATGTTATAATTTCCGCAAGTTCTTTGATAACCGAGCCGGCCCGCTCTGTATCTTTCCCTCTCAGTATCAGCTCATTGTCTCTCTGCATAATATCCACATCCAGATTTTCCTTGATAATACGGATATTCGCGTCCAGATTTCCAAAGAGCTCACTGCGGTCGATTTCCGGGCTGATTGTTATCTTTTGTATCTTTTCCGTCTGGTTTATCAACTACAATCTCCTCTTCCATTCCTATTTGCTGTAAGGTTTCTAATGTCACACCTATTGTTATTATATTTTTTTCCCGGGAAAAATTCAAACTTTTATTTAGTATTTGCGCCTTTTCAGGTAAATTTTCTTTAGCGTACTGACGAATCGCGGCATTTACAGCCTTTTTCAGTTCCTGATCCTTTACTTCTTTTTCACTTAATGTTACCTCTTCTACGGAAACCAGATCAATCTTTAAACGAAATGGCTTTATCAGATCGATAAGATTTTTTCTTTTGACCTGAGCTGTTTCATAAGGATTGATCTTCTTTGCCAGATCATGGCCGTTGACGGAAATCCCCCAGATCCGGCTTCCTGTCCTGTTTTTGCTCCGTTGGTACCGCTCTGCGTAAAAGTTGATCCGAACCGGAATTTTGGCTTCCACTGTTCCTTCCGCGTGGACATAGGTTTCTGTTTCATTTTCAGAATCAGTGCCGTAAGCCACATTGCGCAGCGGAACAGTTCCGGTAATAATGATATCCCCTTTTTTTACATAAGCTCCGTCTCTGACCGCTCTCAGTCCCTCCACCGGAATGATTTTACTGATATATCCGGCTTTGTCCGCCACAATATTGCAGGGCTTTGTCTCTTCTACCTGGAGCTTTACCGGCCTGGCGCCTTCCGCAATGGATACCTCCGCCAGATTTCCTGTAAATTCAATTCCTACCCAGGAAATTGTGTCATACTCCTCAAAAAGCTTTATTTTCACTTTGCTTATATCTACGTTTTTTCTGCAGCCTTCATAAAGGCCTGCCTCCGCCAGAGTCTGGCGCAGATGAGGCTCATCGATTTTCTCATACCCGTTTATTTGTATCTCTGTAACAAATAAGGTCTGATAATAAAGAAAGGCCGCAAAAATAAGCACCCCTGCTATTGTCAGCTTCCGCTTCCACAAAAGACGCAGCCAATGCCGGTATCCGCCTTCCTCCAGTACTGTGATTTTATAAGTATTTTTTGCCAGCTTTTTCAGCCTTTTAAAATCCCGTCCGCTTACCAGCATAGTAAGCTCCAGTTCACTTACAAAGGTTACCCGACGCAGCTGTATCCGGCTTTTCGCGCATTTGTTTACCAGCTTATCCGGCTGAAACCCTTCAACCCTTATCTTCCTGTAATGTTCCGTAAAACTGGAGTTGTTCCATGTCACCTGTAATCAGCATCCTTTCGTCCTTCAGTTCTTTTATCACCAGCCCTTTTCCCCCAACGGAGGTAAAACGCTGCCCGTTATGCACGATAATCTGCGTTTCCGAAAGCAGCACAATTTTCTTTACATTATCCAGTATAACCGTATTCCCGCTGAGCAGCACCCTGGGCATATTGACGGCAAAGTCAAACAGCAATTCATCCTTAATGGCCATAAGCGCCTCCTTTTATTTAGTCCCGCCATTTCCCCCTTTCTTTATATTTATTAGAAAAGCCGCCGGATTATGTTAGTGTTTTATTCCTCCGGCTCTGGGCGCGGTCTCTGGCCAAAGCCGCCGCGGGCTGAGACTGAATTTAATCCCGCTATTGAAAGATTTTCTGTTTTATGGCAAAATCATAGAGGCGGCCGAATTTTGACCGCTGTAAAAAGAAAGAATACAGAAAGGACTGACATATGTACGATTATCATACACATACCGCGTTTTCCGATGACTGTGATGTACCTATGGAGGAAATGATCTCCAGCGCGATCAGCCGCGGGATCAGAGAACTGGCCATTACGGATCATTATGACCCAGGATACGAGGATCCGGAATTCCCTTTTATTCCGGATTTCGACGCTTATCATAAAGCGCTGTTGGAGGCAGAAAAAAAATACAAAGAACAACTCACCATCGTAAAGGGGCTGGAAATCGGCATCATGGACAGCCAGCTGGATGAATGCCGCCGGGCTGTAAACGCGTTTTCCTATGATTTTATCATCGGCTCTTTCCACTGTCTTGGAAAAAAGGATCTTTACCGATACGATTTTTCCAAAGTAGACGGACCGCAAAAGCTGGAGGAGTTTTATCTTTATGTAAATCGCTGTCTTAAAGAATACACAGATTACGACATCGTCGGTCATCTGACGATTATCGATCGGTATATTGGAAAGATCTATGATTACAGCCCTTATATGGATATCATTGAAGACACGCTGAAAACCATCATTTATAACGGAAAGGGGTTGGAAATCAATACTTCCAGCTTTAAATACGGCACCGGCATCTGGCTTCCCCGTGAGGAAGCGCTAAAGCTGTACCGGGAGCTGGGCGGCGAGATTCTGACCTTCGGATCAGATTCTCACGATCCCAAATATTTCAGAGATCACTTTGATGAAGCTCATGAACTGGCAAAAAGTCTGGGCTTCCGCTATGAATGTACCTTCCGAAGCCGCAAACCGGAATTCCACAAGCTGTAAACGGACAAAAAACGGACCCGCAAAAGCATGGTCCGTTTTTTATTATGTAGGAAATATCGTTTTCGATATTTCCGGAATATCAACAAAGTCTACCGCTGAACATAAATCGGCGGAGCCGACTTTGTTCTTCTATCACCTATATAGCCTTTTATCAAAGAATTGCCGCTACCACTGAATCTTTTTCCCCGCCTTTTTCCAGTTGCGGAATTCCGCCGTTGCTGTAAACAACGCGTCAGAGGATGAATTCAGCGCGGTTTCACAGGAATCCTGAATAACTCCGATAATGAAGCCTACTCCTACTACCTGCATAGCGATATCACCCGAAATTCCAAAGAGACTGCATGCCAGAGGAATCAGCAAAAGAGAGCCGCCGGCAACGCCAGAGGTCCCGCAGGCAGAAATAGAAGCCACCAGACTCAGCAGCACCGCGGTAGGGAAATCAACTGTAACGCCCAGGGTGTGCGCTGCCGCAAGGGACAGTACTGTGATGGTAATTGCCGCGCCAGCCATATTGATGGTAGCTCCCAACGGAATAGAAACGGAATACTTATCCTCGTCTAATCCAAGCTCTTCACAAAGAGACATATTTACAGGAATGTTGGCAGCGGAGCTTCTTGTAAAGAACGCCATAATTCCGCTGTCCTTGACACATTTCAGAACCAGTGGATACGGATTCTGACGAATGTTGATAAATACGAGGATCGGGTTCACAATAAACGCCACAAAGAGCATGCAGCCTACCAGAACAAGAATGATTCTGCCGTAAGACGCGAAAGCCTTGATTCCAGTTGTAGAAATAGTAGTGAAAACCAGGCCCATAATACCGAACGGCGCGCAGCTGATGACCCAGCGAATGGCAGTAGACAGCGCGTCTGAGATATTGCCCAGCATATCCTTTGTCCCCTCAGACGCCGCGCGAAGAGCAAGACCGAAAATCACAGCCCATACCAGCACGCCGATATAGTTCGCGTCAACGATGGCGCCAACCGGATTGCTTACCGCGTTAAGCAGCAGTGTCTTCAGCACCTCCGTTATTCCTCCCGGCGCGGTAGCCTCCGCGCCTTCTGCCAGCGCCAATGTGGATGGGAACAGGAAGCTTGCCAAAACCGCTGTAATAGCCGCCAGGAAGGTTCCAATCAAATACAGCGCAATGATCTGTTTCATATTGCTGCTTTTACCCTTCTGGTGTCTGCACAGAGAGTGTATAACCAGGAAAAATACCAGCAGCGGCGCCAGCGCTTTCAGGGCTCCTACAAACAGTTCGCCCAGGATCCCAATAGCAGTTGCCTTTGGGATAACCAAGCCTAAAATAACTCCTACGATCAGTCCTCCGATGATCCGTTTGATCAAACTGATCTCATTCCATTTTTTTACGATACTCATAATATCCCTCTTCCATTAAAAATATTGATTATTGCGGCCTTTAACAGGCCCACCATATAGACTACCCGGAAAGTCGAAAAATGTCAATTAGAAAACGTACACTAATTAGTCAATAAATTCTACTTTCCAGCTGTAATACCCTTTTTCCTCGTCCTTTATATAATGGAGATAAGCGCTGAATTTGTTCCCCCTTTTGCTTTTCAGGCCATGAAATCCAACCTTGCCGTTTTGCAGGAGCAGTCGTACCATTTCCGGAGAAACTTTTTTGCCAAGGGATTGGATAAACTTATCATTTTTCCATATGGTAAACCCGCAGCCGTTTTTCCAGTTGCTGCAGCCGAAGGCTTTTTCTGATTCAATAACCGGGTTGCCGCATTCCGGACAGGTCCCGATAATTTCCACAGATTCAGGAAGCGCGACTCTGGACGCAAAAAGCTTATCCTCTTTTATGGCCTCTACTGAATCAGCCGTAAAATCCTTGATCATGTCCAGAAAATCTTCTTTTTTAAATTTATTTTTCTCAATATCAGAAAGCGTCTTTTCCAGTTTTCCTGTATATTCCAGATCGAACAGCTCCTTGACAGGAAAGGTTTCCACCATCATCCGCCCCAGATCCGTACAAATCAGGGATTTTCCTTTTGGCTTTATATACCCTACGTCCTTTAACTTTCGAATCGTCTCCGCCCTGGTTGCCGGAGTTCCAATAGAAAAGCCGCTCAGAATTGCCATCATCATTTCCTCCGATTCCTCCTCATCGTAGCTTTTTCCACAGGTTTCCATAACTCGCAGCAGGGTCTTTTCCGTATGATGCTTCGGCGGTTTTCGTACAACTTCTTTTACAGAAAGTGTCCCCGCAGTAAGACTTTCTCCCCTTTCCGCCGGCGGCATCATTACTTCCTTTGAAGTAACCGCCTCCGCTTTCTTCCATCCGGCTTCCAGCTGGACCCTTCCCTTTGCGATAAACACACCCGGAGCGTCCTCCATTTTTATAGTAAGCTTTGTTTCCTCGCTTTCCGATACGGGCAGAAACTGCGCAAGAAAGCGGCTGCGTACCGCATCGTAAATGATCTGCTCATCCGCGGTAAGGTTTTTCGGCGCGACATAAGTAGGAATAATGGCAGAGTGGCTCTCCACCTTTTTGCTGTCAAAGATCCGCTTAGAATCGGTAAATTTAATTTCTTTTTCGTAAGGCATTCCTTTTTTCACTGTTTCCAGTACTCTGGCCGCCTTTTCCTTCAGACTTTCATCCAGAACACTGCTGGCTGTTCTGGGATAAGTAATCACCTTCTTTTCATAAAGCTCCTGCGCGACCTTCAATACCTTCTCCGATGTCCACCCCTTATTCTTACTGGTAACATATCCCTGAAGATTGGAAAGATTAAAAAGAAACGGCGCGTATTCTTTTTTGCGTTCTACCTCCTTCTCTGTAATCCGTCCTTCTTTGCCCTTCAGCAGCTCCGACAGCTTGTCCAGGGCCTCCCTGTCTTCAAACTTTTCATTCTCCGCTTCATAATAAACAGCTTCCAGCTCTTTTCCGTCTTTTGTCTTAAACGGAACCAGAAGCTTGTAGTATTTTGATTTTTCAAAGCTCTCGATTTCCCGGTCCCGGTCATATATGATCTTCAGTGTAGGAAGCAGGACTCGTCCGATATTAAGGACCTTGTTATGATTGGAATTCTGATATTTGACTGTGGCTACAGAAGTCAGGTTAATCCCAATGAGCCAGTCGGCGATCTGTCTTCCGAATCCCGCGTCCTGCATCGGCTGCAGTTCCCGATTGGGCCGCAGTTTGCCCAGTCCCGACAAAACCTCATCCTTCGTCCATTCATTCAAAAGCAGTCTTTCCACCTGTTTTTCATTTTTCAGATACAAAAAAATCTCATCCGCTATGATCTGCCCTTCCCGATCATAGTCTGTAGCGGAAACTACGCCTTCTACATCTTCCCGCTCCATCAGAGTCTGAATAATCCGCATCTGCCTTTCCGCGCCGGAATCCGCCTGTTTTTTATTTTTATTGTCGGACTTGATCTTGTACTGGAAATCCTCCGGGATGAAGGGGAAGTTCTCCATACGCCAGCTTTTCCGGCTCTCATCATAATCCTTCACATCATAAAGCTGGAGAAGATGCCCGAATACCCATGTAATGATGTAATCTTCTCCCTCTATGTATCCGTTCTTTCTTCCCCGGATTCCCAGAGCGTCGGCAATATTTTTGGCTACCGATGGTTTTTCCGCTATAATCAGTTTTTTCAAGTTTCTTTCGATTCCTTTCTTCCCTGTGTGTCGTGACCCTTATTCTACCACAGGTTTACCGGAAATGTCGACCGTTGACATATGCCCTGTTGTTAACTTGGCCAAAATAATTCTCAACAATTTCGCGTTGTGGAAGCTCTGTTTTTCCACACTCTGCCGATCGTAAAACCAGTTCGTATATTTTTATATGATTTTTTCACATAAAAATATACCAAAATAAGGGCTGCGGAGGATGAAGCGGTGGCGGAAAGGGAAAAACAGCAAATTCGCAAAGCACAGGAAGCGAAAGCCCTTGAAACCGTATACTTTTTCTGCAAAATTTTCGAAAAAAATAATGGAAATGGATACGTGGACAATGAAGACAGCGTATGATTGGCACTGTTAAAGATGAATCATTTTACAGATTCTCTGTGAAAAAAGCTGCTAATTTTTCAAACGGAATCCGATCCACCTTATCGTACAGATCAATATGCTCCGCATCTTTTACCACATAAATTTCTTTCGGTTCTTTCGCTGCGGCATAAGCGTTCTCGCTGAAGAATTTTGAATGTGCCCTGTCGCCCATGACAAACAGGATTGGTCTTGGCGATATCTCATCAATGAAATCCAATAAGCGGAAATTGGTAAAAGCAAGGTCGCTGCTGGTCGTAAATCCTCCTCTTGCATTCGGATGATGCCCACGCTTTATTGCGTAAAAGCGGAACCATTCCGCTGTCGGCTCTTCCAGATCCGCCGGGACTTCATCAAGCGGTTCCTCCGGGAAGTACGGAATATACTCCGGATACCCATTCTCCGCATCAACCCATCTCTGTCTGGATATCCTCTCTTTGTTCTCCAGAACTGCATCGGCATCCATGTCCAGCCTTGCAGCCGCTGTCATGTCATACATACTGCAGGTTGCAACAGCCTTAATCCTCGTGTCACTCTGCGCCGCAGACAATGCAAAACCGCCTGATCCGCAGATACCGATGACACCGATTTTTTCTCTGTCAACAAAATCCCGCAGTCCAAGAAAATCCACACCAGCGCTGAAATTTTCCGTAAAAATATCAGGGGAAGAAACATTACGGGGTTCCCCAGCGCTTTCTCCCATAAAGGACTGGTCAAACGTCAGCACGACAAACCCTCTCTCTGCCAGTCCACTTCCATACACACAAGGCCCCTGCTCCTTGACGCCGCCATAAGGCGCGCCTATGATCAATGCCGCATATTTCCTTCCCTGCTCCATATTTTTCGGGGTATATAAATCCCCGGCGATCATAAGCCCGTAACGGTTCTTGTAAGACACGGACTTTCTTTCTACATTCTCACTTAACTCTGCAATATATCCTTTACCCATTTAGCATCATCCTTTCTTATTCGTTAAAATATTTACGGATCGTTTCCATCCTCGCCATCTGGTCTGCATGGAATGGACACCGGCTGTTGCAGTGCCCGCATTTGATACACTGTCCTGCTTTTTTCTCCAGTTTCTTATAATGGTCACGCGCTAAAGCATCACCCGCCACAGACAAGTCATAATATTTGTTGATCAATCCCACATTCAGTCCTGCCGGACAAGGCTGGCAATGGTTACAATAAACACAGACCCCCTCTGCGTCCCGCGGTGTGAAGGTTCCAATAACAGAATAATCTTTTTCTTCCGGGGATGCTCCAAAATACCCCAAAACCTTCTGCAGATCCTTTTTGCCACGGATACCCGGCAGAACTGTCAAAACGCCTGGTCTGTCAAGTGCATACTGGATACACTGGGCTTCCGTCAGCGCTGCTCCAAACGGGGACGTTTTTGCATCCAAAAGCTGCCCTCCGCCAAATACTTTCATTACAGATATGCCTACTCCCTCTTTTTCACAGCGGCGATACAGCTCCATACGCTCCCCCACACTGCCAATCCCATAAGTGCCTTTCTGGTAGTCATATCCGGGATTGATCGAGAACATCAGCATATCCAGAATCCCCATATCCATCACCTGATTCGTAAGCTCCGGTGTATGGGAAGATAAGCCTACATGATGTACCACACCCTGTTTTTTCAACTGCAAAATATACTCTATTACTCCATTTTCCTGAATTTTTTGCAGATCAGAAACTTCATCCACACAATGGATGAATCCAAAATCAATATAGTCTGTCTGCAACATCTTTAACTGCCAGTCTACCGATTGCTTGATTTTGTCCAGATTGGTCGTCCAACCGTAGGAACCAGTCTCGTAATTTGCCCCAAAATGGATCTGAAAATACAGATCCTTGCGGCATCCTGCCATTGCCCTCCCATATGGCGCAAAAGGTTTCCCCTCTGATGAAGCCAGATCAAAAAAATTGATGCCGTTCTCGATTGCAAGGGCAACGGTTTCTTCTATCTCCTTTTCATCAGATACATAGATATAGCCTGTTCCAATCCCGATAATACTGATCTCTTCTGTTCCCTTTGGAAGTTTTCGATACTGCATAGCCTTCTCCTTTCCTAATCTTATTTACTTATTCTTATTTAACGTTCGAAGCTCACGATATAAGAACCTAAAACCTGTTCACACGGGATTGCCGCTGCATTTTCCACAGAAAAAACCTGTTTTTTATATTGCTTTTTTGGCTCTGTTGCAAACGCAGGAAGCGTTTTTCCAATACTGGCTCCATGTGCGTCATTTTCCGAAAAACTCCATGCAAACTCACAATCGCAAAACTGTTTATTCGCGTGTATCTTTTCAGCTGGATGAAGTTCCACAGTTTCTCCAAGGAAAAAACATCCATCATTATCTTTTTCCGCGGGACAGCCTCCCTCAATGCCAACACCCGTAAAGGTAATCGTTAGAAACGGCAAAAAAAAGTTTACGGATTTTTTGATCCTTTGATAAGAAATCGCTGAATGTGTACTATTCCAATAAGCAATATTAAGCCATCCGCGCTTTCCATAAGATTCCACTGCGGTATTAAATTCAATATACACCGTTTCCACAATGTCCTGTCGGATTTCTGCGTTGATTCTGAAAACAGGCCGGAGAGATATGAATCCTTCCGGTAAAAATGCACGAATCCTATCCTGTTCTACACCATAAGCCATAACAAACTGTTCAACTTTCATTGTTCCAGATCCCCTTCTTCATTGACCCCATAAGGGCCAGCATAAAATTTCCCCTGGACACATCCTTATTTTTCCGAAGCTGCCTTTTTTATACACTGGACTGCATTTAAACTCCGCGGATATCCGATATATGGCAGGCATTGTGATACGACACGGACTAAAAACGCTTCGTCGTTCCCTATATTCATATTTCCTGCTGCATGGGAAACAAGCTGCGGTTCACAGCCGCCCTGTGCGGCAAGGAAACAGAACGTGATCAACTCCCTCTGCTTTAGGTCAAGCCCTGTCCTGGTATAAAAATCTCCGAAACAATTTGCTGCCAGCCAGCGGTTGATATGCCCTCCTTTCCAAAAATCCTTCATGCTGTCTCCAAAAATATCCACCTGTGCCTGTGCACCCTTTTCCAGACGGTTCTCCATTGTCGTAGTCGACTGGCCCTCCAGCGGAAGCGGAACGCCCCGCTCTGTCAGACACTCATTTGTAGAAGTCAAAAACGGATAGACCCGCCCAAAGCCGAGATAGTCTACTGCCTGATATACCACTTCCTTTACCATAACAGGTGTAAGCCCACTGTTCAATGCTGTCGGAAGCATCTCTTTATAGACATCTATGCTCTGGCTTCCGATCAAAGTTGACAGGATTGCCAGATTTCTTGTTATATCATCCAGCTGCTGCTTTGGTTCATTCATTACTTCCTGAAAGGCGAATGCCTCCCACCGTTCCATAAATTCCGAGTCTGTTTCCCGTAAATGATCCATATTCTCCATTTTATCCTCCTGATACTCTATTCGAGTCTTCCGTATTCTTCATCTGATACAGGTTCACACCATTCGTTCCTGCAGTCAGCTCCCGGCACTTCAAATGCAATATGGCCAAACCAGCTGTCTGCTTTTGCGCCATGCCAGTGCTTCACTTCCGGCGGGATTGTGATGACCATTCCCGGCTCAAGACTCACTGCCTCTTTTCCTTCCTCCTGATACCATCCGCTTCCTGAAATGCAGAGCAGTATCTGCCCGCCGCCCTTTGACGCATGATGTATATGCCAGTTATTACGGCAGCCTGGTTCAAATGTAACATTTGCAAGAAAAATCCCGCACTGCTTTGCACTTGTCAGAGGATTGAGAAATGACTCCCCCACAAAATACTGTGCATACGCCTTATTAGACTGCCCTTTCCCAAACAGGTTTTCTTTCTCAAATTCTTCTTCATTTCTGATCTTCATACCTTTTCCTCCTCTTTCATCTTATAGATCATAAAATCAAGGCTGTCCAAAACCTTCTGTTTCTCATGGATTTCCTCTAACAGCCGATACCGTTGTTTTCGCAGAAGACGGATTCTCCCCTCTATTGACTTATCGCCCTTCGGACACAGAGATAAATAATGTCTTATATCCCCAATATCCATGCCTATGTCCTGGAGTGCAAGTATGAGACTGATACGCTGTATATCATCAGCCCGAAAATCAAAAAAGCCATTCTTATCCCGGCAGCCGGTAAGGCCTTTTTCTTCAAAAAGTATCAGCTTTTTTGTATCAATATTATAATTCCTGCTTACTTCTTCAAGCGTCATTCCTTCTCCTTCAAAGCATGAGTCATAATTTAGCACCAGTCGTGCTTCTCATCTCTTTTAATCCCATACCAACTCCCCCGTCTCCAGAGCCACCTCATACCTGGAAATCTTATAATTCAGTTTATCCAGTGCCGCGTCAATCTGCTTCTTCTGATAAAGAAGCTTTTCCCTTTGATTCTGTAAAAGTTCACATCTTGCGCCAAGAGTTTCATTTCCCTGCTGGTAAAGCTTTGTATATTCTATCATGGCTTCCACAGTCAGTCCGGCACTTCTCATACATTTGGCAAGTTCCACCCATTCGCAGTCCTCCCGCCGATAATCCCGGATACCTCCCGCCGTCCGCTTAACTGGAGGAATCATCCCCACACGCTCATAATAGCGTAACGTATCCTGTGAAATATCATATTTCTCACTCACCTCTTTGATTGTCAATCTTATCCCTCCTGTCCGTTATGCAATACAAAGACCACGCCACTGGCAGCTTTTCTGTATACTAAGTCACTCAAATACAATGCAGAAAACAAAGCCATGGTCTATGGCGCAATCATATTCTACTCTCTGGAGTTCACTCCAAGTCAAGAGCCTGGCAAATTTTTTTGTAAATTTTTATTTTTCCCATGTCCCTCTTTTCGCCATTCTTAACAAACAAACCTTCCATTTTTATCAGCCGCTTCTTTATTCGCTTTATCACATTTTCTGTTAATCCTTTTTGTACAGTTACCCTGTCCTCAAAATCATTCAGAAATATTTTGAGACAACAAAAAAATACAAGAACAACAAATAAATGCTGACCCTGTACTTTTCCGATAGTTCCTACGTTTTTTATTGCCAACAGCGATAGCGCTATATTGTTTTTACAGATTATCGTATAACCAGTTTTTTATCATCTCATCATCTTCATTTCCCATAAAAAAATGCTCGCTCTGCTCTGATATAGTCAATGCCACATGATTAGTCTTCGCAAAATTTTCGATAACCTGTAAAGATTGCAAATTGTCCTTACCTCCATAAAGTATATAGGTCGGACTATTCCATTTTGTTACGGGATTTTTCTTTACATACTGGTAATAATCCCAAGACAAAGTATCAATCGGTGTCGGAATTTCTCTTTCCGTATAAAGCATTTCTTCTGTGACATGAAACCATAGGAACATATTTTGAATGAGGTATTCCATATTTACGATTGGAGACAGAAAAAAGCACTTTTCAAAACTAATATCTCTATACGCCTGCAAGCTGAAATATGCGCCTAAACTACAAGCAAACAAAGATACGGATTTCCAATTAGCAAATGTATAGGAGCTTATTTGATGAAGGTCAGAAATGCCATTCCAAATATCACACCGATAATTTTCGTTTTTTCGTTCTCCATGTTCCGGTAAATCAAAACAGATTGTCTGATATCCTTTGCTTTCTGCGATCTGAGCAAAAGTTTCAGCAGATTCTTTATCAGACATTTTTCCATGGACATAAATATATGCTTTGTCAGATTTTTCTCCCGAAATAATGACAGGAATTTTCTCGATATAAAGTGTTGTTGTTTTCATAGTTCATCACCTCATCTTTCATCGACGGTTATATCGTATCACTAAAAAATGGCGTTCTCAATATACTGTCACTTACAGAAGTGTTTTTTACCTACAGGAGCCTTCACCGAAGCTTCCTTTTGGATACATAGCATTACCTACAAGACCTGCCCTGGCAGCTCCCTTCGGATGCCCGGTAACAAAAGAGAGGTCGCAAAACTACGACCTCTCGGAAATCACTTCTCATATATAATTTTTCTGATTGAATGAACAGAAATTTACATCGATTGTTTTAACTGTTCAATGTTTCCGCTTTGTATAGCGCCAATATTTCTTGCGATTCTTTCTTCAGACCAGTTCCACCACTGAATCTCCAATAGCGCGGAAATGATTTCTTCTGGAAATCGTCTCTTTATTGGTTTTGCCGGAACACCGCCTGCAATCGTATATGGCGGTACATCTTTTGTGACAACTGCGCGGGTTCCAATGATTGCTCCGTCTCCAATGGTGACACCAGCTAAAATAACAGCTTCATAGCCAATCCAAACATCGTTACCTATGATAATATCACCTTTATGATCCCATGCCTTCGTTACGTCTTTTTTCTCTAATCCCCATTCCTCAAAAAATAATGGAAATGGATAAGTGGACAATGAAGACAACGTATGATTGGCACTGTTAAATAGAAACTTTGCGCCACAAGCAATGGAGCAGAATTTTCCAATCCGCAATTTGTCATGGTTGATCGGATAGTGGTATAATACGTTGTTTTTCTCAAATAACGCCGGGTCATTTACAAAATCATTGTACATTGTAAAATCTCCAACTGTTATATTGGGATTTGTGATTACATGTTTCAAATAAATTGTTTCTTTATCGCCTGTACGGGGATAAATCTGTTTTACTGGAATAGTCATTTAAAATCCTCCTGTCAATTTGAATAATGTTCATTTAACTATTCCAGCTAAAGCAATGCAGCGTTTCACCGAAACCACCTCTCTTTTCATTTAAGGACAATTATATGCGCTGTTCGATTGAAAAACAAGATTTCCCACCTACTATTTCTTTCTGTCAAACAATCTACGATGAATTGTAATCCATTCAGCCGGTGATTGCCAGTTCTTTTCTGCTGACATAGCTGCGCCTTGTTTCCTCGCCTTTATCTTCAATATTGAGCATTTGTTTTCAGTTATTGTAAAATTTACAACAACTGAAAGCCGTCTACTTATCATACGCAATTCTGAAATAATCCAGATACGCCTTATATTTATCCTGTGCAGTCAGACAGGTATCTCTCAGATACCCTTTTTCGTTCTTCCATTCTTTTAAGCCGCGGTAATAGAACATTTGCAAATTATCTTCGATGATAAAAGGAACAATATTGTATTTCAGGCATTCCTTAAACATAATCAGTCTGCCTACACGGCCGTTGCCGTTCTGGAACGGATGTATCGTTTCTTATACCCTCCAACCGCAAACCATTCCAGACGTGAATCGCTGGTTCCGAATTTCAGGATCAGATGCAACTCTTTGATAAACTTTTCGGATAGCGCGGATTTCGCATGATCAATAATCATATCAATACAACGGAAATGGTTAGCTGTTTCAATCACATCATCCACATTCAGAACCTCATTGTCCATACCGATAGTATTAGTTTCAAAAATATATCGCGTCTGATCATGGGTCAGGCGGCTGCCTTCTATATGGTTTGAGTTGTATGTCAAATCAATCTGGGTCTTGTGATAGATTCCCCCCAGAATATTTACTTGCTTTTTCGCTCTGTAAAATTTCCAGTAAAGTTTCCGGCAATCTGGTTTTCTTGGTAGAACGGACCGGTTTTTCCGCATCCTCCGGAATATTCCATGTCTTACCAGTCAGAAACGCACCGTTTACACGACCGTTGGCACAATAGTTTCTTACACTGCGCTCCGATATATTCCATTTTTTTGCTGTTTCCGCAACAGAAAGGTATCGCATTTCATATCCTCCGCCTATCTCCATTTCATATCTTGCAACTTGTTTGCAGTTCCTCGGTTTTATATACATAGTAGCCTTCATAGTAATAGCTGTGGTCAATGCCCTTCATATAGATTTCTCTGTCATTTACATTGTTTGTAAGGGCATTTTTCAGAAGAAACTTGATTTCTATATCTTTGATTGGACTGCGCTCCATGGCAAGCAGATAATCTTCTTTATCCACCTTACATTCTCAACGATCATCTAATACACCATACTAATTGTATCACAGTATCGGCAATTATTATGATTTTTTACGCATTGTTTTTGGTTTTATTTTTTCCGATTCAGGTAAAATATGCTATTGCGCAGAATACCGACATCTCCGCCATTAAAATTCTATAATTATATGATTGCCAACATATTTTAATGATATTTATATGCTTTACCGTTGTTTTCTTTGTTATGCCGCAGCCTGATGTTAGGAATATAATAATCACCTGCTTCTTCGGTCAACACGGCTTCAAGATTATACCTACACAGACAGATGCTCATCTCCCCAAGCCTTCATGCAGTCGAGAACAGATAAGAAGCTCTCTCCAAGTTCTGATAATGTATACTCCACCCGTGGAGGGACCTCGCAAAAGTCATGACGAATAATAAAACCATCCGCCTCCAATTCCCGAAGCTGCTTTGTAAGGGAGCTTTCCGTTATTTCTCCAATCTGACGGCGAAGCTGTCCAAACCTCCGGACATCGCACTTGCCGATATACCAAAGAAGCTCTATTTTATATTTTCCACCCAACAGCTTCTGCACAGTGGAAATTGTTTTACACCGGTTAACTGCTAATTCAGATTTTCTCATTTGCCTCATCACCTCCTCATCATTATAGTTCATTTCCTCCTAAACTAAAAGGTACTGCAAAAAAGTACAGTACTTTTATTTTCGACGCGCTTTGCTATAATGCCATTAACGGGACGATCATGTGCGGGTTTGCCCCGTTTCCTGCACATCAATATTTTACAGGAGGTATTTCCCATGCATTATACAGGAACGATCTGGCGTCCGCCCTATGAGGCAGACTCATTGCTCTTAGAAGTAACCACAGGCTGCACCCATCACAAATGTAAATTTTGTACACTATATGATGATTTACCTTTTAAATTCAGAATGTCACCCATAGAAGATATCGAAAGTGACTTGCTGGAGACGCAGATTTTGCGCTATAATCCTGACTCCATAATGACAAGCAGACTTTGGGGATTATCACGTCCCCACCCCATCCGCCGAGTTTTCCTGACTGGCGCGAATCCATTTGTCCTCAAAACAGACAAGCTTCTTGAAATCGCGGCGCTCATCCAAAAGTATCTGCCATCTGTTGAGTCAATCGGCTGTTTTGCCCGCATTACAGATTCTAAAAATAAGACAGATGAAGAGCTGATTAATCTGCGGCAGGCAGGATATGACAAGCTGACCATTGGAGTAGAAACCGGAGATGACGCGGCATTATCCTTTATGCGAAAAGGCTATCGTTCACAGGATATCCTGACTCAGTGTAAAAGGCTGGAGCAAGCTGGGATTGAGTACGCTTTCTTCTATCTGACCAGCATATCCGGCAAAGGAAAAGGTGAGTCCGGAGCTAAAGCCTCCGCGGATATTTTCAACCAGCTGCGTCCTTTCCTGATCGGCTCTAATATGCTGACAATTTATCCGGCATCAGAACTATATCAAGAGATACAAAACGGGAACTGGGAAGAAGAAGGCGAACTTGAAAAATACCGGGAGCTCCGAGTCCTTATAGAGAATCTGAATATTACAACACATTTTGCCGCAATGGGAGCCTCCAACGCGTTTCAATTTCAAGCGCGTTTGCCGGAGGATAAAGAAAAGCTATTAAAAATACTTGACAGAATTATTTCCAGATCCGATGAAGCAGAACTGCGTCATTACAGAAAAAATCTCCCACATTTATAAATGTCCCTGTTTCCTTTACTTCTTTTTATACAAAGAGAGGCCGCAAACCCGCGACCTCTCGGAAATAACTTTCATTTTTCTGAGCGCTTCTTTCAGATGGAAAACTACTGTCTGTTGTCCTTCAGGCTCTCCACCATATCCACATGGGCAGTCTTTCTGCCAATAAAGGCAAGGGAAACGAAATAGCAGGCGCAGACCATCACAACGGTCAGCGCTATGCTTTCTGGTTTCAATACTATCGGTATTATCATCCCCTCTGTCTCCGCAAAAGCCGAGAAATAAAAATCTATGGAAATGTATGAAAGCAGAATTCCTGCCGCTATCCCCACAGGCAGCAACACATGATTGGCGCTGAGTACCATCCTGTTTATTTCCCTGCCGCGGTATCCGAGAACTTTCAACATAGAGATGTTCAGCCTGTTTTCGGAAACCATCATGTTCACCGATACGTAAATCGCGGCAATGCAGATGATACCGCCGATCACAATGAGGGCATATATGATGGCGCCCATCTCATTCATCATTGTCCGCATCTGATCTTCGATAGAATTGGAATCTATCTCTGATGTAACCATCGAATTATCGATATCGAGGCTCCCCTCCGAAAGAACCGAATTGTACAAATCATCATCTATCCCGAGTACTTCACTGACCTTTTCCTTGGAGCTTACCAGATATTTCTGCATATCCGTCTCGATGATACCGTCAACGGTCACGTCATATTCCTCCAAAGTCATCCTGTTGACGAACGTTATGGTATCGCCCTTTTGTACACCACATATATACGCTAAAAGATTGCTGATATACCAGCCGTCTTCAAGGTCCGCCCTACCGTCTGCTGTCTCAATATTTAGCAGACTCACATCTTCATCGGCTCCTATAAGCGAAAATGTAGTACCATCGGTCTCATAAACCGCTGTTATCAGAGTCTCTCCATCATTGCGCTCTTCTGACAGGAAGGTATTAAGTACATACTGCTTGTTAAAATCCCCCACCTGCGACTTGTACGCGTCGGGAAGGCCTTTGATAGCGTCGATAGTCATGAACGCAAACATGATGATAAAAGCACCCAGGAATATGCCCAGAAAAATAACGAAACTTCTTCCTGGGCTGGCAATCAGAGAGCGGAACGCAAACTTTTTCCTTACCTTTTTCTCCTTATCCGCCCAGAGCTTCTTTGTCTTCCCACCGCCTGCCGCCATTCCGTTGAGCAAACGCACCGTGTCCTCCCTTAGAAGTCTTCTGGCTGACAATGCCGCAGAAATGGCATAAAGCAGCGTAGGAACCAGTATTGCGGCCACTGCTCCCGATGCCGACATATGAAAGTCGATATGAAGAGGCTCATAATCCGCAAGCCCCATTTCACCGTAAGGCTGAGCCGATACGGCAATAACCGCTACCGACAGTATTCCGCCCAGAAGTCCAGGGAGGACACCCATAATGGCATAATGCCTGATAAGCGCGCCTTTCCGATATCCCATAGCGGATAACGTCCCTATCATCTTCTGTTCATCCTTCACCTTGCGTCTGATAATAATACTTATCAGAGCGATGGTAACGAAAGGCACTACTACCAGAATGATCCACGAACAGATAAGGAAAAGCCGCGCCTGTTCCTCCACAAAGCTGATCCTCAGGTTATCATCGGCGCTTACGTATTCCGAGGTCATGTAGTCATCGTATATTCTGCTTCTGAACTCCTGCTGATTGTCCTTATGAAAGACTACCATATACCGGCAGTTTCCGGCATTAAGCCGGTCAAATTCTTTATCCGACATATACGCCAGCAGAAAACTCGTGTCATTCTTATAGTTGTCATCTAGCTCCTCCAGCATATAGAGATAGTCGGGCCTCTGAAAAAATCCGCAGATCTTATACTCACGCTTATCTATAGTAAAGCTGTCGCCCACACGCAGATTTTGATTTACCGCAAAGCCTTCAGAAATCAGGATTTCATTGTCCGCGGAAATGTCAGAGCCTGCTGTAATCTCCGCCGTATTTATCTTCCCGTTTCTGCTGAATACCCTCACAGTATAGCCATCTTCCTTTATATTTATATAATGCTGCGCTTCAAGCTCCAAATCAAAATTCTTCTCAAGCTCTTTCATATCTTTATCTGATATAGGCAGATATGTTGAAAAGGACGCGTCCTCCACATTGTGCTCCTTGAAAAATTCCTTTCCAAAATCAGAAATTCCATTTCCCGCAATGTTCATCACGAAAAACATGAAAATGGAAACCATGGTAAGTATCGTGGACGCAACATAAAATGAAAGATTTTCCCTAATATTTCGGGTGTACCGCCTGTTTATTTTCATGCTGCCCCTCCTAAAGTTCAAGCTGCCGCGCTGAAATTTTATCTTGGTTTTCATCATCCGACGCAATTTTTCCGTCTTTGATCCTGATTATATGATCTGCCATTGCCGCAATCGCTTCGTTGTGGGTGATGATTATGATGGTAGTGCCAAACTGCTTATTGACCTTTTCCACGAACTCCAGAACCTGGCGCGAAGATTTTGTGTCAAGCGCTCCCGTCAGTTCATCGCACAAAAGCAGCTTTGGATTCTTTATCAAAGCTCTTGCAATAGCTACCCTCTGCTGTTGTCCTCCGGACAGTTCCTTTGGAAATCTACGTCTGTATTTTTCTATATTGAGAGCTTCCAAGACCTCTTCGATATCAAGAGGCGAATCCGATATGTCCGAAACGACCTCAATATTTTCCTGAACCGTCAGATCAGGAATGAGATTGTAAAACTGAAATACAAATCCCACTAATCCTCTCCTGTACTCGGTCAGCTCTTTTTTCCCTGCCTTGCCTATATTCCTTCCTTCCACGGAAAGACTGCCGGAATCAAGAGAATCCAAACCTCCTATCATATTTAAAAGCGTACTCTTACCAGAACCCGAAGGCCCCAGAATCACATAGATTTTTCCTTCTTCCACAGAAAGATCGGCTCCATCAAGGGCATATATTGCCGCTTCACCTTCTCCATACTGTTTTTTCGCGTTTTTCAGATCTATAAACATAATCTTTCCTCCGATCCGTTACCACAAAACCTGCCATACAGTTTTGTTTTGTGATTAGTTTAAACTAACTTCATTATACACCTATGCCCTCCGCAAATCAATGCGCATAAACGTTTTTCACTTTTATGACTTGACTTAAAGAAATATATAACAGCCCTTTCCTTGTCGCAGGCACCTCCATCTGTATGTTTTAAAATGAAAAAGACACCTTTTTGGTGTCCTTTTTTGGTGCGGATAAGAGGATTCGAACCTCCACGAAAACAATATTCACACGGACCTGAACCGTGCGCGTCTGCCAGTTCCGCCATATCCGCATATTTACTTTTCAGAAGCCTTTCGTTTGGCTACCTTTTATATTATAGGGATTGGCTTCCTGTTTGTCAACTAAAAAATTTCATATTTTGGATTTTTTCTAAATTCCTTTTTTCATTTTCCCAATCAAAAGGACAGGCGTCTTCCCTTTCAAAAACAGGATTTCACCTAAGAAATGTAAAAGAAAATTCATCTCCCCGCAAAAGAATCTTAAATAATGCTCTATATAATATGACCATACGTTTGCAAAACTGCTTTACAGAATCGAGGTGACCTTTATGTATATGCTATTTATGGCTTTAAGCGTTTTTTTATCAGTCGGGATCGTATTACTCCTTTTCTTCCTTCTTTCCCACTTGGCCTATGGGAAGTCTGACAAAAGGAATATGATATTAGCTTCTCTTTTTGCCTTTCTTTTTGCAGGCATTTTTACGGTTACCGGAATTCCTTCTGTATATTCCCTGATTTCCGGCAGTTTTGACGGAGCTATAAATCTGATTCCCTTTTCAGAGGTTATCAGCAGCCCGCTGCAGTATATTCTCAACGTAATCCTGTTTATTCCTGTGGGACTTCTGCTTCCTATTACGCATCCCGCTTTCCGGCAGTTAAAATACGCGGCATGCTCTGGATTTTTCCTGTCCTTATTGATCGAGACCCTGCAGTTGTTCAACTTCCGGACAACGGATATCAATGACCTGATCGCCAATACCCTAGGAGCGATCCTGGGTTTCGCAGTCATAAATTGCTGGTCTGAAGGGTTCAAAAGAAAAGGAGCTTTTTCATCGATTTCTGAAAAAAACTCCTTTATACAAAACCCTATTCTTTTAGCGGCAGTCGCTTTCTGCGCTGTATTTTTCATCGAACCGCTGGTGGAAAACCAGCTGGCCGCTTTTCTTTTCTGATCGCGCCAAATCGCTTCATCTGGAATCTTTCAGGGCAGAAGAGATTCCCGCAATGACCAGGCCCGCTACCGGCCATATCACCCATGTAATATGCCAGTCGTTTGTAATAAAACTCCATCCCAGATAGACTGCCGTAACCAGCGGCCAGTAAAGGCCCTCAATCCGATTGTATTTTTTCAGTGTTTGCCTTCTCTCCGGCAGATAATCGCCTTCCTGCAGCAGCTGCTCCAGTCCGCTTTTAACTGTACTGAGGCGAACGATAAGAAATACGGCAATCGAAACGATCACAAGCAGTAACACCACCATAAAAAGGACTACCGCCCCATGTGTTTCCCCGACAAAGCAGGCGAGCAATAATGGTATTACACTTAGGATGCAGAGAATTACTCCCATTGTGATTCCTCTCATATATCTGGGTTCAAATTCCTGCCGCAGTTCTTTTATAAAAGACACCGCTCCATCCTCAAGACAGAATCTGCCTTCTGTAATATAGGAAAACCGATTCATTTTGACCCCGCTACTTATAAAAATCCCTACCGCTATGGCCACCATCAGCAAAAGAAGGATGACGCCCGCTCCTGCCGCCTGATTTTCAGACAAGAGCGTTGGAGATATAATGGAGATCCCCATTGCGCTGATCAAAACCGCCGGAGCAAGGATGCACAGCATGACTCCAAAACCGATATTTTTTCCGTACTGTTTTATGGCGTATAAGAATACATCCGCCTCCGCCGCTGTCAGCACCCGGTATGTATTCGGTGTCACCCCGGCTTCCGGCGCCGCTTTCCCCTGATCGGATGTCCTGAAATCAAACGTAAACGCATAGGGGCGTTCCTTCTGCTCGTCTTTTAACAGGTAATCCGTCGTCACATCAAAAATCCGTGACAATTCCAAAATACGGTTGATATCCGGAATACTCGCTCCGCTTTCCCATTTAGAAACCGACTGCCTGGATACTCCCAGCCGCTCCGCCAGTTCCTCCTGAGACCATCCTTTTCCCTTCCTAAGTGCCGCTATTTTTTCCGCAATCGTCATAATTCTGTTCCTCCTTGTGGTAGCCCTATCATAGCAGATACCCTCTATATACGCTACCAATCAGGCTTTGAAATTTGTCAACTGGCAGTTGCGGCAGCTGTTTTAAAGCTGTAATCTTCACAGGTCGCCCCGCGTGTCAGCCTTTGATCTCTTCCATCAGCGCCTTGAACGCGGGCATTGAATTCACAATGGTATCGTAGGACACGCAGTAAGCCATCCTCACATATCCAGGGCAGGCAAAGCTCTTTCCAGGAACGACTAATATATTGTGCTTCTTTGCCATATTACAGAATTCCGTCTCATCTTCTAGAGGTGATTTAACGAAAAGGTAAAACGCTCCCTCAGGGAAAATACATTCATATCCCAACTCAGTCAGTCCGTTATATAGCGCCTTCCTGTTCTTATCATAAGCGTCAATATCAGTAGTACAGTCGATACATCTTGCCGCCACACGCTGTATCAGCGTAGGAGCGTTGACATACCCAAGCACCCGGTTAGCGATATTTGCCGCCTGCACAGCATTGTCAAAATCATCGAGTTCCGATGGAATAACAAGATAGCCTATTCTTTCGCCAGGCAGGGAAAGGCTCTTGCTCCAAGAATATCCAACCACCGTATTGCGGTAATACTTTGTCACATAAGGCACCTTTACACCGTCATACGCAAGCTCTCTGTACGGTTCATCGGAAATGATATACAGTTCATGGCCAATTTCCTTCGATTTTTCGCTGAGTACAGACGCCAATTTCTTTATGGTCTCTTCCGAATAGACTACACCAGTCGGGTTGTTAGGCGAATTGATGATCACCGCATGCGTCTTCTCCGTAATCATCTCTGCCATGATTTCAAGGTTAGGCTGGAAGGTTTTCGTATCGGCAGGCACAGCTTTAAGAGACGCGCCATGGTTTGCCGCGTAGTTTCCATATTCTACAAAGTATGGCGCAAAAGCCAGTATCTCTTCTCCCGGATCTACCAGCGTCTTAATAGCAACATTGAGACCGGATGCCGCGCCTACTGTCATGATAATGTTCTGGGCGGTAAAGGACGTTCCGTGAAGCCTGTTCAAATGCTCCGCCACGGTCTGCCGTACATCCTCATATCCGCTGTTGCTCTGGTTATATCCGTGAACCATCAGCGTATCTTCTTCCTTGATGATATCGCAGATTGCCTGATTGACCTGTGCCGGAGCGGGAACGCTGGGGTTTCCCAGGCTGAAATCATATACATTTTCTTTTCCATATTGTTCCGCCAGACGCGCTCCCTCTTCAAACATGGCGCGAATGGCCGAATTGCCCTGTACATAAGGCATCATACTTTTTGCTGTCATTTTCTCTGTCCTTTCTTTCCTCGCGATTGGATCGCTAAACATGATTAAAACAAACGAGCCTGCGGAGAATTTCTCCTGTCTTACTTCCCGCAGTCTTTAATATCTGTAATCAAATACTCTAGTCGTCTTCTTTTCGCTTCGAGGCAGATCCCCCACCTCTACCGCCTTGGGGATTACCCCCACATTGATAACCGACTTGATACGCTCCCGTATCTCCTTTTCCAGCGCCGCTTTTCCATCCGCGTCTTTGATAGGAGTCTCGATAAACAGGGTTATTTTATCCTTTCCGTCTTCATGATCGATGAAGATCTGATATTCGCTGCTGGCTCCCTCGACCTCCTTTAATACGTCCTCTACCTGTCCTGGGAAGATATTGACACCTTTAACCTTTACCATATCGTCAGTACGTCCCAGGATAACATCTATCCTTGGATATGTCCTGCCGCACGGGCAAGGCGCGTCGTCCGGAATAATCCTTGTAAGGTCATGCGTTCTGTACCGGATAAGCGGAGCGCCCTCTTTCTGCAGCGTTGTTATAACCAGTTCTCCCAGCTGTCCGTCGGGCAGATTTTCTCCCGTCTTAGGATCGATGATCTCAAAATAAAGATAATCGTCAAAATAATGCATTCCCGTATCATATTCACAGTTGATAGCGATCCCCGGTCCATATACTTCTGTCAGGCCGTAGATGTCATAAAGCTCCACACCCAGTTCATTGGCAATACGGGCCCGCATTTTCGCTCCCCACCGTTCGGATCCTATTACGCCCTTTTTCAGCCTGATCTTATCCTTTACACCCCGCTTTTCGATTTCCTCCGCAAGGAGCAAGGCGTAGGAAGACGTAGCGCAGAGTACCGTGGATTCCATATCCTGCATGAACTTAATCTGCTTGTCCGTATTTCCCGGACCCATAGGCAGCGCCATAGCGCCAAGCCGTTCCGCTCCAATCTGAAAGCCTATTCCCGCGGTCCAAAGTCCATATCCCGGTGTTATCTGTATCCTGTCCTTACTGGTAATTCCGGCTATCTCATAGCACCTTTTAAAGAGCTCTGCCCAGTCATCGACGTCTTTTTTTGTATAAGGGATAATGCATGGCGTACCTGTCGTTCCGCTGGATGAATGGATCCTTACAATATCCTCTTCAGGCACAGCCGCCAGTCCCAGCGGATACGCCTCTCTCAAATCGTCCTTTTCCGAAAAAGGCAGCTTTTCAAAATCCGCCTGGGAATGAATGTCCTCCACATCAATATCGGAAAGCCGCTTTGCGTAAAACCCGCCTGCCGCCTTAACTCTTCTCATCTGAACCTTTATCTGCTCCAACGTTTCCTTTTTCATTTTCATAAATTAATTCCTCACAATTATTTTATATACATAGCGCCCATACGCAGCGCTTTCCTGTTCATCTCAACCAGCCGCGGTTTCAGCTTTATTTTAAGCGCGGCTTCCACTTCTTCAAGACTGAGCTCCATTTCTCCGCTGGCGCATAACGCTCCTACGACCGCCACATTCAAAACCTTTGGCGAACCGCACGCTTCACATATCGCTTCACCGTCTATGACATAGCACTTTTCCACTGTCTTTTTCAGGTATTGGATACAATCCTCACCGCTGTACGCGCTCTGCCCTAGGGAAGCCGTTACAGGCTTTACCTCCTGCTCACAAACAATAAGCGTTCCGCCAGGCTTCAGGTATTTCAGATTTACCACCGCTTCTCCCGGCTCAAAGCCTATGAGGATATCCGCCCTGCCATATGGAATCATTGGCGACGCGATATTTCTTCCTGTCCTGACATGACTTACTACAGAGCCTCCCCGCTGGGCCATTCCTATCGTCTCGGCCGTTTTTGCCCGCAGCCCCTTCTCCATTGCCGCCGCCGCTATGATTCTGGAAGCCAGCACAGTCCCCTGACCGCCTACTCCGCAGAGAAGACAACTCTTTACATTTTCATTTATCATAAGCTCTCCTCCCTTCCAATGCAGCCGACTGGGCAAATCTGGGCACAAAGCCCGCAGCCCGTACAGAGACTCTTATCCACAAAAGCCTTATCCGCTCTTGTGATAAGCGCGGGACAGCCAATCTCTCTGATACAGCGCACGCAGCCAACACAGGCGTCCTTATCTACAAAGACGGAGCCTGACGGCTTTGTTATAGCAATGCACGGCGATTTAAAAATAATAGCGCGCACGCCATGCTCTTCCATGGCGGCCTTTACCGCTTGAACGGACTCTGTTAAATCCAGCGGATCGACTGTTCTGACAGACTCAACTCCGATGCCCTCCAGCACCTTGGCTATATCGATAGGCGTAACCCGCTTTCCCATCATGGTGATTCCCATCCCCGGGTGCGGCTGATGTCCGGTCATGGCAGTGGTAGAATTATCCAGCACGCAGAGGATCATGTCCGCCTGATTATATACGCCGTTGACGGTACCGGTTATACCGCTTGCGAAAAAAGTCGAGTCTCCGACGAAAGCGAAATTAACTGTATCCGGGTCGGCATGGTTCAGACCCTGGGCCATAGTGATACCCGCTCCCATGCACAGACAGGTATCTACCATATCAAGAGGCGCAGCGTTTCCCAGAGTATAGCACCCTATATCTCCGCAATACACCGCCTTTTGTCCTCCTACCGCTTTCTTCACCGCGTAAAACGCTCCTCTGTGAGGACAACCCGCGCAGAGCACAGGCGGCCTTACCGGCATAGCCGGCGCGTCGTCATAAACGCTGCTCGCGATTCCGGTTTCCAGCCCTGTCACACGCTCTATTATCCCGGAAACCACGCTGGCGCTCAGTTCTCCTCCGGCAGGCACCGCTCCTGTCCGCTTTCCCTCGATGAAAGGTCCCGCGGAAGATCCCATCCTGCCCAGCGTATAAATAAGCGCGTCCTCTATGTATGGATCCAGCTCTTCAAATACAATAACCTTATCCACGCTCATCATAAACTCCTTTGCCAGACGTTCCGGGAAAGGATACGGCGTTGCTATTTTAAGAATCTTAAAGTTCTCTTCAAACCCCCGAATGGCTTCTTTCACATAGGCGTAGCTTATACCGCCGCAGGCGATACCTGTTCTTCCCGCTCCCTCCATGGAATTTCCGGCCAGCTTGCCCTCTCCTGATAGATAAGAAGAAAACTCCTCCGCAAAGGCAGGTTCATCTGCCGCAAGCTTCATCTTCGCCTGATAGGACCGCTTAGGAAAGATTACCCATTTGGGATCTTTAACAAAGCCTTCGCATTTTTCCGGCGCGGCTATATCCGGCACATCGATATCGGCGCAAGCGTGACATACTCTGGTCGTTGCTCTCAGAATCACCGGAGTTTCATGCTTTTCCGAAAATTCAAACGCATCCTGTACCGCGTAAAAAGCCTGTTCCGGACTGTCACAGTCAAACAGCGGTATACGCAAATATCTGGCAAAAGCTCTGGTGTCCTGCTCGGTCTGCGATGAAATCGGTCCCGGATCGTCGGCAACGTATATCACCATGCCGCCCTTTACACCGACATAATTGATACACATAACCGGGTCCGACGCCACATTGAGCCCCATCTGTTTCATAGTCACCATACTTCTGGCTCCAGCGCACGCCGCGCCTGCCGCTACCTCCACGCTTGCCTTTTCGTTCACCGACCACTCGACATGGACATTTCCCGGATTTCTCTTTGCGATAGTCTCCAGGGCTTCGGAAGAAGGGGTACCTGGATATCCGGCCACTACCTGTACGCCTGCCGCCAGCGCTCCCAAAGCTACCGCTTCATTTCCCATCAGCAATTCTTTCATCTATATTTACTCCTAACTCATCATATATCCTTTAGATTATACCACTTTTTCCCGCTTATCGATAGGCTCATTTTCGCGCCTCTTCTTTTCATCTTTCGGCCTGGCTTGGGCCTGGTAAAGTGTATTATTTAATATAAAGTCTTACAAAGATTAAATCGAAACGCAGCTTATTATAATTTCAGCAAATTCTTCAATGGGCTCCTTGCAGCCCTTATCCACCCATTTCTGCAGCAGCATAATAAAGCCGGCCTGAAAATAAGTGTAATTATAGGGCAGCTGATCCTCCGGAATTTTTTTCTTCCGCAGAATAAAGGGCACAATATTCATCTTCCACAGCATTTCACAGCCCTGTGATAAGGGCAGAACTTTCCGGTTGAGCAGGTTGATTCTGTAAAAATATTTATGTTCATATACATGCTCTAAAAATGGAATAAAGATCTCAGCAGAAAGGACCCCGGAAGATGGCGCGGGAGTTTCCTTGTAAATTTGAAGCAGTCTCTCCTGCAGCGACTGTTCCATATGCCCGATCAGGTCGTAAATATCCCGGAAGTGGGCATAAAAAGTTGAATGATTCACATGGGCGTTCTCACAAATCTTCCTGACAGTGATCCGGTCAAACTCCGTGTATTTCATAAGATCCAACATGGCGGCAGACAGCTTCCGCGTGGTTTCCTTGTACCTGCGGTTATTTTTTGTATTCATCGTATCGCTCCTTATTATCCCGACAAATATTGGATTATTGTCGGTTGACTATTTGATTTTATACTAAGATAATAATAGATGCAAACAAAAAAGGACGGTTTTAAGAATGACAAAAGAAACAGAACCAATACAAATCACCGGATCAAGAAGGACCCTGGTCTTTATCAACATTTTAATCAGCTGCATCGCCACGTCTCTTCTGGCAACAGCTTTAACAACGGCGCTGCCCCAAATTACCCAGGATTTTGAAATCAGTGTAGCGACGGGGCAATGGATGACCAGCGGCTATTCTCTGGCAATGGGGATCATCATGCCTCTAACCGCTTTTCTGATTACTCGTTTTCCTACCAGAAAGCTTTATATTCTTTCTATTGTTATTTTTCTTATAGGGCTTATTTTCTCTGCTGCCGCGCCGAATTTTTACATTATGATGATAGGAAGAATCCTGCAGGCAAGCGGAAACGGTATGCTGACTTCCATGGCGCAGGTTGTGCTTCTTACAATCTATCCACCCGAAAAGAGAGGAACGGCAATGGGATGGTACGGGCTGTCCGTAGGCGCCGCGCCAGTTCTCGCTCCGACTCTGGCGGGGATCCTTATCGATTTATCCAGCTGGCGAATGATTTTTTATGTCTCCATCGCGATCATGATAGTAGCGTTGATTCTCGCCATCCGCGCATTTGACAATGTCCTTGACACAAAGAAGAAGACCTTTGATGTTGGATCCTTTGTGTTAAGCGTCTTCGCCTTTGGAGCCATTACACTGGGAATCGGAAATATCACAAGCTACGGGATTACCGACCCCATTACTCTTATGCTGCTTGTAATCGGCGCAGTCACCGCAGTCTTCTTTGCGCGCCGTCAGCTTCACCAGCAAGAAGCTTTTCTGGATATCCGCATATTAAACTCAAGGGGCTACGCCCTCAGTGTAATAGGCAGTATGCTTCTTTATCTTGTTATGATGGGATCATCCATCCTTCTTCCTCTTTATGTGCAGACCATCTGCGGATATTCGGCAACGATATCCGGTCTTGTATCTCTGCCCGGTTCTCTCGCTATGGCGATCATCAGCCCTCTGGCCGGAAAAATCTATGACAAAACCGGAATGCGGCTCCTGTATATTGCCGGCAGTATGGCTATGTGCCTCAGCAATCTGGGAATGTATTTTATCGATCTGAAAACCCCACTCATAATTGCCGCGCTTTTGAACGTGGTTCGAAGCATCGCCATCGGATGTCTGATGATGCCGCTTGTTACCTGGGGTGTAGCAGAAATCAAACCAGAAAAGACAGCCCATGGAACAGCATTGCTAACCTCGCTGAGGACCGTGGCGGGCTCCATTGGAACAGCCCTCTTTACCGGAATCATGACAGTAGTTGCAGGCAGCTCTGCCGCGTCCTATGGGGAAAACGCTCCAATCCATGGCATGAACATTACATTTCTCGCTATGGCCTTCGTATCCTTTGGGATGTTTCTGATTGCTGTCATCTTTGTGAAAGACCGCAAAAAGGAATTGCTTTAAGGGCTCGCTTCTCCCCTGCCTTTCGGGCTGGTAAAGGAAGTATATCTTTTTATGATTTTGGATCTAAAAAATATACCAAAATAAGGGCTGCGGAGGATGAAGCGGGGTCGGAAAGAGAAAAAACGGCAAATTCATAGAACTCGGCGGCGAAAGCCCTTGAAAACGTATATTTTTTCTGCAAAATTTTCGGGAAAAATATATAGCAGCTGTTTTCTTTGGCGCTGCGGTAACTTTCGTGGAGGTTCTCTTCACCTTTCAGATATATGAAAAAAGACACCTTTTCGGTGTCTCTTTCTTGGTGCGGATACCTCCGTTCGCTTCGCTCTCTTCGCTGTCCCATTTTGCCCTGCGGCTAAAGCCGCGCAAAATGGGCAAGGGATCCGAACCTCCTTTGGCGCTGCGGTAACTTTCGTGGAGGTTCTTTTCGCCTTTCAGACATATGAAAAAAGACACCCTTTCGGTGTCTCTTTCTTGGTGCGGATACCTCCGTTCGCTTCGCTCTCTTCGCTG
>JAJCKG010000059.1 GCA_020558355.1 bacterium 210820-DFI.6.37 | reverse complement strand
TCTTATTCGCGGAGGCCGCGGAAAGACGGGAATTCATGGAGCCGCTGCTTCAGATTATTCTGGGCAAGCCACTCCTCTTAAAGGACCCCGCCCCAGGCGGAAAAGGAGAAGCGGGGGACCACCTGGAACAAACAAATCCGGCTGGACGTCTGGTCGGTGGATCAGGAGGACGCCGTCTACGACACGGAGGCGCAAAAGAGGAACACCCACAATTTGCCAAAGCGGAGCCGCCTGTATCACGGAATGATCGACAGCGGGCTGCTTCCGGCGGGAACCATCGATTACAACCAGCTGCCGGATTCCTACGTGATTATGATTACGC
>JAJCKG010000058.1 GCA_020558355.1 bacterium 210820-DFI.6.37 | reverse complement strand
CAGTCGGTGCTGCTGCGGGGCGTCAATGACTGTCCGCACATTATGCGTCAGCTGGTTCACGAGCTGGTGAGAAACCGAGTGCGGCCGTACTACATTTACCAGTGCGACCTGTCTATGGGGATCAGCCATTTCCGGACCCCGGTGTCCAAGGGAATCGAGATCATCGAGGGACTGCGGGGCCACACGTCCGGGTACGCGGTGCCGACCTTTGTGGTGGACGCGCCGGGAGGCGGGGGAAAGATACCGGTAATGCCGCAGTATGTCATTTCCCAGACGCCGAGCAAGGTGATTCTGAGAAACTACGAAGGGGTCATTACCACCTATACCGAGCCGGAACACCAGGAAGAGCTGCCGTGCGCCTGCGACTACTGC
>JAJCKG010000057.1 GCA_020558355.1 bacterium 210820-DFI.6.37 | reverse complement strand
AACCGGAAGCGACGGAAGCGTCAGCTTTAAATGGTATATCAAAAATAGTGATGCTAAATATGAATTATTAGAAAACGCTCCAACATCGGCGGGGAGCTATAAGGTTATCGCGATATTGGAATCAGATGATAATTACTTAGAGGCATCTACAGAAAAGGCTTTTGCTATTTCCAGAAAACCGCTTACCGCGACAGTTAAAGCAAATGACAAAACTTACGATGGAACAACGGGCGCGGAAATAATCGTAGGGCTAGACACAGGCGTCAAAGAAGAGACGCTAACCATCGAGGGATTGAGCGGCTCCTTTGATGACGCGAACGCTGGGGAAGAGAAGACGGTTACTATTGACGCGTCAGAAGTAAAATACAGCGGAAGCGCCGA
>JAJCKG010000056.1 GCA_020558355.1 bacterium 210820-DFI.6.37 | reverse complement strand
TATTTTAACTGATCCAGCATAGCTTTTTCGTTGAGCATATCCGCGTATTCGGAATCCATTTCCTTGATTCCAGCAGGGAACTCATACTTAGCCAGTCTTTCAACAAATGGGTCTGGATCGAAGTGTTCCGGTCCCCACGCGCCAGCTTCGTTCCAGATGCCTTTCGCGATAAGTTCCATCATGATAACAGGTCCTACCGCTGTCTGCGCTACTACGGAGTTGGTTGTGTATTTCGCGATACAATCCTGGTTGTCCGCGATCTGGTACAGATAGATGGATCTGTATTTTCCGTCTTTCCATCCGGTTACCCATGTGCCAGCGCAGCCTTTTCCTGTCATTGTCATGGTCGCGTTTACAGGGCTTGGGATTACCTTACATACAAAGTCTCT
>JAJCKG010000055.1 GCA_020558355.1 bacterium 210820-DFI.6.37 | reverse complement strand
TGGCTGTAGCAGCTTAAGCAGTATAACGATTCCAGAAGGCGTAACGATTATCTGTGATGATGCGTTTCATGGCTGTAGCAGCTTAAGCAGTATAACGATTCCAGAAGGCGTAACGAGTATCAGGGATGATGCGTTCCATGGCTGTAGCAGCTTAAGCAGTATAACGATTCCAGAGGGTGTGACGAGTATCGGGTATCGTGCGTTTAAGGGCTGTAGCAGCTTAAGCAGTATAACGATTCCGAAGGGTGTAACGAGTATCAGGAATCATGCGTTTGAGGGCTGTAGCAGCTTAAGCAGTATAACGATTCTGGAGGGTGTGATGAGTATCTGTGATGGTGTGTTTTCTGGCTGTAGCAGCTTAAGCAGTATAACGATTCCAGAGGGTGTGACGAGTATCGGG
>JAJCKG010000054.1 GCA_020558355.1 bacterium 210820-DFI.6.37 | reverse complement strand
TTCTTGCCTTCCTCAATTCCAGACTTCCGGCCTTCCTCACGGGCCTCCTGGCGGGCCAGGGCTTTTTCTTCCCATTGCTGCATATACCTCACTCCAATCTCCTCGCTGGACCGAATTTCCTCCACCACCCGGTGCATGGCCTGGATCTTCTCGCTCCCGGATCGTGCGGCCTGGTCTTCCGTTGTCCGCTCAAAGTAGCGCAAGAGCTCCACAAGCTCCTGGTCCGCGTCGTCCTGCGCGGTCCCCCGGGTGTTGAGAAAGATTCGGGTAGCCCCGTCCTCTAAGGTCACTCCCGGAAGCTCCTTACACATCATCTGGAAGGTGTATCGGAACAGTCCCTGCCCCACTGGGTCAAAAGGCGTAATCATAATCACGTAGGAATCCGGCAGCTGGTTGTAATCGATGGTTCCCGC
>JAJCKG010000053.1 GCA_020558355.1 bacterium 210820-DFI.6.37 | reverse complement strand
ACTATAAGATAGAAGCTGACGAAACCCACAGTGGAAGTATTGGCTCAACTGAGGCGAAAGTAACAATTGGAAGAAAAGAAATCACAATTCCAATAGCCAAAACAGGATTGACCTACACTGGTACAGAATTAACCGGAGTTGAAGCGGGAACGGGATATACGTTAGAAGGCAATACCAGCACAAATGCGGGTGATTATACCGCTACAGCGACACCGGATAAAAACCATCAGTGGGAGGGTTCTGAAACCCCGACTGATTCGGTAATAGTAGATTGGACTATAGCCAAAGCAGATAGTACAATCACAATCCCAACTGAATCTATGGATAAGACCTATGATGGAAAGGCAGCCGGTGAGCCTGCTGTAGAGAAAACCGGAAGCGACGGAAGCGTCAGCTTTAAATGGTATATCAAAAATAGTG
>JAJCKG010000052.1 GCA_020558355.1 bacterium 210820-DFI.6.37 | reverse complement strand
CAGCATCGCAAATAAGCGATGTTTTAGCAGCGTCTTTTGAAAAATTTAAAATTTTTTTGCCCGGTTTGTTGCATAATACGCAACAAACCGCTTTCCGTTGCAATTACAAGCCTTTTAATTGTAACCCCCCCGATCGGCTTTTTTTGTTGCTATCTATGCAACAATTTGCTTATTTACAAAAAATCAAAAATTTGTACAATAAACCTGTCGGTTAGTTCCTACTAATCGATTCCGCTTCCGGACACCCTTTCTGCGCACAAGGGTGTCCAAAGCAGGAAGCGGACCTTAGCAAGCCAGCGCCTGACTCAAGGGGTTCTCGCCCTCCGTAGCCCGGGATAAAACAGAGGGGGGACGTTTCCTGAAGCGGCGCGAATTATGATAATTAAATGGAAATGAAAGAGGTAACTATTTCATGAAAATTTTTACAACCAAGAATACCGCCAAGCTGATGGCCGCCCTGATGCTGG
>JAJCKG010000051.1 GCA_020558355.1 bacterium 210820-DFI.6.37 | reverse complement strand
AAAAAGGAGGTTCATGTCATGAATGACACAAGAAGTTTAACACATAGCAAATGGAGATGTAAATATCATATTGTTTTTGCGCCTAAATTCCGTAGAAAAGTAATTTATGGAAAGTTAAGAGCGGAGATTGGGAAAATACTGAGAACACTGTGTGAGAGAAAAGGAGTAAGAATCATCGAAGCGGAGTGTTGCCCGGATCATATTCATATGCTGGTGGAAATCCCACCCCATTTGAGTATCTCTCAGTTCATGGGTTATCTCAAGAGCAAGAGCAGCCTGATGATTTTTGAACGATACGCGAATTTGAAATACAAATATGGAAATCGACATTTTTGGTGCCGGGGATACTATGTAGATACGGTAGGGAAGTACGAAGGGGCAATCCGAGATTACATCAGGAACCAGTTGGAAGAGGATATGATGAATGATCAGATCAGTATCAAAGAATGGGTTGATCCCTTTGCTCCAAATGATAAGAATAAGAAAAAATAGGGCCTCCGAGCAGGAGGCCACCTGGTAATTACAGTGTGATTGTCAGACCTTTTCGACGCGCCCTTTAGGGCGCTACCACAGGAGATAGGCCCTTATAGGGCCTGTTCAGAC
>JAJCKG010000050.1 GCA_020558355.1 bacterium 210820-DFI.6.37 | reverse complement strand
TGGAAAGACATCCCACTGTGGAAGGATGTAACAGACCAGCAGTGGAATGACTGGCACTGGCAGATAGAAAACCGGCTCACCACCGTAGACCAGATCGCCCAGGTGATCAATTTGACCCAGCGGGAAAAGGACGAAATCGCCGAAGTCATGGACGGCTTTCGGGTGGGGATCACCCCGTACTACGCCTCCCTTATGGACCCGGATGACCCCAGATGCCCGGTGCGTATGCAGGCTGTCCCGGTTCTGGCGGAAACAAGACAAAGCGCCGCGGATATGGCGGACCCTCTCCACGAGGACGAGGACTCCCCGGCTCCGGGCCTGACCCACCGGTATCCGGACCGGGTCCTGTTTCTCATAACCGATCAGTGCTCCATGTACTGCCGCCACTGCACCAGAAGAAGACTGGCGGGGGAAAAGGACGGGGCGCGCCGAAGGGAGGACATCGACGCGTGTCTGGATTACATCCGAAAAACACCCGCCGTGCGGGACGTGCTTCTCTCCGGAGGGGACTGCCTGTGCGTGGAGGACGAGACGCTGGAGTACATTATCAGCCAGCTGCGGAAGATCGATCACGTCCAGATCGTGCGGCTGGGTTCCAGAACCCCGGTGGTTATGCC
>JAJCKG010000005.1 GCA_020558355.1 bacterium 210820-DFI.6.37 | reverse complement strand
CGCGCCCTTTAGGGCGCTACCACAGGAGATAGGCCCTTATAGGGCCTGTTCAGACCACCGGTTCAACCGGTGGTTTTGATCAGTATAAAAAAAGAACGAAAGCCCGCGCTTTCGTTCCTTTTAACATATTCCCTATTTCACAACTCTTACAGAAATAAAGTCTTCTCCGGAAAGCTTACCTTTCACATCATCTTCAGCCACATCACCGGTAACTTCTACCAGAGTGTACGCGTAGTCGCCCTTGCTCTTATTGATCATGTTGGAGGTAGAAAGTCCCAGCCCTGTAATGGCTTCCAGCGCTGAAGGCGCGTTCTTGTGGATCACGCAGAGTCTGGAAGTGCCAGCCGCGACAGGTCCCAGGCTGCATGCCGGGAAGTTGACGGAATTTACAATGTTTCCATTTTCAATATAGTCCATAATCTGATCGACAGCCATGGAAGCGCAGTTGTCTTCCGCCTCCGCGGAGGACGCGCCCAGGTGCGGCAGAACGATAACGTTTTCAAAGTTGATAACCCGGTCATCGGTAAAGTCTGTTATGTATTTCTTCACCTTTCCGCTTGCCAGAGCGGCTTCCAGAGCGTCGTCATCCATCAGCTTGTCTCTGGAGAAATTGAGGAAAATCACGCCGTCCTTCATCTGAGCAAAAGCGTCCGCGTTGATCATCTTGTTTGTGCTGTCCATTGCGGGAACGTGGATGCTGATGTAGTCGCATTTTGGATACAGATCCTTCAGCGCGTCAACGATCTGGATGGTGTTGGACAGATTATGAGCGGCCTTTACGCTCAGGAACGGATCGTAGCCGATTACGTCCATACCGAGATCTTCCGCGGCGTTTGCTACCATAACGCCGATAGCGCCAAGACCGATGACACCCAGTGTCTTTCCTTTGATTTCGGTTCCGGCGAACTGGCCCTTGCCTTTTTCTACGGCTTTGCCCACGTTTTCTGTTCCCGCCAGTGTCTTAGCCCACGCAAGGCCTTCCGGAATGTTTCTTGCTGCCAGCAGCATGCCCGCGATTACCAGTTCCTTTACGGCGTTGGCGTTGGCTCCGGGCGTGTTGAATACAACGATGCCTTCCTGCGCGCAACGGTCCAGCGGAATGTTGTTGACGCCTGCTCCAGCCCGGGCGATAGCTAAGAGATCCTTGGAAAATTCCATATCGTGCATAGCCTGGCTTCTTACCAGAATCCCGTTTGCTTCATCTGTATTGTCGATGACTGTATATCCATCAGTCAGTCTTGCCAGACCTACTGGTGAGATTTTGTTCAGGGTTGCGATTTTGTACATGATTTCACCTCTCTAATAATTTTACATTATCCTAAATTATAGCACTTTACCGAAGGCCAGTAAAGTGATATAATAGGAAATCATGAATTTGTTAAAAATAACTCAAAGATAAGTGGAGGTGACAAAATTGAGTCATAATAGAGCATTTAACTTTTCTGCAGGTCCATCCATGCTGCCCCTTCCTGTAATCGAAGACGTAGCGGCAAACCTGTCAAACTACCAGGGCTGCGGAGAGTCCGTAATGGAAATGAGCCACCGCAGCAAAGAATTCAAGGCCATTCTTGCTGAGGCAGAGCAGAACCTGAGAGACATCATGAATATTCCTGACAACTATAAGGTTATGTTCCTGCAGGGCGGCGGCACGCTGCAGTTCGCCATGGTTCCTATGAATCTTTTAAGAAAGTCCGGCAAAGCCGATTACATCATCACCGGCTCCTGGGCAAAGAAAGCGGCTAAGGAAGCGAAAAAATTCGGTGATATCAAAATCGTGGCTTCTTCCGAAGAATCCACCTTCTCCTACATTCCGGAGGTAAAGAAGGAAGACTTCAGAGAAGACGCGGATTATGTACATATTACACTGAACAATACCATCTACGGAACACACTATCCGTACATTCCGGATACCGGAGACATTCCTCTTGTAGCGGATATGTCCTCCTGCATCCTGTCCGAGGAAGTGGACGTTACAAAGTTCGGCCTCATCTATGCGGGCGCGCAGAAAAACGTCGCTCCGGCAGGTGTGACCATCGTTATCATGAGAGAAGACCTGATCGGCTTCGCGAAGGATAACGTTCCGACTTATCTGGACTACAAAGTACACGCGGAAAACGATTCCGCGTATAACACGCCAAACTGCTTTGCCATTTATGTAGCCGGAGAAGTGTTCAAGCACATCAAGAGCATCGGCGGTGTTCCGGCAATGCACGATCTGGACGTAGAAAAGGCGAAGAAGCTGTACGATTACATCGATTCCAGCCAGCTGTACACCTGCCCGGTAAGAGAGCAGGATCGCTCCCTGATGAACGTTGTATTTGTAACAGGTGACGCTGATCTGGACAAAAAGTTCGTAGCGGAAGGAAAGGCTATTGGCCTTCACAATCTCAACGGACACCGTTCTATCGGCGGAATGAGAGCCAGCATCTATAACGCTATGCCAATGGAAGGCGTTGACGCCCTCATTGACTTTATGAAGAAGTTTGAAGCAGAAAATAAATAAACAGTCAGAGCTTCCCTTCTGAACAAAAGGGAAGCTCTTGTTTTACATGACTGACAGGAGGAAATACATGAAATACTTGATCTTGGTTCCCGATGGAGCCGGAGACGAACAAATTGAAAAACTGGGAGGCAAGACCCCGCTGGAAGCCGCTGATCTTCAGATGATCAATGAACTGGCGTCCAAAGGGAAGGTGGGAACTGTAAAAACCATTCCCCCTGGCGTAGCGCCGGGCTCCGACGCGGCGAATCTGTCCGTAATGGGGTATGACCCTTCCGTCTATCTGACCGGAAGATCCCCGCTGGAGGCTGCCAGCATCGGCATCGATATGTCCGACACCGATGTGGCTTTCCGTACCAATATCATCACCCTGACCGGGGAAGGGGATTACGAAGACCTGATCATTACAGACCACAGCTCCGGAGACATCACCACAGAGGAAGCGGATCAGCTGATTCAGGCGGTTAACGAAAAATTTGCCGACGATACTATCCGCTTTTATACAGGCGTAAGCTACCGTCACTGCATGATCGTCCATAATGGTTCCACAGAATATGAACTGACGCCTCCTCACGATGTACTGACCCAGAGAGTCGGCGATCACCTTCCAAAGGGCGAAGGCGCGGAGTTCATCACAAAGCTGATGAAGGAAAGCTATGAGATTCTGAAGGATCACCCGGTTAACAAAGACCGGATCGCGAGAGGGCTGAACCCGGCCAACACATTGTGGATCTGGGGACAGGGCAGAAAACCGAGCCTTTCCTCTTTCTATGATAAATACGGCATCAGGGGAACCGCCATTTCCGCAGTAGACCTGATCAAGGGAATCGCCATCTGCGCGGGGTTAAACTCTGTGGACGTAGAAGGCGCTACCGGCACCCTGCACACCAATTTTGACGGAAAAGCCCAGGCGGCGATCCATGAATTCAAAGACGGAAAGGACTTTGTCTATATGCACCTGGAAGGACCGGACGAGTGCTCCCATCAGGGAGATATGGAGGGCAAGATCCAGTGCATGGAATCCATTGACCAAAAAGTTCTGATGCCGATCGTAGAGTACCTGCGGGAAGCCGGAGAAGACTTCCGGGTGCTGGTGGTTCCGGACCACAGAACACCGCTGGCTATCCGGACTCACTCCGCGGATCCAGTGCCGTATGTGATCTATGACAGCAGAAAGGAAGAGCCGGAGGACAAAACGCGGCAGTTCAATGAAAAGTCCGGCGCGAAGGGCCAGTATTTTGACAGCGGCTATGAGCTGGCGGATTTCTTTTTTGAAAAATAGGGTAAGATATGAAGTTTAAGAAAAAACTATGTATATTGATAACCATACTTGCAATTGCCTGTGCCCAAGGGGCGCCGGCATTTGCTGCCTCTGCGGACAGTTTATCGTCCGGCCTGATTCTTACGGCGGCGGAAACGGCCAAAGAAAAGGCGGGCGTTGAATACGCGGTAGACCTGGGGCTGGAGGCGGAAGCGGCCATCGTTATGGACGCGGACACCGGAAAGATCCTTTATGAAAAAGACAGCCGCTCCAAACGGGAACCGGCCAGCACCACCAAGATCGTCACCTGTATGCTGGCCCTGGAGCATCTGGATCTGGACCAGGTTATTACCGTAAAGCATGACGCCCAGCAGATGGGGAGCATCATCAATGTGAAAAAGGGCGAAAAGATACGGACCGAGGATCTGCTTTACGCGCTCATGCTGCCTTCCGCCAATGACGCCGCCGTAGCGCTGGCGGAGGAGATCGGCGGCACCGTAGAGAATTTCTGTGAGATGATGGATGAAAAGGCAAAGGAATGCGGGGCGGAAAATACCCACTTCCGCAATCCAAACGGCCTGAACTGGCAGGGGCAGGAGGACCATCTGACCACCGCCTATGATCTGGCGGTTATCGCGAGAGAAGCCATGAAAAACTCCACCTTCCGCAAGCTGGTAAGCACAACGACTTACACCATGGCGGCCACCAATAAATCCAAGGAGAGAAAGCTGCTGCTGACAAACAAGCTTCTCTGGGACGACGCCGCGAAGGCGCTTTCGGAAGAATTGAGCAGTGCGGAGGACAGCTCCCAAAAAACGAAGGAAAAAGTTCCTGCCTATGAAGGCGCTATCGGAGTCAAAACCGGCCTTACCAGCACTGCGGGCGGCTGTTTTGTAGGCGCTGTGGAGCGAAACGGCGCCGAGCTGATTTCCGTTGTGCTCCATTCCGGAAATAACGACCGCTTTTTCGACACCATCAAGCTGTGGGACTATACCTTTGAGAACTTTTACAAGAACCAGAAGGTCATTGCTCAGGGGGAAAAGATCGGAAAGGTCCGCGTCAAGCGGGGCGCGCATCGCCATGTAAAAGCAGTGGCGCAGGAAGATATTCTGGTGACTGTTCCAAAAGATGAAGATGTCAGCGACCTGAAGACGGATTTTGAAAAGCTGGAGCTGCGGGCTCCTGTGAAAAAGGGAGATAAAATCGGAACGGTCAAAATCTATAACGGCGACAAGCTGCTGAATCAGGTGGATGTGCTGGCGGGGGATACCATTGAAGAAGGCGGCCCTTTGTCGGCCATCGGTATTCCTGACTGGCTGGCTGTGATGATCTATATTGCCGCGGGGCTGATCCTTTTAATGATTCTGGTCATTTACCTGCTGGGGCGGCGGCCGGGAAGCAAGCGCAGTCGGAGAAAAGCGGCAAGAGCCAAGAGAGAAAGAAGAAGAGCGCGGAAATAAGTATGTTTGACATTCAGGAAAACTTAAAAAAACTTCCGGACACCCCGGGAGTTTATATTCATAAAGACAAGCTGGGACAGGTTATTTATGTGGGTAAGGCTGTCTCCCTGAAAAATCGGGTGCGCCAGTACTTTCAGTCCTCCCGGAATATGGATCCAAAGGTGCGGTCCATGGTTTCCCAGATCGAAGAGTTCGAATATATCACTACGGGCAGCGAGATGGAAGCGCTGATTTTGGAGTGCAACCTTATTAAAAAATATACGCCCAAATATAATGTGCTGCTGCGGGATGACAAGACCTATCCCTACATCAAGATCACTTCCCAGGAGGCGTTTCCCCGGCTGGTGAAGACCCGGCTGGTCAAGCGGGACGGAAGCAAGTATTTCGGACCCTACAGCGATACGGGAGCCGTAAATCAGATCGTAGAGCTTTTGAACCAGGTATACGCGCTGAAGCAGTGCTCGGCGCAGGCGTTTCCCAAGGGCTTTCGCCCCTGTCTCAACTATCACATTCAGCAGTGTGACGGAGTCTGTCAGGGAAATGTATCAAAAGAAGCTTACAGCCGGAAGATCGACCACGCGGCTGAATTCCTGCGGGGCAAGAGCAAGGAGCTTTTGCGGCATCTGGAAACGGAGATGCGGGAAGCGTCGGAAAAACTGGATTTTGAGCGGGCAGCCCAGTACCGGGATTATATTATGGCGGCAAAAGCTCTTTCGGAAAAGCAGCGGGTCGTACTGCAGGATCGGAAGGACGTGGATCTGATTCTGGTGGCCCGGGGCGCGAAGCAGCGGCATGTGGTTCTGTTCTCTGTCCGGGATGGAAAGCTCAGCGGCAGGGAAACTTACGATCTGCAGTCGGTTGAAGAGGATACTTCTCAGGAGATCATCACCGCCTTTATCAAGCAGCACTACAGCCAGGCACTGACCCTTCCACGGGAGATTCTTTTAGAAGGGATGCCCGATGACAGGGAGCTGCTGGAGGAATATCTCTCCGGTCTGGCGGGCCATCAGGTCCATCTGCTGGAGCCAAAAAAAGGAGAAAAGCGGGCTCTGCTGGATCTGGCCAAAAAGGATGTGGTGGAAATGGTCAAGACCATCGACCAGCGGGCGCAGGTACGAAGAGAGCGGGTCCGGAGCCTGAGCCAGGAGATCGGTAAGCTCCTTGCGGATATGGGCTATGAAGAAGACAGCGGAAACGACAGGGAATATCGGGTGGAGGCCTATGATATTTCCAATACCAATGGAGTGGACACAGTCGGCGCTATGGTGGTTTTTGAAGGTCTCAGGCCGGATAAAAAGTCTTATCGGCGATTTAAAATCAAATCCGTAGAGGGGCCGGACGATTACGGAAGCATGCAGGAAATGCTGTTCCGCCGCTTCCGCCGGGCGCTGGAGGGCGATGAGGGCTTTTCTGTTTATCCGGATCTGATTTTGATGGACGGCGGCAAGGGCCATGTCAACGCGGCGCTGGAAATACTCAAAGCCTTAGATCTGGATCTGGCCATTGCGGGCCTTGCCAAGGATGATCATCACAGGACCCGGTCGCTGGTATACCTGAAAAAGGGAGAGCCGCGGGAGTTTCTCCTGAAAGAAAATCCGCTGCTTTACAAATATATGGGGACGATCCAGGAGGAGGTCCACCGGTTTGCCATCGAATATCACCGGGGACTCAGAGGAAAGCGGATGCTCACATCGGTGCTGGATGAGATCCCCGGTATCGGCCCGGCAAAGCGCAACGCTCTGCTGGAGCGCTTTGGCAGCGTGGAGCGGATCAAAGGGGCGTCCGAAAAGGAGCTGCGGGAAGTAAGCGGAATTACGGAAGCCCTGTCGAAAAAAATTCGGGAATATTTTCATTGCTAAAACAGGCCTGGAATGGTATAGTAGTAATACAATTTTAAGAAACTTTGGAGGAAACGAATATGGCAGATGCAGATTTCATCACACTGGAATATGATGATGGTACAGAACTGGAATGTGAAATTCTGGGCGTCTTCGATGCGGAGGGCAAGGAGTATATCGCGCTGCTTCCGCAGGATGAAACAGATGATGTGTACATCTACGGATATAAAGAGATCGGCGAAGACGAGTTCGAGCTGCTGGATATCGAAGATGACGCTGAATTTGAAAAGGCCGTCGCGGAGTTTGACAGCCTGATGGAAGAATAACAGATTCGGAAGAAAACGCGTACAAAGCGCCCGGCAGAGGACTGAGGACATCGGCTTTTGGTGTGGTCCGCTATCCGCCGGGTGTTTTTGCGTGTCAGGGACCTTAAACCCCGATTCTTTTGTCTTTACGATTTGAAAAAATAGGGCTTGAACAATCCCCTGGGGACTGCTATACTAAGCGTATGGCAAGCTTTGGGGACGGTTTTGGATCGCCCCCATTCCTACGTTAAAAGGAGAAAGAGAAACATGCAGAAAGTAAAATCCCATGGATGGATCACCGGCGCTTTGGCTCTGATCATCCTGCTGGCCGCGGGCTGGTACATGACACAGACAGCGTTTGCGGAAGACAGCACAGCTCCCGTGACCGCGCCGACACAGGAAGACGCGGCAGATCCGACACAGCCAACGGAACCCGAAAAACCTTCCGGCTGGGATGAGAGCAAAACTTATTATTACGGCTCTGACGGAAATCCGGTGACCGGATTTCAGACCATTGATGGAAAGGCCTATTATTTTGATTCCAAAGGGAAAAAACAGGTAAAGGTATATAAAACCATCAGCAAAAAGCTCTATTATTTCGGAGCGGACGGAACCGGAAAAAAATATACCGGTACCTATAGCGCAAAGCATTATCATAGCGGAACCGCCTATACAGGCAGCTGCAATGGCATCCGTTATTCCAGCGGAAAAAAGCTTACTGGATTTTATAATAAAAAATATTATAAGAGCGGTAAAGTGTACTCCGGAGTATATGGCAGCTACTATTACAAAAAAGGCGTAAAGCAGACAAAATACAAGAAGACCGTTAAAAAGATGAACAACGGCAAGATCTATTATTTCCAGAAAAACAAAAAGGTCTACAAAGGCACCGGATGGAAGCGGGTAAACGGAAACCGCTACTACTTTAAGAAGGGTGTGGCTGTGACCGGATGGAAATACATAGGAAAATATAAATATTACTTCAGCAGCAACGGAAAGCTGTGCCAGGACCTGATTGCCAAGTTCGGAAGCAAATGGAAGAAAAAAGATATTCTGATTAAAGTCAACCGCAGGAAAAATTGTGTGACCCTTTTTGCAAAAGACGGGAAGAAAGGGTATACGATCCCGGTAAAGGCTATGGCCTGCTCCGTCGGAAAAGCGGCAACCCCGACCGTAAAGGGAACCTTTTATCTGACTAAGAGCCGGACCTACCGCTGGGCCAAGCTGGGCGGCCCTACCATGGGCGGCTACTGCTACGGTCAGTATTGTTCCAGGATTACAGGAGGCTATCTGTTCCACTCGGTGACTTACAGCCGTCAGAACAACAGGACCTTAAGTTCCACCGCTTATAACAATCTGGGCGGTCCGGCCTCCCACGGATGCATCCGTCTCCAGACCGGCAACGCTAAGATTATTTATGATATCGCGAGAAATAAAAAGACAAAGGTCATTATTTATGACGGAAAGTCCGTAGGGCCTTTTGACAAGCCGACCGTTAAAAAGATCAGAGCGGGCCAGAATTACGACCCGACAGACCCTAACATCAAGAAAAAATAACAGACAAAAAATCCCGGAAACCGCTTCCGGGATTTTTGAGGTATGAAATCACTTGTTTCGAGCCGACCGGATAAAGCCGATTCCCAGGATTGTAAACAGGATCGTACCGGTCAGGTAGTAACTGGAAAAGCCTTTGCCGATCCAGCCGATGACGCACAGCACCGTGCAGGCCAGAAGCCCGACTCCAAGGCTTACCTTCCGTTTGTCCCAATTCATAGAAAACCTCCCCGCAAAATAAAAGTAAAATGAGTACAGCTTTATTGTACCATACAGGGAGAAAAAAGGAGATAAAAAATGAAAGATTACGACATTATTATCGTTGGCGCGGGCGCCAGCGGCGTATTCCTGTCTTATGAGCTTACAAAACGGGATAACAGCGCGAAAGTTCTGATGCTGGATAAAGGCGCGCCTTTGGAAAAGCGCCAGTGCCCCATTAAGAAGGGCGCAAAAAACTGTGTAAAATGTAATCCGTGCCACATTATGAATGGATACGGAGGAGCGGGCACTCTGTCCGATGGAAAGTATAACATTACTACGCATTTTGGCGGGGACCTGCACAATTATGTGGGAAGGGAAGAGGCCCTGGAGCTGATGGAATATGTGGACCAGGTGCTCTGCGGCATGGGCGGAGCGGACGCGAAGCTTTACTCCACCGCGAGCTCAGAGCTTAAGACCATTGCGCTGAGAAATGACCTTCACCTTCTGGAGGCAAAAGTGCGTCACCTGGGTACAGACCGGAATGTAAGGATTCTTGGGCGGATCTTTGATTACTGCGCAAGCCGGATCCACACCCAGTTTTACACAACCATTACAGACATTCAGCGGCAGCCGGACGGCGGCTTTCTGGTGAAAACAGACAAGGATGAAAGCTTTACCTGCAAAGATCTGGTGCTGGCGACAGGTCGTTCCGGCTCCAAGTGGATCTCCAGTATCTGCGACAAAATGGGAATCGGCCAGGAAAAGAACCGGGTGGATATCGGCGTGCGGGTCGAGCTTCCGGCGGAGATCTTCAAGCATATTACAGATGATGTCTATGAAAGCAAGATCGTTTATAAGACCGATAAATATAACGATCAGGTGCGGACCTTCTGTATGAATCCATACGGGGAGGTTGTCGCGGAGAATACCAACGGCATTGTTACTGTAAACGGCCACAGCTATGCGGACCCGGCCCTCAGAACGGAAAATACTAATTTTGCGCTGCTGGTATCCAACAAGTTCACCGAGCCTTTTAAAGACAGCAATGAGTACGGTGAATCCATCGCGAAGCTGTCCAACATGCTGGGCGGCGGCGTCCTGCTCCAGCGGTTCGGCGATCTGGTAAAAGGGCGCAGAAGCAGTGAGAGGAGGATGCAAAAGTGCTTTACAAGGCCGACGCTTCAGGCCACGCCCGGAGATCTGAGTCTGGTAATACCAAAGCGGCAGCTGGACAATATTATCGAAATGATCTACGCGCTGGATAAAATCGCCCCGGGAACAGCCAACGAAGATACCCTGCTTTACGGAGTAGAAGTGAAGTTTTACAATTCCAAGGTGGAGGTAGACCATAATCTGCAGACAAAGGTAAAAGGGCTGTATGCTCTGGGCGACGGGTCCGGTGTAACCCATTCTCTGTCGCAGGCTTCCGCCAGCGGCGTTTATGTGGGACGGATTCTGGCTGAAAAGTACGGCTTCCAGGCCCGGTAGGCAAAGGTCCGAAAGCGGATTGCGGGCCCAAAAGATGAAATAAAAGGGATGACTGAAAAGAGGATTGAGAGCTATGGAGAATGATAAAATCAATACAAAAAAGACAAGCTACCTGATCAGGCGCTTTATGCCCTACTTTCGTAAGTACAAATGGGTGCTGGTTTTGGATCTGTTCTGCGCCACTTTGACTACGATCTGCGATCTGGTGCTGCCTATGATTGTCCGTTATCTTACAGACATGGGCATGAACGATATTCACAGTCTGACCGTAAGACTGATTCTGTCAGTAGGGGCCCTCTATCTGGTACTGCGGATCATCGATCTGGTCGCGAATTATTATATGGCCAACATCGGTCATGTTATGGGAGCCAGGATTGAGACAGATATGCGAAGGGACCTGTTCGAGCACCTGCAGGATCTGTCCTATTCTTTTTACAGTAGTACCAAGGTGGGGCAGCTGATGGCCAGGATCACCAGCGACCTTTTTGATGTGACGGAATTTGCCCATCACTGCCCGGAGGAATACTTTATCGCGGCTTTAAAAATCATTGTATCCTTTAGTATCCTCTGTTCCGTCAATGTATGGCTGACCCTGATCATTTTCGCGATTATTCCTATTATGATTTTCTGCGCCATGAAATTTAACAATAAGATGCGGACCGCCTTTAAAAAGCAGCGAAACCAGTTGGGCGAGATCAACGCCCAGGTGGAGGATAGTCTCTTGGGCGTGCGGGTCGTTAAATCCTTTGCCAACGAGGAAATTGAAGAGGAAAAATTCAAAGCCGGAAACGAAGGCTTTCTGAATGTGAAAAAAGAGGCTTACCGTTATATGGCCGGTTTTCAGAGTACGACCCGGCTCTTTGACGGGATCATGTATATTGCTGTCGTGGTGGCGGGATCGCTCTTTATGATGAAGGAGCTTATTACGCCGCCGGACCTGATGGCGTATCTTTTGTATGTTGTAATGCTGCTGGCTTCTGTGCGCCGGATCGTAGAGTTTACCGAGCAGTTCCAGCGGGGTATGACCGGCATCGAGCGGTTTATCGAGGTCATGGATGAAGAGGTGGAAATTAAAGACTCGGAGGACGCGGTAGAGCTTCCGAAAGTAAAAGGTGAGATTGTCTTCGATCACGCCAGCTTCCATTACGCGGACAGTCAGGAAAATGTGCTGACCCATATCAACCTGAAGATCAACGCGGGTGATAATGTCGCGCTGGTGGGGCCTTCCGGAGCGGGAAAAACCACCCTCTGCAATTTGATTCCCCGGTTTTATGATGTGACCGAGGGCAGAATCCTTATAGACGGAACGGATATCCGGGATGTGACAACCCACTCCCTTCGTTCTCAGATCGGCATGGTTCAGCAGGATGTGTATCTGTTTTCGGGAACGGTTTACGACAATATTGAATACGGAAAGCCGGGAGCTTCCAGAGAAGAGATCCTTCAGGCGGCAAGACTGGCCGGAGCCCACGAATTTATCACGCAGCTGACAGACGGCTACGATACTTTTGTAGGCGAGCGGGGCGTCAAGCTTTCCGGCGGTCAGAAGCAGAGGATCAGCATTGCCCGGGTATTCCTGAAAAATCCGCCGATCCTGATTCTGGATGAAGCCACTTCCGCGCTGGACAATCAGAGCGAGCAGATCATTCAGCAATCGCTGGAGCAGCTGGCAAAGGGAAGAACCACCCTGACTATTGCCCACCGCCTTTCCACCATCCGCGGGGCGTCCACTATCCTGGTTCTGGATGAAGACGGGATACAGGAGCAGGGAAATCACCGGGAGCTGATGGAAAAAGGAGGACTTTACAGTCAGCTGTATAATGCGAGCAAAACCGATCTATGATAAAATAAAAGGGCAAGGAGGTATTTATTATGTCAGAAAGAGTAAAAAAAGCATTGGAAAATCATAAAAATGGGTATAATTGCGCGCAGGCGGTGACCTGCGCCTATAGCGATTTGTTTGGAGTAGATGAAAAGGACGCCTTTAAAATGACAGAAGCCTTTGGATTCGGCATGGGAACTATGGGTACCTGCGGAGCGGTCAGCGCTATGGCGGCCCTGGTGGGAATGAAAATGAGCGACGGAAACCTGGATAAGCCGGAGACAAAGAAGCAGTGTTACAAGATGATCAAGGAAATGACCAATCAATTCAAAGAGATGAATCAATCCGTTATCTGCGCGGAAATCAAAGGAGTCGGCGGCGGAACTGTTCTTCGCTCCTGCGACGGGTGCATTGAGGACGCCGCCAGAATTGTGGAAGAAATGCTGCTGGATTAACATCTGAAATCAAACCGGGCCTTGCGGGGCTATGAAAACATACAAAATGGGCAGATTTGTTAACTCTGCTCATTTTTTTCGGGAATGTTAACATAAGTTGTGGGCTGCGGCCCTCTATATTTCCGAAAAAAGATAAAACCCCATCAGCCAGGGAAAATTACGGGCTGTGAGCCTTGAAAATATGTTAACAATAAGGGCTGAAACTGCCTGGTGTTAACATCTGAAATCAAACCGGATCTTTTGGAAAAATGCGGGGCTATGAATATTTAAAAATGTCATAATTGTGAAAAAAAGATGGAAATCCAGTGAAAAAACAGGTATAATGAAACATGCATAATTGTGCTATACAAAATTATAAAGGAGAACGAACATGAAAAAAGGAACTAGTAAAATTCTGTCCGCTCTGCTGATTGCGACACTGGTATTTACATCTGCAGGTGTGGCTTTTGCGGACAGTGGAGAGAGCGAGGCGGCTGCTTCTGTAAAAAGCAATACAGCAACAGCTGCTGTGGAACAGAATACATTAAAGGTTGCTGATCAGCTGAAAACTGCTGTGAAGTCAGCGGATAAAGGCGCGCGAAACGCCGATAAGGCTGTAACAAAATCCACCACCACATTTAATTTGACAAAGATGGTTACCGGTAACGAAACGAAAATAGCAACAACGAAGGTGTACTACGGTTATTCGGATGTACTTGTATCAGGCAGCAATTATAAAGGGGTTGCTTCACAGCCGATTACACTGTCAAAGGGTACTGTTCTGATGGCGGTTAGCGCAACCGGTGTGGATAAAAACGGAGCCACCTCTTCGTCTGGATATGTTTACTTTGGAGTATATAAAGACGCGGCGCTGACTCAGCCGGTAGACAGCTACACAAGTGTTGCCGCGGATGAAAAATCCATTGGCCAGAAGGTATTTAAAATAGCTTCTTCAGGCACATATTATTTAGGTGTATATTCATCCATTTCCGAGTACAGTACAGTGCAGGCCTATGGCGCGGTTGTAGCGGCTGCTTACATCAACGGCGCGGATCGTACTCTGACCAATAAAAAGACCATTGCGGTAGGACAGAAAGACGCGCAGACCAACTATTTCAAATTCAAAGCTGTTCAGACTGGATATCTGAAAGTGCAGAGCACAGATTACGGCAAAGTAACTTTGTGCAACAGCAAGAAAAAGGCTCTGTCCAACGCAACATCCACAAGCTACGCACCGACTTACGGTGTAAAGAAAGGTACCACCTATTATGTAAAAGTGGCCGCGAACTATAGCTCTGAAGGCGGCTATCAGCTAACAGTAACCAACAGTAAAATTACCGAAAAGAGCGGAACGAAAAAGTCCAAGGCTGTAACCATTAAAAAGAAAGCAACGAAAAAGGGCACGATTATAGCGGGAAGCAGTCAGGCTGACTGGTACAAGTTCAAGCTGACAGGAAAGAAAACTGTAAAAATCACCATGAAGGGTGCGACAAATGATAAATTAAAGGTCATCGTATATAAGGGCAGCAAAAAAATCGGAAGCGCCAAAACCTTCTCTTATACTACGAAAACCCTTACCCTGAAGTCCAGCGGTAAATGGCCGAAGGGGACCTATTACATCAAGGTCTACAGAGCCAACAGCAAATCTTCCGGTTGGTATTCTTTGAAGTGGCAGTAACAATTTTATTTGACAACTCTGACAATTCCATGCTATACTAACAACGTATTAAATGGAGAACGGTTATAAGCAATGTGGTTTTTAAAAGTTCCTACATAGGATACTTTTAGGAGCCACATTTTTTTATAACAGGCGCAATACTGGTTTTCAGTATTGGCGGAGTTTCAGAGCGGTATTTATGAGGCGCCCTGCCTGGTACCTTTAGGACAGGAGATTTTGCCCGGATATTTTATTCTTTGATACTCAGGGATCTATGAGGTATAAATAAAAAAACAGGAGGTACCCGGCAATGCATACAGGTACAGTAAAATGGTTCAACGATGACAAAGGCTTTGGATTTATCACAAACGATGAGGGTGGAGACGATCTGTTTGTACATTTCTCCGCAATTATCGCGGATGGGTTCAAGTCACTGAAAGAAGGACAGAAAGTGACCTTTGATATTGAGGATGACGTGCAGCGCGGAAAGACAAGAGCTGCCAACGTTCAGGTTGTTGCCTGATATATGGACCAAATGAGAAAACCGTTTCGACCTTTGAAGAAGCGGTTTTTTTCTTGAGCGGGCGCGTCCAAATAGCGGGAGTGCCGACATGAAATCTCCATTCTTTTCCAAATTGACAATTGCGCGCAGCTTCCTGAAATGATACAATAAGATAACCAGCGATTGTTTTGAAAATAGATTACCGAGAGGGGGATCAGCTACTTGAACAGTAGGAAATATAAAGACGTATTTTATCAGTTTCGATATATAAATGACTTGAATGACATGCTTTGCACCAGCGCGGAGCTTTTCGCGGATGAACCGGCGTACCTTGTAAAGGATGTTCCGGGCGGAGAGTACCGCCCCATTTTTTACAGACAGGTAAAACAGGATGTGGACGCCTTGGGCACCCGGCTCATTGGACTGGGACTGAAAGGAAAGAAAATTGCGGTTATTGGAGAAAACAGCTATAAATGGGTCCTTTCCTATCTGGGAACTACCAACGGGACCGGTGTAATCGTACCGCTGGATAAGGAGCTTCCGCCCAAAGAGATCATCAATCTGCTAAAACGGGCAGAAGTCAGCGCCATTATCCATTCAAAGAAGCTGGAAGCCACCGTAACCGAGGCTGTGAAAGAAGTAGAAGGGATCCAGTACAGGATCAACATGGCGGCGCAAGAGCATACGGAAAGCGAACTTTCCTTTGACCGGCTCCTGGAAGAGGGCTATGAACAGCTCCAGAGCGGGGACCGCAGCTTCCTGGACGCGGAAATCGACAGGGAAGCTATGTGTACACTGCTGTTTACCTCCGGAACCACCGGACTTGCCAAAGGCGTCATGCTTTCCCATAAAAACATAACAGCCAATGTATACAATATGTCCAAATATGTAAAAATCCGTACTCCAGGAGTAGGCTTGTCCGTTCTTCCAATGCACCATTCCTATGAGATGACCTGCCATATTTTCACAGGAATCTATCAGGGTATGTGCGTTGCCATCTGTGAAGGCTTGAAATATATACAGAAAAATATGAAAGAATCTCAGGCTACCGTTATGCTGGGCGTGCCCCTTGTTTTTGAGACCATGCATAAGAAAGTCTGGAAGCAGGCGGAAAGCTCAGGCAAAGCGGAGACCATGCGGAAGATGGTACAGCTGTCCAAAAAGCTAAAGCTGTACAACAACCCGGGCGTTGTACGCAGGATCTTTGCCCAGCTGCACCATAGCATCGGAAATCATATGAACCTGTTCATCGCGGGCGGAGCGGCCATCGACCCGGAAGTGATCCGAGACTACGAAGCCATGGGTGTTCCGATGATCCAGGGTTACGGAATGACTGAGAACGCTCCCATTATTGCTGTAAACAGAGATCAGTACAGCAAAGCGGACTCCGTAGGAAAGCCCATGCCGGGAACGGAAGTAAAGATCCTGAATCCGGATAGAGACGGGATTGGGGAAATCATCTGCAGAGGGCCTTCCGTTATGATCGGCTATTATAACGACCCGCGGGCCACCGCGGAGGTCCTGAAAGACGGCTGGCTTCATACCGGAGATTATGGGCGGCTGGACAAAGAAGGATTTCTTTATGTGTGCGGAAGAAAGAAAAACGTCATCGTAACCAAAAACGGAAAAAATATTTTCCCGGAAGAGGTGGAGTATTATCTTCAGCAGAGCAAATATATAGAAGAGGTCATCGTCTACGGCGCGGAAGATGGACGCGGCGGCGATACTGTTGTCCAGGCAGAGATCTTCCCTTCCTTGGACGCCATCCGGGAAGACCTGGGGGAGATCAGCGAAGAACAGCTGCACAGCTTTATAAAAAAAGTCATTGACGAAACCAACGAGCAGATGCCCCTGTATAAACGAGTAAAGCGCTTCAAACTGAGAAAAGAAGAATTTGAAAAGACCACAACGAGGAAAATCAAGCGATACAGCAAGGGCTGATCAGCAGGGAGGGACCACAGCATGGGAAAAAACAGATATCCCAAGATCGTAGTAGACTTAAAAAAACTGAGACATAATATTGACCGGGCGCTGGTGAAATGTCAGGATCAGGGAATCGAGATCGCGGGCGTTATCAAAGGATGTTCCGGCCTCCCCGAGTGCGCCAGACAATTTGCCCTTGCCGGCTGCCGGTTTATCGCGTCGTCCCGGCTGGAGCAGCTGGAAGCGGTCCGAAACTATGGCGTGCAGACGGAGCTTATGATGATCCGCATTCCAATGCTCAGTGAAGCCTCTGAAGTAGTCCGGCTTGCGGATATCAGCTTAAACAGCGATATGGAGGTTCTGAAAGCGCTGGATTATCATGCCAGGCTGCGGGATAAAACCCATAAAGTCATTCTCATGGCGGATCTGGGCGATCTGCGGGAAGGCTTTTGGAGCAAAGAAGAGCTGCTGAGCGCCGCTCTGTATGTGGAACGGGACCTGCATAACCTGCGTCTGGCAGGCGTTGGGACCAACCTGGGATGCTACGGGGCTATCGCCGCCACACCGGAAAAGCTGAATGAGCTGGTAGCCCGCGCGGAGCTTATTGAGGCGGAAATCGGCAGAGAACTGGAATTCATTTCCGGAGGCGCCACCAGTTCTTACCTTCGAGTTCTGGAAGGAAATATGCCGCGGCGGATCAACCTGCTGCGTATCGGCGAAGGAATCCTGCTGGCAAGGGACAGCCAGGAGCTGTGGGGCTATGATATGAGCGATATGTATCAGGACGCCTTCACCCTGCAGGCGGAAGTGATCGAAGTCAGAGACAAGCCGAGCCATCCTGTGGGGGAAATCATGTTCGACGCGTTTGGAAACCGGCCTGAGTATCAGGACCGGGGAATCCGCAGGCGGGCGCTTATCGCCATTGGAAAAGTGGATTATGGGTTTCCCGACCAGCTGATTCCCAGAGACAAAGACCTGAAAATCTTAGGAGCTTCCAGTGACCATACCATTCTGGATGTTCAGGATTGCGGCAGAAACTATAAGACCGGAGATATCATCGAGTTCGACCTGTGGTACGCTCCTTTAGTCTACGCGACCAGCTCGCCCAACGTAGATGTGGTGTACATATAGAAACCCTGAGAGACGGGAAAAAACAAGACCCATCGGCAGTGCAAAAAAATTTGCGCTGCTTTCTTTTTTGTGTTACACTACTTCCAAAGGAGGGAGCTATGAAAGCCAAGGATTACCAGCAGCTTTTGCAGGAACTGTGCGGCGTAGTGGACGAAGCCATCCATATTGTAGACGCTAAGGGCAAGAGCATTATATACAACGAAGCTATGGCCGGACTGGAAATGACCAACCGGGAAGACGTTTTGGGAAAGCCCTTCCGGGAGGTGTTTTCTCACATCCCTCAGGAGGAAAGCACCCTGTATCGGGCTCTCAGCCAAAATGTCGCCACCATAGATCAGCAGCAGACCTATCTGAACAAATACGGCAAGGCCATTACCACAGTAAACTCGACCATTCCGGTAGAGGTGGACGGTCAGGTTATCGCCGCCATTGAAATCAGTAAAGATATTACCGAGATCAAAAGCATGAGCGATACGATTTTAAAGCTTCAGAAAGAGAGCATTCATCCGAAAAAACCGGAAAAACCGGAAATCAAGCGGTACAGCTTTGACCATATCATCGGGGAAAGCAGCTGCTTCAAACAGGTGCTGGAGGTGGCCAAAAAAGCCGCCAGAACCAACGCCTCCGTCTTTATATACGGAGAAACCGGAACAGGAAAAGAGCTGTTCGCCCAAAGTATTCATTTTGCGGGGGAGCGGAAAGACAAGCCTTTTCTGGCGCAGAACTGCGCCGCCCTTCCGGAAAGCCTTCTGGAGGGAATTCTGTTTGGCACGGAGCGGGGCGGATTTACCGGAGCCGTAGACCGGGCCGGGCTCTTTGAGCAGGCCAGCGGCGGGACCCTCCTGCTGGATGAGATCAGCGCCATGCCTTATGATTTGCAGAGCAAGCTGCTGCGGGTTCTGCAGGAGGATTACATTCGCCGGGTCGGCGGAAATAAAGACATTCCAATCGATGTGCGAATCATCGCTACCGTCAATGAGTCCCCCGAATCGCTGATCCAAAGCGGCGCTTTGAGAAAAGACCTGTATTACAGGCTCAACATCGTAAACCTGACGATACCGCCTCTGCGGGAACGGCTGGACGACCTTCCGCTGCTGGTGGACCGTTTTCTGGAAAAGCACAACAAGCGGTATGGGAAAGAAATCTGGATGGTTTCTGAAGGAGCGCTGGAAAAGCTAAAAAAGCACAGCTATCCGGGAAACATCCGAGAACTGGAAAATATCATTATGTCCGCCGTTTCCCTGGCGGATAAGGAGCATGTTCTGACGGAAAAGCATATCCAGATCCAGGCGGCCTATCATGAAAAAAGCGGCAGCGACTATGACCCGGAGAAGGAAAGTCTGGACCGGTATCTGGCAAGAATAGAAAACGACCTGATTCGGGACGCCATGGCGCAGTGCGGCGGCAACATATCAAAGGCGGCGGGCAGGCTGGGCATCAAGCGGCAGACCTTACAGCACAAGCTGAAAAAGTACCAGGTATAAAAGAGAGATTCATACTTTTATCATGAAAACTTAATACAAATGAAAAACAAAACCTGTGAAAGACGGATACAATCGATGTATCCTCTGCGCGGGTTTTTGTTTACGCAAAAATATTTGCGGCAGAAACGCAAAAAAGTTTGCGGCAATATGTATATTTTTGAAAACACAAATAAGATGGAAGAAAGCTGGAAATACTAGAAATGACAGGCGTTTCAGCCTCATGGGAAATGAAATGACCAAGTTGGCATGGCACTTGCTTTATATTTAAGTGTAGAAAATCGTTTGTTGTGACGGTAATCCGTTATTTCTAAAAATAAGAGATGAAAAGGAGAATCGAAAAATGGAAAACGTAAAAGTAATTTTATGGGGACTTGGCGCTATGGGCGGCGGTATCGGCAAAATGATCACCAAGAAAAAGGGCGTTGACATTGTAGGAGCCATCGATATCGGCGATAAAGTAGGAAAGAGCCTTTACGATGTAGTTCCGGGAATCCAGAGGGGAGACCGGGAAGATGTTATCGTAGGAACCGTTGAAGACGTTATCAAACCGGGCGCGGCAGATATCGTAGTAGTCTGCACAGACTCCTTTACAAGCAAAGTATTCGACAAATTAAAACTGGTTATGGAAAATAAAATGAACGTTATCACTTCCGCAGAAGAGATGGCTTTCCCTCAGGCACAGGAGCCGGAGCTGGCAAAACAGCTGGACGAGATCGCAAAAGCAAACGGCGTTTCCGTTCTGGGAACAGGCATCAACCCTGGCCTCATTATGGACCTGCTGGTAATCCTGTGGACAGGCGCGTGTGAAAGCGTTGACCACATTGTTTCCAGAAGAGTAAACAGCCTGTCGCCGTTTGGTCCTGCTGTAATGGAAGAACAGGGAATCGGCGTTTCGGTAGAAGACTTTAACGCGAGAAAAGCGGATGGAACCATGGCGGGTCACGTTGGATTCGCGGAATCCATCGGCATGATCACAAAGGCTCTGGGCTGGAAGCTGGATAAGTTCGAACAGGATATGGAACCTATCGTTACAGATGTAGACAGAAAATCTCCTTATGGATTCGCTCCTGCCGGAAGCGTAGCGGGTGTCGCGATGAAAGGATATGGATACGTTGACGGAGAGATGAAGATCGAAATGGATCATCCGCAGCAGATCGAGCCGGAGCAGGTTGGCGTTCACACAGGAGACTATGTAGAGATCCAGGGAATCCCTCCTGTAAACATGGCAAATACACCGGAAATCGAAGGCGGTATCGGTACCATGGCAATGATCCTCAATACGATCCCGCATGTAATCAACGCAAGACCTGGTCTTCAGACTATGATCGACATCCCGGTTCCAAGAGCCATTATGGGTGACATGAGAGACATGATCTGTGAAGACGCGAAAATCGTAAAATAAGGAGAAGTTAAAATGGCGAAAAAAGGTGAATGGGTAAGGATACACAAGGTGATCCTGAAAGCCGAAGAACGTACCGGAAAGCTTCCGGAGGATACACAGAAGGTTCCGCTTGAAATGTGGACCAAAGGCTTCCTGCTGGCTGACGCTCAGATTGGCGACGAAGTAGAGATCGAGTCTGTCAACGGAAGACATGAGACAGGAACACTCATCGAAGTGAATCCTTATTATACGCATGATTTCGGGACCTGCATTCCGGAACTGCAGAAAATCGACAAGCAGGTGAGAGAAATCGTATTTGGAGGTGACAAATAATGGCCAAATTACCTCAGGATTATGACAGCGTAATGAGCAGAAAAAATGAAGTAATGAACGCTGCTCTTTCTATCGATTATTCTCAGTTCGAATCCGGCTCCATGGCCTTCGACTATGAGAGAATGATGCGGGAAACCGGATATACTCTGGAGGAAATGCAGGATATTCAGTACAGTGTAAATGTAGGAAATACTCCGATCCTGGAGCTGAAGAATTTGACCAGGCTGGCTCGGGCCTGCGCTCCAAAAGGAAAGGGCGCGAGAATCTTTATCAAGGATGAAGCTTCCAACCCGTCCGGCAGCTTTAAAGCAAGAAGAGCCGCCAACGCGGTTTACCACGCGAAGAAGCTGGGCTACAAAGGCGTTATCGCGGCTACTTCCGGCAACTATGGCGCCGCGGTTGCTTCTCAGGCGGCCATTGCGGGACTGAAATGCATTATCGTTCAGGAATGCTATGACTCAAAGGGCGTAGGACAGCCGGAAATCATTGAAAAAGCAAGAAAATGTGAGGCGCTGGGCGCGGAAGTCGTTCAGCTGACCGTTGGACCGGAGCTGTTCTACAAGTTCATTCTTCTGCTGGAAGAAACGGGATATTTCAACGCTTCCCTGTACACTCCGTTTGGCATTGCCGGCGTTGAAACTCTGGGCTATGAAATCGCGATGCAGTTCCGTGAAAAATATGGAAAAGATCCGGACGCTGTAGTCTGCACCAACGCGGGCGGCGGAAATCTGACCGGTACCGCGAGAGGGCTGATTAAAGCGGGAGCCAAGGATACGACTGTTATCGGCGCTTCCATCGATCTGACCGGACTGCATATGGCGTCAGACAAGGCGTTTAATCTGAAATCCTGCACAACCGGACATACCGGCTTTGGCGTGCCTTACGCTGTAGATCCGGACCACTCCGATGTGCCTAGATCAGCGGCAAGACCGCTGCGGTACATGGATCGTTATGTAACAATTACCCAGGGCGATGTATTCTACATTACTGAATGCCTGGCGACTCTGGAAGGACTGGAAAAGGGTCCCGCGGGAAACACTTCTCTGGCCGCGGCTTTCTCCATCGCGCAGGAAATGCCGGAGGACGCGATGATTGTTGTTCAGGAAACGGAATATACAGGCGCGGGAAAACACCTGCAGCCGCAGCTGTCCTTTGCGAGACAGAACGGAATCGAGGTGAGATTCGGAGATCCTAAGGATGAAGTTCCGGGAAAGAGCGTAATCATTCCGGAGCACCCGTCCCTGATCAAAGCAAAGGATATGGATCTTGACCGCCAGAAACGGTCTCTGATCAAGGGCAACCTGAGAAAATACGGATTAAACCCGACAGAGGAAGATTATAAATATCTGGCTGAAGAAACCAGAAAAGACGTTGAATGGGTAAAGAACGCGGTAGAAGAGATCAAGAAAACTCTGTAACCCTGATTTGAAAAAAACAACCTTGTATAAATTTGATTGAGAGATTTGAACGAGACTGGGCCCGCCGCCCGGCGGCGGGCCGCCCAACCCATTAAGTTTTAGAGAGGATGAAAAGGATGAGAAGAGAAGACGATTTTGCAGAGCGCAGAAAGCACATTGCGAACCTGAGCGACCAGGAATTGTATGATCGGTTCTGGGAACTGACCGCCCAGGTTGTTGACCCGCTTCTTGAGCTGGGCAGAAAGAATACAACACCGTCCGTAGAGCGGGCAGTACTTTTGAGAATGGGAATTTCCTCCCTGGATACACAGAAAATCGTAGAAGGCTGCATGGACCGGGGGCTTATGGGCCACGGAGCAGGCCACGTAGTTTACAAAGTATCCAAAGAGAAAGGCGTCTCCATCAGAGAAGCTGGAGAAATGCTGGCAAAGGGCGAAGGCTGGGATGAAGCCGCGGCCCTGTTCGCGAAAGGAGGAAAATAAGAATGGCAGACTTCAAATTAGAACCAAATGAAAAGCTGGATGTCCGCAATATTATGAAGGACCTGGACAAATACGAGCCGAGAAGAAGAGGTTGGGTATGGAGAAAACCGGTGCCAAACCTGAAAATGGGTCCTTTTGAATACCATGACTGCTCTGAGCCGCTGAAAAACAGCGTAGGGCTTCCTCCCGCAAAGTATTTCGGAAACATCGACCCGCAGCCGGGTCCGGTTATCACAACGGAGATCGCTTCCGGACGGTTCGAGGATGACATCCGCAGAATGAGAATGGCGGCATGGCACGGCGCGGACCATATCATGGTTATCCGCCACATGGGGCAGTCCCATATCGACGGTCTGATGGAAGGTACTCCGCAGGGAATCGGCGGTGTTCCTATTACAAGAAAACAGGTGCGGGCACAGAGAAAAGCCCTGGATATCATTGAAGATGAAGTGGGCCGCCCTATCAACTATCACTCCTATGTTTCCGGCGTCGCTGGCCCGGATGTAGCTGTTATGTTTGCCGAAGAAGGCATCAACGGCGCGCACCAGGACCCACAGTACAACGTGCTTTACAGAGATATCAACTGTGTGCGTTCTTTCGTAGACGCCTGCGAGTCCAAGAAGGTTATGGCATGGGCGGACATTCTGCAGATCGATGGAGCGCACAACGCCAACGCGACCGCGAGAGAAGCCTGGAAGGTAATGCCGGAGCTGATCGTACAGCACGCGATTAACTCTCTGTTCTCTGAAAAAGTAGGCATCAAGCCTGAGAACATCAGCTTGTCTACCGTACCTCCGACAGCGACTCCCGCGCCGAGCGTATATATGGACCTGCCTTACGCAGTAGCCCTTCGGGATATTTGCGACCGCTACAAGATGAGAGCGCAGCAGAACACCAAGTACATCTGCTCCTCCGCGAGAGAAGCTACGGTTACCCATGTTCTCAATATGCTTATCTCCAAGCTGACAAGAGCGGATATCCAGTCCACCATTACTCCGGACGAAGGAAGAAACGTACCTTGGCACATTTACAATATTGAAGCCTGCGACAACGCGAAGCAGACTCTGATCGGGCTGGACGGTCTGATGGAAATGGTAGAGCTGAAGAAGGATGGCCCGCTGAGAGAAAAAGCGAGAGAAATCAAGGAAAGAGCTTGTCTCTTTATGGAAGAAATCGTAGAAGTAGGCGGGTACTTTCAGGCTGTGCAGGAAGGCTTCTTTGTGGATTCCGCGGAGTATCCTGAGAGAAACGGCGACGGTATCGCGAGACAGATCGAAGGCGGCGTAGGCTATGGATATATCTTCGAGAGAGAAGATGACTACATGGCTCCTGTAACGGCTCACTTCGGATATAACAATGTAGAGCAGTACGGCGGTGACCCGGATGATCCCGCGGCGCTTATCGGCGGATGTACCTTTGAAGACAGAAGCAAGATCGTTTATATCGACGAGCTGGATGAAGAGGACTGTGTAGATAGAAGATTTGAGAAGGTTGCAAAATACCTGGACGGCGAAGCCATCAAGCCGGAAATGGAATGGTGCGCAGACGGAACTATCATGATCACTATGTGCGTTCCGACTCATGTAAGAGCGGCGGAAGCCACTGCGCTGGAAATCGGAAAGCAGCTGGGTCTTGAGGATCCGGAAGTAATCAGTAAGGAAATCCTTCAGGACGCGGAAGGTACCCGGATCGAAATGAAAGGAAAAATCACCTTCGACGTTGATCCGAATAACCTGGAGATCCCGCCTGAACCGCATCATCTCAGCGATGAAGTGCTGTACAAAGAATTCAGCGATCATCCGATGAAGGTTGTCTGCGGTACTGTAGGCGAAGACGAGCACTCCGTTGGACTTCGTGAAATCATCAATATTAAGCACGGCGGAATTGAAAAGTGGGGCGTTAAGGTAGAATACCTGGGAACCTCCGTACCAGTAGAAAAGCTGGTAGACGCGGCTGTAGAACTGAATGCGGACGCTATTTTAGCATCCACAATCATTTCTCATGACAATGTTCACTACAAAAACATGAAGCGAATCAACGAGCTGGCTATCGAAAAAGGAATCCGCGACAGAGTCATCATTGCGGCAGGCGGCACGCAGGTAGTTCCTGAAGAAGCAAGAAATACAGGAATCGACGAAGGCTTTGGAAGAGATTCCCACGGCATCGACGTTGCCACCTTCCTGGCTGAAGAGGCCATGAGAAGAAGAGGAGAATTATAAAGCTCCTGTAAGACAAAAGCTTATAGAAAAACACTCCATAAAAAATATTGTATAATGGCAGGGCAGGTAGGAATACCTGCCCTGCCGCGCTTTCAGAAATCCGTAATAAACTGATGTAAAGGCTTTAATGCCGCTGAAATAGAGAGATAAAAGGAGACAAACATGAAAGTTGATGTATTAGTAGCCGAGATTGGTTCTACAACTACGGTTGTAAACGCGTTTAAAGATATCGACACCGATCATCCGGTTTTCTGGGCACAGGGACAAGCGCCTACCTCCGTTCTGGAAGGGGATGTCCGGATCGGGCTGCAGGGCGCTGTGGACGACCTGTGCGCGAAAATGAACATCGAATCCTTAGAATATGATGAAATGCTGGCCACCTCATCTGCCGCGGGAGGGCTGAAAATGACCGTCCACGGCCTGGTCTACGATATGACCGCCAAGGCGGCAAAGGAAGCGGCTCTGGGAGCCGGAGGCATCATCCATTATGTAACAGCGGGAAAACTGAGAAGGACCGACCTTGCCAAAATCAAAGAAATCAATCCCAATCTGATCCTGATTGCCGGCGGCGTAGACTACGGCGAACGGGATACCGCCATTGATAACGCCGAAAAAATCCGAAGCCTGGGGCTGAAAGCCCCCATCATCTATGCGGGAAACTGTGAAAATCAGGAGGAAATGAAGCTGATTTTCGATGAAGAAAGCGGCCAAAAGCTGTACAACGTAGAAAATGTGTATCCGAAAATCGATGATCTGAATGTAGAACCCTGCCGGAAAGTGATCCAGGACGCGTTTGAGGAACATATCACCGGCGCTCCCGGAATGGAACATGTGCGGGATATGGTAAACGGGCCCATCATACCAACGCCGGGAGCAGTCATGGAATGTACTAAGCTGCTTTATGAATGCCTGGGAGATCTGATTGTCCTGGACGTAGGCGGCGCGACGACCGATCTGCATTCCGTAGCGACCGAATCCGAAAAAATCGCCAGAATCATGGTTTCTCCGGAGCCGAAAGCCAAGCGGACCGTAGAAGGCGATCTGGGCGTCTATGTGAACCGGATGAAGGTCATTGAGTCCATCGGCCAGGAGCAGATGCAAAAGGACTGCGAAAAAATGGGCATCGATCTGGAAAAGACCCTGGAGTCCTACGTCGCCATTCCAAAGACAGAAGATGAAATTAAACTGGTAGAACGTCTGACAAAGGAAGCCGTTCTGAAAGCGGTAGAGCGCCATGCGGGGAGCATCCGGTATATTTACGGGCCTTCCGGCCGGAGCACCGTGGCAGAGGGAAAGGACCTGACGCCAGTCAAGTATATTGTAGGCACCGGCGGAGCGCTGACCAGGCTTCCGCACCGGGTAGAGATTATGAAAGAAATTGCGGAGCATAATCAGACCGGAATGCTGCTGTTCCCTACGGAACACGCGGAGATCCTGGTGGATAATGATTATATCATGGCTTCCCTTGGCGTTTTGTCCAAGAAGCACAAGGAAGCGGCAGTCAAGCTGTTGGAGAAAAGCCTGGGCTTTAAATTTCCGGAAAAGAAGCCGCGGGATTTCCAGTCCAGGTTTATGGCGGATGTGGACCGGGAGTTGGAGGAGGCCAGAAAGAAAGAAGAGGAATATCAAAAGCACATCGAAGAATGTGAAGCGATGGGCTATGATATGAGCGCCTACAAAGAGGATGAGCCTATCGGCGGAGCGCACCATCAGCCGCAAAGCCAGGGGAAAAGCGGAACACAGACCGGACCCGGCCTGAAAACGCAAGGCGAAGGCGCGCAAAAAATTGCGGAAAATCCCGCCGCGTCAGAACTAAAAAGGACTGCTGATCCGGAAAAAGAGGCATTGCGAAGCGGCGGAGGTGTTCAGGGAAAATGGGCGGCAAAAGGCCAGTATATGGGAGACTGCACCCATGAATGTAAGCGCTGCGCCAGAACAGGCTGTCCTCAGAGGACCGAATAAAAAGCGGATTGGGCGGCAAAGCTGAAACTCAAAATATGATTAAAAAATATCAAGAAAAGGAGAAAAGTATGTATCCAAAACTGACCATCGATATTCAAAAACTGAAAAGCAATCTGGATGGCGTAGCCAGGATCACAAAGGATCAGGGCGGATGCTCCCTGATGATTGTAACAAAGGGATTGTGCGCGGATCCGGTTATGACTGAAATGGTGACGCGGCATCCCGCGGTAGATTTCCTTGCGGATTCCAGAATCAAAAATATCGCGTCCTATGCGGACAGCGCCAGAAAAGCGGGAAAGCAGACCTTGCTCCTGCGCCTGCCTATGGCCTGTGAGATCGAAGAAGTCGTAAAATACGCGGACATCAGCTTTAACTCGGAGCCGGAAACGTTGCGGCTGCTGGACGCGGAAGCGGCAAAGCAGGAAGCGACTCACAAAGTCGTCCTTATGATCGACCTGGGCGACCTGCGGGAAGGAATCTTCTTTGAAAACGAGCAGGATATTTACGATACCGCGGAACTGATTCTGAGCCTTAAAAACCTGGAGCTTTACGGAATTGCTGTCAACCTGACCTGCTATGGAGCGATCATTCCGAAAAACGACAACTTATCCCAGCTGGGAGAATGGGCGGAAAAAATCGAGAAAAAATTTAATATTAAGCTGCAAATGGTTTCCGGCGGGAATTCCAGCTCCATTTATTTGATCGGCAAAGGCGAGCTTCCGGAAAAAATCAACAACCTGCGGCTGGGAGAAGCGTTCCTTCTTGGCAACGACACCGCTTACGGCAGTAAGCTTCCGGGAACAACTGATGACGCGCTGATTCTGGAGGCCCAGATCATTGAATTAAAGGAAAAGCCGTCTCTTCCTATTGGAGAAGTGGGAGTGGACGCTTTCGGCCAGAAGCCTTATTATGAGGACCGGGGGATCATTCAAAGAGCCATTATCGGCATCGGTCAGCAGGATACGGATATCGGCAGCATGGAACCGCTGGATGGACAGGTGGACATCCTGGGAGCCAGCTCCGACCACATGATTCTGGATGTTTCTAAATGCGGCAAAGCGTATAAAGTCGGCGATATCGTAGCTTTTAAAGTAGGCTATGGCGGTATGCTGAAAACCGCCACCAGCCCGTATGTAGAAAAAGCGTATCGATAACCGAAGCGGCAATTTCTCCTGCCAAGCGCAGGCATGGCGCAGGGGATTTCTTAAAAAGCAATTAACATTCTTCCGCTTCCCTTGTCAAAAAAGATGGAAAGCCGTAGAATGAATATATGGTTAGGAGAGAAACAAACGGAAAAGTGAATACGCCTCAAAGAGGCAGATCCGGCACCGCCTCCAAACAGGTCAGCGCGGGAAGATCTCGTACATCCAGCCGGCCTGGAAAAAAGCGGGGCAGAAAAAAAGCGGGATCCAGGAAGACGGCGGCGTACAAAAAGAGCAAGAGACGCAAGCGGCTGATGATCCTGATGGGCGTGATCCTAGCGCTGATGAGCGGGCTTATCCTGCGGTCCTGTCTTTTGACCGTGGATATCTCAGAATTGAGCTACCCGTCGTATATTCAGCAGGACTTTATTACTCAGGACGGCCATTCCAGAACCGGACGGGAAATGAAGCGGGTCAATGACATTGTAATTCATTATGTTGCCAATCCGGGCAGCACGGCTAAAGGCAATCGGGACTACTTTGATTCCAGCCAGTCCCGGGTAAGCGCTCATTTTGTTGTGGGACTGAAAGGAGAGGTAATCCAGTGCATTCCTCTGGACGAACAGTCCTCCGCTTCCAATGACAGGAATCCGGACACCATTTCCATTGAGGTCTGCCATCCGGACAGCACCGGAAAATTTAACGACAAAACCTACAGCGCTGTGATCAAGCTGACTGCGTGGCTTTGTGAAGAATTTCATCTGGATGAAGAAGACGTGATCCGGCATTATGATGTTACAGGGAAGAACTGCCCTAAATACTATGTGGAGCATCCCAAAGCGTGGGAACAGTTTAAGCAGGATGTAAAGCGGCAGCTGTAAGCGGGCAGCGCTGCCGTCAGGCCGAGACAGAAAGGCCGGCGCCGAACCGATTCAGGTCACAGGCGCCGGCCTTTTAACGCTTTTTGGCTATTTGCTATTTTCGCTTCTTTGCGCTTTTCCGCCATTTAAAATCAGCTGTTCTTTTTCCGCCCGGGTCAGCTTTTTGATGGCGGCCTCCCGGCGAAGGGCCGCGGATTTATCAGGAAGCGCTTCAAAATACACCAGCTCTACCGGTCTGCGGCTCCGGGTATATTTGGCCCCCGCGCCGCTGTTGTGAGCCGTCAGCCGCTTTTCCACATTATTGGTCCAGCCGGTATAAAGCGTCTTGTCCCGGCATTTCAAAATATAAACGTAAGCCTGTTTTTCCACGCGGCAGGCCCCCTTTCCATTTTATATAATACGATGAAATCCCCCCGTTGGCAAGAAAAAGCGCCGCGCCGGACAGCGGCAGGCGCCCAGGGTTTTCCGCTTCAACAATTCAAACTGGGTTATTGACAGGAAGAAATGAAAAGGATATGCTTAAATATAATGCAAAGAGAGGAAAGAACAGTGAAGCTATTAAACGTAGATACAGTAAAGCAGGCTCGTGAAAAGCTGCTGCGGGCAGTCAGCGGCAAACAAAACCAGATCGAGTTTGTTCAATTGGAGCAGGCTCTTGGGAGAGTTTTGGCGTCGGATATGGTTTCGCCGGAGCCAGTCCCGGCTTTCCGAAGATCCACAGTAGACGGATACGCGGTAAGAGCCGCTGATACCCAGGGCGTCACTGAGAGCATCCCGGTTTTCCTGGAGGTTATCGAAAAGGTGCGGATCGGAACCCCGGCCCTGCGGGGGATTCAGCCAGGCCAATGTATATATGTCCCAACAGGCGGAATGGTGCCGGAGGGCGCGGACGCTATGGTCATGATCGAGTATTGCGAAAGCTTTGATGAAAAACAAATCGCCGTATATGACTCGGTTTCACCTGGAAGAAATGTAGTCAGCATTGGGGAAGATATAAAGAAGCAGGAGCTTTTTCTCAAAAAAGGAACAAGGCTCCGGCCCCAGGAAATCGGCGTTCTGTCTTCCGCAGGAGTCCATACCGTACCAGTGTACAAGCCCTGGAGGATCACCATTATTTCCACAGGAGATGAGCTTGTATCAGCGGAGGAAAAGCCTGAGCCGGGGCAGATACGGGATATCAACACCTATGTGCTGGAAGCCATGAGCCGCAAGTACGGGCTTGAGGTAGTAGAAAAAAAGGTCCTGAAGGACGAGAAGGAGCTGCTTTTAGAAGCGGTCCGGGGCGGAATGGAAACCAGCGATCTGGTAGTAGCTTCCGGCGGAAGCTCCCAGGGTGAAAAAGACCATACCGCGGCGGTTCTGGACCAGCTGGGAAACCCGGGCGTTTTCACCCATGGAATCGCCCTCAAACCGGGAAAGCCCACCATTCTTGGATATGATGAAGCGTCCCAAACGGTTCTGATGGGGCTTCCGGGACACCCGGCGGCCGCTATGATGGTCTTTGAGCTGCTGGCAGTCTGGCTTTACAGACAGATGACCGGCCAGCCGGAGCCGCCGGGGACCATCGCTTCCATCGAAACCAACGTGGCAAGCGCGCCGGGCAGAGCCACTTGTCTTCTGGTAGAACTGCAAGCGAGTGAAACGGGATACACAGCAAAACCGATTCTTGGCAAATCGGGGATGATGACCACGCTTTCCAGAGCCCATGGCTACACAATGATCGACACAAATAAAGAAGGACTGACAGCAGGCGAAGCCGTAAAAGTCGTGCTGCTGTAGAAAGGACAGAATATGGCAAAGAGAAATCTTTATTTACAGACAAGGCCGGTAGACGAAGCCGCCGCCTTATATCTGGAGGCATTGCAAAAGATCGCGCGGGTACAGTATGAGACCATTCCGGTTTCAAAGGCGCTCAACCGGGTGACGCGAAGCGCCGTTTACGCAAAATACTGTTCTCCCCTCTTTAACGCGTCGGCAATGGATGGAATCGCGGTCATTGCTGAGCGGACTAAGAACGCGTCGGAAGCGGAACCAGCGATCCTGAAGGAAACCGAAGATTATCAGATCGTCGATACCGGAGACCCGATCCACCCGCCTTACGACGCGGTTATTATGGCTGAAGATCTGGTGGAAACTGACGAGGGCGTAAAAATTATCGCTTCCGCGTCGCCGTGGCAGCATGTGCGGCCCATTGGTGAAGACATCGTCGCGGGAGAGATGATTCTGCCAAGCTGCCATAAAATACGTCCCATCGACGTGGGTGTACTGCTTTCTGCCGGAATTACAGAAATCGAAGTTGTGAAAAAGCCGGAGGTGGCCATTTTCCCAACAGGAACCGAAATCATCGAGCCGGAGGACGATCCGGAAGATGGGAGCATCATCGAATCCAACTCCCGGATGTTTGAAAATATGGTTATTGAAGCGGGAGGGAACGCCCACCGCTTCCCCCCTGTCATTGATGATTATCAGATGATCAGAGACAGAATCGCGAAGGCCGTAGCGGAATACGACATGGTTATCGTCAACGCGGGGTCCAGCGCGGGCACCGAGGATTATACCGTTCATGTACTTCGGGAACTGGGAGAAGTGCTGGTACACGGCGTAGCTATCAAACCGGGAAAGCCTGTGATTCTGGCCATTGTAAAAGGAAAACCGGTCATCGGCCTTCCGGGGTATCCGGTTTCTGCCTATATCGGCTTTGAAAACTTTGTAGAACCGGTGCTGGCCATGATGGGGCAGACCGTTCAAAAACGGAGAGAAACTGTGACCGCCTATATTTCCAAGCGCCTTGTTTCCAGCCTGAAGCACAAGGAATATGTTCGGGTTAAGGTTGGAAAAGTTGGCGATAAAATCGTCGCCGCGCCTCTCGCCAGAGGAGCGGGCGCCGCCATGTCCCTGGTGCGGGCCGATGGCTTTTGCGTGATTGAGCAGAGCAGCGAAGGCGTAGAAGCGGGCGAGCCGGTGCGGGTAGAACTGTACCGGGAGAAGGAGGAAGTGGAAAATACGGTAGTCATTATCGGCAGCCATGATTTGATTCTGGACGTGATCGCGGACCAGATGCCGGGTCTTCATAAAGGTATGTTCGTTTCCAGTACCCATGTGGGAAGCATGGGCGGCCTGATGGCTTTAAAGCGGAAGGAAGCGCATCTTGCGCCGATCCACCTGCTGGATGAAGCTACCGGAGAATATAACATTTCCTATATCAAAAAGCTTTTCGGCGAGGGAAGCATGGCCCTGATCAAAGGCGTAGGCCGGACTCAGGGAATCCTGGTGAAAAAGGGAAACCCGCTGGGAATCAAAGGAATCGAAGACCTGCCGGACTGCCGCTATGTCAACCGCCAGCGGGGAGCCGGGACCAGAGTTTTGTTTGATTACAAGCTAAAGCAGCTGGGAATCGAGCCGGCGCGGATCAACGGCTATGACCGGGAAGCCGCTACCCATATGGCAGTAGCCGCCGCGGTAGGCAGCGACGGAGCCGACGCGGGGATGGGAATTCTTTCCGCGGCAAAGGCCATGGATCTTGATTTCATCCCTATTGGACCGGAAGAATATGACTTCGCTGTCCCTCAGGAGTATCTGGACCTGCCCCATATCCAGGCCTTCATAGAAATTCTGAAAAGCGAAGACTTCCATAGCCATCTGGATGAATTAGGGGGATACTCCTATGAAAAGGCAGGGCAGATCCTGTACTTGTAGCGGAGCGAGGCAAAAACTTATAAATGGGCGTGAATTTGAATTTGACCGGAAGCTGCCCTGCCCGGGAAGCGCGTCCCACTTGACCCGGCGAATTTGAAACAACACGTAAAATCGAGACGATTGTTTCAGAATTCTTGATTTGGGTCTTTTCGTCCGGCTCCTAAGGCGAAATGAGAAAACCTTGACGCTTGTTAATAAAATATCAATAAGCAAATTAATTAAAAAAATGTCCAGAATGCAAACAAATTTGTTGCGCCACTTCCATAACCTTGCTGACTTTCCTATTTGGCCTTCTTTTGGGTTGAAACCCGTCAGCTTTGCGGATATAATAGCTTTGTCAGAAGGAAATTAAATAATTTCCCATATACGAGGGAATAGAAGGGAGTGTGTCTTATGGTAAATGCAAGATTCAAGAATGACAACAGGGCAAATTCTTCACTCGTCATTGACAGCATGCTGCAGCAGATGGAAAAGCATATTGAGAAAATGACCGGCCAGAGAGTAAAGCTTACCGCAGAGAAAATCGAAGAGTAGACCTGTGAAACGGTAATTGAACAATGCTTCATCATGAATTACGAAGAAAGAGGATCTGAGAGATCTGATTATAACGACCACGAATAAAAACTGCCGAACCAGCGAATTAACCGCTGGCTCGGCAGTTTTTTTGCGGGAAGAAAAGGGAAAGGAAGCGTTTGACAAAAAATAGGAGATGTATTAAAATGGAATTAAAGTAAAAAAAAGAAAGTTGGGAAGAGATGAATCGAAATCGAACAGAAAACACAATAAGAGAACCGCTTACCAGCGATCTGATTTTTAAAGCGGTATTTGGGCAGGACACAGAGGAATGCAAGAAAGCGCTGATTACAGTTTTAAATCTCATCCTGGAGCGAGAGGAAGACCCCATCACCGATCTGGTGTATAAAAACCCCTTTTCTATCCCAGAGGACAGAAGGCAAAAAGAAATCATCATGGATATCCGGGTGGAAACCAGCGCCGGAGAGCAGATCGATATTGAGATGCAGGTAGACATCTCCGGGGCCTTCGCGGACAGGATGGTCTTGTATGGGTGTAAAATGGCGGCCAGGGGATTGGACAGAGGACAGGAATATGTTAAAATGAAAAAAAATATTCTGATCGCCTTTGTAAAAGGGAAAATACCATCAGAAGAACAGAATGAGCAAGTCCACTCCATGTTTACCCTGCGAGAGGAAAAGAGCCATAAAAAGCTGTCGGATATATTGGAGTTTCACTTTATCGAATTGGGGAAAATTCCCTGGAGAGAAAAGCCGCCGGAAGAATTGGGCCCGCTGGAACAGTTTGGCGCTTATCTGCTCTGCAGCGGGGACCCGGACCAGCAGGAATACGTGGAGAAGCTTGTTCAAAATGGAGGAGAGGTGATTTCCATGACAGATAAGCTGCTGCGGAAGGTAAGTGAAGAAGAACTAATCCGGGAAGCCCGGTTTGACAGAGAGTGGTATGAGCTTCAGGCGGAATGGCGCAGATCTGACGCGAGAAAAGAAGGCTGGGAAGACGGGCTTACCCAAGGCAAAAAGGCCATTGCGCTGGAAATGAAACAGGACGGCGTGCCAACCGATAAAATCGCTAGATACACGGGCCTGACTGAGACAGAAATAGAGGAACTGTAGTAATCCATAAATAACCGCGCCCCGCCCGGAAAGCAGGGCAGGGTGCGCAGGAAGCGATTCAAAAATATCCGCTTTTCTATTTTTCAGAGAATCCGCGGAGCCGTCAGCGGTTTCATGTCTTCCGCTACAGCAAGACAGGTTCTCCCTTTTCAAGATGAGAGCCGTCAGTTCCAGTGGCAATAATCTTTTCCACGATTTGTTCCAACCCTTCTGCGTAATCGATAATCAGTGAATTCCCATCTTTTGTACATGCGTCTTGAAACATAAAAGCGTATTGCCGCAGATTTGCTTTCAGGAGCATCCGCCCTGTCAGATTGGCGCAGTTTACAAATGTGTCGCAGGTGTAGATCACCTTTTCCGGGATTACTGGAAAGCGGGTCAGACTGCAGCAGTCGATAAAGGCCTCGTCCAGATCTGTCACATTGTCCGGCAGCTCCGGCAGGGAAGCCAGGGCTGTACAGCCGCAGAACGCGATGGACATATTCTGTATACTGTCAGGGAAGTTTTCTACCGTGTGTAATTGATCGCAGCCATAGAACCAGGATGAAATGGAAGTGGGGCAGACGCCGTCTTCGAATCGGACCCGACGGATCCGGTCTCTGTAATTTTTCCATGGAAGCTGTTCCCATACTACATATTTTTCTGTATCTCCATTTCCAATAACAACAAAAGTTCCATCCGGCCGCAATTGTGCCGTAACCAATTCTTTTACGGGCCAGCCGATATTCCAGGTTAAAATATCCATAAATAAATAACTCCTTTCCAGATAAAATACTGTCTCGGCTCTGTCTACGCATTCGCTTGCCAGTCGCCGGACCTGCGCACATTATGCCGAAAGCACGTTGCTCTGTCTGCGCTGTTGCTTGCCAATCGCTGCGTGCTATGGGCATCTGTCTCACCTCGGCTCTGTCTACGCATTCGCTTGCCAGTCGCCGGATCGAGGACATTATATCACAGAAGTTTTAGCGTGGCAATTGTAGTGATTTGATTAATTTTACAAATATGGTTGAAATATACATATATAAATGGCAAAATATGTATTACTCAAATGCTTATATTTGATCATGAAATATCCGGCTGGTTGCCAGTTGCCGAACCAGCGAGTTAACCGCTGGCTCGGCAGTTTTTTTGCGGGGAGAAAAGGGAAAGGAAGCGTTTGACAAAAAATAGGAGATGTATTAAAATGGAATTAAAGTAAAAAAAAGAAAGTTGGGAAGAGATGAATCGAAATCGAACAGAAAACACAATAAGAGAACCGCTTACCAGCGATCTGATTTTTAAAGCGGTATTTGGGCAGGACACAGAGGAATGCAAGAAAGCGCTGATTACAGTTTTAAATCTCATCCTGGAGCGAGAGGAAGACCCCATCACCGATCTGGTGTATAAAAACCCCTTTTCTATCCCAGAGGACAGAAGGCAAAAAGAAATCATCATGGATATCCGGGTGGAAACCAGCGCCGGAGAGCAGATCGATATTGAGATGCAGGTAGACATCTCCGGGGCCTTCGCGGACAGGATGGTCTTGTATGGGTGTAAAATGGCGGCCAGGGGATTGGACAGAGGACAGGAATATGTTAAAATGAAAAAAAATATTCTGATCGCCTTTGTAAAAGGGAAAATACCATCAGAAGAACAGAATGAGCAAGTCCACTCCATGTTTACCCTGCGAGAGGAAAAGAGCCATAAAAAGCTGTCGGATATATTGGAGTTTCACTTTATCGAATTGGGGAAAATTCCCTGGAGAGAAAAGCCGCCGGAAGAATTGGGCCCGCTGGAACAGTTTGGCGCTTATCTGCTCTGCAGCGGGGACCCGGACCAGCAGGAATACGTGGAGAAGCTTGTTCAAAATGGAGGAGAGGTGATTTCCATGACAGATAAGCTGCTGCGGAAGGTAAGTGAAGAAGAACTGATCCGGGAAGCCCGGTTTGACAGGGAGTGGTATGAAATCCAGACGGAATGGCGCAGATCCGACGCGAGAAAAGAAGGCTGGGAAGAAGGCGTAAAAGACGGCCTTACCCAAGGCAAAAAGGAGCAGCGGGCCGCCATCGCAAAAAAGCTGAAAGAAAAAGGAATGCCGGTAGAGGAAATTTTAGAAGTGACGGGGCTGTCCATTGAGGAACTGCAAGCGGCCGCCCCAGAAGAAACCTGAAATGACATTGCCGCAGCCCGCCTGACCCGCCGCTTATAAAAAATTGCAAAAAACTGACACAAAACACCGGAGCGTTAACCGCTGCGGTGTTTTGTATAAGAACGAATCAAATCCAAAATAAAAAGCTGTTCTTTTTCAGATAGTCCCTGGGCATAAGTGTAAATCTCAGACAGCACTTTCGCGCTGCGGCTTACCCCGCTTCCAGTATCCATAGGGCCTTTATTTTCCAAAAGCCATTCTTTATTAATCTGCAAAGCGTCACAGACCGCGTTAATAACAATCGGCTGAGGATCGGTTACAATATTGAGTTCAATGTTAGTAATGACACCTCTGGACGAACCGATCTTTTCCGCCAGCGCGGTCTGACTCATACCCCGGGCCTTCCGCGCCTCCCTTAGGCGCTGCCCAATATTATTCAATGAAATCTTACCTCCTGCTGCTTTATCAAAGTATAACATAAGTGTTGCGTCTTGTCAAGGCAAGTATGTCTTGATAAGACAATATACAAGTATTGACAAAATACGCCGCCCCATGCTAAAATGTGTTAATAAGACATAAAACTGGAAATTTATTCTATTAAAACGCAGGAGGCAGGGAAACATGGCTGAGACTGAAAAACTGCTCGATGAGATCCTTGAAAGCGCCAGCGAAACTCCCCTGGAATTTCAGGAGCATATTCTGGATGTCGTAAAAGCGATGTGCTTCACAAGGAGCGTAGTAGAGCAAGAACAGCAGAGCGGCAAGGCTTATAACGAAAAAGTAACGGCTTGACGGCCAGAATAATTGAAAATAGCAGGATTCCGAGCGTGACGGCCTGGGAGCGAAATGAAATTCGCTTATGGCCCAGCGCCAATGGGTAAGGCTGGAAACGGCATTGCCTTCCGTATTTGAAAAGGAATGGTGTATTTGAAAAGAAAGCACTCTTTCCCTGAATTGGAAAGAGTTTTTCTTTACATACAGACATTCCTATTTTTGTGCAAAAAATAAAATTAAAAATTTTTTTCAAAAAAACAAAAATGTGTTGGCAGGACAACATCATGTGTGACAAAAATAGTGTATTATAAAGACGAAAAAAGAAAAACGGCCTAAAAAATTGTAGAAGGCCGCAGAATAAAAAACAGATTCCGAGCGCGACAGCCTAAGAGCGGGAAGACACGACCGCTTATGGCTCAGCGCCGATGGGTAAGGCTGGAAACGGCGTTGCCTCCCGCGATTTTGGAAAGGAATGGTGTACTGGGAACAAAAAATCCCTTTTGCGCAGATACATGTGTATTGATTTTGTGTATGGCGTATAAAAGAGGATGATTTTGCTTTTGCGTATACACATTCCTATTTTTATTATGTAGGAAATATCGTTTTCGATATTTCCGGAATATCAACAAAGTCTACCGCTGAACATAAATCGGCGAAGCCGACTTTGTTATTAAAAAATACGTCCCAAAGCGGCGGAGTCTGAAGACGGCAATGGTCGAAACGGCCATTGAATAAAGCCCCTCAGCTCAGGCGGAGGAAAAGCCGCTTTCCGTTTTGGAGAAAGGGCCCCAAAATGTGATACGAGCGTCGCAATAGGGCGGCGTTTGTATAGATTAAAATTTCTTTGAAAAAGGAGGCAAAAACAATGAACAATTATGTCAATTATTCAAAGAAGACCGTTATTTCTTTAGTAGTAGCCATGCTGATGGTGCTGGCTATGATGCCAGGAATGGCGTTTGCGGCAGAAGGAGATGCCACAACGGGTTCCATTACTGGAACAATCAGTGCGCCAGATACTGTCTACATTGGAGCACCAGAAATTTTGGAAGCGCCTACATGGACCGCAAATGGTAATGCCCATATTGATTGGAGCGTAGTTAATGGTACTGGCGCCGCAACAATCAGCAAGCATAATGGACAGTTAGTTGGGTCCGCGGCAGGTACTGTTACTGTAACAGCGACACTGGTCAGTGGCGTAAAGACTAGCGGTTCAGGGTCCGGAGATGGAACAGGCGGAAATACGCCATGTGAGGGAACCACCCTTGCGACTGCGACAAAAGTGGTTACAATTGCCACAAGCAATGCCTATGGCTACCAGGGTGAAGGCGGAAATACTCTGTTACTGTCCCAGGCCATGGGAGCCGATGTTTCGGTTGTTAATATTGGTACCGATTCATTAGATGGCTTAACCCTGTATAAAAACAAGATTAGCGGTGCCATTTCCGGAGCCACTGGAACCATTTCCTTCGGCTACACCATGAGCGCTGGAATCAACAATTTCCAGAAAGATACCTTCGCTAAGTATGCGGATCAGATCGGCATCTATACTACCGGCGGCGATAGGGTAGCAGACATTGATTATGGTGACTTCGCAAACAGAATTGTAACCATCAACGCAGATGTTTCAAGCTTGTCAGCTGGCTCATACATCTTAAGATTTGGACCAGACGTATGTGGTAACAATACTTCTAAAAAGCTGAATTGCTATATCGATTTTCAATTTAGATTGACAAAATAGTTAATGTTATAGGGTAAGAAGCGGAAAGCTCGTTTTAAGAATGCGGCTACAGCTTCTTTATATCAGAGAAAGCAGAGACTGGAAGCGGAGCTTTCCACTCCAGTCCGCTATAATATTTGAAATTATGAAAAAGAATAGAATTAAACCTAATAAACGCAGCGTGGCTTGGCTTTTAGCCATAATTATGGTGTTTTCCATGATGCCTCAGCTTGCTTTTGCCGCTGACGCAGAGACCTCCTCGTCCAGCATCGAATGGGAGGAGCCATGGGGACAAAGTACGGTGGGAAATGTAGAAGTAGAATGGATCATACTCTCTGGAATGGACAAGGATGATATTGGCTTTGAATCTACAGATGAAAGTGTTATACCGGAAAATTGTATTTGGGCAGTGAATAATTATGAAATAATGTATCTGCCAATTAAGGCTGGTAAAACGACCATCACAATGTACAATAAAAAAGACCCGACGGTAAGGAGTAAAGGACTCGAGTTTACTATCAGCGAGGCTACAAGTAGCACAGTATATACAGGCCATTCTCGGACACTGAGGGTTGCCACATCGTCACCATTAACTTTTAAGTACCGCATTGAGGATGAATCCATTGCGTCCGTGGACAGTGAAGGAACGGTTACAGGAATCAAGCCGGGTGAAACAAATCTCTGCATAACCTCAGATGATGTACCAACAATGGAACTGAAAAAGCCAATCAATGTAGCCGAAGACCCTACTGGCATCTATTACAATGACGAAAGAGTCACAGAGCTGGAATGGGACAAGAGCCAGGGAACCAGCGTTCAGTTAAAAGCAATACGTATATCCGGGATTTCTCCTATCGACTGGGCGAAAAACTCCTTTTATGACAGCTCCAATACGGATGTCGCGGAGCCGGTTTATGGGAGTGCGGCGACTCACTCGGGAACGGGTGAAATTACCCTGAAAAAAAATGGCACCGCAACTATCTATGTTTATTCATATCTTAAACGGACAGAGCTGATTGGTACCATTAAGCTGAAGGTCACTGGCTTTGATGAGACCACCGATCCGGATCAGGGCTGGGAACAGATATCAGAAGCGCAGGGCATGAATAGTAAGATCCAGTTGATGGATGATTATCCTATATATAACAAAACCTTTAATGAAGCCGCCTACGAGAACAAGATCGGTCAGGCCCTGAAGGCTGACGCAGTTACCTTTACCTTGAATTTTACAAGCAGCTCCAAGGTGAATGGCGGCTCCAGCGCTACAGACATGGGATATACAGAGGAACAGAAGACCGCCTGGGAAAAAGAGGTCTTATCCCGTATTAACATTTGCAAGGTAAACGAAGATGGAACCATCGGAGACGTAGTCGCTTCCAATGGAAACGGGTATCAGCTCAAGTCCTCTTCCCATACAGCCGCTAAGGTGGATATTACCTTAAAGCTGACGGTAGACGCAGGGGTACTGAATAAGGGTGAGACCTACGCGCTGGTTGCGGATCCTGATGTTGCGGCTATAGAATCTCTAGAGTATTATCAGACTGGAATTAATACATTCTTACCAATTGGTGTTACCGCCAGCTGGCAGTTTACAACGCTTCCGGCGGCAAGCTCCATCACATTGGATCAGACCGAAGCCACTCTGAAACCGGGCCAGGATCTGGCTCTGACAGCGGAGCTGGATAAAAACGCGGACGATACGCTGATCTGGACCTCCTCGGATGACGCTGTCGCGTCGGTAGACAATGACGGCAAAGTAACTGCCAAAAAGGTAGGAACAGCTACGATTACAGCCACTGCGGTAGACGGAAAGGTCAGCGCGGAATGTAAAGTCACCGTAGAGCCCATTAAGGTAACCGGTATCACACTGGATACAGCCAAGGCTACGATCTATGTGGGCAAAACGAGGACCCTGAAGGCGACGGTAGCGCCGTCTGACGCAACCTATAAAGCAGTTACCTGGACATCCTCTAACTCCAAGGTGGCCAAGGTAGACGCAAATGGTAAGGTAACCGCTGTAGCGGCGGGAACTGCTACCATTACCGCGAAGAACTCCGACGGAACTGTAACCGCAAAGGCGGTTATCACAGTCAAAAATGTGGCTGTTACTAAGGTAAAGACCAGCGCTTCCAAGGCGACTCTGGCCGTAGGCAAGACTAAGACTCTGAAAGCGACGGTTTCTCCGTCTAACGCGACCAACAAAGCCGTTACTTGGACATCCTCCAACAAGAAGGTGGCTAAGGTAAGCAGCAAGGGCAAGGTAACTGCCGTAGCTCCGGGAACTGCTACCATTACCGTTACAACGAAGGATGGAAAATTCAAGGCAAAGACAGTGATCAACGTAAAACCGAAGAGCACGTCCTTTACCCTTACAGCGAAGAAGAACTCCGTTGTAATCAAGTACAAGAAGATCAGCGGTGTGACGGGCTATCAGATCTACCGCGCCAAGAGCAAGAACGGAACGTTCAAAAAAATCACAACAAGAGCCCAGAAAAAGACTGGAAAATACACCAGTGTGAGACTGAGCAGCAAGCATACGTATTACTACAAGATCCGGACCTATAAGACGGTTAACGGAAAGAAGATCTACAGCAGCTTCTCCGCTGTGAAAAAGATTAAGACAAAGTAATCTATGTATGAAGAGAAAAGGCCGTTCGGGAATTCTTCCCCGCGGCCTTTTTAGACAGGAGTAAATTATGAAAACGGCATCACAAATGCTAAGGCGGCAGCTGTTATCGCTGATACTGATTCTGGCTATGGTGTTTACTATGGTTCCGGCGGTTGTCTCTTACGCGGATGAAAGCTACGGCTACCAGCCGGAGGGAGTGGATGATACAGCAAACAGCATGAAGCTGATTGATGTCTGCGGGCTGACTGAGATTACAAAGCTGGAAGAGACATCGGACTATTACATGAATCGGATCGAGGGAACCATCGATGGAACCAAGGCCTATAAGGTGGATGGGATTGATGATAAATCCGGTATTTATTTTACCTACACCATGAGCGCGGGCATGAATAATTTCAATCGGGACTGGTTCTTGCAAAAGAATATGGGGCTGATCAAAATCTATAAGGCGGACGCCTATGGAAATGAGACGGGTGATCCTGTGGCGGAATACAGCAACGGCAATGGTCTGCTGCAGTTCTGGGGCTCTCATCTGACGGAGGATATCAATAACCATGGCACACAGAAGACCGATGAGCTGTATATCGGTGTGGAACAGGGAGTGCTGGGCACCGGCACCTATGTCATCGTGTTCGGTAAGAACATATGCGGCAATAACGCGGACAAGCAGCTGGGAAAGGATATCAAATTCCAGTTTACAGTCAAAGCGGCTCCGGCGCTGGACGAGATGATTACCCTTGCGGAGGAGTTCGTCCAGAATGTAAAGGACCAGGGCCTTATCAGCGAGACGGAGCCGGAACAGTATTGTCAGGCGGAAGTAGATAAGATTGACGCGGCCATTGCCACAGCCGTCGCGGTGCGGGATCGGGCTGACGCCTCCGATGATGAAAAAGAGCAGGCGGCAGAGACTCTGTATACTGCCCTGGAGGACTTTAAGACTTCCATTAATTTTTCCATTGACAGCATCGATATTTCCGGAATTTCCAGTGAAGTCAATGTAGGCGACACAGGAACCGCCGCGGCGGCGGTGGTTTCCCGGCCAAACAGCTCTCAGTATAAGAGGGTGAACTGGTCGGCTGTAAAGTACAGTGAGGGAGATTCTGAAAACGGTCCTGCGCAGGATATTCCGGCGGATAATCTGACGATCAGTCAGGCCAGCGGCAGCTGGGTGGCGGCCTACAGTGGAACTGTATGGGTTAAGGCGGCCTCTGTTAAAGATGAAGCCAGCTGCAAGTATATGAAGGTGGAAATCAAGGCGGAGGAAGGCGTTCTGGCGGTCAATGTGTCGGAAAAGACTATGACGGTTCAGCAGCAGGTGGAAAAAGTTCTTTCCGCTGCGGGAGAATCTCTTTCGGATATAACCTCCCTGAAGGTGTTTACGACAGGAGATGGAAGTCTGACTAGCGAGGATATTCAGTATATAAACAGCATGTCGGGCCTGACTGTTCTGAATATGAAAAACGCGGCTTTGACCAGCTTGCCGGAGTCAGCCTTCAGTGGACATTCGGCGCTGGAAGAGGTGGTACTGCCGGATACCCTGCAGTCCATCGGTCAGCGGGCGTTTTATAACTGCGGCAGCCTGAAAAAAATTGACATTCCGGCTGCAGTTACAAATGTAGCCGGAGGAGCTTTCGCGGGATGTACCGCTATGGATGAAACTTTGACCATTCACGCGGCCTATCCTCCAGTTTATACAACCTCCGCGCCAGTCAGCGGGGATGCTTTTGAGGGAGCGTCAGGAAAAGATACGCCAGCCAGTGTGACTACGATTTCTGTGCCATATGGCTGCGCGGCGGATTATAAAAACCAGCAGGGCTGGAAATCCTTTAAGATTGTAGAGCGGCAGCAGGTGACCTTAAAGGTGAACTTCACTGAGTCCGGTACTCTGCAGCAGGCTGCCGAGGCGGCTATGAAGGAGGCGGGGACTACTGAGGATCAGGTGACGGATCTGATTATTACAAGCCCGGAGGGCGTGCAGCTTTCACGATCGGATGATGTCAACGGCTACCTGCAGACACACTTCCTTTACGCTACTACCATCGATGTGTCCGGCACCGAGTTTGAGGACAACAAGTGCAACGCCAATACTTTTAAAGAGCGGATCAGCTTAAAGCATATCAGTCTGCCGGAAAGCACCACCACCATTGGCGGGACCTGCTTCTACGGATGTAAGAATCTGCGGGAGATTGTGCTTCCTGAATCCCTTGGGAATATGGGAACCGGCGCCTTTGGAGAGTGCAATCTGGCGGATAAGACGGTAGTCAGCCACGCGGTGGAACCGCCGGAATTCAGCGGAACGGTCTTCCCGGATCAGGTCACTGAGATTCTGGTGCCGCCGCAGAGTGTGGAAGCGTACAAGACCACGACTGGATGGAACCAGTATCGGGATCATATCGCTTCCAGCGTCACTATGGCGCTGAACAAGACATCTGTTACTCTGGAAGCTCCGGCGTCCTGCACACTGACGGCGTCTCCTTCTGTTTACGGCGGGGACCCGGATGATGTGACGGTAAAATGGTCATCCAGCAATACCAGTGTGGCCAAGGTCAGCGCTTCTATGGGAAAATCCGTTACCGTTACGGCCCTCAAAGCGGGGTCTGCCACTATCACGGCCAGCGATATTACGGGCAATGTGACTGCGGTATGTACGGTTACGGTCAAGGCTATGGCGGCGCCGAAGACGGTCAAAGCGGCCTCCGCTGCTTATAACAAAACTAAGGTTACCTGGACCGGAGTCAGCGGGGCCAGCGGATATGAGGTCTTCCGGGCAACGAAGAAAACCGGAACCTATACCAAGATCCGGACTTTGACCGCTTCCGCGAGGAGCTACACGGATACAGGCAGGGCCACTGGAACAACGTACTATTATAAAGTGCGGGCCTATAAAACGGTTAATAAGACCAACTACGCGGGAAGCTATTCCGCCATCGTCAGCGCGAAACCGGCTCTGGCCAAGGTCAGCAGCGTCAAGACTAAGAAGAACGGCACCAGAAAGATCAAGGTTTCCTGGAAGCGGGTTACAGGAGCCAGCGGCTACACAGTGGCCCGGTCCCTGAAAAAGACCAAGAGCTATAAGACGGTTAAGACCATCAAGAGCGGAAAGACAGTCAGCTATACCACTGGAAAGCTGAAAAAAGGAAAGAAATACTACTTTAAAGTGCGGGCGTACCGTACTGTGTCAGGCAAGAAGGTTTACGGGGCTTATTCTTCCGTAGTATCCCGCGTTGCCAGATAAACAGGCGGCGCGCATAACGCTTCCCGGATACAGCAAAATGTTAACAGGCGCCTGTTTTAGGGCGGAAGTTAACAAAAGTTGTGGGCCGCGGCCGCTGAAATTTGCGAAAAGCGCCTCTCTCAGGAGAAAATGCGAAAAACGCGGCCCGCAAGCCTTGAAATTATGTTAACAGCCTGCGGAAAAAAAGGCGGCTGTTAACAAGAGTCAATCTTTATAAATGTTTCGCCCCTCCGGCTGAGCTGGAAAAAGGAATAAGAAAGGGCTGCAGATGAATCGGGTATCTCCTTTAGAAAAACTATATTATGTCAGGCTGTACCTCTCCGGAGAAGGCGTCTCTCAGCGGCAGTGTGCGGATCAGGCGGGCGTCAGCAAGACCGCTTTCCAGCATTGGCTGAGAAAGTACGCCGCGTTTGGAGCGGAAGGCTTTACGAAAAAAACGTATACCCATTATTCCGAGGAAACCCGAAAAGCGGCTGTGGAAGATTACCGCAGCGGGGCGTTGTCTCAGAAAGAGCTGTGTGAGAAGTATCAGCTGGCTTCCATGCGTCAGATCTATGACTGGAATCAGCGCTACGGAAAACAGAGTGAATCCCCGTCCGATTCGGGCCTGAAAGCTGAAACGCTTTGGACTGAGGGCGCCGCGGGCGGCTCCGGCCAAAAGACGGCGATCTGGGAAAAGGGGCGAGCAACCACATGGAACGAGCGGGTGGAAATCGTCGCCTATTGCCTGGCCCACGACCGGGACTATAGAGGCACTGCCGCGAAATATCAGGTGTCGTACCAGCAGGTCTACACCTGGGTGCGGCGGTATGATGTGGGCGGCGAAGAGCACCTGCGATTTGCAAGAGAAAAGAAAGCAAAATAGAAAAATCTCCCTGTAAAACTGAGCTGTCCCAAAAGTCAGACGAGAAATCGGGCTTTCGGCGGTCCAGAGGCCAGGGGGATTTTTTTTGCTGAATTGTCGGGCCCGCATTGGGAAAGGCTTTAGCCGCACAGGCAATTTCAAAGAGAAAAAACGATAAATTTAACAAAATGTTGGTAAGACAACAGACTTTTCATAAAAATTATGTTATCATATATAAAACTGAATTTAGAGAGTCGAATAAAAGAACGAGGATTCCGAGCGCGAAGACCTGGGAGCGGCAGGAAGGCAAGAGGCTTTCCGCGTTTATGGTTCAGCGCCGATGGGTAAGGCTGGAAACGGCTTTGCCTCCCGCACTTTGGAAAGGAATGAATGTATCAGAGCAGAGATCGTAGTTTCTCTATTTTTATTAGAGAGAAAGCGAACTGTGTTTGCATACAGACATTCCTATTTTTGTGGAAAAATCCAGGTGATTTTGCAGTGTGACTATATTTTTTCAGCTGTTAGAATCACATCTTTGGAAGCTTTGGCAGTTTCACCATCCATTTCTAAGATGCCGCTTCCAATGATGTGTTTCAAAATAAACAATGGTCCGCGGAAAGCTATGTATGTCAGAAGGTACAGAGCAATGGAAACGGCGCGGCCCCAGATCTGCGGTCAGAAGAAAAAGCGGCAGAAAGACGCGCGGGCGCTGTCTGTAAAAGGAAAGCCTGTAAGCCGTCCTGAAAACCCTTGGTAGGACTTGTCTGCTCTGCCGCCGCCGCGCCATACTCATAATATGATAAAAAGTTCCTTATTTTTATAGAGTAATAACTTGCAGGAGGGAGCTGCCGCATAAACAGCGCTGGGCATGATATGCCCCTGAACAAAGCGCCGATGCGGGCAGCTTCTTTTCCGTTTTTGGCGCTGGTTATAAAAACAACAAAAGACAAGGAGCCCTTTATGGAGACGAATAACAGAATTTTAAAAAGACGAATATTGCGAGTGCTGATGTTTTTTTACTGCTTTTTATCATCAGCGCCCCAAAAAACAGCACAATGTTAACATCCGTCTGCTTCCAGGCGAAAGTTAACATAAGTTGTGGGCCGCGGCCATTGGATTTCGCAAAAAGCGCCCGATTTACGAAAATCATCAAAACCCGCGGCCCGCAAGCATTGAAAACATGTTAACCCCCTGCGGAAAAAGGGCGGCTGTTAACAAAAATTGAATTTACCAGCATTTCCGGCCCGGCCCCGGCCAGATTCACAATTTGTGAAGAGTTTGTGAAAAAAGAAAAAATGTTGTTTTGACAACACAAAAAATATGGAAAACACATTATAATATAAACGATTTAGTCAATCTGAGAATTGTCTTAATAAGACGTTTTGGTTATAATAAATAACCAGAGAAGTTAAATTTCATTGATTCAAGAATTGAATATGGCGATTCCGAGTGTAAAAGCCTGGGAGCAGGGGAGAGAGCTGCTTATGGTTTTTATGCCGATGGGTAAGGCTGGAAACGGCTTTGCCTCCCGCATTTTGGAAAGGAATGATGGAACAGAACATGCTTTTTATAGCTCCAGTGGTCGGAAAGACCCCTGTGCGGTAAGAGACGGGTTTTGTACAGGCATTCCTATTTTTGTGAAAAAAATTTTGCGGAGATACCGGCCGGGGCCTTGCAGAGGAAAAAGGCCTGGGAATTAAGAAAAGCGATGCGGATGCCGTTACAAAAACATCGATTGTGTTTTACTTCAAAACAAAGGAAGCGGTAGCGGGTCTGGTACTCAATAAAACTTCTGTATCCATAACCATCGGCCAGACAGAGACCTTATCCGCAACCTTCGATCAAGACGGGGGAGAACCGCAGAATATTCACCGGAGCCAGCGGCTACACCGTGGCCCGGTCTTTGAAAAAAACAAAGAGCTATAAAACAGTTAAGACCATCAAAAGCGGAAAGACTGTTAAATATACCACAGGGAAACTGAAAAAAGGAAAGCGCTACTACTTTAAAGTGCGGGCTTACCGCAGCGTAAAGGGAAAGAAAGTCTATGGCGCCTATTCATCCGTGGTTTCCTATAAGGCAAAATAATAGAGATAGGACAGAACTTCCATTGAAGTTTCTTTTCTATAAAGTTCCTAATAATAAGTTATACAGAAAAAAGCCAGAGTTTGCGTTCCGGCTTTTTTCTGTGTCCGGATCTGGCGGCGTTCCGCCTCAGCTCACAGTTGTTAATTTGCCGCTCCCATGAGAGCCTTTGTTCTCCCTCAGCTGGCGGCTGGACAGTTTCAGACCATAAAGAAAATTTCTGCAAGAAAATAGAACCTCCAACGAAAGAAAAACTTGTCGAAAAGAATCGTTTATATTATAATAAAAACGCAGATAGAGTTTAATACCTTTCTGTCTGTGAAACAAATTGAATAAACGCGGATTCCGAACGTAAAAGCCTGGGAATGATACGGTTTTTAACTGCGTTGTTTATGGCTCAGCGTCTATGGGTAAGACGGGAAACGGTCTTGCCTCCCGCATTTGGAAAGGAATGATGTATTGCGAAGATAACGAGCTCTTTCTCGCAACAGGAAAGAGTTTTCTTTTTCGTATACAGACATTCCTGTTTTTATTTGCTCATTTAAAAGTTTAATGGACAAACCAGTTAAGATCGTCTGATATGATCAGATGTAATAATATTAGGATTAATAACGAAAGTAGGAGGGAAATATGTTTAACAGAAAACGGGTATTTGCCATTCTTGTGTCACTGATGATGGTAATCGGCGTATTACCAGGTATGGCCTTTGCGGAAGGAGAAACACCATCGGTTCGCATTGATGGCGGGAATTTTAACCTTGCGGTTGGAGAAAGTCATGAAGTTTCAGCAACGATTGTCACTTCCCAAAATGACCAGAATGCGTATCATGTTCATTGGACAACCACAGGAGCAAAACAAAACTACAGTGCGGAAGCAACAAAAGCAAAAAAAATTACAGTAACGGGAAAGCAAGAGTATGACAGAAAGACAACTACGCTTACTGCGTATTTATATGAAGGAAAAACTTGTAACAATTATTATTGCAGAGAAACCGTTTCTTGCGGCAGACACCCGCAAGAAGAACCATTAGCGTCAGCTTCGGTGGAATTTGGGGATATCTCAGCTATAGAAACTCCAGCTCCTGAAATCGACATCAAAGTAAATGATGTGCAAATTACTGAATCTACAGTATTTACAGTGGATCGATGGAAGACTCTGGAATTAGAGGCTGCTGTTGAGGGACAAAATAATTACCAATACAAATGGAATAGAAAAGATCCTAAGGAAGTAATCAACTTTCTTGATGAAAACAAAAAAGAGGTAGCGAATAATATTACTACAATAAAAGGAAATCCTATTGGAATCAAAGGTCTTGTACCGGGAGAAGTAGAACTGGAAGTTGAAGCGTATAACAAAATGGGTGACTTAAAAGGAAAAAAAGTATTTGTAATCAAAGTCAACGATGATGATCCAAATTACGGGCTGCAAGGGGGAGAAAAACAAAAAGTTGAAATTATATATCCTACACCCATTACAGTCATTAAAGATAATGAAAACCATTATTTGAATTCCTTTAATACTGCTTTCAAGGCCGACGAGGATATAAACATTACTTTTATGATGGATAAAAAAATGTCGTTGGATAACTTTAAGGCGGAGCCGTTTATTACATATGCGCTCAGCCAGCTTGTGGTGTATGATGAAATCGAATCCGAAATACTTGCGGGACATAATAAAGGAAATTTAGAATTCTTAGGCCAGAATATTGACAGAAGCGTAAGCGTTAAAATCAAAGCGGGCCAGCTAAAGCCAGGGAACTATGTCTTAGTATTTGGTAAGAATATGAAAGTCTCAGAGAATGCGGATTCTCTCGGCGTTGATGTGAAATTCCAGTTTACTGTGCAAGGTGATGAGTCAGAACCTGCAGTACCTGGAATTGAGGAGAATGACTCAGACGACCCGGCAAACAATCCGCTCGATGACGCAAAAGCTGAGCCGGTGAGCGGAAATCATGATGGAATGGACAGCGCCGACGCGGATAAGACAAAAGACGATGCGGTTCAGACCGGTGATGATATGAATCTTGGCCTGTATCTTGCGCTGATGCTGATGGCGACAGGTGCGGGAGCAGCGGCGGTAGTAAGGAGAAGAGTAAAATAATTGTGGGGAATGCGGGACGGCGGCTGGATCGACTTCAGCGGCCGTTCCCTGTTTTAAGGTATGAAGGATGAGTAACGCGAACATACGACTGACAACAAAAGTGATTCTGGCTTTGCTGATTATGGGAATGTTTATTACCATACTGCCGGCATCTGCCGCTTATGCCGCGGATTATGATCATCAGCCGGAGAACGCCCAGGAGAATGACACAAACAGCCTCAAAATGCTGGATCCGGCTGATATCAGCTTTGTAAGCAAAAGCGATACGGCTTATACTAATAAAATCAATGAAACCATTGATGGAACAAAGGCGGAAGGCGTTCGATTCACCTTTACCCTACGAGCGGGTATGAGCAGCTTTAGGGAGGCGGAGTTTCTGGAACGAAATATGCCGCAAATCCGGATCTATGATGACAAAGGCGCAATTGCGGCGCAGTATAGTGAAGGCAATGGAGACTTAAAGTATTTGGGTAACAATGGCTCTGCGGAAAAGCGGGAGCTATACATCGGAGTTGACCAGGGTGTGCTGGATACAGGGGATTACACCCTTGTCTTCGGTAGAGATATTTGCGGAAACAATACCGCCAAAATACTGAACTATGATATTATCTTTCAATTTCATGTAAGAGCCGCTCCGGAGCTTTCGGTTATGATCCAACAGGCCGAGGATTTTGTCTGTAAAGTTACACAGCCAGACGAAACGGGAAACGATAAGATCGATGACCAAGCGCCGGGATGCTACCCTCAGGCGGCGCTTGAAGCGCTGAACACTTCAATTAAAGAGGCAAAAGGGCATTTGGGAACAACTGGAGAAGACGCGGCTTCGGAAGAACTGTATAAAGCGTTGCGGACATTTAAAGACGCAAGGAATTTTGAGATAAGTGATTTTTCCATTTCCGGTATCACCGCAAAGGTCGCGGTTGGAGACAGTGGGAAAGCGCTTGCCAGTATAACAGCGGTGCCGGATGAAAGCCAATATAAAAAGGTGATCTGGTCTGTTGTCAAACAGAGAGAGGATGATTCCGCAAAGGAAGTTGCGGCGGATAACCTTCTTGTGGATGAAAGTACTGGAAGATGGATTGCGGCTTATAGAGGGACTGTCTGCATAAAGGCAACCTGTGTTAAAAATCCAAAGCTTGCGGAATACAGGGAAGTTATGATCGATTCACCGGAAGGCGTTGTTGCGGTGAATCTTCCAGATGAAAGCACCCGTCTGCAGACCTTAATAGAAAAAACAGGTATGGATATAAATGAAATAACATCTGTCAAAGTATTTACATCAGGAACGGGGAAGCTGACAGCAGAAGATCTGGCTTATTTAAAATCGCTTCATAAGCTTGCTGATTTGGATCTTAAAGAAACCGCGCTTGAGACTGTTCCGGCAGAGGCTTTTGCGGGTCATACCAACCTGACAAAGGTAGCGCTTCCAAATACAGTAATAACCATCGGTGACAGAGCTTTTTCCAATTGCGGGAAGCTGTCGGAAATCGAAATCCCCTCGTCAGTGACTAAGCTTGGAAACAGCATTTTTGACGGCTGTAACGCTTTACAGACTGCCATGAAGATTCATGCGGTTTCCCCGCCGGAATATCCGCAAAACGGAATACTCAGCAGCAGGATCAAAACAATAGAAGTTCCCTATGGCTGCGCAAAAGACTATCAGGATAAGACCGGGTGGAACAGCTTCATTATAAAAGAGGGAAATCGGCAAACGCTCTATGTAAAAGTTGATGCCCCGGGAACGCTGGAAGAAGCGTCAGCACAGCAGCTTGTGAAACAGGGGATTACAGATGACCAGGTAACAGATCTTGTGATTTCCAGTCCAGAGGATGTACAGTTGAGCAGGGGGAAGGATGTTGATACCTATTTAAAAACACATTTTTTGAATGCCACAACGATTGACCTTTCGCAAACGGGGCTAGAGCAAAATAAATGCAACGCGAATACCTTTAGAGAGCGGATCAGCCTAAAGTATATCATCCTTCCAGAAACAACAGAAAATATCGGAACGCAAAGCTTTTACGGATGCGGGAATCTGAGAGAAATCACTATACCAAAAAGTGTAACATCGATTGGAAACGCGGCGTTTGGAGAATGTGATAAGCTGGGAGGCCCGATTATAGTAGAGCCGGAAACTCCCCCGGATTTTGACGGTATTATATTTCCAACCTGTGTCAAAGAGATAATTGTTCCTTCCCAAAGTGTGAGCCGCTATAAAAAAGAGACTACATGGGGCCAGTTTAAAATTCTTCCGCAGATATCGATTCGACTCAGCGCGGCAAATATTTCCGTTGAGGCTCCGTCAGAAAAAACGCTTACCGCAAGTGTTAAAACTTATGGCAATTGCGGTGACACGGTATTCTGGAAATCATCGAATGCCAGTGTCGCGTCAGTAAGTTCAGCGACTGGAACAACGATAACGGTTAAAGCGCTTAAGCCGGGGACAGCTGTTATTACAGCAAGAGATGTGACTGGCAGCGTGACAGCGACCTGCAAAGTCACTGTAAGGGCGCTGAACGCGCCAAAAGTAAAAGCGGCTTCCGCAGGCTATAATAAAAACAAGGTTACTTGGACCGGAGTTAGTGGAGCGGCAGGTTATACTCTTTACCGATGCGGTAAATCAGGAGTGATCCAAAAATCCTGGAGCTTTCCCGCTTCTGCCAGAAGCCATATCGATACAGGCAGAGCGACAGGAACTGCTTACTACTACAAAGTAAGAGCCTACAAGACCGTCAATGGCACCCGCTATCAGGGAGACTATTCCTCCGTCGTCAGCGCAAAACCGGTACCCGCGAAAGTCACCGGTGTGAAAGCGAAAAAAGGCGGCGTAAGAAAGATCAAAGTCACCTGGAAAAAAGTCACCGGAGCCAGCGGCTACACCGTGGCCCGGTCTTTGAAAAAAACAAAGAGCTATAAAACTGTCAAGACCGTTAAAAGCGGAAAGACTGTTAAATATACCACAGGAAAACTGAAAAAAGGAAAACGCTACTACTTTAAAGTGCGGGCTTATCGCAGCGTAAAGGGAAAGAAAGTCTATGGCGCCTATTCGTCCGTGGTTTCCTATAAGGCAAAATAATAGAGATAGGATAGAACTTCCTTTTCTATAAAGTTCCTAGTAATAATAAGTTATGCAGAAAAAAGCCGGAGCTTGCGTTCCGGCTTTTTTCTGTGTCTGGATCCGGCGGCGTGCCAAGCGGCCTTTTTTCCCTCGCCCCAGCCGGCAGCTGGACAGCTTCAGACCTGCGGAGCCGATTTGCTTTTAGCCCGCCAGCCCTTTCGGATAATCTTGCGTTTCTTTCCTTAAAAGCATATACTTAACATAGAATCAAAACACAGAATCTTGCCTGATCCCCGCCTTCCTGGCGCGGCGAGCGAAATTCCGATTACAGTAGAATGGAGGAACCTTAAATGAGAAAAAATCTTGGAGCAAAGCCGTACATCTATCCGCAGCCAGTCCTGATCGTAGCGACCTACAGTGAGGAGGGAAAAGCCGACGCCATGAACGTAGCTTACGGTGGGATCGTCAATTCCAACCGGCTGCAGATCAACATCGGAGTTCGCCACAAAACATCGGATAATATTAAGGCCAAGGGAGCCTTTACCGTAGGAATCGCCGATGTGAAAAATCTGGTAGCAGCGGATTATGTGGGAATTGTATCCGGACACGATGAGCCGGAAAAGATGGAAAAATCGGGCTTTCATATTGTGAAAAGCGAATTTGTCGACGCGCCGGTTATCCAGGAGCTGCCCGTTTCTCTGGAATGTAAAGTGGAAGAAATCAACCAGTATGACGCGACCTTGCGCATTGTTGCCGAAATCGTAAACGTCAGCGCGGATGAAGCGGTTTTGGATGAAGCGGGAAATATCGATCCTGCCAGGCTTGGCGCGATTTCCTATGATCCGGCAGGCCACAAGTATCTGAAGCTGGGAGAAGCGGTGGGCACCGCCTTTTCTGACGGAAATCAGCTGAAATAAAAAATCCCAATTGCGGAGCTGAGAAGGGAAGTGACGCGGACGGGCCGGAAAGCCCGCTGTTTATCATATTTGTAGTCTTATTCATCCTGTATGCGGTGATCTTTGTGAACTTCGGGCTGAGGTACTGGAAGTATAAAAAACACTTGACACAGTAGAGAATCTCTTATACAATAAATTAAAATTAAGAATCATTCTTAATTTTAATTGAACCATCCGGAGGAGTTTATGTCAAAACAGAGAAAGGACATTTTAAACGTAATCAACGAGTCAAAAGGACACTTGACCGCGGAAGAAGTTTTTATGAAATGCAAAGAAAAGGGAGTTTCTGTTTCCATGGCGACGGTTTACCGGAACCTGGGGATCCTGTCGGAGCAGGGGATTATCCGGCGGGTTTCCATCATAGGGCAGCCGGACCATTACGACAAGATCCTGAACGCCCATGAACACATTTTTTGCGACCGTTGCGGAAAAATTCAGGACATCCATGTAGCGGACCTGAAAGAACTGCTGGAAGAAAAAACAGGAATCCAGCTCCAGTCCTATGATCTGTGCATGCGTTATATCTGTCCGGAATGTAAGGAAAAAGAAAGGCAGCGGTGATCCCGCGCCCTTTCAGGGAAGTCAAAAAACAGGATAAGAATGAAGAGGAGAAAAGAAATGAAAAAATTTATATGTACAGTATGTGGTTATGTACACGAGGGAGAAGAGGCTCCGGCTCAGTGCCCGGTTTGCCGCCAGCCCGCGTCAAAATTTAAAGAAGTAGAAGAAGCGGCGGGAAACAACCCGTATGCCGGAACAAAGACAGAAAAGAATCTGTGGGAAGCTTTTGCGGGAGAATCCCAGGCAAGAAATAAATATACATATTTTGCCGAGGTTGCGAGAGAGGCGGGCTACGAGCAAATCGCGGAATTATTCTTAAAGACCGCTGAAAATGAAAAGCAGCACGCGAAGCTGTGGTTCAAGGCCCTGGGAGAGCTGGGCGATACAGCGCAAAACCTGCTTCACGCCGCTCAGGGTGAAAATGAGGAATGGACCGAAATGTACAAGCGCATGGCAAAAGAAGCGGATGAAGAAGGCTTTCCGGAGCTTGCCGAGCAGTTCCGGGGAGTGGCCGCCATCGAAAAGAGCCACGAAGAGCGGTACCGGGCCCTGCTCAATAATGTAGAGACCAAACAGGTCTTTGAAAAGAAGGAAGAGACTGTATGGGAATGCAGAGTATGCGGACACATGGTAACCGGAAAAGAGGCTCCGGATGTCTGCCCGGTTTGCAAACACGCGCAGAGCTATTTTGAAGTTCGCAAGGAAAATTACTGATTCCAGGATTCCTCGAAGAAAGCGGCGGAGACCCATTATGGAAATTCTGCCGCTTTCCTGCCTCTGGTAAAAAAAGCGGAACGGCAGCCTGTAAAAAGAGGAAAACAAATAAGGAGGATACAATCATGCTGCAACCAGGAACAAAAGCTCCGGCCATTAACCTGCCGGACCAGAACGGACAGAACCATACGCTGGAAGAATTTAAAGGGAAAAAAGTTATTCTATACTTTTATCCAAAAGACAATACCCCCGGCTGCACAAAGCAGGCGTGCGGGTTCGGTCAGCTGTACCCTTCGTTTCAGGAAAAAGACGCGGTGGTCATCGGTGTCAGCAAGGACACAGTGGCCTCCCACAAACGCTTTGAGGAAAAGCAGAGCCTGCCTTTCCTGCTCCTTTCTGATCCGGAGCTTACAGCCATCAAGGCCTACGACGTATGGAAAGAAAAAAATATGTACGGTAAAAAGACCATGGGCGTTGTGCGTACCACTTATCTGATCGATGAGGAGGGCGTGATTAAAGAGGCCTTTGAAAAAGTAAAAGCGGCTGATAATCCGCGGCAGATGCTGGAGCTTCTTTAAAAATGGACCGCTATGCGGCGGAAGCGCCAGGAACAAATACGGCCCGGCACAGGGCCGATTTTTGTACCTGTTTATAACGAAGAAAAATGAAGATATATTACAAGACCCGCAGGCCGCTCATCTGATAAAATAAGAAGCAGACAGGAGGAACTACTTATGAAAAAATCCATCCCAGCCGTAGTTTTTGACGCGGATCTGCAGATTGAAGCCTGCCGGTTTTCCCAGCCTTTCCCCAATCATTTTCATGAGCATTATGTGATCGGCATTGTGGAAGACGGCGCCCGCCGCTTTTCCTGCAAGAATAAAGAATATACGCTGAGCAAGGGGGATATTATGCTTCTGAATCCCGGAGATAATCATTCCTGCGACAGAGAAGGGGAAGAACCCCTGGATTACCGGGGCCTTAATATTCCAAAGGAGGTCATGCTGGACCTGATGCGGGAAGCGAAACCCGGTCGGCCCCGGAGCCTGCCCGGATTTTTGCGCAGCGTGGTCCGAGACCAGGAGGCGGCGGACTGTCTTCGAAGGCTTCACAGCCGGATCATGGAGCGGTCTGAGGGTCTGGAAAAAGAAGAGCTGCTGCTGGTGCTGGTAGCTATCCTGACACAAAAGTACGGGAATTGCCGGGATTACCGGCTGCCTGAGTGCAGGGCGGAAATTGAAAAGGCGTGCGGCTTTATAGAGCGGCATTACGCGGAGCGGATCCACCTCAGTCAGCTGTGCGGCTGCGCGGGGCTGAGCAAATCCACACTGCTGAGGGCCTTTACAAAGGAAAAGGGCGTGACCCCGTACCGGTATCTGGAAGCGGTCCGGGTGAATAAAGCGAAGGCGCTGCTGCAGGAAGGCGTTTCCCCTGGAGAAGCGGCACTGGCCACCGGATTTTCTGATCAAAGCCACTTTACCAACTATTTTACCAGGTTTATCGGACTTACTCCCGGCGCGTATCGGGATATCGCGCGGGATAAGAAGACAAAGGACAAAAAGGAAAGCAGCCATGGAGCATAAACATACAGCCGGACACGCGGCGGCGTTATTTACCATCCTTTTATGGGGAACCACTTTTATTTCCACCAAGCTTTTGCTGGTGGATTTTCAGCCCGTAGAAATTTTATTTTTTCGCTTTGCGCTGGGCTTCGCGGCGCTGCTGCTGGCCTGTCCTCACGCGCTGAGAGGGACCGGGGCGCGGCGGGAGCTGACCTTTGCCGCCGCGGGCCTTTGCGGAATCTGTCTATATTATCTGCTGGAAAACATCGCCCTTACCTACACAATGGCTTCCAATGTAGGGGTCATTGTCTCAGCCGCTCCTTTTTTCACAGCAGTGCTGTCCCGCCTTTTTATGAAGCGGGAAGAGAAGCTGAGCGCCTCCTTTTTTGCCGGTTTCGCGACGGCTATGGTGGGGATTTGCCTCATCAGCTTTCCCGGAGAGGGAATGGAGCTGGATCTGAGAGGCGACCTGCTGGCGCTGGCCGCGGCGGCGGTCTGGGCCTGCTATTCCGTGCTGACAAGGAAAATCAGCGCCTACGGTTATTCCACCATCCTGACCACAAGGAGGATCTTCTTTTACGGTATCCTCTTTATGATCCCCGCTCTGTTTCTTTTCGACTTCCATCTGCGGGCCAGCCGGTTTACAGAGCCCGCAAATCTGGCAAATCTTCTGTTTCTGGGCCTGGGAGCGTCGGCTCTGTGCTTTGTGACCTGGAATTTCGCCGTAAAAGTCCTGGGCGCGGTGAAGACCAGCGTATACATTTATATGGTTCCGGTTATTACGGTGATTACCTCCGCGCTGGTGCTCCATGAACGGCTGACGCCGCTGGCGGGAGCGGGCGTAGTTCTGACCCTGGCGGGGCTGCTTTTGTCCCAGAGGCGGTATTGCCATTAAGGCGGTTTTCGTATAAGATAAAAGAAACCGATTTAAATTTTTACAGGAGAAAAGACAAGGCTTAGCCCTGAAGCAGAGGTTTCTTATGAATACGATCAACCGTGATATTTTCCGGGCCATTCACGAAGGACGGTGGCTCAGTATTGAATATAAAAATAAAAACGGCGAAGTGACCCGATACTGGATCGGCATCAACGACCTGCATATCAAAGACCGGTCCCTCAGTGTATCGGGTCTTCATCTGTCCAAATACGCGCTGAAGGACTTTCACAGGATCTATATCGATTCCATCCTGTCCTCCGGAGTAGTAGAGGGTTCATTTCATCCGGTGAACCGCCGTTTAGTGGAGGACATACAACGGGATCCCTATCAGTACAGGGAGCTGTTTGGGCATTCGGTCAATCTGAAGATCCTCAATTATCTGGCCGACTGCAGCAGAATGGACACAACCCCTTACAAGAGCGATTTCGCGTTGATTCCCGGTCTGGACGGAGAAAAGACGGAGCGCGGTGTTTACAAGCTGGAGCCGGAGCAGTTTCGGGAAATTGTCCGGCAGTTTCAGCACCGTCACCAATCGGAGCGGGAAAAAAAGAAAAAACAGATCCGTCAGCTCTGTATGAATCTGCTGAGCGTCCCTACGGACAGAGGGCTGTATGTGATGGCTTACCGGAAAATGAACTTCGATGTGGCCGGGAGAAGGCTGATTGCGGATGAGGAGATTACCATTTGCAGAGAATTTACGCTGGAAGGGGAAAAGCTCAGCGTCCGCCGCTTTCTGCCGGAGGAATACAGCAGCCTTTTAGACGATTTCGAAAATCATCAGGAAGAGATCAAAGACCTGATTACACAGCTCAACCCGCGGCTTCGGGGCGTGGATGACCGGCCCTATCTGATGACCATAGACCGGGAGCTTTTGCTGGATCTGAATCAGGAATACTCGGCCATTGTGGAAATGTATGAGACAGGCAGCGCCACGCTTCCCGTTCGGGCCTTTTTTGGAGAGCTGACAAAGCGTCCGGTCCGGAGAAAGCAGTATCCTCTGGCCCTCATGGACCGGCGGGTAAATCTGGATCAGCTTCTGGCCATCCATCACGGCATGAAATATCCCCTTTCCTACATCCAGGGACCTCCTGGGACCGGAAAGACCAGCACCATCCTGAACACCATTACCACGGCTTTTTTCAATGAAAGGACCGTACTGTTCGCTTCTCATAACAACCATCCTATCGATGGGGTGTTCCAAAAACTGCGGAAGCTGACCTACAAGGGAAAGCCCGTGCCGCTGCCGGTGGTCCGCCTGGGAAACGCGGAAAAGACGGAAGAAGCGCTGGAGGATATCCGGCAGCTTTATCAGCAGACTTCCCAAATCCAGGTTTACGACAATACCCTGAAACGAAACAAAGGCGACAAGATCCAGCGGACCCGTCAGTTGTCCGGACTTTTGAAAAAGTATGAAGAAACGCTGGACCTGGAGGAACGAAAAGAGGCCATCCAGCGGCTGCTTCAGGAGCAGCGGAATCTGACCCTTCAGGCGGAGCTGCAGGGCCGTCAGCTGAGACAGGTGGAGCAGCGCCTGGCTGCCGCTGGAAGCGTCCGGGAAGAGGATGTAAAGCCTTTGATCGATCAGGATGAAGAGGAGTTTGGCAAGTACCTTTATTACATTTCCGCAAAATACATCCAGCGGCTGAAAGAACCGAAAAATCAGGACCTGCTGGATATCGTTCTCGCGGAGGGACCGAAAGAGGAGCGGACCAGGGAGTTTAACCGGTATCTGAGCCAGGAGGAAAATCTGAAAAAGTTTCTCAGAATCTTCCCCATCGTGATCACAACCTGTATTTCCGCCCACAGGCTTGGACCTCCAAAGCCTTATTTTGATATGGTCATTATCGATGAAGCCAGTCAGTGCAACTGCGCTGTTTCTCTGGTTCCCATCATCCGGGGCGAGAACCTTATGCTGGTGGGAGACCCGCAGCAGCTGAGTCCGGTCATTGTGCTGGACCCCAGGAACAATCAGGCCCTGAGAAAGCGGTACCGGGTAGGGCAGGAATACGATTATATCGAAAACTCGATTTATAAAACCTATCTGGCCTGCGATTCGGTCAGCGACGAGATCCTGCTCAGCTACCATTATCGGTGTCACGAAAAGATCATCGGCTTTAACAATAAAAAATACTACAATAACAAGCTGAAGATTCACAGCAGCGCCTGGCAAAAGGACCCGCTGCTTTATGTGGATCTGGAGGAGAATACGGCGGTTCAAAGAAATACAGCGCCTGCTGAGGCGGCTAAGATTTTAGAATATATCCGGGAAAACCGGGATAAAAAAATCGGCGTCATCACGCCCTTTGCAAACCAAAGGGATTACATCAATCAGTGCCTGCGGGAAAGCGGAATCGAGGATGTTCAGTGCGGAACAGTCCACGCCTTTCAGGGGGATGAGAAGGATGTGATTCTCTTTTCCCTGGCTGTGACAGATCAGACCTTTCAAAAGACCTATGGGTGGCTGAAAAATAATAAGGAATTGATCAATGTGGCAACCTCCAGGGCCAGAGAACAGCTGGTGCTCTTTTCCAGCAGCCGGAATCTGGAGCGGCTGCATCAGGGCCAGGACAGCGACGATCTTTATGAGCTGGTAGAGTACATTCGCACCAACGGAACCTCCCAGGTCACGCCAAAGACCGCGGCGACCCGGGCGCTGGGAATCAAGCCCTACAGCACCGAAACGGAGGCCGCTTTTCTGGAGACCCTGGACCACGCGCTGAGCAATATTCTGGTGGCCGGGAAAAAATATGTCATTCACCGGGAGGTGGGCATTTCCCACGTTTTCGATGAAAAGCACGGGTCGGACCCTCTTTTTTATACGGGAAGCTTTGATTTTGTCGTATACGAAAAAGCGGGAGGCGGCAAAGAGCTGCCGGTCCTTGCCATTGAACTGGACGGCAAGGAGCATCTTCTGGACAGCGCTGTCCGGGACCGGGACCGCAGGAAAAAGGAGCTGTGCCGTCAGCATAATTTTGAGCTGATCCGGGTGGACAACACCTATGCCCGGCGGTACCATTATATGAAAGAAATTCTGATCGAGTACTTTAAGAAGCTGTAGGAGGCGGGGAATATCTATGAGCAGAGAAACTTATAAAAAACGAATGGGGTATTTTGACGCGCGCCCAAAAGCGCGAGGGGCGCTCATCGCGGCCGATAAGATCCTGACCAGAATATCCTATATCGCTTATCCGTTTCTTTTGGGGTATCTGGCGGTACAGAGAAATCCGGAGCTGCTCCGGGCCGTGCTGGTCCCGGGAATCTCCTTTGTGATCCTCAGCTGCTTTCGCTATCTGTACTGCGCGCCAAGGCCCTATGAAGTCTATGGCATCCCGCCCGCGGTCCCTAAAAATACAAAGGGAAAATCCTTTCCAAGCCGTCATGTGTTTTCCGCCTTTATGATCGGCATGACCTTCCTGCGTTTTCTTCCGGCGGCAGGGGCGGCGCTGCTGGTTTTGGGAGCGGTCATGGCTGCGCTCCGGGTCGTGGGAGGGGTACACTTCCCAAAGGATGTAGCGGCGGGAGCCGTATTCGGTCTTGTCTGCGGACTTACGGGATTCTGGGCGATCCCATAATGTATGGCTAAAAAAACATAAATAATCATCAAAAAAACCTTGATAAAAAGCCGAACCTGTCGCATACTAGAGAAGGCCGAAAGGTCTATTGTATACAAAAATAGAGAGTGAAAATGGGAGGCTTGTTTACAATCATGAGAAATGAAGAGGATCTGCAGAGAAAGCAGCAAATCGATCATTATCTGAAAATCTTAAAGGAGAGCGGAGTAGCGCCGCATACTCCTCCTGATTTTGAGCGGACCACAGCGGATCTGCTGGTGGAGTGTCTGGAACAGGAAGGGGTAAAATACATATTCGGGATACCGGGAGAAGAAAACCTGGATCTCATGAACGCGATCGAAAAATCTTCGATTGAGTTTATCACAACAAGGCATGAGCAGGGAGCCGCTTTTATGGCCGATGTTTACGGCCGGCTCACCGGCAAGACAGGGGTCTGTCTTTCCACACTGGGGCCGGGAGCCACCAATCTGGTTACAGGCGTAGCTGACGCCAATCTGGACGGGGCGCCGGTGCTGGCCATTACAGGGCAGGTAGCCACGGACCGGATGCACCTGACCGCGCATCAGTATCTTGATCTGGAAAAGGTTTTTGAACCTATCACAAAGAAGTCCAAACAGATCCTGCGGCCGGATACCGTTCCGGAAATCGTGCGGATCGCTTTCAAATATGCCGAATCGGAAAAGCCGGGAGCCGTTCATATCGACCTGCCGGACAATGTGGCCAAGATGCCGGCCCAGGGCGTGCCGATGCGGAGAGTAGCGCCGCAGAAGGGGATCGCGTCTTTCCAGTCCATCGAGCGGGCCGCGAGAAGAATTTCGCGGGCAAAGCGGCCTTTGATTCTGGCCGGCTACAGCGCGGTGCGGGATGGAGCCGCTCAGGCAATTACAGAGTTTGCCACAGAGCTGAGAATTCCGGTTGCCAACACCATGATGGCAAAGGGGATTATTCCTTTTGACAATCCATATTCCATGTGGACCATCGGTATTCCTCAGCGGGATTATATCAATCAGATTTTCGATGAAGCGGACACCATCATCGGCATCGGCTACGATATCGTAGAATGTTTCCCGAGAAAGTGGAATCCGGAGAATAACCACAAAGTAATTCATATCGGAACTCAGGCGGCTCATATCAACAAGCGTTATCAGCCGGAGGTACAGGTTGTAGGGGATACCTCCGATTCTCTTTATGAGATCCTCCGCCGCTCGGAACGGGAAACAGAACCGGATTACGCGTTGGAGATCAAAGCGAAGATTCAGGCGGACCACGATCAGTATGAATTTGATGACGCCTTCCCAATGAAGCCGCAGCGGGTGCTTCACGATGTGCGGAAGGTCATGGGAAAAGAGGATATTCTGGTATCCGACGTGGGCGCTCATAAAATGTGGATTGCGAGACACTACAACTGCTACAAGCCAAACACCTGTATCATTTCCAACGGGTTTGCTTCCATGGGAATCGCTATTCCGGGAGCCATAGCGGCCAAGCTGGTGAACCCAGATAAAAAAGTGCTGGCTGTAACTGGTGACGGCGGATTTATGATGAATATGCAGGAGCTGGAGACAGCCGCCCGCATTGGAACCAACTTTGTTACCCTGATCCTCAATGACAGCGGCTACGGCCTGATCAAGTGGAAGCAGATGGAGCATTTTGGAAAGACCTGCTATACGGATTTTACCAACCCGGATTTTGTAGCTCTGGCGGAAGTCATGGGCGGAAAAGGATACCGGGTGGAAAAGGCGGATGACCTGATTCCGATTCTGGAAGAGGCCTTCCGGCAGGACGTACCGGCGCTGATCGACTGCAGGGTGGATTACGATGAAAACATGAAGCTGTCGGCCCAGCTGGCTCAGCTGTCACAGCAGCAGGAAGCGCGGAATCTGGAGAGAAACAGCGAAGAAAAATAGCTTTTCACAGGCTTATAAATAAGGTGAGAAAAAGCAGGAATCTGCCGTGGGATACGATTTACGCGAGAGGGACGCGTATAATGGAGCGAAAACGCGGGCAGGCTCCTGCTTTTTGCGCGGCCAGGTTTGTGATACAATAATTTCGAATCAAGCTGACAAGAGAAAGAGGGAAAAAGACATGAAACAGTTATATCTGGAAATTTTCTCGGAGTTTTCCGGTGTAAAAGGCTTCTTTTCTACGAAATACGGAGCCTGTAAGGGCAGTCCCTATTACCATGAGGCCGTTTTTGAAAAACAGGGTCTTGCTGGGATGCAGCGGATCTGTCCGGAGCAGGTCCACAAAAACCATATTCAGGTTATACGGGAGAAGGGAGACGGACCGGTGACGCTTCCCGGTACGGATGGCATGATTACAAATGTGCCAGGCGTACTTCTTACTACGGTACACGCGGACTGCCTTCCGGTCTGGTTTTTTGATCCGGAAAAGAAGGCTATCGGGCTGGTTCACGCCGGATGGCGGGGAACGGCAGCGGGCATTGCTCCGAAGGCGGCCCGTCTGATGATGGAGAATTATGGAAGCAAAGCCGGCGATATTTACGCGTACATTGGCCCGGGCATCAGTAAGTGCTGCTTTGAAACAGGGCCGGAGGTCTATGAGGAATTCAGAACCGCCTGGGACTTTACTTCCGGGATGGCAAAGAAACAGGGTGAAAAATACTATATTGACCTGAAAGGAATCAATCAAAGACAGCTGAAAGACGCGGGGCTTTGGCCGGATAAAATCGGCGTCAGCGGGCACTGCACCTGCTGCGAGCCGGAGCTTTTCTGCTCCTACAGGCGGGAAGGCGGAACCTATCTTCGCATGGGAGCGGGCCTGTGCTTGTTATAGCCCGCGGAAAAAGGAGGACAAAATGAGCAGCAGTATTGTATATACCTACGGCAGCGGCCTTTACATTAATATGACCAACCGGTGTACCAACAAATGCGCGTTCTGCGTGCGCCAGATGACAGACGGGCTGGGAAACGCGGATTCCCTGTGGCTGGAAAAAGAGCCTTCCACGGAGGAGGTTATTGACGAATTGAAAAAATGGCCCGTAGAGGATTATGAGGAAGTGATCTTCTGCGGGTATGGAGAACCGACGATACGGCTTTCGGAGGTTCTGGAAGTGAGCCGATACCTGAAGGAAAACACAAAGGTGAAGGTCCGGGTCAATACCAACGGGCAGGCGGATCTCATTCATGGAAAAAGGACCGCTCCAATGCTGGAGGGTCTGGTGGATCGGGTCTCCATCAGCCTGAACGAAGCGGACCCTGTAGCTTATCAGGCCCTTTGCCAGTCCCAATTCGGCATGGAGGCGTATGAAGCGATCCTGAACTACATTGAGGATGTAAAGCGTTACGTCAGTCATGTGGCGGTCAGCGTTGTAGGCTGCGTTCCGGAGGCTTCCGTGGAAAAGTGCGGGAAGATAGCGGAGGCGTTTTCTGTAGAGTTTAAAGTGCGGTAAAGCGGGGGCGGAAACAGCCGGACCATCATTAAGAATTTTGTAAGAAACAGGTGGGACTTTTGTTAAGAAATAGCCTTTAAGATAAACCTGTAACCAGAAAGGAGCAAGCATGAATATCTTAGTCTGTGATGATGACAGAGAAATCGTAAACGCAATCGAAATTTATCTGAGAAACGAGGGGTATCAGGTGTTTAAAGCTTATGACGGGATGGAAGCGCTGGAGATCGCCGGCAAGGAGGATATTCATCTCATTCTGATGGATATTATGATGCCAAAGCTGGACGGGATGCAGGCTACCATGAAAATCCGCCAGGAGAAGAATATTCCCATCATTATGCTTTCAGCGAAATCCGAGGATTACGACAAGATTACAGGGCTCAATGTAGGCGCCGATGATTATATTACAAAGCCCTTTAACCCGCTGGAGCTGATTGCCAGAGTAAAATCACAGCTGAGACGGTATGTCAATCTGGGAAGTATGGAAAAAAAGACCGGCGTGTTCAAAACCGGCGGGCTGGTCATCGATGATGAGCAGAAAACGGTAGAGCTGGATGGAAAAAACATTGCGGTAACGCCGATCGAGTATGGGATTCTAAAGCTTTTGACCCAGCATGCGGGACGGGTGTTTTCCATGGAACAGATCTATGAATCCGTATGGAAAGAGCCGGCCTACAATCCGGAAAATACAGTAGCTGTACATATTCGGAGGATTCGGGAAAAAATTGAGATCAATCCCAAAAATCCAAAGTATTTAAAGGTGGTGTGGGGAATTGGGTATAAAATTGAAAAAATCTAAAAAACCGCTTTATATCGTTGCTTTTGTAATATGTGTATGCAGCTTTTTGACTTCAGTAGTGGCAATTATGGGGGCTTCTACCCTGAATTCGTATTCGGTGTATATGGATCCATATTTTCTTGAAAGCAGCGGATACGGAAGCTTTGAAGAGTTCCTGCGGGACCAGGACTCCGGCTTTCTGACTCAGATGAGCGTTATCAACGAGCATATGAAGCTGTGGCTCATTATTGCGGTGGCTGCAGGCGTTCTGGCTCTGATCGCGCTGATTTATCTGGTAATAGCAACTGGTGAGAAGGATGAAAGCGGAGCTATCGTAATCAATCGGTTTGACCGGATTTTCTCGGAGTTTCAGCTGGCCGCCATCTGCGTTATTTTTTTCGCGGGCGGCACCGCCTTTACGCAGTTTGTGGATAATGTGATCAACTCTGTTTACGGACTGGGCTATAGCATGTCTTCCTTTGAGCTGTCCTTTGAGGTGGTTTTGGCGGTTCTGCTTGGAGTAGGGGCTGCTTCTTTAGGACTGGGGCTGATCCTTTCCTGTATAAAGAAGATAAAAGCCGGATGCTTTTTGGAACAATCCATCTGTGGATGGATCGTCAATAAGCTGTACCGGGAGATCTATATGGGGGGAAGCCTTATGCGGAAGGTGGTTATCGCGGCAGTTCTGATCTGCCTGTTATCCGCGACCATTTTCCTGGCTCCGGTTATGCTGATTATGATTCTGGTCTTCGCGCCGAAATGGGTACACCGATACGATGAGGTTAAAAAGGGGATTGAAGAAGTAAACAATGGGAATCTGGGCTATAAAATCCCGGTACAGGGGGAGGACGAGCTGGGACAGCTGGCAGAGGGGATCAACCGGATTTCAGAGGCTACCAGCATTGCGGTCCAGAATGAGCTGAGGAATCAGAGGATGAAGACCGATCTGATTTCCAATGTATCCCACGATCTGAAAACGCCCCTTACCTCCATGGTCACATATATCGACCTTCTCAAAACCGAAGGTCTGGACAGTGAGCGGGCGCCGGAATATCTGGAAATTCTGGAACAGAAGACGGACCGGCTGCGGCAGCTGACGGAGGATCTCTTTGAAGCGGCCAAGGCTTCCAGCGGCGCTATTCCAGTGCGAATGAGCCGGGTAGATCTGCTTTCCCTGCTGAATCAGGGATTGGGAGAGCTGAATGAGCGGGTGGAAGAATCCAATCTGGACTTTATCATTGAGGCTCCGGAGGCCAGGTATTTTGTCAAAGCGGATGGACAGCTGCTTTGGCGGGTCATTTCCAACCTTCTCAGCAATGTGCTCAAATATTCTCAGGAGCACACCAGAGTATACATCAGCTTTTCCAGCCAGAAGACCGACTCGAAGGAACGGATTGTTATGGAAATCAAAAACATTTCCAGACAGTCCCTGAATATTAACCCGTCTGAGCTGATGGAGCGGTTCAAGAGGGGAGACGAATCCCGTTCCACAGAAGGAAGCGGACTGGGGCTCGCGATTGCCAAGGATCTGATGAAGCTGATGGGCGGAGGGATCGATATCGCCATTGATGGGGATCTTTTCAAGGCAAAGGTTATGCTTTCAGCCGCGGCGGAAGACGAGCCCGCGGCAGTCGATCTGGAAGATGAGCCTGAGGACCTGAAGCCCGGGGACATAGGATTTACAGAAGGCGCGGGGGATCCGTATGAAGAACAGGAAAACAAGATAGTTGACTCATAAAAATGTGGAAAGAGACCTTTGGAAACAGAGGTCTTTTTTCCTGCTTCGCGGGAATTTCCCCTTCCGCCACAGCTCCGTGCCACTGGAACATGAAAAAAGAAAATCACTGGCACAAAAAAGCCGGGTCATTGTGTGTTGACAGAATAAATTGCCCGTGATAACTTTTGAAATAGGAAAATAGTTACTGGAATGCGGTATATTACAGAAAAGGAGGAAACGCATGCGTTCATTGAAAATCGCGTATTCGCCATCCGTACGGCAATACTTTACTACAAAGAGACATCTGATTGATGTGAAAGACACAGATTATACAGACATTGCGGCAGCGGTAGTATCCGATAAAGACAGAGAGATCATAAAGGCTATCTATGAGACCCGGTTTGAGGTCCCGGTTTTTGTCTTCTCAGAGGACAGAGAGTACATCGATGAGGAGATTAAAGAGGAGATCTACAGATGGGTTTATACAAAAGGGATGAATCAGGATATCGTGGACAACGAAATCGAAAGCGCGGCCGAACAGTATGAGTGGCGGGTGCTTCCTCCGTTTTTCGAAACCCTGAGCAATTATATCGATCTGAAGAACCAGCAGTTTAACTGCCCGGGCCATCAGAGCGGCCAGTATTTCAAAAAACATCCGGCAGGGCGGTATCTCTATGATTTTTATGGAGAAACCATCTTCCGTTCTGATATCTGCAACGCGGACGTCGCGCTGGGCGATCTGCTGATCCACGAGGGACCGGCCGAGGACGCTCTGAAGAACGCGGCAAAGGTATTCAATTCAGACAATACCTTTTTTGTAATGAACGGTACCAGCACATCCAACATTATTGTAGGAGCCGCTCTGGTATCGCCGGGAGACCTGGTTCTTTTTGACCGGAACAATCATAAATCCAACTACGACGCGGCCCTGGTCCAGGCGGGAGGACTGCCGGTTTATCTGGAAGCCTCCAGAAACCCCTTCGGTTTTATTGGAGGAATCGATGACCACTGCTTTGAGGAGGCGTATCTGAGGGAGCGGATCGCGAAGATCGCGCCGGAAAAAGCAAAGGAGGAGCGTCCTTTCCGTCTGGCAATCATCCAGCTGGGGACTTATGACGGAACCATCTACAATGCCCGTCAGGTGGTAGACCGGATCGGGCACCTGTGCGATTATATCCTGTTTGATTCCGCGTGGGTCGGCTACGAACAGTTCATTCCTATGATGCGGGACTGCTCCCCGTTGCTGCTGGAGCTGGGGCCGGATGATCCGGGAATCTTTGTTACCCAGTCTGTACACAAGCAGCAGGCGGGATTTTCCCAGTCCTCCTACATACATAAAAAGGATTCCCATATCAAGGGGCAAAAGCGGTATCTGGGATACAAGCGGTTTAACAATTCCTATCGCTCCCATTCCAGTACCAGCCCGTTCTATCCCATCTTCGCGGCCCTGGATGTAAACGCCAGAATGCAGGATCGGGCTTCCGGAAGAAAGCTGTGGGATGATTGTGTGAAGATGGGAATCGAGGCGAGAAAATCGGTACTGAGAAATTGCACTATGTTAAAGCCCTTCATACCGCCTACGGTTAACGGAAAGCCGTGGGAGGAATACGACACGGAAGAAATCTCTAAAAACATTGAGTTCTTCAAATTTATACCGGGAGAAAAGTGGCACTCCTTTGAAGGCTATGGACAGGATCAGTACTTCCTGGATCCGAACAAGCTGATGCTGACAACGCCTGGAATCAATGTGGAAACCGGGGAGTATGAAGATTTTGGTATTCCGGCGACGATCCTGGCCAGCTTTTTGCGGGACAATCGGATCATTCCGGAAAAGAACGACTTTAACTCCATCCTGTTCCTTATGACTCCGGCGGAAAGCAAGCCAAAACTGGATTCTCTGGTAGCGCAGCTGATGCGCTTTGAGCAGCTGGTGCGTCAGAACGCGCCGGTAAGCCAGGTAATGCCGTATCTGTACTGGGATAATGAGGAACGCTACAGAGGTGTCGGTATTCGGGATCTGTGCCAGGAAATGCATGATTTCTATAAGGCGCGCAACGCGAAGGAATTTCAGCGGGAGCTGTTCCGCGAGGAAACCTTCCCGGAAGTGGCCATGTCGCCGTACGACGCGGGAGTGGCTCTGATTCGCAATCAGGCGAAAATGGTAGCAGTGTCAGATATTGAGGGAGAAGTGGCGCTGGAAGGAGCGCTGCCGTATCCGCCGGGCATTTTCTGCGTGGTACCGGGAGAACGCTGGAGCAGACCGGCTGTAGAGTATTTTAAGATTCTGGAAGAGGGGATCAACCGCTTCCCTGGATTCGCGCCGGAAATCCACGGCGTTTACCTGATGAAAAAAGAAGGAAGAACAAAGGCTTTCGCCTATGTCTATGACCAGGAGGCGTAGGTCAGAGTATATTTATCCGGATCGCGGCGGCGAAAGCTATGAAGCGTAGACAGAATAAAAATGAGAAGACGCTTGTTTTGAGTAGCAGCGTCTTCTCGTTTTTTCATCTCGAAAATATTTTAACATTTGTACCAGTATAGGGCTTTCTGCTATTTCATCCAGATCGCCGCGTCCGCGTCGCTAGGCATTCTCCAGTCGCCGCGCGGTGACAGGCTGACGGATCCAACCTTCGGGCCGTCCGGAACGCAGCTTCTCTTAAACTGCTGTGTAAAGAAGCGGCGGTAGAAGGTAGCCATCCATTTCTTAATGAATTCCTCGTCATATTCACCGGCAAAAGCGTTCTTTGCTGTAAACAGCAGCTTTTCAGGCTCCATGCCGTAGCGGATCGTGTAATAGATGAAGAAATCGTGAAGGATATAAGGCCCCACGCTTTCTTCTGTTTTCTGCGCGATATTCCCGTTTGGATCCGGCGGCAGCAGCTCCGGTGAGATCGGTGTGTCCAGAATATCCTGGAGTGTCTTTTTCAGCAAAGCGTTATCAGAACTGAAATTCGGATCTTCATTGGGACCGCTCAGTTTGTTCTCCATGACCCATTTGACAACGAACCGCACCAGCGTCTTAGGCACAGAAGCGTTTACGCCGTACATGGACATATGGTCTCCATTGTAGGTACACCAGCCCAGGGCCATTTCAGACAGGTCGCCGGTTCCCACTACAAGGCCGCCTTCCTTATTGGCGGTATCCATCAGGATCTGTGTTCTCTCTCTGGCCTGTGAATTTTCATAGGTTACATCGTGGACAGAAGGGTCGTGCCCGATATCGCCAAAGTGCTGATTTACCGCGTCCTTAATGGAAATTTCACGCACCTCCGCGCCCAGCAGCTTCATAATGGTAAGGGCGTTGTTGTAGGTTTTTCCTGTAGTTCCAAAGCCAGGCATGGTAATTGCTACAATATCATCCGCTGGCCGTCCGATCAGCTTGTGGGTATAAGCGCAGACCAGCAGCGCCAGTGTGGAATCCAGACCGCCGGAAATTCCTACGACAGATTTCTTTGAATGGGAGTGCTGGATCCGCTTTGCCAGGCCTGCCGCCTGTAAACTGAAAATTTCCCCGCAGCGCTGGGAAACCTGCGCGTTGTCTTCCGGCACAAAAGGATTTTTGTCATAATGACGGTACAGCGTATCGCTTGGTTCCACCAGCTTTACCGGGTCGATTTGGATCTTCTGGAATTTTTCCCGCTGCCCGAATGTGGCGGCGCAGTGGTTCAGGTTGTGATTCTGAGAACGCTCGAACCGCAGACGCTGAAAGTCGATCTCGCTGTAATATACAGCGCTTTCCCTTGTGAAGCGTTGGCTTTCCGCCAGAACAATTCCGTTTTCCGCAATGATGCTGTGGCCGCTGAACACCACATCCGTCGTGGATTCTGTTACCCCTGCGGAAGTGTAAACATAGCCGCAGTTGCTTTTCGCGCTTTCCACCGTTACCAGATTCCTCCGGTAATCGGCCTTTCCTACCGTGTCGTTGCTGGCAGAAGTATTGAAGATAATATGCGCGCCGTTAAGAGCCAGCTGGGAACCCGGAGAAACCGGGAGCCACAGGTCCTCGCAGATCTCCATAGCCACAGAAAGATCCGCTTCCTGATCAGTGAAAATCAGATTTCCGAAAGGCACCTCTTTCCCGAAAAGGGTAATGGTTTTCAGATTGCGGGCAAGATCAACGCCGCTGGCAAACCATCTGGCTTCGTAATACTCTTTAGAATTGGGGAGGAACATCTTGGGAACCGCGCCGCGGATACTGCCCCTCTGAATCAGCGCCGCGCAGTTGTACAGATTGTTTTCCAGCCGCAGATAGCAGCCTAAAATAACAGTAACGGAAAGCTCTTTTGTTGCCGCGAGGATTTCCTCCAGCGCCGCAAGCTGGCTTTGATACAGGTGCTCCTGATAAAACAGATCACCGCAGGTATAGCCTGTTATACAAAGCTCCGGAAAGACGAGAAAGCCCGCGCCTTTTTTTTCTGCGTCCCGCACAAGCTCCAGGATCCGTTCCTTATTATATTCCGTATTTGCAACCTTCAGATCCGGCACCGCGGCCCCGACCCGAACTAAACCCAAGTTTTTCATTTGTATATGTCTCCTATCTTTTTATATCATCATCCATAAATGGACGGCATGATTGGTTGACATTCCTTCATTCCGCTTAAAAAAGTTAGTAATACGCGCTGCCAACTCCATTTATATCCTTAGTATTATATAACATTCTGCCCCGGGAGCGCAAGGGAGCGGCCCGGCAGAATTTACCCGAAAGCGGGGCCTCACTGAAGCCAGGAAAGAGGGGACAATGTTAACAACCGATTAAAAATCACAAAAGAAAAATTTGAAGACTATGTGAAATTTTGCAAAATGTTGTCCTGCCAACACGAACCCTGCCGGGGATGTAGTATTATAAGAACAGAAAAGGGCGTTTTATAAAAGAAGAATTGTCGAAATGTAACAAGAAACCCTTGCCAGAAAAAAATGATTATACTACAATATATCTGTTAGTAAAAACTGCTCTCAGCAGGGAGCGGCACAAAAGAATAAGGAGATTCCGAACGCAAAAGCCTGGGAGCTACGCTTATGGCTGAGCGTCGATGGGCACTGCTGGAAACGGTTTTGCCTCCCATGTTTTGGAAAGGAATGATGTATCAAAGATAAATCACTCTTTCCCCTGCCAGGAGAGAGTTTTATTTTTCGTACAGGCATTCCTGTTTTTGTATAAACCGGGAAGGCCGCGCGGTAGTATATTACAGCCTGGCATATTGGGCGAGGCGGAGAAAGGAATCAGAAAAAATGAGATTATATATTTGTGTAGATGATACGGACGATCTGACGAAAAGCACCAGCACCGGAAAAATTGCCGATTTAATCGCCAGGGAAATTGTTAAGCTGGGCGGGACTATGGACAAAGGCATTACCCGGCATCAGCTGCTGCTTCACGATGATATTGACTATACCTCTCACAACAGCTCCATGTGCATGGTTATTGATATCGAAGGCGTGGAAGTGGCGGAGATGAAGACCGCGGCGGAAAAGGTGCTGCGGGAGAACATGGCCGAAAGCTCCGATCCGGGGTTGTGCTTTTGCAGGCTGGATCAGCTGAAAGCCCCCGAAACGCTCATCGCGTATGGAAAGCGGGCTCAGAATGAAGTGATCCAAAAGCAGGAGGCCTATGATCTCGCGGCCCGGCTGGGAGGAACCATCCTGGAAGAATACGGCGGCACTGGATGCGGCGTCATTGGAGCCCTGGCAGGCATCGGCCTGCGCCTTTCCGGCTGCGACGGCGTGTTCCGGGGAGGCAAAGGCGGAAAATATGACGGGCAGACCCACACTGTAGCGAAGTGGCGGGAGCTTACCGGAATTGAACAGTTCCTGGACTTTGACGGAAACACGCTGCCGGATGATACGGAGATTACCGTAGGAGATCAGCTGAAAACCACTCTGGTGGACCACAAGGTTACACTGATTTCCGCGAAAAAAGGAAACGGCTACAGAGCCTGCAAGAAAAAAGAGCTGTACCAGGGAGACAAGCGGGTTACAGAATGGACAACCGCCTGCGGCAAATTCCAGCAGGATAACGATATGGAAGAGTGCTATGACGATACGGAAAACGCCTGCTACAACTGTCTGTTCAGAAGATGGACCGCGGACGGATACCGCTGCGTAGCAGAAAGAGAAGCAACCTCGTGATGAAGCAAAAGAAAAACCATAACTTGATACGGACCGCCGTCCTGATTGGCCTGCCGCTGGTATTCTTTCTGGGGGCTATCTGCGTCGGCAGATACAGCGTCACGCCGGCGGAGGTGGTCAAAAGCTTTTGGACGGCCATCTGCGGAAAAGAACCGGCGGACATGGGGCTCAGCGTCCAGACCTTCAGCGTAGTCATGAACCTGAGATTCCCCAGGGCCCTGCAGGGACTCCTGGTGGGCGCGGCCCTTGCGGTCAGCGGGGCGTGCTTTCAGAGCCTGTTCCGAAACCCGCTGGTTTCCAGCGGCATGCTGGGCGTTTCCAATGGAGCGGGATTCGGCGCCGCCCTTTCGATCCTGCTGTTTAACAGCATGGTTATGACTTCTGTCTTTTCCTTCGGGTTCGGGATCCTTGCTGTGATTCTGGCCTACCTGGTTGGAAAGGTCAGCGGAGGCACGCCGACCATTACCCTAGTGCTGGGAGGGACCATCATTCAGTCCATTTTCTCGGCGCTGCTGTCCCTGCTCAAATACATAGCGGATCCCTACAGTCAGCTTCCGGCCATTACCTTCTGGCTCATGGGAGGAATGGGCTCCACAGAAACCAGAGAACTGGTCTTTTCCTCTATCCCGATGCTGACCGGCATCATCGGAATGGTGCTGTTTCGGTGGCGGCTCAACGTGCTTTCCATGGGAGACCGGGAAGCTAAGACCCTGGGCCTCAATGTAGGGCTTAATAAAGGCATTGTCATCGGCTTTGCCACCCTGGCCACAGCGGGCGCGGTCTGCGTCAGCGGCGTCATCGGCTGGGTAGGGCTGGTGGTGCCCCATATGTGCAGAATGGTCATCGGCAGCGACAACAAGTGGCTGATTCCGGCCGCCATTTCCGTAGGCGCCTGCTTCATGGTCTTTGTAGATACCATATGCAGGACTATCACCGGGGCGGAGATCCCGCTGGGGATCGTCACTGCCATTGTAGGCGGCCCGTTCTTTATTTACCTGCTGAAGAAAACGAAAGGAAGCAACTGGTGATCCTATGGCATTGTTGGAAGTGAAAAACGCCGCTTTTACCTACGACGAAAAGCGAATGATACTGGAAGATGTGAATTTTACCGTAGAAGAAGGAGAGATCCTCTGCGTCATAGGCCCCAACGGCTGCGGCAAATCCACCCTGATCGACTGTATACTGGGCCTGAACAAGCTGAAGAGCGGGCAGATTCTTGTGGAGGGAGAGGACCTTTCTGCGCTGAAGCCAAAGGAATTCGCGGAGCATGTGGCCTATGTGCCTCAGGGTCATAAGACGACCTTTGCCTATACTGTGCTGGACGTAGTGACCATGGGAAGGACGTACGCGGCCAGAATGTTTGCCCCGCCCGGTGAAGAGGAAAAGGCCATCGCCAGAGCCGCTTTGAAGCAGGTGGGACTGGAAGGCTTTGAAGACAGAGAGTATACAAAGCTGTCCGGCGGCGAGCTGCAGCTGGTCATCATTGCCAGAGCCATTGCCCAGCAGTCGAAAATCATGGTTATGGACGAGCCTACGGCTCATCTGGACTTTACCCACGAGCTGACGGTAATGGAAGTCATCGCGGATCTGGTAAAAAATCGGAACAGATCCATTATTATGGCGACCCATTTCCTCAATCAGGCGTATTATCTGGAAAACGCCGGGGTTAACACAAAGGTGGCTTTGTTCAGCGGAAAGAACTTTGCCCGTATGGGAAAGCCTTCCGATATCCTTACAGAAGAAAACCTGGAATCTACATTTAATATTATAACTGAAATCGTAAACGATGGAAGCGGCGTCCGCAAGTACATTCTGCCGCTGCGTAACAAGAGGTAATTATGAGAAACAGAAAGCGTCAAATCCGAAACATTTGTATTATACTGGTTTTAATCCTGACCGTAACCCTGCTTGCGGGCTGCGGCGGCACAGGGGGAAGCTCCGGAGCTACCAGGACGGTTACAGACTGTCTGGGAAGAACCGTAGAGATTCCCGATGAACCTCAGAGGGTGGCCTGCCTTTACGCCACAGCGGCCCACATGATGGCTATGCTGGACGAAGGAGAGAAAATTGTAGGCTGCCCCAACGGCGTCAAATCCGACGTGCTGATGCAGATGAAATATCCTGACATCACAGAAACCGCCACCCCGCATCAGGAAGGCTCCATCAACGCGGAAGAGCTGCTGCGGATCGAGGCGGATCTTGCCATGGTCAGCTATTCTCTGGCCGCTGACGAGGGAGAGATGGAAAAGCTGGACGACATGGGAATCCCTTACGTCGTGGTGGATTACACCAGCATTGAGGAACTGGAAAACGCCATCAGCGTAGCGGGAGATGTGTTTAACAAAAAGGAAAAAGCGGACCAGTATCTGGCCTTTTTCAACTCCACCCTTACTATGGTGGACCAGCGGCTCAGCGACGTGAAGGACAGTCAGCTTCCGCAGGTGTACCATTCCGTCAATGAAGCCACCAGAACCGATCCGGAAGGCACCATCTGCAGCGAGATTATGGAACGGGCAAAGGTGACGGATATCTCGGTCAGCAAGGGAACTGTTTCCACAGGAAAGAACGCCTATGTAACCCTGGAGGAAATCTACAAATGGGATCCGGACGCTATTATTGCCAATGAATATTCTGTAACAGACTATATCTTCGCGAACTCCAAGTGGGAAGGACTGACCGCGGTAAAGGACAAGAAGGTCTATACCCTTCCGGTAGGCGCCACCCGCTGGTGCCATCCTGGCTCCATGGAGGCGCACATGGGCGTGCTTGCCGTGGCCAGAATCTTTTATCCGGAGAAGTTTAAGGACATCGACATGGAAGAATACACAGCGGATTACTACAAAGAGTATTTTGGTCTCGAGCTGGATGAAGAGACTATCGATCATATCCTGGCGGGCGAGGGCATGCGCGTGTCCAACTCGCCGACAGAATAAAGGAGGAAACCATGGAAAAGCAAACAAAGGAAGACAAAAAGGAACAGGTTTTGCAAGAGCTGATCCGAAACGCAGGGGCTCCCGCCCAGGCCGGGGAGAGCCAGCCGGTTGTTCCGCCTGAGCCAGCGCCAAAGACTGCCGCGACGGCAGCGGATAAAGCCGTGCTGGAAATGCAGAAGGCTTCTCAGGCAATCATCCGGGAACTGAAAAAGGTTATTGTGGGAAAAGATGAGGTGATTAAAAAGGTATTGATGGTGATTCTGGCAGGAGGGCATATCCTTCTGGAGGACGTGCCGGGCGTAGGAAAAACGACCCTGGCCCTTGGCCTTTCCCGGGTCCTGAATCTGAATTACAAAAGAATGCAGTTTACACCGGACACCATGGCCAGCGATATCACCGGATTTTCCATTTACAACAAAGAGACCGGAGGATTGGACTATAAGCCGGGAGCGGCTTTGTGCAATCTGTTTCTGGCCGATGAAATCAACCGAACCTCCGCCAAGACCCAGGCGGCCCTTCTGGAGGTCATGGAAGAAGGCGGAATGACCGTAGACGGCGTGACCCACAAGACTCCGGAGCCCTTTGTCTGCATTGCGACACAGAACCCGCTGGGAAGCGCGGGTACCCAGAAGCTTCCTGATTCTCAGCTGGACCGCTTTATGGCCCGGCTTTCCATGGGGTATCCCGACCTGAAAAGTCAGGTGGATATTATCAAGCAGCGGCAGACCGGTGATCCGATGGATACCGTGCGTTCCCTGGTAAGCGCGGCCCACATCAAGGCTATGAAAAAAGCCGTTCAGATGGTTCGCATGGAAGACGAGATCATCCAGTACGCGGCGGAGCTTTGCCAGAAGACGAGAAGTGTGGAATCCGTTGAGCAGGGCGTCAGCCCACGGGCGGTGCTGGCTCTGGTTCAGATGGCAAAAGCCTCAGCCCTGATGGATGGAAGAAGCTATGCGATTCCTCAGGACGTAAAGGATGTATTCATCGACGTCTGCGCCCATCGTCTGATCCTGACCGCGCGGGCCAAAATACGCAAGGAAACCGAAGAAAAAGTGCTGCGGGAGATCCTGAAAGAAGTGGGGCCTCCTGCCGTTTTAGAGAGAAAGGCAAAATAAATGCTGAAAAACAGAGTGTTTTATGTGCTGCTACTGCTTGTAATGGCAATGATCTATATTTTTACAAATACATATTACACCCTGACTCTTTTGGGACTTTGCGTCCTGCTTCCGGTGATTTCTCTGGCGCTGACGCTTTTTTCCCGCCGGGGACTTACCATTCAGCTGGAAGTGCCGGGGACCGCGCGAAAGGACTGCGCCGTTTTTACCTATCGATTTACAAACAGCAGCCTTTTTCCAGCGGCCCGGATCATGCTGCGGGTCCGTATGGAAAACCAGATGACGGGAGCTTCCAAGCTCCGGAGGGTCAGCGCTACGGTAGGCGGAAAGAAAACGGTTGACGCGGAGCTTGCCATGAAGGACAGCAAAGTAGGGACGGTGCTTATTTTTACAGAGAAGATAAAAATCTACGACGCCTTTGGCCTTTTCGCGTTTCGAAAGCCGGGTCTTCCCGTACAGGCTGTCGTTGTTTATCCGGAAATGCGGGAAGCCCTTGTTTATATGGAAAAGCCCATTGAGACCAGCGGCGACGGCAGCCGCTACTCTCCTGACCGGCCGGGGGCGGATGTAAGCGAAATTTTCGCCCTGAGAGAATATGTGCCGGGAGATGAGATCCGAAAGATCCACTGGAAGCTGTCTGTCAAGCTGGATAAAACCATGCTGCGGGATTTCAGCCTGCCTCTGAACTACTCTGTTTTCCTTCTTATGGAGCTGACAAAGGGAAAGGAGGACATGATCGACGGGGTGGTGGAGCTGTACCTTTCCTTGTCAAGAGCCCTGCTGGAAAACGGAATCAATCACAATCTGGCGTGGTATGACGCCGGAGAGGGAATGTTCCACGCGCGGGAGCTGGATGATTTTGAAAATCTGGATATGGCGGCGGCACAGGTGCTTGCGTCCTATCCTTCCAGTGACAACTCGGCGGCTCTGGAATATTACGCGGCCAGCGGATACCGGAGCAAAAACAGTACGCTGGTGTATGTGGTTTCCGATCCGGATCTGGACAAGATTGCAGAGCTGGAAGTTTCCCAGACTATGCGGACGATCCTGATCTATGAAGAGGAAGCGGCCTGTGAAGCCGCCCGCCAGTCCATCGAGGTGATCCCTGTTTCCCTGAAGGAAGCGGCGGAAGGACTGCCGGAAATCCTCGTGTGAAAGCCGCGAAGCCCTGAAAGGACTGCGTGAAAACAAAACAATTGTAACCCCTGGGAGATCGACATGAACCTACTGAGAAAAAAACAACTCCAGACCTCTATGGATCTGGTTCAGATAACAGATGAAGCGGCTAAAAGGCCCGGAAGACGGGTCATCTTTGAGCTGCTTTTGGCCATTGCCCTGTCGGTAGGCTGCTGGTATACCTTCTTTTCCATGTTCCCCAATCCGGTGGACTCCATCATCAGCGCGCTGCTTATAGCGGGCCTTCCCATCGGACTGTATTTTCTGTGCTGGAACCCGTTTTTAGGAAGATTTTTGGTCTTCTATGTGTTCCTGATTACAGCCATCTTCTTTTTGGTTGCCTATGAATCGGTGTGGAACGGATTCCTTGTTATGGGAAATATTATGATCGAGGTCCTGAACCAACAGATGAACGCGGGGCTGATTCCTTATGAAATAACCGGTGATACCGTAGACTGGAGCACCGACGCTTTTCTTGCCATGATTCCGGTCATGCTGCTGGCTTCTATGGCCATCGTTCACAGCGTTTATCACAAGGAACCGCTGCTGGGCTTTGTGCTGACTGCCATTCCGGTTATGACCGGCCTGTGTCTGAAAGCGGAGCCTTCCATTTGGCTGCTGCTTCTTTTGCTGCTGTGCTGGACCGGACTGCTGGTGTTATCCGCGGTGGCAAGGCCGGTCAGCAAGAAGAAAAACAGGCCCATTTACATACAAAACAGCAAAAATTCCTCACTGCCGTACCTTTTTCTCGGCATCACCTTAGTGCTGCTGCTTGGGTATGTGCTGATCTTTTCAGGAGACGATTACCGGCCTCCTGAGTCTATCGATGAAGCAAAGACCGCGGTAGTGGAGCTTCAGGAGCATCTGCGCTATGACAGCCTGAACGGTCAGGAAGTGGATCAGCTGTCCCGGGGAGATCTGACAAAGACCCATCCATTGCAGTATACGGACAGCGCCGTTCTCACCCTGAAAATGCAGATGCCTCAGTCCATGTATCTGAGGGGCTTTGTGGGAGGAAGCTTTGAAAACGGCAAGTGGAGCCCGGCCGCGGAAGGCGCGTATTCCGGCGAATATACAGGAATCACAGAATGGCTGGCCCAGCAGGATTTTTATCCGTGGATGCAGCAGGACCGGCTATACCGCATGTCCAAAAACTATGACTTTGTATCCGTAGACGTGACCAATGTCAACAGCAGCAGCAAATATCTGTATCTGCCCTATGAAGCGGCCCTGACCGGCGACACGCTGCCCGGAAATGTAAACTATGAAAAGGATTACGGCGCATTCGCGAAAGGCCTTCGGGGGCAGAGGGAATACAGCTTTAAAGCCTTCCTGTCCGATTTTCAGGATTACGATGAAAAAGGGCTGGCCAGCTGGCTGGCGGAAGTAAAAGAAAGCCCTGACTGGGATGATTACGCCGAGGCGGAAGCCGTATACCGCAGATATGTATATGATACTTACCTTTACCTTTCAGAAGAGGATTCCAACGCGCTGGGAACCAGCGGCATCGAAAAGTGTGAAGGTAAGACCATCGATTATACGCTGCATTATATAAGAAAAAACTTTGATGAAGAATTTGAATACGATATCGAAGCGGGGGCGGCCCCTTCCGGAAAGGATGAACTGTCCTATTTCATGAATGAAAGCTACCGGGGAAATGATATGCATTTCGCCACTGCCGCAGCCCTGATGTTCCGGAGAGCCGGCATCCCCGCAAGATACGCGGAGGGCTATTATCTGTCTCCCCAGGAGATGCTGCTTTATACGGAAATGAGCGGCGTGACATTAGATGTTCTGGATTCTCAGGCCCACAGCTGGGTAGAGATCTACATCGACGAGATCGGCTGGTTCCCGGTGGAAGTCGTACCGGGCTTTTACGATATGGAAAAGCAGCAGACCACCGAAACGGAAGAGGATGAAAAGATCGAAGAAGAAACGCAAAAGAATTATCAGGATGAGGCCCCGGAGGAAGATCAGCCGGAGGCAAACCAGGAAGAGGAAAAACGCGCCATCAACCCGCTGTGGTTTGGACTGCTGCTTGTCCTGCTTCTTATAGCGGCCTTTGAACTGCTGGGAAGGCGGCACATTAAAAAGCTGCTGGCTTCCTTCGGGACCGTATATACCGATCAGCAGGTTTACGCCATGTACAAATATGTGGGAAAGGTCATGGCCTTTGATAAGCGGCCCCTTCCTGTAAACCCATACGACAAGCTAGAGGAACTGTCCCTGCGGTATGACGCCGCTCAGGAGATGACGTTCGCGGAATTCCTGCGCGCGGTTCATAAAGTGCGATTCGGCAGGGAAAGCCTTACCAAAGAAGAGCATAAAAAAATGGCTCGCTACGCGGTGAGCATAGGAAGCCATGTGTATTCCTCTCAGAAGAGGGGAAAGAAATTCATTATGAAGTTTATTCTTTTCTACGTCTGAGAACCGCGAAGATAACGGTAAATACGATGATAACCAGGATCAGAGCAATGGCGGCGATCCGGGCGATAGAGCCTGTGTCCGGTCCCTGCTCTTCCGACACATCGTCGAGCCCCGACTTGTCCACCGGAATGGAATCCGCTGTTTCACCATAGGCGGTTTCATAGGTGACGATGTTGTCATCCAGCTTTTTCAGGATTTTGTTTTCCTGATCCGTCCGGCTGGTTCCGGTGGTAAAGGTGAAGGTGTGGGCATTGTCGATGGTGGTGCCGTTTTTAGCCCGGAGGGTGCTGTCTACAGCGACTTTATACAGCGTGTTGCTGTCCAGATCCTCCTGAGGAATGATGAATACCTGCTTTTTGTAATCGTGCTGGACCTGGTCATCCGGAAAGATCAGTTTGATGGCCACCGCCCCGCCGCTGGTGTCAGTCAGGTGGAAACACTTTTTGTTGTCGGCCAGGACGGTGATATTGCAGATGTTTTTATTAAAGTCCAGTTCAATGGTTTCATTGACAGCTACATCTGTCTGTCCGTCCGTAACCGATGAGGATACAAGGGTAAGGGCGATATCCTTGTTGATGCCGAGCCCCTGACCGTTTCCCTCGCCGCTGCCGTCACCGTCTTCCGCGAAGGCGGATACAGGAGACAGAAGGGCGGCAAAAAGAAAAATCAGTAAAACACAATGAAATACTTTGTTTTTTGACATAATAAAACTCCTTTAGCCATAATTGCTAAAGATATGATACCACAAACAGGAAGAAAAAAACAGACACAGGGAGGAAAGCATGCGTAGAGCTTCCAGAGTTACGGGAATTATATTAATATTGATGCTGTTTTTCGGCCTGACCGCGGGGGCCGTCAGCGCCGACGTATGGGAATTCGGCACCAGCGGAACAGGGCATAATCCGTTTACCCCAAGAGGGTATCTGGTTGACACCGAAAAGGGACAGCACTGGCTCAGCAGCACCTTTAACAACAGCGGCCCGGTGGTCAAATACAGCGGCGTGAAAAATGGGGTGGACTATTTGGACGCGAAGAAAAGCGACGGCTCAAACTACACCTTTTACGCCATGACGGACCGAAATCCGTGGACAAGTAAGACGGACTGGATCGCTTACGGCAAGCTGTATCTCTTCGCGTATAAAAACGGTACCCGCGTTTCCAATTTCACCGATTATGTCAAAACTCCGGCCGTCAGAGCTGACAAGGTGGACCCTTCTGGAAACGGCACCTGCTGGGCTTTTAAGATTGAGGATTTTGAGCTGGAACCGGGGTGCCTTTATGAGTTCGGCTTTCTTCGGGGTATGCAGGCCAATAACGGGATCACTCTGGTGCTGGCCGAGGATGAAGAGGGAAACTGCACCGGATATATTCAGCAGACCAGCGAGGGTCTGACTTCCGCGGAGAAGAAGAAATATAACGAGGAAAAAAACCAGGAGTATGAATTCATTTCCAGCTGGCAAAAAAACAGCAACGGAAAGGGCTACACGGTCAACCGGGTTCCCATGCGGTTTACGGTACAGACCTACGCGGATCTGAGCAAATGGGAGACGGCGGCAGACAAGGCCCAGGACTTTCTTGACTCTGTCACTGATAAAGATCTGAAAAACGGAAAGTATAAAAGAGAAAATATCAAACAGCTGCGCCTGCTGCTAAAGGATCTGAACAAGAAGGCGGAAGACGAGGTAAAATTTTTACTGCAGGATAAGGCCAATATAAAAATCAAGGCTATGATAAAAGAACTGAACGCGATGCTGGAAATCGCAAAGAGCGAAAAGCCGGCGGAAGCCAACATCAAAAAGCTGGAGGCCGCGTTAAAGGAGGCGCGGGAGCTGTATGCCAAGGCCAGTGTCAACGTAGGGACGGATGTGGGCCAGTACGGCAGAATTGAAGTGGAAAATCTCAAGGAAGAGATCGACCGGGCCAAAGAGATGGACAAATATACGGCGCAAAATGAGATCAACGACGAAGTAGAGGCCCTGGAATACGCCATGACTGAGGTAAAGGCGTCCATGGTTCAAAAGGAGCAGATGGTCTTTTACGATAAGGTAACCGGAATCTATGTAATCGCTCCGGTGGATTCCCTGCCGGAGGACGCGAAGCTGTTCGTCCGGGTTATGGGAACGGAGACGGAGGATTACAAGGCCGCGAAAAAGAATCTGTCCAAGAATGAAACGGAAGCGATTTTCTACCGGATCCAGTTCTACCAGGGAGACCGGAAGATCCAGCCTACGGAAAAGGTGGAGGTCCAGATGCCCATTGATGATGACATCAGCCAGAAGAGCAGCGCGGTTTATTCTGTGGGAAGCGGAGGAAGCCTGACAAAGGTGGACTCCACCAAGGCCAACGGTACGCAGTTTTTCAAGACGAAAAAGCTCACCGCTTTTGTTCTGGCGGGAAGCGCGGCGACTGAGGAAGAAAAGGCCCAGGCCAGGGGCGAGCGGATGAAAGCGCTCATGGCGCAGAAAAAGGACAAGGACGACGACAACAAGACCAACCAGCTGGAAAAGGACAAGAAGAAAAAGGAGGAATACAAAGATCCTCTCAACAAGCTGCTGAAAAGGAGCGCCAGTACAGCCACCTTCTCTGGTGATGTGAGAAAAGAGACGGATCCTCTGTATCTGATCGCCGCGGCTGTGGTTCTGGCTGTCGCCGCGATAGCCCTTGGTATCCGCGGTCTTCGGGAGAGCCGGAAAAAACGGACCTTATAATTCAAAATATCAATGTTACAAACTTTTAAAAATAAAAAGTTTGTAACATTGATATGATAAACTTTTTATTTTTGAAAGTTTGTGTTATACTAATGACAAAGAGGTGAGGTATAACATGAGAAAGCGGGCGCTGAGAAAGCGGGATCTATATTTGGAAAAGCTGATCGCTTTTAAGGATATGGATGTAGTAAAGGTTATTACGGGAATACGAAGATGCGGCAAGTCCAGCTTGTTAAAGCTGATGGCCGGGCATCTCAGGGATAACGGAATAAGGGAAGAGCAGATCCTGGAAATCAATTTTGAATCTATGGATTTTTATAATATGAGCTGCCAGGAGCTGAACCAATATATAAAGGAAAACAGCAATCCGGAGGAGCGGATGTACCTGTTTTTCGATGAGATACAGAGAGTCGCGGACTGGCAGATCGCGGTTAATTCTTTTATGGTGGATATGGACTGTGATATTTATATTACCGGGTCCAATGCGTACCTGCTTTCCTCCGAGCTTTCTACTTATCTGTCCGGCCGCTATGTGGAGATCAGGATGTATCCGCTCTCTTTTCGGGAGTTCCTTGATTTTCATGGATTCGTACTGACAGAAAGGCGGTCGCCTCTGGCGGGGAACAGTCTGTATGTCTCGGATGGACAGGGCGAAATTTACGGATTGCGGGAGTTCTTTGACGCGTATGTAAAGTTTGGGGGCATGCCGGCCCTTGCGGACGTGGGCTTTGATCAGGAAAAGATATCTGTCATGCTGGACGGTGTTTACTCCGCTGTAGTGGTACGGGATATTCTGGAGCGAGAGAGGCGCAAAGGTCAGAGGGCCATTACCGATCCCATCCTACTGAGGAAAATCATTTTGTTTCTTGCTGATAATATCGGGAGCAATGTTTCCGCGACCTCCATCGGAGGCACCCTTGCGGATGAGGGGCTGCTGGAGAGACGAGGCGGAAAGGGAAGACCGGCTACCCAGACGATCCAGGCGTATATCGACTGCTTGACAGAAGCTCATATTTTTTATAATATCAAACGATACGATATCAAGGGAAAATCCTATCTGCGGACCCTGGGCAAGTACTATATCGCGGATACCGGGCTGCGGAATTATCTGCTGGGATACCGGGACGGCGATACCGGACATCTTCTGGAAAATACCATCTATTTTGAATTGCTTCGCCGGGGATATGAGGTTGCCATTGGAAAAGCGGGACAGAAGGAAGTGGACTTTATTGCCGTGAAAACGGATGAAAAGAAATATATCCAGGTGACTGAGAGCATGCTGGCGCCGGAGACCAGAGCACGGGAGCTGGCCCCTCTGAAAAGCATCCGGGATAATTATGAAAAAATTGTCATTACTATGGAACCCGGTTTCACTGCTGAGGAAGAGGGTATCAAAATTATAAAAGCGTTGGATTTTCTGCTGGAATAAATTACGGAGAAGAAAATGAGAGACAACTACAACAGAGAGATCAATTATATGCGGGTTTCCGTTACAGAGCTGTGCAACCTGCGGTGCCGGTACTGCATGCCGGAGGAGGGCGTCGCCAAGAAAGCCCACGAAGACATGATGACCGCTGAAGAGACGGTTATGGCGGTGGAAGCGGCGGCTCGTCTGGGTATCAGCAAGATTCGGATCACCGGTGGGGAGCCTCTTGTAAAACGGGGCATCGTAAAGCTCTGCCGGGCCATTGCGGATATTCCCGGGATCAGGGAGGTGTGCGTTACCACCAACGGCGTGCTGCTTCCCCGCTTTGCGAAGGATCTGAGGGACGCGGGTATTTCCCGTCTCAATATCAGTCTGGATACCCTGGATCCGGAAAAGTACCGGTATATTACAAGGATCGGCCAGCTGGAGGACGCCATGGCGGGGATCCGGGCCGCTGAGGAAGCGGGATTTGACAAGCTGAAAATCAATACGGTGCTTATGGGCGGATTTAATGATGATGAGATTCCGGATTTTGTTTCGCTTACCAGAGAAAAGCCTGTAGAGGTCCGGTTCATTGAGTTGATGCCGATTGGCGGCGGGATTGGATTTGACAAAGCCCGGTTTGTCAGCTGTGATACGGTTTTAGACCGGGTCCCGGAGCTGGTGTCCCTGGAGAAGGAAGAGGGAGTGGCCCGGCTTTACAAGCTGCCGGGAGCCGCCGGCCGGGTAGGACTGATCCGCCCCATCAGCTGCGAGTTTTGCGAGAGCTGCAATAAAATCCGGCTTACGGCGGACGGCAGGCTGAAGCCGTGTCTTCATTCGGATCAGGAAATTTCTCTTCGGGGTCTGGATGGTGGCCAGATGGAAGAGCTCTTGCGGGACGCGATTTTGGACAAGCCGCAAAAGCGGGAAGAAATCAATGCGGAAAGTCCCAGCAAGGCGGGACGGGATATGAACCAGATAGGAGGATAAAATGGCTGATTTTTCACATTTCAATGAAGAGGGCCGAGCGAGGATGGTCGATGTGGGCGATAAAGCTGTGACCAAAAGAACGGCAGTCGCGGCAGGCAGAGTGCTGGTCAATGAAGAATGCTTTGGACTGATTAAAAGCGGCGGTCTGAAAAAAGGGGATGTGCTGGGGACCGCCCAGATTGCAGGGATCATGGGGGCGAAGAAAACCTCCGAAGTGATCCCTATGTGCCATCCCATTATGATAAACGGCGTTAACATTACTTTTAACCTGAATGAAGCTGATCTGGCCGTAGAGATTTGCGGCGAAGTAAAGTGCAGCGGCGTAACCGGCGTGGAAATGGAAGCGCTGACGGCGGTTTCCATAGCGGCCCTGACCGTTTACGACATGTGCAAGGCGGTTCAGAAGGATATGGTTATCGATCAGATTCATCTGGTCAGCAAGAGCGGCGGCAAGAGCGGCGATTTTGTATGGAAGAAATAGTTTTTCAAGCTATGGGAAACAGATTTAAAGGAGAAGAAAAATGAACTACACAGCGGCAGTCATTACCATGAGCGACAAGGGCTCTCAGGGTCTGCGAAAGGATACCAGCGGCCCGGCGGTAGAGGAGATTTTAAAGGAAAACGGATGGGATGTGGTCTACACGAATATGATTCCCGATGATTTTGAGACGATAAAGGCGGAGCTGATCAAGTGCGCTGACCAGTTGGACGTGTGCCTGGTCATGACCACCGGAGGAACCGGCTTTTCCAAACGGGATGTAACGCCGGAAGCGACCCATGCGGTAGCGGACCGGGAGGTTCGGGGAATTCCGGAGGCCATGCGCGCGGAGAGCATGAAGATTACGCCTATGGGAATGCTTTCCCGGGCTGAGGCCGGACTTCGCGGCGGCACGCTGATTGTCAATCTGCCGGGAAGCGAAAAGGCGGCGAGGGAGTGCCTTACCGCGGTGATCAAGCCTATCCGCCACGGCATCGATGTTCTGCGGGGCCAATCCCACGACTGCGCGGAAATGCGTAAAAAGGAGGAACATCATCATGGCTAAAATAAAAGCGGTATGCGTCAGTGAAAAAAAGGGAGAGCAAAAGCATCCGGTGGAAGAAGCCTTTCTGAAGGTGGATCACGGCATTGTCGGCGACGCCCACGCGGGAAACTGGCACCGTCAGGTGAGTCTGCTGGCGGCGGAAAGTGTGGAAAAGGTTCAGCGGGTGTTGAATTTTGAGCTGAAAAGCGGCGATTTCGCGGAAAACATTCTGACGGAAGGCATTGAGCTGTATACACTTCCTATTGGGACAAAGCTGCGGATCGGAGAAGCTGTCGGGGAAGTGACACAGATCGGAAAAGAGTGCCATCAGGGATGCGCGATCCGGGAACTGGCCGGGGACTGCGTTATGCCAAGGGAAGGCATTTTCGTCAAAGTGCTTCGGGAAGGCAGAGTAAAAGCGGGAGATGAAGTAAACGTACTATGAAATATGATGTTGCTGTCATAGGGGCTGGTATTCTGGGCTGTTTGACCGCCCGGGAGCTGAAAAAATACCGGCTGGATGTTTTAGTTATCGATAAAGCCTCCGACATTGGCGAGGGAGCCACCAAAGCCAATTCCGGCGTGCTTTACGCCGGCTTTCACCCGCGGGGCGGAAGTCTCAAGGGAATCTCCTGCGCCCGGGGGAACCGGATGCATGGTCAGCTGTGCCAGGACCTGGATGTTCCCATGGAATATGTAGGTTCTCTTTTTGTCGCTTTCCATCAGGAAGGACTGGAGAGCATTGAGGACAAGGTGAAAAAAGGCAGGAAAAATGGCGTGCCTGATATGGAAATGATCAGCGGAGAGCAGGCGAGGAAACTGGAGCCGGGGCTGTCCCGTCAGGTAATCGGAGCCATGTACGCGCCTACTACGGGGATTGTTTCTCCCCAAAAGCTGGTGATCCACGCCGCGCTCAACGCCGCGGCCAACGGCGCGGAATTCCGATTCGATACGGAAGTGGAGCATATTGAACCAGAAGGGGAAGGCTACCGGCTACATACGAATCGAGGCGATTTTTCGGCCTCTTATATTGTCAATACCTCCGGCGAAGGCGCGGCGGATCTGGAGCGTTTTGTACGTCCCCGGGATCTGGAGATCAAACCAAAGCGGGGTGAGTATCTGGTCTTTGACTGTCCGTCGCCGATCCGTCATGTGATTTATCAGGCGCAGGAAAAGGATGAAAAGGGGACCCTGCTCGCGCCTACGGTGGACGGCAATATGCTGGCGGGCCCCACTTCTTATCCTGCCCGCGGGTATAAAAATACGGAAACGACCCGCCAGGGCATCGATCATATTATGCGGGTGGCGAGGAAGCTTCTTCCGGAGCTGGATATGGGTACTGTAATCGCTTCCTTTGCGGGGATTCGAGCCAATATTGAAAATGTTCCCAAGGAGGAAAAGGATTTTGTGGTGCGCCTTAGCGCAGAGCGGTTTGTCAGCGCTCTGGGCATTAAAAATCCGGGCATGACGGCTTCTCCTTATCTGGCGGAAAAGCTTGTGGAGTTGCTGCGGGAGGCAGGCCTTCGGTGCGAGATGAACCCGGATTTTGATCCGATCTACCGGGCAAAGCCGTTGTTTTTAAAGGCGGACCCGTCGGTCCAGGCGGCGTTGCTTGCGGAAAATCCGGCTTACGGCAATGCGGTATGCCGATGCGAAGGAATTACGGAAGGCGATATTCTGGCGGTTTTGGATTCGGCCCTTCCGCCTCATGATCTCAACGGTTTGAAAAAGCGGCTCCGCACCGGCATGGGACGGTGCCAGGGCGGTTTCTGCACGCCTCAGATTATTGAGATCCTCAGCAGGCAGTGGGGTGTTCCGCCTGAGGCTGTGTCAAAGAGCGGGCCTGGGAGCCCGGTTGTGAAAGGGAGGCTTCGTCCATGAAGGTTTTGGTAATAGGTGGAGGTCCGGCGGGAATGGCCGCCGCGGTTTCCGCGAAAGAGCATGGCGCCGGAGAGGTTTTGCTGCTGGAGCGGCATTCCTATCTGGGAGGAGTGCTGCCTCAGTGTATCCACAATGGATTTGGCACCCAGCTTTATGAGCGGGATTATACCGGCGGCGAGTACGCCTGGCTGTGGAAGGAAAAAACAGAAAAGGCAGGGGTAAAGCTGCTGCTCAGCACTACGGTGCTGGGAATTGAAAAGCTGGAGCGAGACGGATCTTCCGGGGAAACACCGGAGGGCTGGCGGGCGCGCTGTGTCAGCGCTTCTTCCGGAGCACGGGAAATTACAGCGGATGCGGTGATTATTGCTACCGGCTGCAGGGAGAGAACGCTGCCGCAGATGCTGATCCCTGGAAGCCGCCCGGCCGGTGTGTTTACAGCCGGCGCGGCTCAGCTGATGATGAACCTGAAAAACTACCTTCCGGGAAAAAGCGCTGTGATTTTAGGCTCTGGAGATATCGGGCTGATTATGGCGCGGCGCATGACGCTGGAGGGGATTCGGGTAAAGCTGATTCTCGGGCAGGAGGCGACCGGTTTGGCCAGGAACATTGTTCAGTGTGTAGAGGACTATGCGATTCCTATGCGGTATGGATGGACGCTTGTTTCCACCCATGGTTACGGCCGGCTAAAAGGCGTTTCGGTGGCGCCCTTTGATAAAGACGGGCAGCCGGACCTGAGCCGGAAAGAATACATTCCATGTGATACGCTGCTGGTGGCGGCCGGCCTGATTCCGGAGCTGGAAGTCTGCGGGGACTACAGACCGGGCCAGGATGCTGGTCTGTTTATCTGCGGCAACGCCGGGTTTGTTCACGATCTGGCGGATCATGTCACCTGTGAGGCTTTGGAAACAGGCCGTCAGGCCGCTCTGTACGCGTCCGGCGGCAAAGTGAAGCCGGATGTGGGCCCTGACAGTTCGGATGGCGGATTTTTGCCGGAGCTGACCGGAAAAAGAGGGAACATGATCTGTACCGTTTGCCCGAAGGGGTGTGTTATGCAGGTAAAGAGTGAGCCTTTCTCAGTAAAGGGAAACCAGTGCGAAAAGGGCCAGGCTTTTGCCCGCCAGGAGCTGGAGAACCCAAAGAGGGTACTGACCGCGGTAGTAAAGACCGATTCGGATAAGGCGCCGGTCCTGTCTGTGCGTACAGATAAGGCCATCGATAAATCCAGGCTGCTGCCCGCTATGAAGGCCATAAAAAAGGTGAAAGTATCAGGTCCGGTTGTGCCGGGCCAGGTAGTGACGAAAAATATTGCGGATACAGGAGCGGATTTAATTGCCACCTGGTATATAGAAGAATAGCTTTTGTTAACGGCCCTGCCAAAACGCAGGGCCGTTAACATTTTTGCAATGCTTTCAGCGCCTGATTTTGCGCAAAAAACCTTATAGGTGCGGGATTGCGGGATTTTGTGGCCTGCGTGCCTGATATTTATGTTAACAACTGCCGCAAAATCAGATCCCTGTTAACATTGTGGTGTATTTAATAAAAGACCAGATCCCCTGTGAGAACTTCCGGCTCCATTCCTGTCCTTTAAAATGACAATAAAAAGCTTGACTGTAAAGAAAAAAATGTTTAAAATGTAATAAAATTACATTAAGGAGGTCGCTATGTATCGCCAGTTGCTTTTATTGGAGCTATTAGAGGAAGAAAAAAAGAGATACCATAATTTGATCCACTGTCTTGAAGAGCGGCGGAGCCTTTTACCGCAGGGCTCACTGGCTTATCGAAATGGACATTATTATAGAGCGGTTACTTATAATGGAAAACGAGATCAGATCATAATTTCGAAAAAGCTGCCTGATCATGAGACGTTGATCCAGCAATTAAAAGAACGGAGACATATTTCAAAAGCGCTCCCAATTTTAAAGCGGAATATGAGCTCATGTGAAAATGCTATAAACAGCCTGGAGCTATATGACCCAAAGGCGCTCGCCGCGCTCCTCCCGAAGCATTACGCGGGGTTTCAGGAAAAGCGACTTTATTTAGAGGAAGATGTGGATCCGGAGCTGTGGAAACGGGAAGCTTATGAAAAAAACAGCGCATTCCCTGAGGCGCTGATCCATCCTTCTGAAGGCGGCCTGCTTACCCGTTCGAAATCCGAAGCGGCGATTGCTACAAAGCTGGAACAAAACGCTCTGCTTTTTCGGTATGAGCCAGCCGTCCATTTAGGGAAGAAAACGTGCTTTCCAGATTTTTGTGTTTTGCATCCCATAAACCGAAGACAGATCTACTGGGAACACCTGGGGAAAATGGACGATTTGGATTATATTTTGAAAAACATAAAGAAGCTTTGGGACTATGCGGAGCATGGCTATCAATTGGGAGATAATCTGATCATCACGTGGGAGACAAAGGCGCGTCCCCTTACCTATGGAGAAATCAACGACCGGATCCGAACTTATTTTCTTACAGGAGAAAAGCCTTACGGTCAGAAAAATATGTAGAAGTCAGGACAAGTGTTAACAGGCCTCTTATTTTAGAAGGCCGTTAACATTTTTTCAATGCTTTCAGAGCCTGATTTTGCGCAAAAAGCCTTATAGGCGCGGGATTGCGGGATTTTGTGGCCTGCGTGCCTGATATTTATGTTAACAACTGCCGCAAAATCGGCTCTCTGTTAACATGTGCTGCATTTTCCATCACGTCTTTGGCCCGCTCCAAGAAAGCAAGATAAAAACGGCCGCCCGATTCGGGCGGCCGTGTGTCATTTATACAGTCAATTCCTGATACTGGCTGAAATCAGGGAAATCGATTTTAAGATCTGTGTTGATGCTGATATAATCCATAGAAATTTTGTAATCCATTTTTACAGGGTCATCTTCTGTCTGAGTTGTGATACTGCAATCCATATCAATGCTTTTTACCATTTTATCCTCGCCGGCCACAACGGTCACATCCATTTTGTCAAAAGACATGTCATCTGTGGTGGTAAGCTGCTGGGCGCCGCTCACATTGTTTTCAAAATAATCCATGGCTTTATCCGCGTCCAGCTGGAAGGTGTAGACCGTATCAGAGCCGTCCCGCTCCACCTTCAGAGCGGAAATCATTTCTTCTGTAATAGCAAGAAGCTGGCTCGTATCCACATTCATCATGGAAGACATTTCATTCGAAGCGTCCACCTTCAGCTTTTGCCCCATGAGATCCATGTAGACAGCCTGGTCCTTCATGTACATGGTCCCTTCCATATCGGAGCCAAAATCAGGGATATTCATTTTATACTTCATTTCCAGCTGAATATCATCTTTGCTCTGTACAATTTCTTTACCAGTGCCGGACATAGACATATTAACCGGTTCCTGGCCGGAAACCACAGCGTCCATATTCATTTTGAACTCCATATCCTTCACATCGCTCATGTTTTTCTGAACTTCCATGAAAGAATCAAAATTGCCCGAGCTGTCGGAAGTCTCTTGTTCCGAGCCGCACGCCGCAAAGGACACAGACAGGACAACAATCAAAAATAAACCTAAAACTTTCCTCTTCATAAGAAACACCTCTCTAAAAAAATACCATCCAGCAAAGCTTTTATCTGATTATATCACAGGCCGGCCAGGCGGGGAAGCTTTCTTTTCCGCCTGCTTTGAAAGGGAATTTAACAAAATCCTAACAAACCGCCCCGAAAGCGCCAATTGCTTTACATTCATTTAACATAATTAACATAAAGATAACCATTTTCTTAAAATAGGTTTAACGAAAGGCGGTTAAACTAAACCTGTAAAAAGAAAAAAGAAGGAGTGATATTATGAAAAAGAAAATTTTAACCGGCTTCATTGCGGCAGCAGTACTTGTAACATCCCTGGGACTGGCAGGATGCGGAGGAAGCTCCGGAGGAGAGAGCAAAAGCGGAGAAGGCGGAAACGTAACCATTGCGGGATCCACCTCTGTACAGCCGCTTTCCGAAGCGCTGGCGGAAGTATACATGGATGAAAATCCGGATGTGACCATCGAAGTGCAGGGCGGCGGCTCCGGCCAGGGCATTAAGTCCATTGAAGAAAAAATCGCGGATATCGGTTCGCTGTCCAGAGAGGTAAAGGAGGAAGAAAAAGCCTCCATAGCGGAAGAGTTCGTCATCGCGAAGGACGGCGTCGCGGTCATTGTCAATGAAAATGTAAAAGCGGAGGACCTGACCATCCAGCAGATCCAGGATATTTACACCGGAAAAATCACCAACTGGAAAGACGTTGGCGGAGATGATAAGGCCATCACCGTTGTAACAAGAGAAGAAGGCTCCGGAACCAGAGGCGCTTTTACAGAAATCACCGGCGTTCTGGAAAAGGATGACGCGGGAAACGAAACCGATAAGACCACGAAAGACGCTCTGGTACAGCCATCCACAGGAGCGGTAAAGGAAACCGTTGCGAAAACGCCGGATTCCATCGGATATGTATCCCTGGGCGCGCTGGATGACAGTGTAAAAGCTGTGAAGGTCGAGGGTATAGAAGCGACTGTGGACACAGTGCTGTCCGGCAAGTATAAGATTCAGAGACCGTTTGTGTATGTTGTAAACGGTGAAATGACAGACGCGGCAAAGGCTTTCATTGATTTCGCCATGGGAGCTGAGGGACAGAAGATCGTAGAGGAAAACGGATTTATTCCCATCAGCTAATTTGGGGCCGCGTTGGCAGGAGAAAGATTGACAGAAAGATGATGGGCAGGAGCGCCCATGAAAGGGCAATGAAATGAAGACGAGAGAAAAAATAATTGAAAAGCTGATACTGATCTGCGCGGGAGTATCCATCGCGGCTGTCGCGCTGATTACGATCTTTATTTTCAGCTCCGGGATTCCGGTACTGAAGGACTATGGAATACTGAATTTTATCCTTGGAAAGAACTGGAGCCCCACCAGCGGAGCCTACGGGATTCTTCCGCTGATTCTGGGAACTCTGGGTGTTACCCTGGGCGCGCTGATTATCGGGATCCCCACCGGCGTAGGCTGCGCCGTATTCCTTGCGGAAATGGTAAAAGAGCGGCCTGGGAAGATTTTTCGATCGGCCATCGAACTGCTGGCCGGAATTCCATCCGTAGTGTATGGATTCTTCGGTCTGGCGGTTATTGTTCCGGCCATTCGCCAATACCTGGTTCCACTGGCGCAGAAGATCGACCCCGATGTTTCCACCAGCGGGTTCAGCATTACAGCCGGGGCGGTGATTCTGGCCATTATGATCCTGCCGACCATTGTCAGCCTGTCAGAGAACGCCATCAAAGCGGTGCCGCCCGAATTTCGGGAGGCTTCCCTGGCCCTGGGAGCGGACAAAAGAGAAACGATCACAAAGGTCATTGTTCCGGCCGCCAAGTCGGGCATCTTCTCTTCCATTATCCTGGCTATGGGAAGGGCCATCGGTGAAACCATGGCTGTCCTGCTGATTACAGGAAATGTGCCGAGGATTCCAGGGGGACCGCTGGATTCAGCGGCTACGCTTACAGGCACCATCGCGATGGAAATGTCCTACGCGGCGCCGAGACATCAGAGCGCGCTCTTCGCTGTGGGGATCATTCTCTTTGTAATCATCGTTATCCTCAATAGTATCGCGCAGGCCATCATGAAAAAGCTGGGAGGTATAGCAGGATGAAAGACTGGAAAAGCAAAGGCTTCTTTGGCCTGGTAGGATTCATTGCGGCGGTTACGTTAGGCGTGCTGATTTTAATACTGGGGTTTATACTGATCAGGGGAATTCCCCACCTTTCACTGGAATTCCTGACGCAATCGCCAAAGCTAATGGGAAGAGAAGGAGGCATTTTCCCCATTATCATCGGAACCATATATGTGACCCTGGTTTCTGTTATTATCGCCACTCCCATTGGAACAGCGGCGGCCATCTACTTTTCGGAATACGCGAAAAAAGGAAGGCTCATCAATACGATCCGCTTTTTTACAGAGGTTCTGGCAGGGATACCATCGATTATTTTCGGCCTCTTTGGCTTCGCGTTCTTCGTCGTATTCTTAGAAATGGGCTGGTCAGTTCTGGCCGGAGGCCTGACCCTTTCGATGATGATCCTGCCGACCCTGATCCGTTCCACGGAGGAATCCCTGAAGACCGTTCCCATGGCTTACCGGGAGGGAAGCCTTTCTCTGGGGGCCACAAAGTGGGAAACGGTTGTGAAGGTTGTGCTTCCCTGCTGTAAATCGGGAATTCTGACCGGACTGATCCTGGGAATGGGAAGGGCCATTGGAGAAACCGCCGCCGTTATGCTGACTGTAGGCGGCTCCATGCGGCTTCCGACTTCGGTTTTCGACTCGACCAGAACCATGGCCCTTCACCTGTACATGCTGGCTTCCGAGGGGTTATCGGAGGAAAAAACATATGCGACAGCGGCGCTATTGATCATCATTGTACTGATCATCAACGGGCTGGCAAATTTCATCGGGAGAAGATTGACAAAGGAGTAAGAAACATGATGGAAAGAGAAAAAGTATTTGAAATCCGGGATATGGATCTGTATTATGGAAGCTTCCAGGCGCTGAAAAAAATCAATATCGATATTTACAAAAATGACATCACCGCTTTGATCGGCCCCTCTGGCTGCGGAAAATCCACGTTTCTCAGATCTCTCAACCGGATGAACGACCTGGTGGAGGGCTGCAGGATTCAGGGAAGCCTGTTGTTTGACGGAGAGGACTTTTATAATAAGGACTATGATGTAATCGGCCTCCGGGCGAAAGTGGGCATGGTGTTTCAAAAGCCCAACCCGTTTCCCAAGTCTATTTATGAAAACCTCGCTTACGGGCCAAAGCTTCACGGAGTAAAGGACAAAAAGAAGCTGGACCAGATCGTAGAGAGGACTCTGACGGAAGTGGGCCTGTGGGAGGAAGTAAAGGACCGGCTCAGCAAGTCCGCGCTGGGACTTTCCGGCGGCCAGGCCCAGCGGCTGTGCATTGCCAGATGTCTGTCTGTGGAACCGGAAGTGATCCTTATGGACGAGCCGACCTCCGCTCTGGATCCAATTGCCACCTCCAAGGTGGAAGCTCTGATTCAGGAGCTGGCCGCAAACTATACCATTGTTATTGTGACGCATAATATGCAGCAGGCGGGAAGAATTTCAGACCGGACCGCGTTTTTCCTGAGCGGAGAGATCATGGAAACGGGAGAGACTCGGAAGATCTTTACCAATCCATCCAATCCGAAAACAGAAGAATATATTACCGGACGATTTGGCTGATAAGGAGGAAGAAAAATGGCGCCAAGACCAAAAATGGACCAGGAACTGGTCGAAATCAATGATTTAGTGACAAAGATGACCCGGCAGGTGGAAACTGCCATCGTCGATTCCATAAGGGCTATCAAGGAAAAGGACATGGAGCTGGCCAGGAAAATCATAGATCACGATGAAGAAATCGATGATATGGAGGATGGGATCAATGAAAAGTGCTATTTGTTTCTGGCTACCCAGTCCCCTCTGGCCAGCGATCTCAGGTACTGTATTTCCATCATGAAGATGGTGACCGATCTGGAACGGATCGGCGATCACTGCGAAGACCTGGCTAAGTACGCGGTGCGCATGGAGCGTGAAGAATACTATAAAGAGCTGATCGATCTGCCGAGAATGGCGGAGCTGGCCGCGGGCATGGTGAAAAACGCCATCCGGGCTTTTCTGAAACGGGATCTTAAACTGGCCCGCAAGGTGTGGAAAGCGGATGAAGAGGTGGATGAGCTGTTTCGGAATATTTATGAAGAACAGCTGAACATCGCAGTATCCGACTCAAAAAACACCCGGCTATCCATTATGTTCGCCTTTGTCGCGGCTCATCTGGAACGAATCGCGGATTACGCTACGAATATTTGCGAAGAGACCGTCTTTTCCCTGGAAGGGGATTACGCCATGGAATAAGGAAAAACAGCTCCGCCTCGGCCCTTGGTTCCGATGCGGAGCTGTTTTTCTGTTTTATTTATTTTTAAATGTCAGAAGGCGATTGAAAGCTTTCTAATGTTCCCATCCGGGTACAATAACATATTAACAGAAGTACAGAAAAGAAACTGGGTCATTCCGATATCAAAGGTGTCCATTCCCCGCTTTTCGCGGATGATGCTGAGATATGTAGTGATCCGTTCCCGCAGGGTACGCTTGGACAGGGTGTCGATTTTGTACATCATGCGGATGTTTTCGTCAGCGAGAATGTTCAGAATGTTTCGCCATATAACTTTCTTGTTGCTTGGAGAAATGTGATCGGAGGAAAAAAATTCCTCATATGTAAAGAAGACAACGCTGCAGTAGGAATCCGCAACCAAAAAACAGGGACTGGTAAAATAGCTGGAAGAAACAGATTCCAGTCCGATGCTTTCAAAAGGCTTTATAATGCGCAGGATCTGAGAGCTTCCGTCATAATGATATTTGACGCCGGTTATGCGGCCTTCCTGTACAATGCCGATCTGATTTACGATTTCTCCCTGTTCCATAACGATTTCTTTTTTCTGATAGTTTTTTACGGAAGGGGAGAGCGCGGAATAAATTTTTTTCAAAGCCGCTGTATCAAGTCCCTGGAAAAGCGGCGCTTTTCGGATCAATTCAATGTCATAAAAATCCATAAATCTCGATATACCCCCATAATGTCTTTCTTATAATAGCACAGTCAAAATAAAAAAGATGTTGGAAGCACAACACTAATTCGATTTTTTTGCGGTATTTTTTACAATTTTGCGTATTTCACCAGGGCCTGGTCCGCCCTCTGGCGCCGCAAACAAAGGGCGCTCAGGCAAGTAGGCGAACAGATCTTACCGCGCAATCACGAGGCTGGAACTATGAGGGGAGAAAGATATAACTGGTCGAAAGAAAAATAAGATTGTCAGAACTGTGTTTTTATGATAAAGTATTTGTGAAAAAAAGTAGAGAAATTATGAAAAAATGTCGAAAGGTTTACTTTTTATGAACAAAAGCGATATAATCCATAACAGACAGACAGACAGACAGACAGACAGACAGACAGACAGACAGACAGACAGACAGAGCTGACTGTTGTTTTTGGTTTGCGCTTAAACTTAAAAAGAACCCCTTTACGAGTTATGAGGAAAACGCTCAGAGGCATAGGAGGACTCCCTATGCCGCTTGAGCGTTTTTTGTTGTTTTCAGGACAGGAGCGGACCGGATAAATGGAACAGACAAAAAAAGAAAGCCCGATTCGGGGAGCGGCGGATTTTCTCTCGACGTTTTTGACCGCGCTGATCGTTATGATCGCGATCCTGCTGGTGGGCGGACGACTGATCGGGATCCATCTATTTAACGTGGAGAGCGGAAGCATGACGCCGGTTTACCCGGTAAACGCGCTGGTCATCGTAAAAGAGACCGACCCGGAAAAGATCGAGGAAGGCGATGTTATTACCTACGTGATGAACGAGGAGGGGACGCTGGTGACCCACCGGGTCATCTCCATCGATGAGAGCCAGCGGGCCTTTACGACCAAAGGGGACGCGAATAACGTGGAGGACGCCGCGCCGGCGCTGTGGGGGAATCTGGTGGGAAAGGTTCTCTTCGGGGTACCGGGGGTGGGCCTGGTCTTCGCCCGGCTTACGGCGGCGGAGAACCGAGTCCTCATGATCGGGATCATCGTGGTCCTGCTGTTGTTGTCCTTGATTTGGGATCTGACAAAGAAGAAACCGGATAGAAGAAAAAGAAGAAAGGAGAGAAGCCATGAGTAACCTGAGACAAAGAAAAAAACTGATCGCGGCCTGCGCGGCGGTGGCCCTGCTGCTGGCGCTGACCGCGCGGCCAACGTTTTCCTGGCTATCGGCCCAGAGCGAGACGGTGGTGAACACCTTCGCGGGAGGGACGATTTCGATTTTACTGGACGAGGCGCCAGTCGGAGCGGATGGGAAAAAAGTAGAGGGGGCCCGAACAACGGCCAACAGCTACAAGTACAAGGCGGGAGCCACGCTTGACAAAGACCCGAGGCCGACGGTGCTCAAAGGGAGCGAGGAGTGTTATGTGTTCCTCTGTGTGGAAAACGGCCTGACCGACAAGTTTACCATGAACTACGACACGGAATCCTGGAAGGAAGTCGCGCGGGACGGGGAGAAGACCGTGTACGCGTACAAAGCGAGAGTAAACGCGCTGGAAGCGGAGGAAGATAAAGTACTGGAGCCGATCTTTACGACGGTGACGGTTTCCAGTGCGTTAACCGCGGAAGAGATCGCGGGGCTAGGGGAGAGAAAGCTGTCGATAACGGCGTACGCGGCGCAGACCGAGGCTCTTACCTCGGGGAAAGCCATCGACCTGGCGGTAGCCCATTTCCTTGGGGAAGGCGCGAAAGCCAACCATGTGACCATTAAGTAGGAAGGCGAGAGGAAGGAGGGCTTTCAATGGAGAAATCAGAAAAGCGAGTCAGAGTTGTCCGATTTCTGGAGATCCTCTTACTGTGCGCGCTTTTGACGGCCTGCTTGCTGATCAAGCCCATAAAGCAGACGATCGCGTATATTCAGGTGACATCGGGGACATGCGTCAACACCTTTGTGGGGGAAGCGACTGAGGAACCGACAAAGCCAACAAAACCAAGCGAGCCGGAGGAACCGACAAAACCGGAAGAGCCGACAGAGCCTACGAAAGCCACGGAGCCGAGCGCGGAGACAGAGCCTTCGGCGGGGGAAACCGAAGCGCCAAGGAAAGAAAGCGAAAAGCCGCGAACCGGGGATGGCTTTAACCTGGGAGGCTGGGCCGCCATGGCGGGAGCCAGTCTGCTGGTATTGGTGGCTGTTTTACTGACCAGGGCGAAAGCCGCGGGAAAGAAAGAGAAAAAGTAAGAGAGAGGAGACAAAGATGGAAACAAACACAAAGAAAAAGAAACTAACCACCACAGGCCTCGCCATAGCCCTAGCGGCGCTGCTGCTGATCGGAGGCGGGACCTTCGCGTATTTGCAGAGTTCCACAGGTGATGTAGTAAACGCTTTTAACACGAATCAGGTAAAGGTTGACCTTACTGAAACGACAGGCGAGTCTTACAACATCATTCCAGGAACATCGGAAACTAAAGACCCGAAAGTTACTGTAGACAATACGGTAGAAGCGTATGTTTTCGTGGAAGTGACGGATACGACAGAGAAATTGGTTACATATGACATTGCGGAAGGCTGGAAATTGCTGGATGGATACGATAACGTATACTACCGTGAAGTAGAGGCAAATGCAACAGAAAAAGAATTTGCTGTTTTAAAAGACAACAAAGTTACATACAGCGCGGACCTTAAAAACAGCGATATGCTGGAAGAGGGCGGAGTACTTAAAAAAGGCATAGAGCTGACATTTAAGGCTTATGCTATCCAGAAAGAGGGCTTTGAAAACGCCCTTGTTCAGGCATGGCTGAACTTAAATGGAGAAGCTGTTACGGTGGATAGCACTGAAGCGTTTACGGATGCTATTAAAACTGCAACATCTGATCAAGTAATAACTCTGGAAGATGATATTACTTTGAGTACAGCAATTCCCCAGAGCGATAATGAAATAACTTATATTGACTTAGGAGGAAACACACTGACTACAACGGCTAACTCTTCTACTGCTGTAGAAGGTGGAAAAACTTTAGTACTTGAAAACGGTACGGTAAAATATGAAGGAACAGCTGCCAATGTTTCTTCAATAAATGTAACGACAGGTTCATCTGTTACACTTAGAAATGTAGTTATGGAAGCTAAAGGAGCGACAATTTATCCGAAAGGTGATGCAGCAGAAGTAAATGTAATTGATTCAACTGTAAAATCAGAGAATTCATATTGCGTAGCAACGAATGCGGCAACAGTTGATAATTATAATGTTGAAATCAATCTTACCGATTCCACTTTTGAAGGACCGACAGCAGTTCTCATAAATGTTCCGGGTAATCTCAATATGAATAAGTGCACTGTTAATGCGAATATGCATGGAGTAGTTGTCAGAGGCGGAACGGCTGTCATTGAGAATTGTAAGATTGCCAATACTAGTAATGACGACTGGGCAGTAAGATATTTTGACGAGACAGACTGGGGCACCGGCAATATGTTGCCACTTGCGGGAATTACGATTGGTAACAAAAAAACAAATTCTTACCAGTATCCTTCAAATGTAACCTTGACTAATACGACTGTAACTTCAGTATTATATCCTGTTATCTATACATATGGAAACACTACAGAAGAAAATGGTGTAACGCTGACATATGATGGGAAAATCAAGGACAACGATGTAATTTATGGCGGTGGTTACGTTACGATTAATGGAACGGTTCAGCGATAAGATAAAACGATAATAAATAGTATTTTATATTTGTAGGAGAAAAGTAAAATGGAAAAGAAGAAAAAGAAATTATTGACCACAGGGCTGGCTGTGGCGTTGGCGGCGTTGCTGCTCATAGGCGGCGGAACCTTTGCCTATTTGCAGGGAACCAGTGAGAGTGTTAAAAATACTTTTGAAACTAATAAAGTAGATGTTACGCTTACTGAAACAGAAGGAGAAGAACTTAAATATAACTACAACATCGTTCCGGGGACAACGCAGCCTAAAAACCCAAAAGTTACGGTAGATAATACGGTAGACGCATACGTTTTCGTGGAAGTGACGGATGACACTCAAGGCTTAGTAGATTATGAGATAGATAAGGATGTGTGGAAGCTACTTGACGGATTTAGTAATGTTTATTATGCAGTAGTACTCGAGGGCGAATCCTTCACAGATGTTTCTATCCTTAAAGACGATGAAGTTACATACAGTGCGGCACTTGGAAACAGCGATATGCTGGACGAGAAAACTGGCGAACTTAAGACCGGAATAGAACTGACATTCAAGGCTTACGCTATCCAGAAAGAAGGCTTTACCGATGCGGTAGCCGCATATCAAATGAAGGATGCGGTTTATACAGCTAACGCGATAGATGCTAAAGCAGCGCTTGGAAAAGGGCAGTCCATTGTACTTAGCGATGATATTAATTTCAATGAATATGAGGAAAACTCCAATGCGAGTTCGTTTTACTTAATCAATAAGAAAAGCGTAACCATTGACTTGAACGGTAAAACAATTACCGGAAGGTCAAATTCCAAATATTTTAATACTATAAAAGCTACCGGAAATGGGACTGTTATTACAATTAACGGAGATGGAAAGGTTATAGGAGGCTCTGCAACAACGAGCAACTCTTCATCAAACAATGCTATAGAAGTTACTAATAAAGGTAAAATTATTATTAATGGCGGCACATACACTGTAGGTCCTGATAAAAATGGAAACGGAAATTCAGTAGTATTTTCCAATGGCGGCGATGTAGTAATAAATGATGGATTTTTCTATACAGATACAGCATATGACGGCATTTATTGGGTGTTGAATAAGAAGGATAAGTCTAGCGGCTCGATAACGGTATACGGAGGCACCTTCGTAAACTGTGACCCTTCCAAGACAGGCACAGAGCCTGAAGGAGAGAGCGATAACTTCGTAGCTGAGGGCTATAAAGTGGTAAGCGAAACGCAAGAAAACGGCGATGTCTGGTATACCGTTGTGAAAGACGATTAATTATCAGGTATGCCTAGCTAAATATTAGAATCCATAGATTCATTATCCGGCAGCTTTACCGACCTCCACAAATTAGACTAAAAATCTAATGCTCGGAGGTCGGTATTTTTCATACAAAAAATCGCATCTTCATTTGAAGCTGGAGAAAAGCCTTTGATCATAATCGTTAAAGCATATTTCGGAGTTGAATTTATTTACAAGACTGCGACGCTTCGAAAAACTTTAAATCTCCGCATAATTCGGCGCTTTTTTGAAAGGAAACATAAATACAAGGGCGCTACGGAAAAAGGGCTTTGTGAAAAAACCAGAAACAAGATCTCCTTTTCCTCTGATTGTTTCAAAAAGTAACTGGTTTTGCGGGCCGTTTTTCTTCCCCAAAGCCTTTTTTACTCCTTACAATCCAAAATCTGCCCAATTCACAGGCCCAGAACCGCTAAAAAACAGAAACAACCGCCCAAAACTAGGTTGGTGTTTCAAGCTCCTTTTCCCGAAGAAAACCTAAGGCCCCTACACGATTCCCCTGCCTTCTTGCCCAGGGCAACAGCATTTAAAATCGGCCAAATAAGATAGATAGAAAAGCGGCCGGATTGAGAGAAGCCCGAAAGCGCTTCTGTTTTAAGAGATCCGAAATAGCACAATGTTAACAGAAATCTGTTTTTAGACGGAAGTTAACATAAGTTGTGGGCTGCGCCCAATGAATTTTGCGAAAAGTGCGTGCCTTAGCGAAAAGCGCAAAAAAACCGGCCCACAAGCCTTGAAAACATGTTAACATCATGTGAAAAAAGGAAGCCTGTTAACAAGATTAAATTTTATCCGTGTTCCGCTTTCTCAGCGGATAACCTTGCGGCCGCCTGGGAGCTATCACAAGGTTATCCTTACGCTTACATTCCAGTTGCGGAAAAAGGGCTTTGTGAAAAAATCGGAAACAGCCGCCCTTTTTCCCCTGTTTGTTTCAAAAAGCATCCGGCCTTGCGGGCTGCGCTTCTTCCCAAAAGCCTTTTTTACCCCTTACAATCCAAAATCTGGCCGATTCACAGCCCCGGAACCGCTAAAAAACAGAAACAATCGCCCAAAACCAGGCTGGTGTTTCAAGCTCCTTTCCCCTAAGGAACCCTGAGGCCCCTATGCGATTCCCCTGCCTTCTTGCCAATTCCCCCTTGACAATTCCCACAGCAGGTCTATAATAGAAAAGTAAGTAAATAATATGTCTTCGGGGTTTGGTGAAATTCCATACCGGCGGTAGAGCCCGCGAGCGCGTATGCGTTGAACTGGTGAGATTCCGGTGCCGACAGTAAAGTCTGGATGAGAGAAGATTGTACATCGTATTTTTGACGCAAAGAAACCCTGAGAATTTTTCTCAGGGATTTTTGATTTGAATATCGATTTCTTTCAATGATGAAACTCCGAAGCAAAAGCTTCGGAGTTTTGGATTTTTGAGCAAGGAGGGGTACAGGTGACAAGAGAAGATTACATGGCGCACGCGCTCGGACTGGCAGAACGGGGAAGAGGCCGGACCTCTCCCAATCCGGTGGTAGGAGCGGTCATTGTAAAAGACGGAGCCATTATCGGCGAAGGCTGGCACAAAAAATGCGGGGAAAACCATGCGGAGATCAACGCGTTTGAGGACGCCGCGGCGAAAAATCAGGATGTGGAAGGGGCGGAAATGTATGTGACTCTGGAGCCCTGCTCCCACTATGGAAAGACGCCGCCCTGCGCAAAGGCCATTATCCGGAAGAAGATAAAAAAAGTGTATGTAGGCCTGCTGGACCCGAACCCCCTTGTAGCCGGAAGAGGGATCCGGATGATGGAGGAAGCGGGGATCCAGGTGGAAAGCGGTATACTGGAGGAAGAGTGCCGCAGGATCAATGAAATCTTTCTGAAATATATCACCGAAAAAAGGCCCTTTGTCGTCATGAAAACCGCCATGACCCTGGATGGAAAAATCGCGGCTTATACAGGCGACTCGAAATGGGTCAGCGGAGAAGCTTCCCGCGCCATCGTTCAGAAGATGAGAAACAGCCTGACCGGGATTATGGCAGGAATCGGAACCGTCCTGACAGATGACCCGCGGCTGACCTGCAGATTGGAAGGCGGCAGAGACCCGGTAAGAATCATTGTGGACAGCAACCTGAAAATTCCGCTGGACGCAAAGGTCCTAAAGGATGAAAACTGCATTGTGGCGGCGGTGGAAAACCGCGGCGGAGAAAAGGCGAACCAGCTGCGGGAAAGAGGCGTTACCGTTCTGACGACAAAAGAAAAGCGCGGCAGAGTGGATCTCGCGGAGCTGATGGAGCAGCTGGGAGCGAGGGGAATCGACAGTATCCTGCTGGAGGGAGGAGGCGGTCTTAACGAAGCGGCGCTGAAAGCCGGAATCGTAGACCGGACGGTGACCTTTATCGCACCAAAATTTATCGGCGGAAAAGACGCAAAGACACCAGTAGAAGGCCAGGGCTTTGAAAAAATGGACCAGGCCATCTGTCTGAAAAATATAGAAATCAATCGAATTGGCGATGATCTGATGATTCAGGGCACGCCGGAAAGGAAATAATATGTTCACAGGGATCATAGAAGAAACGGGTATCCTGATGAAAATGGGCAGCGGAAGCCTGACGATCCAGGCGTCCAAGGTCTTAGAGGATGTCCATCTGGGAGACAGCATCGCCGTCAATGGCGTATGTCTCACCGTGACAAGCTTTGGAAAGAACAGCTTCCAGGTGGACGTAATGGCTGAGACTCTGCGGCGCAGCAGTCTGGGAAGTCTCAGAAAGGGCAGCAAGGTCAACCTGGAACGGGCTATGGCGGCAAACGGACGGTTCGGCGGACATATCGTCAGCGGACATATCGATGACACCGGAACCGTCAAGAGCCTGAAGCGGGAAGGAAACGCGGTATGGGTCACCATCGACTGCGGCCGCGGCCTGCTGCGCTATATTGCGGAGAAGGGTTCCATTACCATTGACGGCATCAGCCTGACTGTAGCCGCGCTGACAGAAAGCGGATTCAAGGTTTCCATCATACCCCATACCGGGGCCGAGACGACTCTGCTGGAAAAAAAAGCGGGCGATATCGTCAATCTGGAAACAGATATTATCGCAAAATATCTGGAGCGGCTCGCGCAGCCGGCGCCGGAAGAGCCAAAAGCCGAAAAGTCCGGCGGCATTGACTTGGAATTTTTAATAGAAAACGGGTTTTAGAACAATGAAGGATAACAAAAAATATTATATTGGCTTTGACGCCGGAACACAAAGCGTAAAAGTAGCTGTATACGACGAGGATATGAAATGCGTGTCTCAGCATGTCAATCCAACGGTTCTCCGGTACCCTAACCCGGGCTGGGTGGAAATGGACGCGGACGGTTATCTGGACGCGGTGGCAAAGGGACTGAAGCAGTGCGGCGAAGATATGCGGAAAAAAGGCCTGCCTGTGGAAAATATCCGTTCCATTTTCGGAGATGGAATCATCCTGGGAATTACAGGGGTCAACAAGGATGGACAGGCGATCACGCCTTATATTAACTATCTGGACTCCAGAACCAAAGAGGATGCGGAAGCGCTGGCCCAAACGCCTCGCTCCATCTGGGCGGAGGAAACCGGAAATCCGGAGCCCAGCTGTATGTTCCCCGCCCTGTTTGCCCGCTGGCTGATGAAAAACAGCAGCGCTTTTCAGAAAGAAGGCTGCAAGTTTATGCACAACGCTCCCTATATTCTGTCCCGACTGGCAGGCCTGAAAGCGGAGGACGCTTTTATCGACTGGGGAACGCTTTCGGGATGGGGCCTGGGTTACAATGTGATCAAAAAAGAATGGTCCCAAAAGCAGCTGGAGATTCTGCAGCTTCCGGAAAAATACCTTCCCCGCGTTGTAAAGCCCTGGGATATTATCGGCCATCTGACAAAAGAATGGGCGGAAAAGACCGGACTACCGGAGGGAATCCCTGTCTGCGCGGGAGCGGGAGATACCATGCAGTCTATGATCGGCTGCGGAGTGACGAAGGTCAATGCGGCGGCAGATGTAGCCGGCACCTGCGCCATGTTCTGCATTGCTACAGACGGTATCAAGCCGGAGCTTTCCAAACCGGGAATGAATCTGATCTTCAACAGCGGAACTTTGGAAAACACCTATTTTTACTGGGGCTTCATCCGTACCGGCGGACTGGCTCTGCGGTGGTTTAGGGATAATATCTGCGGCAGAGTGGGAGAAGGAGACTATTTCGATGTACTCAATGAAGCGGCTGAGTCTGTTCCGGCAGGCTGCGGCGGCGTGCTGTTCCTGCCTTACCTGACGGGAGGCATAGGCGAGCTGTCCGAAGCTACCGGAGGCTTTCTCAATATGACCATGGACACGGATCAGGCTGTTTTATGGCGGTCCGTTCTGGAAGCCATCGGCTACGACTATATCGGAGTTACGGATCTTTACCGAAAGGCGGGTCTTTCTCTGGAGCGGATTACCGTTACGGAAGGCGGAAGCCGGTCCGCGCTGTGGAATCAGATCAAGGCCGACATGATGGGAAGCAGTGTCATTACCCTGAAAACAGCAGAAGGGGCAGTCATGACCAATGCGGCGGCAGCGGCTTACGCGGTAGGAGACGTAACAGATTTGAAGCAGGTCTTTGAGCGGAATCTGGATATCCGCCGGGAGTTTGCGCCCCGGGCGGAGAAAACTGAGTTTTATCGGAAGATGTATCAAATGCGGAAAAGCCTCATGTCTGACCACATGAAACAGGTTTTTTCAGCGCTTCACAAAATGGAAAAACAGACAAAATCAGAAAGGAATGAGATAAATGAGTGAATTTGCAACAATTGATCAGGCCCTGGAGGACCTGAGACAGGGGAAAATCATCGTATGCACCGATGATCCTGACCGGGAAAACGAAGGGGATTTTATCTGCGCGGCAGAATTTGCCACACCGGAAAATGTGAATTTTATGGCCTGCTACGGAAAAGGGCTCATCTGCATGCCTATGAGCGGGGCTATGACCCAAAAGCTGGGGCTTGGCCAGATGGTGGACAACAATACGGATAACCACGCGACGGCCTTTACGGTTTCCATCGACCATGTGGATACGACCACCGGAATTTCCGCACATGAGCGTTCTCTTACCGCTATCAAATGCGTAGATGACAAAGCTCAGCCATGCGACTTCCGCCGTCCGGGGCACATGTTCCCGCTGGAAGCAAAAGCAAAGGGCGTTTTAGAGCGGGAAGGCCACACCGAAGCGACGGTAGACCTGATGCGCCTTGCCGGCCTGAAGGAATGCGGTCTGTGCTGCGAGATTATGCGGGAAGACGGAACGATGATGCGCAAGACCGAGCTGATGGAGCTGGCCCGGGAGCACGGCCTGACCTTTATCACCATCAAGGACCTGATCGCTTACAGAAAGCGCCATGACAAGATCATGGAGCGGGTAGTGGAAACCAATCTGCCTACCAGATATGGAAGATTCAAGATCTATGGATATATCAACAAGCTTAACGGGGAACACCACATTGCGCTGACCATGGGTGATGTGGCGGATGGAAATCCGGTTCTGGTACGGGTCCACTCCGAATGTCTCACGGGAGACGCCTTGGGAAGCGCCAAATGCGACTGCGGCGACCAATATGACGCGGCCATGCGGATGATCGCGAAGGAAGGCCGGGGCATTCTGGTCTATCTGCGGCAGGAGGGCCGGGGCATCGGCCTGATCAACAAATTGAAGGCTTACGCTCTTCAGGAACAGGGGCTTGATACCGTAGAAGCGAATCTGGCCCTGGGCTTTGGCGCGGACCTGCGGGACTACACGGTGGGGGCGCAGATTCTGGAGGATCTGGGAGCGACTACACTGCGGGTTATGACCAATAATCCGGATAAGATCCATGGACTGGAAAGCTATGGTATCGATGTAGTGGAGAGGGTTCCCATTGAGACCAAGGTAAAGCCGGAAAGCGAATTTTATATGCAGACGAAAAAAGAAAAAATGGGCCATGTGCTGAATACGCTGTAACGCGGCGGCCCAGAAAACAGAAAGCGAACCAATATGACAGCCGCGAAGAACGCGGAGAATTTTTAAGGAGGACAAGAACATGAAAATTTTAGAAGGCAATCTGATTGCGCAGGGAATTAAAGTAGGTATCATCGTAGGAAGATTCAATGAATTTATTGGAAGCAAGCTGCTGTCCGGAGCGGTCGACACATTAAAACGGCACGGAGTGGCAGAAGACGATATCAGCGTTGCATGGGTGCCAGGCGCTTTTGAGATCCCTCTTGCCGCGAAGAAAATGGCAAAGAGCGGAAAGTATGACGCGGTTATCTGTCTGGGAGCTGTAATTCGGGGAGCGACCGCTCATTTCGAATATGTCAGCGCAGAAGTTTCCAAGGGAATCGCGTCAGTCGGACTGGAAACAGAAATTCCGGTAGCCTTTGGGGTTCTGACTGTGGACACCATCGAGCAGGCCATCGAACGGGCCGGTACAAAGGCGGGCAATAAAGGCAGCGAATCCGCGGAAGCCGTTATCGAAATGGTCAATCTGTTCAAAGAAATTTAAAAAAAGGGCCGGCGGTACAGGGCGAAAACCTGTACCACCGGCTTTTTTCGTAAAGACGGTTTACCATTTGTTAAAAACCTTCTCGGCGAATCCCAGGAAGTTTTTTATATTCAGCGTCGTTCCGTCATCCAGAATGACTCTTCCTGTAAAATGGCCGAAAACCTGATGCTGGTCGCTGCACAAAAGCCCCAGATTGGTCTTGGCCGCCCGGTCGATAATGGGATGAAAGATCATCTTAAAACGGCCGTCATCGCTGGTGAAAAACCAAGGCTCCAGATAATTGTCTTTTCCATCCAGGGTGGGAATATTAAACGTGACCTGAGAAAGTTTGTGGGCCCGGTGGTTGTAAAAGATCATATTTTCCGTGGCTTCCGAAGTGTCTCCAAAGCCGCGGCCGATATTAAAGCCGAAGGGAATCCCATCCAGCAGACCGGAGCAGCTTCCCCAGTACCAGGTATTCTTATAGGTCCAGACGCCCCGGCCCCAGTCCAGGGTCCCGAAGGACTGGGAAGGATGGAAAATATAAGAATCGTCGCCCAGGGTCACATAGCCCTTTGCGGACATACAGTTGATTTTCTGATTATAGTAAAAGGCCAGGGGATCCTTCTCGAAAGGCGTCGCGATGACCATAGAGCTGCCCTTGTGATTCTCCAGAGAAATTTCTCCGCCGATGGTTTTGTGATCGTAGAAATTATCCATATGAAACCTGAGGAACCGCCGGTCCGGACTTTTCTTAAAGGAAATGAAATGATGCTTGCAAAAGCTTTCTGTATCGCCGTTCTCAGAGCTTTGCGGCATGCCGGTTTTTCCCATAGGAAAGAGCCGTATGGCGCTTTTCGTCTGCTGCCACGGCTTTCGGAAATCAATAAGAGAAATGCTGTCCAGGCCCATATAGGAGTTGTCCGCGATAGTCAGAGCAACAGCGAAGTCCTGGTTGGCAATGAGATAATAGTCCCATTCCTTGATCCGGAATTTACTGGCCCGGATAGCGCCGCGGTCATAATTAAGGATCAGCCTTCTGGCATAGCCGGCTTCCGATAAAGTCCCGTTGGGACGTAACAGATCATGTTCTCTTGTTATTTCATGCTGCATGATAGTTTCCCCCTCCCTTGTATAGTAAGTATAAATCATTTTCATAAAAAATGGAAGCCCCGGCCCCGGGAAAACAGCCCTTTATAAAATACAGAGCAGCTTTCGGTTTCGGAAGGTTTTAAATCACCGGGGATGTGGTATAATGTCCGCAGAAAAGAAGAAAAGGAGAGTTTTAAATGGTGAATATAGGATGTCATTTATCAGCCGCGAAAGGCTATGAGCATATGGGGAAGGAGGCTCTGGACATCGGAGCGAACACCTTTGCGTTTTTTACCAGAAACCCCAGGGGAGGAAAGGCAAAAGCCATCGATGAAGAGGACGCCCGCAGACTGCGGCTCCTTTTGGAAGAGCATAATTTTGGAAAGCTGGTGGCCCATGCCCCTTATACGCTGAATCCGTGCTCCAAGGACGAGAAGGTGCGGAATTTTGCTTATATTGCTATGAGTGAGGATATGGAGAGGATGGAATATACGCCGGGGAATTATTATAACTTCCATCCCGGCAGCCATGTAGGCCAGGGAGTAGAGAAGGGAATCGAGATGATTGCCGGGCTGCTCAACCGGATCCTGACGCCGCGGCAGAGCACCATCGTTCTGCTGGAAACCATGGCGGGGAAGGGCAGTGAGATCGGCGGAAAATTCGAGGAGCTGGCGGCTATTATAGATAAGGTAGAGCAGAAGGATAAAATCGGAGTCTGCATGGATACCTGCCACATCAGCGACGGCGGATATGATATCATTCATGATCTGGACGGTGTGCTGGAGGAATTCGACCGGGTTGTGGGACTTTCTAAGCTGCGCGCGGTACACATCAATGACAGCCTCAATCCGGTAGGCTCCCATAAAGACCGCCACGCAAAGATCGGCGAAGGTCATCTGGGAACAGAAACCATTGTAAAGGTGATTACCCATCCAAAGCTAAAGCATCTTCCATTTATTCTGGAAACGCCCAATGAGCTTCCCGGCTATGCCGCGGAAATCCGTATGCTGAGAAAAGCCGCCGAAAAATAGGGCCTGCGTTAAGGCGGATTTTGGGTCCGCAAAGCCTGCGAAAATGTTAACACCTGCCGTTATTTAAGCATAGGTTAATAGTGGAGCGTATTTTGTGTCTTGCGAGGAGGGAGTTTTGTGAGATTACTGGAGAAAGGCCGGCAGATTCCGGTCCAGGGGAAAACGGTGTTTGTCGCCCACCGGGGAGACAGCGGCGCCGCACCGGAAAATACGATGCCGGCCTTTGAAGCGGCCGCGGCGGCAGGCTTTGGCGCCATCGAATGCGATGTGTGGGAAACCGGGGGCAAGCAGCCTGCCCTGATGATTCTGCACGATGAAAACCTGCGGCGGATGTGCGGAAGAAATCTGCTGATTACAAAGCTGGATCCAGAAGAGATCAGGAGCTATCCTGTCGCTTGGGGAAATCACATCAAAGAATCCGGCCCCATCCGGATTCCCTTTTATGAAGAATACCTGCGGCTGATGGCCAAAAGCGGGCGAATCCCGTTTATTGAGATAAAAGCGGGAGAAACGGAAAAAAGCCGGATTTCGGACGCTGGCGCAAAGCTGCTCATGAAACAGCTTTATCGGATCTGTCCGGAGCAAAAAGCGGTGATCCAGAGCTTTGATTTTCCTTCCCTGATGAAAGCGGCGGCCTGGGCAAAACCTGAAACAGAGCGTTTTCTCCTTACGAAAACAAAAAAAGACCTGCGGACAGAGGCTCTGCAGCAATATGTCCAGGCAGGTCTTACAGGTATCAGTATGAAGAAAACGCTGGCAACATCCAAAACCCTAGCAAGGGTAAAAGCCTGCGGGCTGAAGACGGCTGTATGGACCGTGGACAGCGAGCTTTTGGCCCTTCGTCTGTGGAAAAAGGACCGCGTCGATTATCTCATATCCAATAAGAAAGTCTTTTTCTAAAGACCGGTATACACTTTATCAAAGGTGATCACCACATAATAATTGGGGTCGATCATCCTTATTTTTTCTTCAATGCGGCTTCGAATCTCCTGCTGGGTCATGGTACAGGCAGGAGTCAGTACAGCGTCAAAGATAATGTTGGTATGCGTCTTCCCCGGAACGATCCGCAGGTCGTGGATACTCTGTATCCCGGGAAGCGGCTTGATGGTGCGGATGATTTCCTCATACAGGCGGCTGATAAGAGGGTTATCAATCTCTACCGGATCCATATGGGCGATAAATTCGATTTTCAGATCCTCCTTGACTGTCCGCTCGATGTTATCGATCATATCGTGGCTTTCCAGCAGATCCCCCTTCGCGTCTACCTCGATGTGGATAGAAGCGAAGATCTTTCCCGGCCCATAGTTGTGGACCACCAAATCGTGAATTCCGATTACGCCTTCCTGATTCAGCACTTCTTTTTCAATGGCGGCTACCAGTTCTTCATCCGGCGCTTCTCCCAGAAGAGGGCTGGAGGTCTCTCGGATCAGCTGAATTCCGGACCAGAGGATAAAAAGGGCGACAAGACAGCCCATCCAGCCATCCAGCTGAACCTGAAATATTTTTCCAATCAAAAGGCTGACCAGCACCGCGCTGGTGGAGATTACGTCATTGCGGCTGTCCGTCCCCGTAGCCATCAGAGCTACAGAATTGATCTTTTTTCCAATGCTGATATTGAACAGGGCCTGCCATATTTTTATGGCAATGGCAATCAGCAGAACAAGAATGGTTGTATAGCTAAAGCTGAGGGGATCCGGATGCAGAACCTTGGTAAAGGAGCTGCGGAACAGCTGAAAGCCCAGGACGATAATGAGCATGGAAATAAACAGGCCGGTCAGATATTCGATCCGGGCATGTCCATAAGGGTGATTTTTGTCCTCCGGGGCAGCGGCCAGCCGAAAGCCGATCAGGGTAATAATAGAAGAGGAAGCGTCGGCCAGATTGTTGATCCCATCCGCGACAATGGCAATGCTGCCGGAGATCAGGCCGATGAGGATTTTCATAGCGCAGAGTATCGAATTAGAGATGATTCCTACGATTCCGGCAAATTTTCCGTACCGCTTGCGGACCTGAGGGTCCCCGGTATTCTTATAGTCCTTTACAAATAATCTGGCAAGAAAGGCGCTCATTTTTTACTTTCATCCATGGCCTGCTTCAGAGCGGTAGCCAGCTGGTCCGTGCAGGAGGTTGATTTCATTCCGCAGCTGATTCCGGAAAGCTTTTTGGTTACTTCCTCTACAGGCATGCCCTCTACCAGCGTGGAGATGGCTTTCAGATTGCCGTTGCAGCCGCCGCGGAACTGCACGTTTTTTACAATGCCTTCTTCGATTTCAAAATCCAGCTTTGTGGAGCAGACTCCACGGGGAATATAAGAATATTTCATAATGATAATTTGTCCTTTCCTAAAAAGCTTTTATTGGTATAATATATAATGTAGTATAGCAAAAAAAGACAGAAACGGAAAGGGAAAGATCATGCGGACTGCAAAAAAGAAAAAGAAGATTTCTATGAAGCTCATAGTGATTATATTGGCGGTACTGGTTGTAGGCGGGGGAGGCGCTAATTTTGCTCTCCTTGGTGATTTTTACAGCGAGTGGCCGGATATTAAGGCTCCCAAAACAAATCCTCTGACAGGAGAAATCGTTACCGGGGAGCTTCCATCCAGACCGTTTATCCTTTCGACAGACAACGATTCAGGACTTGCCCGGCCTCAATCCGGAATTTCAAAGGCGGATATCGTCTACGAGTTTCCTGTGGAAGGCGGATCCAGCAGACTGGAGCCTATCTATTACAGCCAGACCCCGGACAAGATCGGGCCTTCCCGAAGCGCCCGGCCATATTTTATCGACATGGCGAGAGAATATAAAGCGGTTTTCGTGCATCATGGATGGAGCCCTCAGGCGAAAGCGTATCTGCAGACCGATGTGATTCCTTATATCAGCGCCTTTACCTATGGAAATATTTTTTACCGTTCAACCGACCGGTACGCTCCTCACAATTCCTATACGACAGGAGAGGACGTGCGGGCCCTGATCAAAGAAAAGGGATGGGACGAGCCCCAGGAGGTACGAAGCTTCCAGTTCCTGAGCGGGGGCCAGCAGCAGGAGGGAGCCGCGGCAACGGATATCAATATCGATTACCGGGTCAATAAAAACAACTACAAGTATGATGAAGAGACCGGTCTGTATAAAAAGTCAGTCAACGGGGAGGCTTACACAGATAAAGAAACGGAGCGTCAGATCACAACGAGAAACATTCTGGTCCAGAAAGTAAAATCTAAGGTTTTGGATGAAAAGGGACGTCTTGAGATCGACATGACCGCTGGGGGAGACGCCATTCTGTTTACCAATGGTACGGCAAAAGAAGGCAAATGGTCCAGAGCGGATCTGGATTCTCCAACCATGTTTACCGATGAAGAAGGAAACGAGTTAAGCTTGAATGTAGGGGTTACCTGGATCCAGGTGGTGGATGATACAGTGACCATTGAGTATAAGTAAGATGAGAGACGAAACAAAAGAAGATAAAATACTGATGGCGTCAATTGAAGATAAATTCCGGCAGTGCTGGCAGGAATACCGGGTGACAAACAGCGGATTTTTGGATCTGCGGCAGCGGTCTTTGGCGGAGAAACTGTGCGGAGAGCTGGGGAAAGGGGCCGAGGAAGTACGCTGCCGGTTTTTCGGCGGGTATGACGAGGCGGAGCGGACGATAGCGCTGTTTCTTCCTGATTACGCCAAGGAAACGGACGCTCCTCTGGGCGTGATCCGGGCCAAAGCTCCGGCGGCGGGCAGAAAGCTGACCCACCGGGATTATCTCGGCTCCCTGACGGGGCTTGGGATCAAGCGGGAAATGCTAGGAGATATTCTGGTAACGGAGTCCGGCGCGGATATTATTGTGCTGCGGGAAATCCAGGAGTTCCTTTTATACCATTACAGCAAGGCGGGCAGAACCTCCCTTTCGCTAGAGGTTCTTCCCCTGGAGCAGCTTCGGATTCCCCAGGCGCAAACTACGGAAATAAAGGATACCGTAGCTTCTCTTCGATTGGATAATGTTATCGCTTCGGCTTTTGGCCTGTCCCGGGCAAAGGCTTCGGAGGCCATTCGCTCCGGCCTTGTTTTTGTCAACAGCGCGCAGCTGGAAAAAACGGATTTTCCAGTGAAGGAAGGAGACAAACTGGTGCTTCGGGGCAAAGGAAAAGCCTACCTGAAAGAGGTAGGCGGAAAAACGAGAAAGGACCGAATCTTCATTACGATCCAAAAATTTCTGTAGCTTTGAAGGCGGCCCCGCAGGAGTTTCCACCGACAGAGGTTTTACTGCCGGTTCAATGGGGTTGCCCGGATTTTTTGTTTAATATTTATCTACGATTTCCTGCAGGACTGTATTGGCGACGCTGCCCGCAACCTGACTTCCATAACCGCCCTTTTCCACTAAGACGATAAAGGCGTAGGGATGCTCTTCGTCGTTGAGAAATCCGGCGAACCAGGCGTTAGGACGATCGGTTTTCTGTACTTCCGCGGTTCCGGACTTGGCGCAGATAGCAAGGCCGGGGAAGTTTTCTGTCCCGTAGTTGTCTTCCACATTATTGCGCATCATATTCTTCAGAATCTCAGCCGTGTCCTCTTCGATCATACGTTTCGTCCAGGACTTCCATGGCAGGCTGGCGGGAATGCCTGTGCTGAACTCCACGTTGTGAAGAAGCTTAGGCTGCACGGCTCTGCCTCCATTGGCGATAGCGCCCATATAAGTCAGCATGGTACACGGGTTTACCAGATCCTTGTACTGCCCGATTCCGGCCCAGGCCAGATTGATCCCGCTTTCCGGAAATTCGAAAGAACCTGCTTTGGTAGAAATGCCATTCACATCCCGGCTGATTGTAAGGCCGGTTTTTTCTACATATTCTTTCATAATATCGGGTCCCAGCGCTTCTGCCAGCTTTCCGAAATAACAGTTGCAGGAGACAGCCAGAGCCTTCTCCAGGTTGACTGTTCCATGGGCCTCCTGACAGGTTACTTTATCTGAGCCGCCGTAACTCTGGGAGCCTGTGCAGGTATATTCCCAGGAAGCGTAATCGCTTTTGTTTTCAATGGAAGCGGCTGCTGTTACCAGCTTGAAAATAGATCCGGGAGAAAAACTGGAAGAGAAGAACCGGTTCATATAGATCCCTGATTCGGAATCGACAGAAGACGGCGGATCCGTGGGATCGTAGTTGGGGGAGCTGACAAGGCAGATGATTTCTCCAGTCTTGTAATTGTAGACTCCTACAGTACCCCGGCGGCCCGCGAGGGCCTTGTTGGCTGTAACACAGATATCCGCGTCAATGCTCAAGTTTACATTGCGGCCTTTTCCTGTCAGGGAGTAAGTCCCGGTGATGGGGTTGTATCCTACCATTTTGTTCGCAAACACCTGATTGGCTCCAGTGGCGATATTGCCGCTTCGGTCTCCAGTCAGGTGGACGGTGGCTGTCCGGATATTGTAATCGTCGCTGAACGTCATTTTTCCGCTGTTATTGCTCATGAGCAGGGTGCCGTCGCGGTCATAGAGAGAGCCTTTTTTCAGCTTTCCCTTATCCGTATAGATCTGTTTATTCGCTGTATAAGTAGCCCAGCTGCTGCCGTCTTTTATATAGCGGAAGGCAAATACTCCCAGCCCGATGACCAGCACGCCTGCCAGCATCAGACACATAATCGCCCGCTTTTCTATCTTTTTCATGCTACTGCTCCTCCCTGCGCTTTATCATCCAGCCGTACCGCGAAGCTGGCGTTCTGTCTGGTGTCCGCGGCTTTTAGAAAAGCAAGCAGGCCCCAGGAAACGATCATGCTGGTTCCTCCGCTGGAAACGAATGGGAACGTTACCCCGGTCAGCGGCAGCAGATCTACCGAGCCGAACACATTGAGAATGGTCTGGAATATGAAAAGGGATGTTGCCGCGCAGGCCGCGATACTGTAGTAAGCCGAGCGCCCCGCGATAATGGATCGTACAGCGAAAATCCCAAGTGTCACAATACAGATAACTGCCAGCACCGCGATGATCAGGCCCCATTCCTCGGCAAGCAGGCCGAAGACCAGGTCCGTGTCAGAAGCGGCGGTCGTATGGAACCAGCCGTTTCCGGCGCCTACTCCAGGCAGGCCTCCGCTGGAGATGGCGGTCATGGTGCGGGACTGCTGATACCCGCTTCCTGTAGGATCCTCCCAGACGTGGCCCCAGACAGCGAACCGGGCCTTTACATGAGGCTTGAGGGTCAGTACCAGCATCCCAGCCAGGGCAACGCCGCCGACAATGAGAATCAGTCTGGAAAAGTCGCCGCTTCGCAGGAAAGCGATAACCAGGAATGTTACGAAGAAAATCGCTGCCGTTCCAAAGTCATTCATAAGAGCCAGGCAGCCCATGCAGAAGGCGGAGAAGATCATAAATACGGTCAGATTCTTTTTTTCATAAAGCTCATCCAGAGTGGCGGAGCCGGCAATAATAAAGGCGATTTTTACCAGCTCAGAAGGCTGTACCGACATACCGCCGAGTTTGATCCAGTTGGTGGCTCCTCCGGCTGCCGCTCCGAAGAGCAGGTTGGCCAGCATAAGGGCTACTGCCACGCCCAGGATCAGCATGCGGATCTCCTTAGAGCGGTTCAGATCCCGCAGAAACCAGCACAGCAGAAAGAAAAGCACCACACCCATGATGATACAGATCAGCTGCTTTATTACTCCGCCCGTATGGACTGCCGTGGCGGCAATACTCAGGGTGGAAAGGAAAAACGCGATTGTTTCCATTTCAAAGGCCACCCTGCGGAAGGAGCGGAGCAGGATAAAGTAGATCCACATAACCGCGCAAAGACCCAGAATCGCCGTAGGAATGGAGGCGGGACAGTCTTCTCCGTAGGATACTTTGAATTGAACGATGGTTAAAAGCTGGAAAACTGTAAGGGCAATGAGAGAGGTCCAGGGTGATACCGGACGGCTCTTGCGCTTTCTTTTTTTAATATTTTCCTGCTTTTCCTGCAGGCTGACCGGAATCAGAGTAAAATTAGCCCCGCCCAGGGTCAATATGTCTCCCGGCTTCAGCGGCATAGATTTTTTTACCCGGACTCCATTTATGTAAGAACCGTTTTTTGAATGCAGATCGTTGTAACGCCAGCGGCCCTTTGCGTCTCTCACCAGGGTCCCGTGGTTTCTGGAAACACTGCTGAGATTTACAACGATATCGGCGCTGGAAGCGCGGCCGATGACATTTTCCCAGTGCTTTAAAGGCGTTGAAGAACCGTCCGGTCCGCCGATATAGGCCCAGATTTCAGATGGATTTTTCGCCTGAAGCAGAGATTTGATGGATTTTACTAATATAAAGACTGCAAGAAACACAAAGACCCACCGGGCTGCCGCCGTATAATACGGGCCGACAACGGTCAGTACGCTCTGAGATACTTCCATAGATGTCCTCCTTGTTTGTACAGCGCTGCCGGTTTTGCCCATTGAAACCCGCGGAGCGATCATTCCGGCTGCTGCTTTTAAGTAAAAAATATTATAACATATTTACTGCGGATTTTACGGGCATTTAATAAAAGTTTAAGAATCGGGGCGGGGACGAGGCGCGAAGGGTTCTGCCCGCATCCTGCGGCAGGAGGCGGAATAGTTATTGACATAAGCCAGAAATGCCGTTATAATTGACATAAGTCAGAAACTAGGGGGTGTCTATGCCAAGACCGAAAAAGTGCAGGAAAATCTGCGGACTTCCAAAGTGTTGCAGTTTTGGACCGCTGGACGGACGCGCGGAAGAAAAAACCATTGAAATGAGTGTAGATGAATATGAAACGATTCGTCTTATAGACTATCTGAGTTATAACCAGGAAAGCTGCGCGCGGCAGATGGGAGTGGCAAGGACTACAGTGCAGGCTGTATATAATTCTGCCCGCAAAAAGCTGGCGGAGTCTCTGGTAGATGGAAAGCTTCTTGTGATACAAGGAGGAAACTACAGGGTCTGCCCCAAGGGTGGGACCTGTTGCAGAAAAGGAGGTTGTCAAGATGAAAGTTGCAGTTACTTACGAAAATGAGCAGGTGTTCCAGCATTTTGGACACACATCGGAATTTAAAATCTACGACATTGAAGAAGGAAAGGTAGTATCCAGCAAGGTGGTGTCCACTGGAGGAAAAGGACATGGAAGCCTTGCGGGATTTCTTAAGGAAGCTGGAGTAGATACGGTTATCTGCGGCGGTATCGGCGGCGGAGCCAAGGCCGCGCTGGCGGAGCTGGATATTAAACTTCTGCCGGGAGTAACCGGCAATGCGGATGAGCAGATTGCGCATCTTTTAAAAGGGGATCTGATCTATGACCCGACAATTCAATGCGCGCATCATGGAGACGGGCATAAATGCCATGAATAGGGCCGCCGCGTTCCTTTTATAAAAGCCATGAAAAAGCTGACGCGTCCATGAGCAAGACAACTTGCGAAAAAATGGACGCGTCGGCTTTATTTAAATTGATAGAAAGAACCGTATTTCCGTTTCTTGAAAAATTTTTTTAAAAAATATCAGAAAACTCTTGCAAATCAGAAAAAGCGGTGCTATAATACAACCATAGAAAGCAAAGAAAAGAAGAAATTACTTCTTTCGCTTTCAAAATAGGAAAAGGTAAGGTGTTAAACCAAAGAAAGGGGTGAGTCCACCAGAAGTGCAGAAAGATTTTACAAATAGATAATACCGATTGCGAAAACAAAGAGCACGCCTTCTGATACTGGCCGGGTGGTCAAAGGTGGAAGAAGGAAATGGTAAAGGGAAAACTTCGGGAACTGAAGCTGAGGGAAAAGGTAAGTAACGATGTCGCCAGAGCGAAAACGCATAGGCAGACGATATTCCAGAGAGCGGAGGTGTGAAGATGGAAGCTTTGCAGAGGATAAAAGGTGACAGGAAAGACGCAATCGGTATTATCTCGTTTTTGTGAGAAAAAATATAACAAATAATCATTTTTGTGTTGACAAGCTTTAGAGAAAATGGTAAACTTTCAAATGTGCTCAAAAAGAGAGTGACGTAATATGCACCATTAGCTCAGCTGGCAGAGCACCTGACTCTTAATCAGGGTGTCCAGGGTTCGAACCCCTGATGGTGTACCAACAAAAAGCCTTGTGTTATAATGACACAAGGCTTTTCTAATGGATCTTATAATCGTTGAAATATACAGGTTTTCGGCCTTATGTATAGAAAATTGATTGTTCAGTTGTAATGGTTAATTCTTTAAAAAATAAACTAAATAAACAAAATGTTTTGCTTGTTTTTAGTTTATTCTCACATCCAAAAAAAATTAAAACACTCCGAAGAGTGTTTTTGTCCATATTGGATGAAGACCAGTATAGTTCTCTTCATCCATCATTATATACTTTTTGGCTCTTGAGAAAGTTCGGAATCTTGTTGCGGAAGCTTTTCTTTGTCTTTTGGATATAACTAACTTCATCACGCTTTGATCAATTGCGTCAGAAAAGGCAAAGTGGTTCGAAAGAGGTTATAACCCTAATTGTGTTTTTAAAGCTTCCTGCAACACCGCGGAGAAATTAATCCCTTTTGCCATAGCTTCTTCGTTAAGCCAACTCGGAATGCTAAGCGTTTTCTTTACCGCGTATGATCCAGTACGCCGCCGATATTCGTCTGAATCGAACTCAACAATAACTGCGTAAGCGTTTTTTTCGGAGAACTGATCTGGCTCAGAAGGGGAAGGAAGCTCTTCGCCGGATTCCAGTCTGCTGGTAATAGCCAAGCCAAGAGCGTCAACAGCCATTCTATACGCTTCATCTGCATCGTCTCCTTCGGTTAGGCATTCAGGAAGATCGGGAAAAGAAACCCAGAAACCGCCTTCTTCAGCTTTGTGAAATAAAGCGGGATAGAATTTATTCATAATGATACCTCCATATTTGGCAGAGCTATTTATCTAGCCCCGCTTGTTTAAGTATTGCCTGCTCAAGACCTTTTTTCATGGCCTTGTTGTGATAAGGAACAATTGTCTGTTTACCAGTATGTTCATTCACCAACTTTACATGAGAGCCTTTTTGACTCACTTCTGCAAAACCGTTCTTTTTGAGAAACTTTATCATTTCTCTAGGTGTCATTGGCATTAATTTTTTCCCCTTTCCTTATCACGCTTACATTATATTACGTAACATTACGTATGTCAATATGGGTTGTTGATAAAGTTGTCAAATAGTATTGTAACCCTGCTTTAGCTATAGGGAGTGTCAAGGCATTGAATATCTTGTGTTCGCTTGCTTCGGAACAAAATATCCCTCAATACAATTAGAATTCCTAACACAGAGTTGGATATTGTCTTTGGGATTAACTAACTGAAACTCAAACCTAGAATAAACAAAATGTTTTGCTTGTTTTTAGCTTATTCCCACATCCTCAAAAAAAAATTAAAACACTCCGAAGAGTGTTTTTTCCATATAGATGAAGTGCCAGCACAGTTCTCTTCACCCCATTATTATATACTTTTTAGTTCTTGAGAAAGTTCAGAATCTTGTTGTAGAAGCTTTTCTTTGTCTTTTGGATTAACTAGTGCAAACTGATCGGCAATTTTCTTCCCTTTCAAGATTGTATCTTTCGAAGGTGTCGCGTTCACCACTTTTCTTGTTTTTTCGCAATCCTTAACGACAAAGGGAATGTTATCTTTTCTTGTTATTTTTTCCATTATCAAATAGTGTCATAAAACCCCTTGCTTTAGCTATAGGGAGTGTCAAGGCATTGAATATCTTATGTTCGCTTGCTTCGGAACAAAATATCCCTTAATACAATTAGGATTCCTAACACAAAGTTGGATATGTGTCTTCTCTAAGAACCCAGATCCTTCGTAGATAGGTTTTCCTTCTTGAAATAAACCTCTAACAGAATCATACGGAATTTCATTTTCTTCTCTTCGCATTTCGTGAATTTGCTCAATTACGGCGCAGTCTAAATCACGTAACAAATAATCATTATCTTTACTTTTTCCTCTGTTTTTAGGAAGATTCACGCCATTAATTTCTGATTTGTATCGCAATACTCGGTATCCTTGTTTTAGAATTTCAAAACTTCCAAAGTCAGTCAAATTTAAACAATGACCTAGATCAATAATTGCGCCCAAAACAAAAGGCTCTTCAACTTTAGCGCTATGTTTAGCCCAATCTAATGCCCTTGAGTAACTATTTTCCCAAAAATAAATTCCATTTCCTAGCCAATCATAAGTATTGATGCTTGTTTTTAATTCTTGATTTTTATATAAAACAGTTTCAGCAACAGACCTATCACAACCATGAAACCCAAATATTAAATTTGGTAATTTTGAATATAATCGTTCCATTTATCTAATTATCTGACTATAATTGCACTTTTTTCAGTGCCATCTTTATTCAAAACTCCAGAGTTAATTAAACTTTCTTTTGCTTGTTTTTTTCGTTCTGTAAGAGACATTTTTTGATAACGAGCAATATGACGATCAAAAATTTCTAGTTCTTTTTTTAATTCGTTTTCAACGAAACGTTCCACATCAATCAACTCCTCTTTGTGTATGTTTTTTTTCATTATATCACCTCTTTTCCCCAATTTCTACTTGAAATTTTACCAAAACCACGGGGTTTGAAAGCCTCTGAGCAATTCTGCCTCTGGAAAAAAATGTCCAGACGAGTATAATAAGGGCGTAATCTATATTATACGCAAGACAGGGAGAAAAGAACTATGCAAACAAAAGAATATGGAACTCAAGCATCCAAAAAACTGGTTGCTCTTTTGGCTATACTGGCATTAGTAGGCTCTCTACTGATGCCAGTATCTACTCAAGCGATCAGCAAACCCACACAGGTTAAAAGCCTGAAAGTTACAGCTCAAACCACATCCAGTATTAAAGTGTCCTGGAAAAAGGTAAAGAACGCCAAAGGCTATCAGATTTACCGCTCCACATCAAAAAATGGGAAGTACTCGAAGGTTAAGACCATTAAGAGTGGAAAGACCGTCTCATGGACGAATAAAAGCCTAAAAGCGGGCAAGAAATATTACTATAAAGTACGAGCGTATAAAACCTATAAGAAAAAAGGGAAGACTAAATATCTGTATGGGAAATACTCCACTAAAAAGGCCGTTTCCACGAAGATCAAATTGAGTAAAACCAGTATGACCTTGACCGCTGGCGGCTCCGCTAAACTAACAGCTACCAGCAGTACTTCTGTTTCCTGGTCTACCAGTAACTCTAAAGTGGCTAGATACAACAAAAGCGCGGGAAAAGTAATCGCCGTGAGCGCTGGTTCCGCTACAATTACCGCGAAAGCGTCATCTGGCGCGTCCGCCTCTTGCAGAGTGTTCGTGCGTGAAGCGGCGCCATCAGACCCTACCCCTATCCCCGAGCCAACGCCGGTTCCCACACCGACAGAGCCAACAAAAGAAACTTACCTGTATATTATAGACACAGCGACTGGTGAGGAAGTTACAACTCTTCAGGCGGGGACAGAATATCAGATTAAATCGTCAAATACTTCCTATATTGGAACCAGCGCTTCCACTGTCGGGACTACAGATGATGAAAATAAAGCCACTCAAATTTGTTATCGTGGAAGGGCAAGTAAACTGTATCCTGTAAGTAAGGGAACACTTTATCTTTCTAATAAAGACGGATTAAAGAAATCCTATGAAGTCACCAAAGGCGCGACCATCACGACTGGAGGAAAAACCATCGAACTGGGCGGCGCGGTGCCTTCGGGCTACTCAGAAAGCTACGCTACCATTTACGGCAACACGCAGTATGTGTATAACAAAGATACCGAGAATTTGGTGTTAGTTGGCGCCGAAAATGGAAAAGCGAAAACGGTATTTACTATGGGTTCCTATAGCGTGGACACAAACGAGAGCTATCTGACCGTCAACACCACGAGCTTTGGTGGCGCGACAATTCAGCCGATTCGGTACTATTCTGATCGTACCCCAAGCGATAAGATTCTGTCAGGAACCCAGTTAGATAATCTGGGGAAAGAAGCCAGCTTAATTTCCAGCGCGCTTCGCGTAAAGAATGGGCTTACGCCAATGACAGAAAACGCGACTCTGGCGGCCGCCACAAAAGAGAATGTTGTCAAAGTATATAACTACTATGGAAACTCGCAGAAACTGGACTCTAATGTGCATATGATCAGTTCCTTAGACACATATGAGGCGGCGCTTACGCCGATCAATTACAAAATCAACGCGGAAAACGCGGTGTGGGGAAGCTATGGAGCGGTATCGGTGGCTGTATCAGCGGTAGAGGCGTTGTATGATTCCGCTGGACACAGAGCGTGGATGTTCCACGAGGATAATGACATTGTTGGCTCCGCTTTCATGTATGATGGCAACAATTACATTTGTATGTTGCAGTCCTACGCCTACGCAAAATAGCCAATTAGAACAGGATTTTTTATCCGGTCCATTAGTTTTACAGTAGATCAGTTTGATTTTTCATGTCAGTTAAAAGTCACCATAAAAAGAGGATTCTCAAATCATGAACATGAATTGAAAATCCTCTTTTCTATTCAGGCTGTTTTTTCACAGCCATTTCTCTATGTCAACGATTGTTGACCGCGTTAACTATGGTCACCTCTTATTTCCGATTTCCAAACACCTTACGGTTACGAATTACATACACACCAGTTCCAATCGCGATTACAAGAAGCGCGAGTAAGAGGAACGGCCATGGCTGTCCAGTCTGTGGAGTATCCGAGGTAATGATCGCTGTGTCAGTCATCTGACATTTTACAATTTCACCATCAGTCTTAATCTCAAACTTGAACAGATCCTTGTTGATTTCATATCCTTCTGGCGCATCAAATTCCTGGAAGTAGTATACTCCTGTTGGCAGCTTCTTAAAGGTCAGCTTTCCGTTTTCGTCTGTGTATCCTTCCAGAATTACCTTCTTTTCCGAGTCATAAATTCTGATTCCGGTATTTGGAAGAACTTCTCCTGTGCTAACATCCGTCTTTGTGATTTCCACTGTGCCTTTCGCCAGTCGATTTTCAATCTTGACATCCGTATTCAGTACCGCTGTAATAGTATTAACGGCTAAAATTACAGGATATTAAAAGAAATATAGCCTTCTATGGTAAATCAAAATATCATAGGAGGCTATTTAATCTGTCCACTTTAGAGGCATCATATCAAATTCCTTTAGTAGTGTCTTTTTATTAATTTATTCTGTTCTGCTTCTGTTAGTTCCGAAACTTTCTTTCCTTTCATTCTAGCGTATTTAACAATCTCATTTACATTCATCTTAACTTTAGGAAGCTGTGTTGCCATGATTGGATCAGGCATTGTTTTGAGACTTTTATAATATTTACTATAATTCATCGTCTGTCCACTCATAATCATACTCCTCTCTTATTTTTTGCGCGTCATCTTCACCTATAATGATCTGATACGGATGTAGTGCCGCAATATGTTCTGCGTTAAAGCGCTCTATATAATGCGTTACAAGTTCCTGATTAGCCGCAAAGCCTGTCATTGCCCCTCCAAAACCAAACGCTTCTGAACGCTGCGCAGCTATCGCAAAAAGATGGCCTCCAACACCTATATACTTTGGAACATCTGCAATTGATTTATTATTATGTGGGGCTGTACACATCCACGCAACATATACCGCGCTATAATCCTCTACAGGTGAAAGCGCGACTAGTCCTTGAATATCAACACTTCCCTTTAACACAAGAGCGTATACTTCATGTTCATCTAATAGATCCTTCCAATTAACATACCAACCATTTTTACGATTATACTTTGATAAAAAGCTCTTTCTCTTTATTCTTATTACTTCGGTATCTATCAGCTCTCCAGTAAGAGTGTCTTTCAGACAAGGTGTAAACTCATCAATCCAAACATTTATCATATTGGAATTCTCCTTTTTCTCTTAATTTATTATAGCAAATTTTAAATCAAATAACTACAAAATATATATTTTTGGGGAATCGATTGATTGAATTTTGAGAACAAATTTGAGAACAAATATGAAGAGGCGGTGTGGAACCCTCCTTTTTTCTTTTCGCTTTTATAAAAATTCATGATCTATCTGATCGGAGCCAGCAAGCGAATTTGCGGCGGAAAAAGGCTGCCGCGTCCGTCTCTGATCAATCAACCATTCCAGTTTTTATACATCCTTATGAAACCTGCTGTAAGAACGTGCGGAGATATTATGCCGACGCAGGATAATATGATATAATGATAAAAACTTACAGAAAGGACAGGCAAAAGAATGACAAACAACAAAGCGATAAACAGTAATATGGAACACACGGAAGGACCGACAGACGGACTGAGCATGGAACGGCAGGAGCTGGTGAAAGCGCTGCTAAAGGCCCTCAAAGGCGATTTTGCGTCCGGCGGAATAATGGAAGAAATTGCGCTGGAGGCCTATGACATGGGGACAGAATATGCTTCCACCCGGAAATTCAATAATTCCAGCCGTTACCACAGCTACAGCTATGAGCTGGACGATGGAAGCAAAATCTCCGCCAGCTCCTTCTTTCGGATCTTTCATACCAGATTTCAGACGCCGGCCTATATGGAAGCCGAAACCTGCTTGAAAAAATTTTTTGATGATGAAAAGGAGCTTCTGTTTCACCTGGTGCGGGATCAGCGGTTCGGCATCAACGGAGTATTCAAGGCGGTAGTGTCGCCCAGAGAGATGCAGCGCCTCAGCTTTACCGATTATGTGCTGGTTATTGCGTGCTTTGGCGCGGGGTTCATGAAACAGCAGGGCTGATAAAAGCTTCGCACCCCAAATCATTTGCGCAGCCCGTCCAGAAACAGAGGCATAATCATCTGGGAATACTGACATAAAGAATAGTTTCCACCGGAAATGCACCACTCATACATCAGTCCCCGCTCAAACATAGCGTAAGCCCTGGTAATATCATTGACAGAAAGCTCACTTTTAAAGACCCCCTGTTCCTTTGCTTCGACGGTTATCTGCCGCAGCAGCTTGTAATAAGTCCGGCTCGTATTGAGCATATGCCGTTCCCCGTTGGTCGTAAGCTGGGTAGCCAAAAGCCTGCTGAGAAGATCCACCGAAACTGTATTTTCGATCAGCAGGAACAGCTCTTGATTGAGATATTTCAGCTTTTCAACGGGCGGCAGGCTGGGGTCCAGCTCTTTTTCCAGCTCGGCGTATTTATCGTCAAACAGATAGGAAAGAGAAGAGAGAAGGGCGTCCTTCCCTTCAAAATAGTGATAGAACGAGCCTCGGGAGGTTCCGGAAGCTTCGACGATTTCCTCTACGGTAGTGTCATCGTAGCCCTGCTGATAAAAAAGGCTCCATGCCGCGGAGACGATTTTTCCTTTTGTATTTCTTGAATTCTTTTTCATGTATTACCTTTCAATCCTTTTCGAATGCGTCTTGCAATGAAAACAGGCTGCGGCAAATGCCGCTTTCAACTTTTTATTTTTAGTATCTATTTATAACTGGAATACATTCTACTATTTACATATTTAAATTTCAACATTTTAATTTAAATATGGCAGGTTTGTTTTAAAACTTGTATAGAATTCATTCTGTATTTCATTCTGGTTTTAGATGTGATATACTGGGGAGACTGATTGAAAGAAAATTCAACAGAAATCATAATAATTAATCGCAAAAAAAGGAGAAACAATAAAATGAACGGTGAAGTTTTAGCTTTTGCTTTGTATTTCGTCGCGATTGTCGGCGTAGGCGTTTACTTTTTCTTTAAAGAACGAAAAGAAGCTACACAGGCGAATTTCTTTCTGGGCGGAAGAAAAATGGGGCCTTGGGTAACCGCGATGTCGGCCCAGGCGTCGGATATGTCCGCCTGGCTTTTGATGGGGCTGCCCGGAAGCATTCTCGCGTTTGGCTTTGGCCAGATGTGGATTGGCATCGGCCTTGCTCTGGGTACTGCCGCAAACTGGATTTTCGTGGCAAAGAGACTGCGTCAGCTTTCGCGCGCCGCAGGGGACGCTATTACGGTCCCGCAGTATTTAGGAAATCGGTTCATGGCTAAGAGCCATACACTGCAGGTCATCTGCGCGATTATCTTTTTCGTGTGCTTTACCATCTATGTAGCGTCCGCGTATGTCGCGGGAGCTTCCATCTTTACAACGATTTTCCCTTCTCTCAAAACCCAGACCGCAATGATCATCTTCGCTCTGGCAATGCTGGCCATTACATTTTTCGGCGGCTTCAAAGCGGTGTGCTGGACTGACTTTTTTCAGGGCCTGCTGATGTTTTTCGCGCTGCTGGCGGTGCCCATTATCGTAGTTCTTACACAGGAACTGAATACAGAGGCGCTTTCCGCGGTGTATTCCTATACGGACGCTGTAAGCGGCGAAATCGTTGAATGTACCTTTGGTGCGGGAATCTTCGACGCTCCTTGGCAGGAGATCGTTTCCGGCCTGGCATGGGGCCTGGGGTATTTCGGCATGCCTCATATTCTGGTGAGATTTATGTCTATCGAAAAGCCTTCCATGGTTAAGAAAAGCGCCACAATGGCGATTATATGGGTTGTCATAACCCTTGGCTGCGCGTGCCTGATCGCGTATTTTGGAAGAATGCTGCTGGCGGAAGATCTGCTGTCCAACGGCTCTCAGAAGATGGTGTTTGTTGAATTCGCGAGATGGCTGTTCCCAAGCTTTCTGGCCGGTATTCTCATGGCGGCGATTATTGCGGCTTCCATGTCTACAGCGGATTCGCAGCTGCTGGTGGCGTCCAGCTCCTTCACCTCGGATATTTATAAGCCAATCCTCAGAAAAGAGGCAAGCGAGAAAGAGATCCTGTGGGTGGGAAGGATCGTTGTCGTTATCGTAGCGGTCATTGCATTCTTTATCGCTTCCAGCAAAGGTTCCGGCGCGCAGGCTATTATGAACCTGGTGGAAAACGCGTGGGCCGGGTTTGGCTCTTCCTTCGGGCCGGTTATTTTGCTGTCCCTGTTCTGGAGAAGATTTACATACAAAGGAGCCATCGCCGGTGTGCTGGGAGGCGCCATTGTAGACCTTTTGTGGTACAATCTTCTGTCTGCGGAAACCGGAATTTATGAATTGTTCCCAGGTTTTGCTGCGGGCCTTGTCTGTGCGATTTTTGTGACGCTCATCGATAAAGCGCCGAGTGCGGAAGTGACAGAGCTGTTCGACAAAGCGATTACTGTGGAAGATGAATAGCCCAAAGTGAGGTGTGCTGTCAATGATCGAATATAAAATGGAAATCCCCTTGAAAAAAGAAGATTTTGATGAAACAGGAAAAATCAGGGCCAGCTCGCTTCTTTTCTTTTTTCAGGAAGCGGCGGCGCGGCATGCGGATCTGCTCGGTGTGGGCTTTGATTATATGATACAGAAAGGAAGGATCTGGATCATTACAAAGCTGCGTTTTCGCGTAGAGCGGCCCATGAATCCAAAAGGAAGCTATTATGTAAAGACCTGTCCCCGCCAGAAAAAATCCAGAGTCTGCCCGAGAGACTACTATATTTACAGTCAGGATGGAACGCTGATGGTAACAGGAACGACTCTGTGGAGCGTAATGGATCATGAGAGCAGAAAACTGGAACGGGTGGACTTTGAATATGAAGGCGTCCTTTCCGAAACCGCGCCTTTCGCGGATGGCTTTCCCCGGCTTCATATGAAAGAGCCGGAGCCCGCGGGAAGCTATACGATTACCGAGGCGGATCTGGATGTAAACGACCATACCAATAATTGCAGGTATGCCGATCTGGTTTGTAGCACTTCCAAAATCAGGGACATCACCGAGCTTTCCATTCAGTTTTCAAAGGAGACCAGATTGGGAGACCGGATACAGCTGTTTCGGGAAGCGGTCCCTGGCGGAGAACTGATCTGCGGCAGCAAAAGCCGCGGGGAGAAAGCCTGGGAAGGGGATGACCCGCGGGAAAATGAGGATGAAAAAAAACCAGGCGGTGCCGCTGGGAGCGGCAGCCTGGTTTTCCTGGCAAAGGTTTGCGGCAAAGCTTAAAGCGATCGAAACTGAAAGCCAAATCAGTTAAACACCCTTTTTACTCCCGCGATCCGGCTGCGGTGGCTGTTCTTAATCGGCCAGATCACCACCTTGTTTGGCCAGGACTCAATAACCTTTCCGTTTCCAAGGTAGATTGCGATATGTATGATGGCGCCGCCTCGTCCCTTGTAGAAGATCAGGTCGCCCCGCTTCTTTTTTGTGTAAGGAACGGATTTGAACTTTTTGCTTTTCCAGAGATTTCTTGACTCATATTCATAGCCTGGCTTTGAATGACGCACGCTGCTTACCGGATAAGGGTCTACTCCCGCCGCGTAAAGGGCCTGCATCACAAGTCCTGAACAATCGGCGCCCTGGCTTGGCTTGCCGGAAGCCCCGACGACATAATCAGATCCCAGATAATCCTTGGCCCGGGCGATCATGGCTTCGATGTGCTGCTTTTTCGTACTGGAAGGGTTTACCTTTATCGGTGAAACATAAGCGCCCAAATTGTACCAGGAGCTTTCGGAAAATCCCATCTTCAGCCAGGTCGCCTTGTTGACCACTCCGGTGACTTTCAGCTTTTTCTTTCGTTGGAAAGCCTTGACCCGGGATTTTGTCTGACTGGTATAACGAGGCCAGTATTTGTTTCCGATTTTAAAATAACGATTTACCTTCAGCACCTTCAGGCCCATATATCCTGTGCGCAGATTGTAGCCGCCCGAATCCCGCAGCGTGATTTTGTCCTTGATTTGTACATATTTAGAAGGGTTCTGATAATACCGCTGTGTTTTGATGGTAATGGTGGAGCTGGTCCAGCTTTTTCCCTTGCTGCTTTCCGGTATCACGATGCGCCATGAGGAAGAGGTTACCTTCCACCAGTCCTTAGGATAGGTGATTTTTAGCGAACTGCTTTTTGTATTGCTCAGGGTAAACGTTTTCTTCGTTACCCAATGGCCGCTCTTTTTCATTTGCAGCTTTACGGTCCTTCCATAGGCTGGGCTGACCGTGATCTGATCAGAAAGGGAAGAGCGGGACTTTTTCTTTAACGATTTTTTCAGTCCCGAAACAGAGGTTGCCGCTTTGACAACTTTTACGGAAATCGCGGGAAGGGAAACGCCTTCTGCTAGAGTGTACCCTTCGGGAAGCCGCGCTGTATACTGGAAGGTTCCCGCTTTACTAAGATCAGCATCCTGATCCGAGGTCCAGGAAACGTCCAGAGAAAGAAAATCAGTCTGGCCTTGCAGCCGTACGGATACAGAGGATGGAAGCGCGGGCTTTTTTCCGGAGCCGATGGTGATCGTCTGGCTCGCCTGAGAAGCAGGGAGCGCGCTGAATTCCTCGATTATGAGGCTTTCCTGAAGAGAGCCTTCCTCAGAAAGCGCTTCGCGGGTATCCAAGCCTGCTGCGCCTGCGTCTTCCGCCGCCGCGCCCGCGGGGAGCAGTGTCAAAATCAAAATGGAAATAAGTAAAAAACAAATAGAACGATAAGCTTTCAATTTAAAACTTCCTTTCCTATATAATATGCTCTGATTATAGTAACATTATTTACGGATTCGGTCAAAGAAAGATTCCTCCAATTACCTGTTATAGAATCTGCCCGGCGGAACAAACTAAAAAACGAGGAGGGATGAGATATGAAAAACAAACAGAGAAACAAAAGCGGTCAGAACAGACAGAGCAATGCCCAGGAGAGCAATAACCAGAGCAGAAGCGAAAGAAACAGCCAGAACAACTGCTTCCGCAATGAAAAGGACCAGAAAAATCAGTCAAACAAATCTGAGTATTAAGTGACAGCAGCAGAAAGAGCAGGGCCCATCCCTCTGAATTATGAAAGAATACAGAGCGGCAGTGTCCCGCTCTTTTTGCGCTGCGGAGAAGATTTTTAAGACTAAAATCAGGAAATTTCTGTATTTTTCGCGTTGTTATAATTGCCATTGCCGAAAGTTTGTAGTATAATATTAAAAGTTATAATCTCGGTGAAGTACGCCAAGATAAAAAAAGGGGCGAATGCCCCTGTGATCAGGAGATATTCATATGACTACAATCGCTTTACCGATACTTGTAATGCTGGCAGTGATCCTGCTGTTGATCATTATAAATATGATCCTGTGGCAAAAGCAGGCCAGCATACAACTGAGCCGGACGCGGGAGGTCCAGGAACGGCTGGAAGGATTGGGACAGGCGCTGCAGGAACTGAACATACAGAATGAGCGGCTGCGGCAGGAGCTGGAGGAAGACCGGCGTACCGAAACGCCGCGGCGGGAAAATATTCAGGAGCAGCCTTTGCGGAGCGTTCTTATGGAAAGCGGCGAAGCCGCGGAGCGGAACGATGACCTGATTTTGGATCTGGGAACAGCTGGGCCGGAGGATGTATATGAAGCTGTGGAAATTACGGAAAACAGCAGCCCTTCCGAGACCGGCCCGGAGGAAAAGGATGATTTGAACATGGGCGGCGAGACGCCCGAAGCAACAATATATAATATTGGGAAGAGTGGAAAAGTTTATACTGAGGAAGAACTTGAATTACTTATTAAAGAGTAGCAAGCAGAGGAGGAACTTATGTATTGTAGAAATTGTGGACAGAAATTGGCAGACGGGGACAAGTTTTGCAGTTCCTGCGGCGCAAAAACAATTTTAACAAACGAAAGTGATAAAATAGAAGAAAGTGTTCAAAATATAGAGGCGGAAGCGCCGCGGCCGCAGGCTGAGAGTACAATAGAAAAAGGTGAGCCCCTGTTTGAACCCTTTGATTTTAAGTCATTAGGGCTGGACTTGGATCTGGGATCGGAGCCGGAGCCTGTACAGGAAGAGGCAGAGGAACCGAAAAAACCGACAGCTCCAGTGGAAGACTTTGACTGGAATATACATACCTTCCCGGGGATGGGAGTTGAAAAGACGGAGGATATTGACTTTAACTGGTCTATGAGTCCGGATGAAGTGGAAGAGGAAAAACCCGCGGAACCGGCACAGGCGTCTCCAAAGGAAGCTGAGGCGGAACCGGAAGCGGTTCCTTCGGAAGACCTCCAATGGAAGCCAAAAGAGGCTGCCACTTCGGAAAAAACGGCAGAGAAAGAGCCGGAAGCGGCGTCCAGCCTTGAGGAAGAGCTGTTTGGAGGACTGGACAGCAAAACAGATGAAACGAAAAAACAGGCAGAGGAAATTGACAAGTTCTTTACTTTCCACAAAAAGAACGAAGAATTTCAAAAATTGCTGGATCAGGAATATGAAAAGATAAAATCGGGAAACATCCTTACAGAGGAAATGAATACAGCGGCAGCGGCGTCAGAAGAAAAATTTGCTTCCAGACAGCCGGAAGACCCAATGGAAGAACTGTTTGCTTCCGAGGGAGTCGTAAAGAGCTATGAGCCAAAGCCGGTGGAAACCGACGTGCTGGAACGGATCGAGGCGGCTGAGGCGGAAAAGAAGGCGAGAGAAGAAGCCGCGAAGCTTATTGAAGAAGAAAAAGCCAAAGCAAGAGAAGAAGCCGCGAAGCGGGCCGCGGAAGAGGCTGAGGCGGCGGCCAGAGCGAAAGAGGCGGAAGAAGCCGCCAGAATGAGACTGGAAGAAGAAGCGAAGCGGGCCGCGGATGCGAGAGCGGCTCAGGAGGCGGCGGAACGAGAGCGGGCAAGAGCAGCGGCCAGAGAAGAGGCTGAGGCCGCTATTCGGGCAGCTGAAGAAAAAGCTGAGCAGGCGAGAAAAGAAGCGGAAGCAAAGCTGGCGGAACAGACCGCAAAGCTGCAGGCTGAGGCGGAAGCGAGAAAAGCGGAAGCCGAAAGAAAAGCAAGGGAGGCGGCTGAGGCCGCGGCCAGAGCAAAAGCTGAAGCGGAAGAACGGGCAAAGGCCGAAGCGGAGGCTGCCGCGAGAGCGGCCGCTGAAAAGGATCCTGCCAATCATATCTCTGAGATGGTAAGAGCCAGAGAGACCTTCTTCGGACAGGAAGCCGCTCTTGGTCAGGACCAGCCGAAAAAACAGCAGGAAGCGCCGGAACCGGAGCAGGCTGAAGGCATTCCGGAAAAAACAAAAGCTGTAGATAAAGCCGCGATTCTGGCGGGAATGGCAACCGCGTCCGAAATGGTGCAGCGGGATAGGGCCTTTGCGGCGGCGCAGGCGGCGGAAGAAGCGGCCCGGGCAGCTCAACAGGCGGAAGAGGCTGAGGCTGAGGCCGAAGCTGTAATTGATTTTACGGATTTCCTCGGACAGTTGGAAGAAGAGGAAGCGGAGGTCCCTGTATCAGAGCCGGAAGAGTTGATTCTGGAACCGGATACAGAAGATTTCAGCATTACAGAAATAGAAGAACCGGAACAGGATCTGAGCGGCATTGTTTTGGAAGAGCCGGAAGAGGCGATTCAGCCGGAGGCGGAAGATCTGGATGAATTGCAGGCGGATCTGTTCTCCATAGAAGACCTGATAGGCGAGGATGAATCGGAGCGGCAGGAAGCTGATCTCAAACCGGAAAAACAGGTGACGGATGAAACTCTGATTATGACAGCGGACTCGGTAGCGGATCTTCTCAACAACCAGATGAATGAAGAAGAAAATCAGGCCGTGGATCATACCATGGTGTTCCCTGCGGACTTTAATCTGACAGAGACAGAGGAAGAAGCGGCAGAGCCTTCTCAGGAAACTCCTGTGGAGCAGGAAACGGATACCTTTGGCGATTTTGAAGATGATGACTATGAAGAAGAGCATGGCGGAAAAGGCAGAATTGTATTGAAAATCTGCCTGGTTATTCTGATTGTCCTGCTGGTAATGGAAATCGCGGGCGTTGTAATCAAAGTGGCCGCGCCAACCAGCGGAGCCGCTAAATTTATCGACACGCAGCTGAACAACGTGATCCAGCTTTTTACAGGGGATGACGATACGGAATACAGCATGATCTACGCGGCAGAAGATGTAAGACAGGAACCGATTGAAGATAAGACCTCCCTGATCAAAGCGGAAATGGGAAAGAATAAAGATGGAAACATCCAGTCCATTGAATATAACGCCGACCTGAAGTTTGATCCGGACAAGTCTTATGATAATACGGATCTGAATTTGACACAGAATCTGGCAGACGTAACCTGGTACAAGGACGCAAGCAACAAGCAGGTTTATTATGATCAGGCCATTGTGGGAGCTATGATCGCGTATGATTCCCAGAAAGTGAATCTGATCAACAATAATGACAGCAGCGTCCTGAACCTGATGAAAACAGGAACAGATCTGTATAAAGAGGTAAAAGCGCTGGGAGGACAGGGAGCGACAGAAACCTTCAAATCCCTGCAAATCGGTGAAATCAGACAGGCGGGAAGCCTGTACTATATCTGGGTTGCCGAAAAAGTAGAAAACACACAAAGCGGCAGCTCAGACACAAAGAAGATCTACGAGATGGAGCCTGACGGCCAGGTCATGAAAGTCGTAGCAAGCTATGAAGCTTAGCCTTTTACAGGGTTATGCGTAAAAGGGAGGAACAGATTTGAAAAAGAGAAAAGTGGGCATTAAAGGACTTATAATCATTATTTTGATTCTGATTGTATTGTTCCTGAGCCTGATCGGATTTATTACCGATTTCCTGTGGTTCAAAGAATTGGGATATGTAAGCGTGTTCCTGACAAAGCTGCTGACGCAGTTGAAAATCGGAATACCAACTTTTATTGTAATTGCGTTTTTAGCGTATATCTATCTCAAATTCCTGAAGCGGGGATATTTCAAAAAAGTGGAGTCAACGGAAGAGACCAACCACAAGCGCCTGAATCTGATTTCATGGGGAATGGCTATCGTTTTTGCCATTCTGGTTACCTTTGTCTCCGTGACCCAGCTCTGGTTTGAAATCCTCAAATTTACCAACAGCACGGATTTCGATATTAAAGATCCGCTCTTTAATCTGGACATTTCCTTCTATGTGTTTAAGCTGGCGTCTATAAAGGAATTGAATCAGATTCTGATAGGCGTTATTATCGCCTTTGCCATTCTGACACTGCTTTACTACGCTGTGCTTCTGTCCGTGCGGACCCCGCAGATGTTCCGGGAAAAAGAGGAACCTGCCCAGGAGGAACGGTTTGACGGAAGCTTTGGCGGAGAACAGGACGGTCCGAAAACTGGGTTTGACAATGTGACCGATATGTTTGGAAAGTTCGGAGAGGCCTTTACAGGGAAAAAAGGTCCGATTCACCGGGCTCCGAAAAAGCGGAAACAGTTTGACGATAAGAACTTTATGCAGCTTGTAAGCATTGCGGAAAAGCAGCTGATTATTGTAGGGGTGCTGTTCTTTATTATGGTAGGAATCAGCTTTTTCCTGAAACAGTTTGACCTGCTTTATGGACATACAAGTACCGTGTATGGCGCGGGATTTACGGATGTAAATATCACCCTGTGGACATACCGGGTCCTGATGGTTCTGTCTGTTCTCGCGGCAGTCGCTTTTGGGATTGGTATTTCAAAGAGAAAGATCAAAACTGTACTGACCCTTCCGGTGATTATGATTGTGGTAGGACTGCTGGGCACCGGGGCCGGTATGCTGATTCAGAATTTTGTTGTATCTCCGGATGAAATCAATAAAGAGAGTCAGTATCTGGAACGGAACATTGAATACACCCAGTACGCCTATGATCTGGATCATGTGTCGGTAAAAGCCTTTGCCGCCAACAATGATCTCAGCAGCGAAGATATCAGCAATAACATGGAAACCATTTCAAACATTCGTATCAATGATTATGAGCCGGCGGAGAAATTCTACAATCAGACACAGAGTATCCGTCAGTATTATAACTTCAATGATGTGGATGTGGACCGCTATATGATCAATGGGGAATATACGCAGACCTTCCAGTCGGCCAGAGAAATTGATGAAGGCAAGATCAGCGATACCTGGCTCAACAAGCATCTGAAATATACCCACGGCTACGGTATTACTCTGTCTAGGGTCGATAAAGTGACCAGCAGCGGTCAGCCGGATATGCTTATCGACAGCATTCCTCCGGTGTCTGAGGTAGAAGAGATCGATATCAAGCGACCGGAAATTTATTTCGGTGAGAAAACAGATAACTACATTCTGGTCAACACCAATGAAGAAGAGTTCGATTATCCGGATGGAAATAACAATAAATACTCGACCTATGAGGGAAGCGCTGGAATTAAGCTTAATCTGCTGAACAAGACGATGTTCTCTATTCGGGAACGAAGCCTGAAGCTGCTGGTTTCCAGCAATATCACCAGCAACTCAAAGATCGTCATCAACCGGAACATTGAGCAGCGTGTCAAAGAAATCATGCCGTATCTGGAATACGACAGCGATCCGTATATCGTAACAGCCGATGGAAACCTGTACTGGATGCTGGACGCTTATACGACCAGCAGCAGATACCCGTATTCCGAGCCGTTTGATGACAGCGGACTGAACTATATCCGAAATTCAGTTAAGGTTGTTATTGACGCGTACAATGGAACAACGAATTATTACCTGGTGGATAACAGCGACCCAATCGCGAATACCTATAAAGAGATTTACCCGAAGCTGTTTAAAGACTTTGAGGAAATGCCGGAATCTCTGCAGGCCCATGTGCGGTATCCGAATGTACTGTTCAACATCCAGGCCAATGTGTACAAAAAGTATCATATGACCGATGTAAAAGTCTTCTACCAGAAGGAAGATATGTGGGATATCGCAAAGGAAATGTACGGTACCAGCACCAAAGAAACTTCCATGACGCCGAATTATTATATCATGAAGCTGCCGGGAGAAAAGAACGCTGAGTTTGTAAACTCCATACCGTATACACCGAAGGATAAGCGGAATATGACCGGACTTCTGGTTGCCAGAAACGACGGCGAAAATTACGGAGAACTGGTGCTTTATCAGCTTCCGAAGAGCAAGATCGTTTACGGCCCGATGCAGATCGAGGCGCAGATCGACCAGAATACGGAAATTTCCAAGGAATTCTCTCTTTGGGATTCCGCAGGCTCTAATTACAGCAGAGGAAATATGTTCGTCATTCCGATTGAAGATTCTCTGCTCTATGTGGAACCGGTATATTTGGAAGCCAAGAATTCCAGTATTCCGGAAGTAAAACGAGTAATCGTTGCCTACGGAGATCAAATCGCTTACGAATCAACCCTGGCAGAGGCGCTGAACTCCCTCTTTGGAGAAGGCAGCGCGAAAGAAAGCCCGGGAAGCAGCGACGCGGCGGAAAAGGAAGGTCAGACCTCCGACTCGGAATTGAGCCAGTCTGAACTGGCGGCAAAGGCGCAGGAGGCGTTTAATAAAGCAGAGGCGGCTCAGAAAGATGGAGACTGGGCCAAGTACGGACAGTACCTGGATGAACTGGAAAAATATCTGGGACTGCTTGCGCCAGAAGCAAAAACTGATGAAGAATAGCTTTCGGATTCAGTAAATACTGAGGATTAAAGGACATTCTTTTTGCAGCCATATGTAAAGGGAATGTCCTCGCCTGTTTGAGAAAGATATTGATAGAGCTGAAAGGAGTAGCTTTTAATGTTAGATTTTGACTTGGATAAAATGTTGTTTTCGATTCCGGCGGAAAATCATTCCCCGGAAGAGATCACCAACGCGCTGAAGGCCCACCCTGAGGTGAGATTTGTATCTCTGGTGGGAATCGATGTAGGAGGGCATGATACGGATGAAAAAATTCCGGCAGGGCTTTTTCTGGAGGATCTGGAAAAATTCCTTACTGTCGGGGTACAGACCGATGGGTCCAGCGTAGTGCTTCCTAAGATCGCGGAACTGAACAACGCGAAAGTGGATATTATTCCTGATACAGAAGTGAACTGGTATGTAGACCACAACTTCAAGCATGTGGACCGGGAAACCGGCCTTCCGGTAGGAACGCTGCGTATTCCCTCCTTCCTGGTACATAACGATGTCGCGGAGGTTGGATCAAGAGTTATCCTTCGAGACGCCATCATTAATTTCAAACGGGATCTTTTAGAAATTATAAGAAAGAACCCTTATGTGTTCCAGCATCTGCCTATCGACAGCGCGGACGAAATCGAAAAGCTGGAAATTACCGCGGCAACGGAGCTGGAATTCTGGGTAAAAACCCCGGATGATGAAGCGGACCGGGAACAGCTGTCTACGGCGCAGATTCTGAAGGAACAGTACTGGAAGAGAACCACAGGGCCGGTAAGGACAGCTCTGGAAGAAGTCATGCTGATTCTGGATAAATACGGCGTAGAAATGGAAATGGGCCACAAAGAGGTGGGCGGAGTCAAAGCCAAAATCGGAAACTCTGGAAATTACGACCATGTTATGGAGCAGCTGGAAATCGACTGGAAATTCTCCACAGCGATCCAGGCCGCTGACAATGAAAACCATATTAAATACGTTGTAAGAGATATTTTCCGTCTTCACGGACTGGATGTTACCTTTATGGCAAAGCCTATGGAGGGCGTAGCCGGAAGCGGAGAACATACCCATATGGGACTGGCGGCAAAGCTGAAGGATGGCCGCAGAATCAATCTCTTTGCAGCGAAGGATATGCGGGAGGACTTCCTCAGCCCTATTGGCTTCGGCGCTCTGATGGGTATTCTGAAAAACTACGAAGTGGTAAATCCTTTTGTAAGCGCGACTAACGACGCGTTCAACCGTCTGAAGCCGGGATACGAAGCTCCGGTTTGTGTCGTTACTTCTCTGGGACACGGCGTAAAGCTGCCTTCCAGAAACCGTACCGTGCTGGTAGGACTGGTGCGGGATGTGGAAAACCCAATGGCGACCCGTTTTGAGCTGCGGGCGCCTAACCCAAAGAGCAATACATACCTGGTGCTGGCGGCTTCTTATATGGCTATGCTGGATGGAATCAAGGCTGCCCTGGAAGCGGGAAAAACGCCAAAAGAACTGGAGCTTTCCATCTCAAAGGAATATGGGCAGGAGGACTTTTACCTGGAAAAAGACCGGCTCTACCGCAGTGAATTGGACGTTTTTGAAGAATACACGGAGCAGGAACGCAATGAGCTGTTTGGACGGGTGCCGCGGACAGTATGGGAAAACATCTGCGCCTTTGAAGATCAGCCGGAAAAGCTGAAGGTCTTCCAGAGGGATGATGTTATGACCAAGATTACACTAGAGTCCTATCGGGAAGCGATTCTGGCTCAGTGGGCCACAGAGCTTCATAACCGGATCGTTCCAAACACCATGGACCTGGTTCGTCAGTGTGTGAAATGCCACGATGACAGTGACTGTGTGGATTACGATGTGGTTTATTGGGAGAAGATCAATACCATCCGCAACTTCCTGGGAAGAGACAAGCTGAATGAGCAGTGTCTCCTGACAAGAATCGTCCGCGCGCTGGACCGGAAGGATTTTGAAACAGCGTCCTCCCTGCAGATCGAGATGCAGGAAAAGGTAAAAGAGTTAACGGATTTGTACATAATATATAAGAAAAATTTATTTTAGGAGTGGGCTATGTTAGACATCAAAAGATTAAGAGAAGATTTCGAAAACGTTAAAAAAGCGGTAGAATCCAGAGGACAGGGCGATTTTGGGATCGATAAGGTTCTGGAGTACGACAAAAAAAGAAGAGCGATTCTCGCAAAAGTGGAGCAGATGAAAAATAAGCAGAGTACTGCTTCCAAAGAAATTCCGAAAATGAAAAAAGCGGGCCAGGATCCAAGCGAGCTGATGAAAGAACTGAAAGCCCTTTCTGAAGAAATCAAAACACTGGATTCGGAAGTCAGTGAAGTAGAGGCGCAGCTGCGTGACGCGCTTCTCAATATTCCAAATACACCTTATAAGGATGTTCAGGTGGGCGCTGATGACAGCGACAATGTGGAGCTTCGCAAATGGGGCGAACCGAGAACCTTTGATTTTGAAGAGAAAGCTCACTGGGATGTAGGTCAGGATCTGGATATTCTGGATTTTGAACGGGCATCTAAGATCGCGGGCACAAGATTTACTGTATACAAGGGCCTGGGCGCAAGATTGGAGCGGTCAGTCATCAACTTTATGCTGAATCTTCACACAGAGGAACACGGCTTTACAGAGATTCTTCCTCCGTTTATGGTAAATCGGGATTCTATGATCGGAACGGGACAGCTTCCAAAATTCGAAGATGATATGTTCCATGTTCCGGCAAAGGACTTTTTCCTGATTCCCACCGCGGAGGTGCCTGTTACAAATCTGCGGATGAACGAGATACTGGATTACGATGAACTTCCGGTATACTACACTGCCTATACCCCATGTTTCAGAAAAGAAGCGGGTTCCGCGGGCAGAGACACCAGGGGTCTGATCCGGCAGCATCAGTTCAATAAGGTTGAACTGGTAAAATTCGTACATCCGGAAGAATCCTATAAAGAACTGGAGCTTCTTACCGCGGCGGCGGAGGAAGTTCTCAAGAGACTGGAGATCCCGTATCGAGTGGTAAGACTCTCCACAGGTGATCTCGGCTTCTCTTCCGCAATGACATATGATATCGAAGTGTGGATGCCGAGCTACGGAAGATATGTAGAAATTTCTTCCTGCAGCAACTTTGAAAGCTTCCAGGCAAGAAGAGGAAATATCCGTTTCCGGCCAAAGGAAAAGGGAAAACCGGAATTTGTTCATACCCTGAACGGCTCCGGTCTGGCAGTAGGCAGAACGGTCGCGGCTATTCTGGAAAACTATCAGCAGGCGGATGGCTCGGTTGTAGTTCCGGAAGCGCTGAGACCTTACATGGGTATTGACCGCATTACAAAGAAATAACGGGTAGCTTACAGGAAAGCTTTCATCGTGAGGGAGAATTTGTTATTATGACTTTTAAATTACGTCCATATACAGCGCCGGACTTTACAAAGGAAATCTTTGTAAATGCTCCGGACGCGAAGCTGGTACTGGCGCCGAAGGATATGGCGGCGCCGGACCATTTCCACGCAACTTCTATTTTTCCGGAATACTTTAAAATCCATGGACAGTGGCTTTTAGCGGAAGAATCCAGAATGGACTGTGTAGCTGTTTATGAAAATGGAAAGATTTATATACGGGAATTCCGAAATATAAAGCAGGGAGATAAGATCGTTACCGGCAGGACTGAGAACTGTGAAGACGGCATCTATGTTCACGCGGACGGCTTTAAAGAGGAAAAGGCGGAGGACGCGCCTTTTGCCTTCCGTCAGAGCCGAAGCAGGGAAACCGCCTTTTCCTATGACTATGAACAGCTGCAGGAACTGTTGAAATATGAGAAAAAACACGGATATGTGGTATGGGTTCTGGGCCCTGCCTGCGCCTTTGACGCGGAAGCCAGAGAAGCTTTTTCAAAGCTGGTGGCGGGCGGCTATGTTGACGCGCTGCTGGCGGGAAACGCGCTTGCCACTCATGACCTGGAGGGGGCCTATCTTGGAACTGCCCTGGGTCAGGACATCCGTACCCAGCGGCCCCACTTTAACGGCCATTACAACCATATTGACACTATCAACAAGGTAAACCAGTATGGCTCCATCCCGGCCTTTATTGAACAGGAGCATATCTCCAACGGGATTATATACAGCTGTGTAAAGCATGATGTTCCCTTCGTTCTCAATGGCTCTCTGCGGGACGACGGTCCCCTTCCGGAAGTCTACGAGCATACTTATGTAGGGCAGGACGCGGTGAGAAGCCATATCCGGAAAGCCACCACCGTGATCGGGATGGCTACGGTGCTTCATACAATTGCTGCCGGAAATATGACGCCAAGCTACCGGGTAATGCCGGACGGAACCATCCGTCAGATCTATTTTTACACCATCGATACTTCCGAATTCGCGGTAAATAAACTGGGTGACCGGGGAAGTCTGGCGGCCAGAGGTATCGTGACCAACGTACAGGACTTTGTCTGCAATCTGGCAAAGGGATTAAAACTTTAGCAAAACAGAGCAAGATTGTACAAAAAAGGTAATTGTCGAAGAATTGACAATTCTGTAAGGATTGCGGTATAATAGCAGTATTAATATGATAAGTGAATAGCTCCGAATCTCCGCAAGACACCCGGTGCCGGCGGAGACGTCAGGGTAATAAGAGCGATTTTATTGCCTGCCATTGTGCAAAGGAGAGTCTCAGAGTTGCTTAACGCAGCTGGACTTTGCCTTTGCTTTTTGTTTATAAGGGGAGCTGATTATTATGTTGAAAGGAAGAGGAATAAATGAAACGACTGAAGTTTAAGAAGGAAAAGTGCATTGGCTGCCAGCTTTGCGCGCAGGTCTGTTCTGCCATGAAGGAGGGGGAATACATTCCGTCCAAAGCGAGAATCGCGATTGAAACCAGCTATGATAACGGGAACCTGAAGTATCATGACCATTTCTGCATCTTGTGCGGCATGTGCGCGAAGGCCTGCCCGGTAGACGCCATCAAGCTGGGTGAATATATAGAAGTGGATATGGACGCCTGCATCGGATGCGGCGCGTGTGCTGATAAATGTCCGAAACATGTTGTACAGATCCGGGATGAAAAGGCTTATATCTGCGACACCTGCAAGGGCGATCCGACATGCGTAAAGATTTGCCCGCAGAACGCGCTGACATTTGAGTAGGGAGGAGAAGAATCATGACAAAACCAATGCTTGGATATCAGAATAAAGTATTAAGAATTGATCTGACAAAAAAAGGAGCGTCCTTTGAACCGCTTCGTATGGACTTTGCCAGAAAATATGTAGGCTCCAAGGGCCTCGCGATCCGTTATATGTATGAAGAGCTAAAACCAGGGATCGATCCCCTGGGACCGGAAAACAAGCTGTTCTTAACAACCGGGCCGTTTACCGGAACCCCGATTCCATGCTCCGGAAAGCTTTCCATTGCGGCAAAATCACCGGCCACAGGAACCATGAACGACTGCTCCATTGGCGGCCATGTGGGGATCCGTCTTAAATTTGCCGGTTATGATATGGCCATCTTTGAAGGAAAACTAAAGGAGCCGGGATACATAATTATCGATAACGACAGGATCCGGTTTAAAGACGCGAAGGATCTGTGGGGAAAAGGATCTCACGAGACAGAAAAGATCTTATCGGATAAATACGGACTGGAATACAGCGTCCTTTCTATCGGCCCATCGGGAGAAAATCTGGGCGTCATGTCCTGTATCAACTGCGACTACTACAGACAGGCAGGAAGAGGCGGAATCGGCGCGGTTATGGGTTCCAAAAATGTAAAAGCGATCCTGATCCGGGGAACAGGCGGCGTAAAGGTGCCGGATATTGAAAACGCGACGAAACGAATCATTGAGATCCTGCGCAATGATGTAGTAAACGATGACAACCAGTACATCTATGATGATGGAACCACCGCCTTTGTTGAAGCGTGTAACGACGGCGGTATCATGCCGGTCAAAAACTTCTCCGATACAACAGACGAGCGCTGGACTGAATATAACGGCGACGCCATGAAGCCTTACCGGGTAGGTAAGAGAGGCTGCGGAAGCTGCGGATTGGGCTGCGGAAACTTTATGAAAATCGGCGACGCGATCTGCGAAGGTCCTGAATATGAGACCATTGCGGTGGCAGGGCCAAACGCGGGAAACCGGGATCCGGAAAAGATCGTAAAATTCAATGAAGTGTGCGATGACATGGGCCTTGATACCATCAGCGCCGGTGACACTATCATCTGGGCTATGGAGATGACGGAAAAAGGCATTCACGACTTTGGCATCCGTTTTGGCGAAGCGGACAAGATGATTGAGTATGTAAAGCTGATGGGAAGAATGGAAGGCGTTGGCGCTGATCTGGCGCTGGGAACAAAACGCGCTTCCGAAAAATTCGGAGGAACAGAATTCGCTATGCAGGTAAAGGGTCTGGAATACCCTCAGTATGAGCCGCGCGGATCCTGGGCTATGTCCGTCTGCTACGCGGTTTCCGACCGTGGCGCGTGCCATATGCGTTCCTACGCGCCGAACGCGGAAGTCTTTGAAGCCTCCGTACCTCCGTATACCGGTGAAAATAAAGGACAGCTGGTATATGACCTTGGCGAGTCCAACGCGATCAAATTCTCACTGTGCATCTGCGACTTCTGGGGAACCATTACTTATGAGCTTATGGCGGAGATGCTGACCATGGTCACCGGAGAAGAGTGGACCGTTGAAGAAATGGGCGAGATTGGACGCCGGGTTCTGAACATCGGCCGCGCGTTCAACCAGAGAGAAGGCTTTAACCGGGCCCACGATACGGTGCCAAAGCGTATCGTAACCGAAGCGTTAAAGACAGGCCCTGCAAAGGGACAGGTGATCCCGCAGGAAGTATTTGACGATATTCTGAGTCAGTATTATGAGGTTATGGGATGGGATGAAAACGGCATGATGCCGGAGGAACTCATCGCTTCCATCCTGTAAATTATAAAAAAAAGCAAAAATGACTTTTTGCTATAGCAAAAATGCGTTATAATAAAAGAGTGTTTGGAGCACATCCGACACTCTTTTTTACAGGGAGGAGTTATGGAAATTACAATCACATTAAGAGGCGCTTTAAAAAAGTATTTCGGAGAAGATAAAGAACGAAAATACCAGGTGCCGGACAACTGCACCTGCGATGAAGCGCTGCGGGTTGCGGGACTTAATTATAAAGAAATCCCAAGCTTTGGATTTGTGGCAGTAAACGGAATGCGCGTCATGATTGATGACCGGCTGTCACCGGGAGACGAGCTCAAGGCTTACTCGAAGATATCGGGAGGCTGATGAGCGGAGCCGTTGCTACTGAAAAACAAAGGAAGGTACTATGAATGAAAAACACCCGGTAAAGTTTAAACGAAAAATGGAAATTGCGGTGATCGGGCTGGCCATCGTGGTTATTGTCCTGGGAGTATGCTCGTTTCTGCAGTTTACAATACCTTACGCCATAGCGGAAGACGGCGAGAAGGTAGAGGAACCGTGGGTCGTAAAGATCGGAGACAAGGAAACCTTCGTCGTGGCGAGCCAGGAAGAGGGCAACGCCATTATCGAAGGAATCAAAAACAGCTACAATACGGAAAATACACAGGAAGAGGAAACTACCATCTCTCCGGAAGTGACCGTAACGGAAAAAGAGCTGAAGCGGGGAGACCCGTCTCCGAAAATCATCGAAACAGAGGATGCCGTAAACCAGGTGATTACAGCCAACGAGGGATCAGATCCTATGGTGACCGTAACCACAACGGAAAAGGTTTCCAAAAGTGAGGCCATTGACTATAAGACCCAGTATAAAGAGACTTCCAAGCTTTATATTGGAGAAGAGAAGGTCGTAACAAAAGGAAAAAAAGGAAAGAAGACCATTGTAAGTGAAGTGGTCAAGGAAAACGGAAAAACCGTTTCCAAAGAAGAAATATCGGAAACTGTGGATAAAGAGCCGACGACAAAGGTAATCCAGAAGGGCACCAAAACCATGACCGCAAGCAAGGCTTCCGCTGTTGTTTCCCGCGGAGGAACAGCTATGGGAAGAGGTTCCGGACAGGATGTAGTCAATTACGCGCTCCAGTTCGTAGGGAACCCTTATGTATATGGAGGTTCCAGCCTGACAAACGGTACGGACTGTTCCGGCTTTACCATGAGCGTATACGCCAAGTTCGGCATTTCCCTGCCTCATTCATCCAGCGCGCAGCGTTCCTGCGGAAAGGGTGTTTCATACAGTGAGGCAAAGCCGGGAGATATTATCTGCTACGCGGGTCATGTGGCGATCTATATCGGAAATGGAAAGATCGTTCATGCCAGTACACCGAGCACCGGAATAAAAGTGGGAAGCGCCACCTATAAGAAAATTATAACCGTAAGAAGGATCATAGAATAACGCGGCAGCTGAGTATCTCAGCGGAGTATTGGAAGGATCACTTTGCGGGAATAGGAAATAATCCAATTAAAACCTTTCATGCTTTCCATGAAAGGTTTTCTTTTAGAAAGAAAAAGCGGCAAGGAGAAGGTATGCGAGTCGTAATGGTAAAGGGCTTTTCCAAAACAGGAAAAACCACGACAGTTATAGCTCTGATCAGAGAGCTGAGAAAGAGAGGATACAGCGTAGGAACGGTAAAGGATATCCATTATGAAGGGTTTGCCATGGATCAGCCGGGTACCGATACCTACAGGCACGGACAGGCCGGAGCGCGGCGGGTTACTGCCTTGGGCAACAGGGAAACGGATATCCTGCTTTCCAGAAGAATGGACATCGACGCGGTTTTAAAGTATTACAAAGAGGATTTTGTGATCCTGGAGGGGGACAGCGGGGCGGACTGTCCGGCTATCCTTACCGCCAGGACAGAAGAAGATATTGAAAAGCGAATGAGTGAAAATGTGATCGCGGTTTCCGGGATCATTTCCGAAGAGAGGACCCAGTACAACGGGCTCCCGGTTATCAATTGTTTGAAGGAGGCAGAGAAAATGGCAGATTTGATCGAAAAAGCAACAGAAGAGAAAAAGGAAGAGGCTGATGTGGTTCTGACCATAGACGGGATAGAAATTCCTATGGTTCCATTTGTAAAAAATACCTTGAAAAATGTAGTGATTGGAGCCGTAAAGGCGCTGGATGGATATGAGGAAGGAAAGGAAATCAAAATCAGGGTAAAGGGATGACAGAGATACACAAGCTGGTGTGCCGCCAGAAAGATTATTTCCGGTCAGGAAGGACGCTGCCGCTAAGGGCCAGGCTTACGGCTCTGACAGCGCTGGAACAGTCCATCCGGGAAATGGAATATGAGATTCTTCAGGCGCTGAGAGAGGACCTGGGGAAAAGTGCCGCGGAAGGCTATATGAGTGAAGTGGGAATGGTGCTGGGAGAGCTTTCCTATATGAAAAAGCATGTAAAGCGCTTTGCGAAGGACCGGGCGGTACGGACTCCGCTGGCCCAGTTCCCGGCAAAGAGCTACACCCGGCCCTGCCCTTACGGAACCGTCCTTATTATGAGCCCCTGGAATTATCCGTTTCTATTGACCATAGGGCCCCTTGTGGACGCTCTGGCAGCGGGAAATACTGCCGTGCTAAAGCCAGGAAGGGACGCTGCCGCCACAAGCCGGGTTCTGGCAAAGCTGATCCGGAATACGTTTCCGGAAGAACTGGTCAGCGTTGTTGAAGGGGGAAGAGAGGAAAACAGCAGGCTGCTGGACGAGAGCTTTGATTACATCTTCTTTACCGGAGGGAAGAAGGTGGGACAGCTGGTCATGGAAAAAGCCGCTCGCCATCTGACTCCGGTCAGCCTGGAGCTGGGTGGAAAAAGCCCCTGTATCGTAGATGAAACAGCGGACATCCCTGTGGCCGCGAGGCGCATTGTATTTGGAAAATTCCTCAATTTGGGTCAAACCTGCGTGGCGCCGGACTATGTTCTGGCGCACAGCTCGGTAAAGGAATCCCTGCTGCGCCATATGGAGAAAGAGATTGAAAGGCAGTTTGGCGCCGCGCCTTTAGACAACGCCGACTACGGAACGATTATAAATGAAAAGCATTTTCAGAGACTGATCAATCTTATGGCGGAAGAAAATATAAGAATCGGCGGGACCTGTGATACAGAAAGGCGAATCGAGCCTACCGTATTGACCGGCGTATCCATGGAAAGCCCCTGTATGCAGGAAGAAATTTTCGGACCGATCCTTCCTGTGCTGGAATTTCAACAGCTGGAAGAAGCCATGGAGATCATAAGGCAGCACCCGTCTCCGTTAGCCTTATACCTTTTTACCAAAGAGAAAACGGTAAAAGACCGGATCACCAGAGAGATCCCCTTTGGCGGCGGCTGCGTAAATGACACCATCATTCACCTGGCTACCGTTCATATGGGGTTTGGAGGCGTGGGAGAAAGCGGTATGGGCGCTTATCATGGAAAAGCGGGATTTGACACTTTTACCCACTATAAGAGTATGGTAGATAAAAAGACCTGGCTGGACCTTCCTTTCCGTTACCAGCCTTATACAAAGACAAAAGAAAAACTGATTCGAAAATTTCTTTAGGAGCGGGCAGGGCTGTATTAAGCCCTGCGGGGGCTCCTTTATTTATAGGCAATATCCAGTTTAAACCAGAAGGTAGTTCCTTCCCCCAGGGTGCTGTCCACACCATAATCCACCTGATGCAGAGAAAGGATTTCTTTTACAATGGACAGCCCCAGTCCGGAACCGGTAGTGGGCCGGACCATGTTGGAGCTTGCTTTGTAATAACGTTCCCAGATGTGGGCCAGTTCGTCTTCCGGAATGCCGACCCCGTGATCCTGGATCTGGCATAACGCGTAGCGGCCCTTTTTCTTGATGATCACATTGACCGTCTTGTCTTCTCCGCAGAATTTCAGCGCGTTATTGATCAGATTGGAGAATACCTGCTTGATCCGTTCAGGATCCGCGTTTACCATAATGCCCGCGGGACATTCCAGATTTACCCGGTATCCGTTTTCCTCCATCAGAAGCTTGAAAGACAGCAAAATGCCCTCTGCTGTTTCTTTCAGATCAAAAGGTGTCTTTTCGATAACAATGGCTCCGGACTGCATTCTGGTCAGCGTCAGCATATCGCTTACCAGCAGGTTGAGCCGGTCGGCTTCATCGATAATAACCTGCAGGTGGGCGTTCCTTTTTGGCGGATTGTCGCCGGAAAGATCCCGAACCATTTCCGCGTAGGATTTTACCATAGTCAGCGGTGTCCGCAGATCGTGAGACACATTGGCAATCAGATCCTTCTGGAGCATAGAAGATTTCTCAAGCTCGATGGACGCCCGGGTAAGCGTGTCAGCCAGATTGTTCAGCTCCGAATAGTGGCCTCCCTTAAATACAACGCCGTACTCTCCCTGGGCCAGCCTGCTGGCGGATCTGGTAATGTCCCGGATCGGTGTTGTGATCCTGGTAGACAGATAAAAAGCCAGAATCAGCGCCATTGCCAGTGAAATCGCGGTGACATAGATCAGCTGGTTGGTGAGAATCTCAATGGTGGAAGTGACTGGCCAGAGCGGAGAGAAGATATAGGCGATCATTTCCGGCTTGTCATCGGAACGCAGCAGGTTTCCGCAAGCCAGAGTCCGCTTTTGCCCGCTTTCTCCGATAGGAAGCGAAACCGACTTTTGGTTTTTCCGCTCCATTTCGCCGCGTACCCGGAGCATCTCCTCTGTATAATCCCGGGGCGAATTATCCCGGCCGCAGATGAGAAACGGAAGCCCCTCTACATATGTAATATAGATATACATATCGTTGGATTCTGCGATCTGAGTCACCTGGTCCGCAAAATCGGAAAGATCGTTTCGCTCATAGGCCAGCTCAATGCTGGCGGCAACCTTTTTGGTTTTTGCTTCCTTCATGGTCTGATAAAAGGTATTGAGGAACAGTACCTGGAGGAGCCAGAGCACAATCATGAGAAGAACCGCGAATATAATAAAGTACAGGCACACTTTGAATTTAATGCTGCGTATATCCGGTTTAAGCTTCAAATTTATAACCTACCCCTCTGAGTGTAACAATGTAGTCGCGGTATTTTCCAAGGTTGTTTCTGAGATTTTTGATGTGAGTATCAATGGTCCGGTCGTCTCCGAAGAAGTCGTAGCCCCAGATGTCGGAAAGCAGCTTGTCCCTGGAAAGCGCGATGTTTCTGTTTTCGACCAGATAGAAAAGCAGGTCGTATTCCTTCGGGGTCAGATCTACCTTCTCTCCATCTACCGTAACGGTTCTGGCCGCGATGTTAATGGAAAGCCCTCCGAAGTCCAGAACCTGACTCTGCGGCTGAGAGGATCCCTGTCTTCTGGCAAGGACCGCGTTGACCCTGGCCATCAGCTCCTTTGGGCTGAATGGCTTTACCACATAATCATCGATCCCCAGCTCAAACCCGAAAAGCTTATCATACTCTTCGCTTCTTGCGGAAAGCATGATGATAGGAATGTCCTTCAGCTTTTTGATTTCCTTACAGGCTGTAAAGCCGTCCAGCTTGGGCATCATAATGTCCATTATGATCAGATCGTAATCGTTGAGCTTGCAAAGCCCCACCGCGGTCATTCCGTCCGCGGCCTCCGTTACCTCAAACCCGTTGAATTCCGAATATTCGCGGATGACCTCGCGTATTTTCTGTTCATCATCAACTACTAATATTCTAGCCATATATTTCCTCCCCTGATTCCTTTGATTTTATCGTAATTTTACAGACATAGAATACTGGGCTTCTGTGTCCTTTCTGTGATATCTTTGTAGTTATTGTATCATAAATAGTCTAAAATCTCCTGAAAATTTGATTAAATTTTTTATTGACAGTCAAAAATCCTTATGATAAAATTAACGATTTATTTACTTGACACAGTAATAAGGCGTGTCTTATACTAAAAGAAGGTATAGACTGGAGGTAAATAGTAGTATGTATGCCATAGGAGATAAAATTGTATATCCGATGCATGGCGCAGGTATTATCGAGAGGATCGAAGAAAAAGAGATTCTCGGTGAACTGAGAAAGTACTATGTTCTGAACGTGCCCTGTACAGATATGAAAATTATGATTCCGGTGGATACCAGTGACGCGATAGGTGTGCGGACCATCATCCGCAAGGAAGAGATTCAGACCATTATCACTGTGCTGCGGGCCGCTTCCTCGGAGATGCCGGGGAACTGGAACCGGCGTTACCGGGAAAACATGGAAAAGCTGAAAACCGGAAATATTGTTCAGGTGGCAGAGGTGGTTCGAAATCTGATTCGAACCGAGCGGGTAAAAAAACTGTCTACCGGAGAAAAGAAGATGCTGGACAACGCGCGGCAGATCCTGCTGAGCGAAATTGTCCTTGCGGGGAACATGGACGCAGCCAGTGCCGGCACGCTGATTGACGAAGCCGTTTGATTCTTTGGCTCCGTCAACAGGCGCGCGGAACCTATGCCTGCTTTAAATAAGGGAAAGGAGGTGAAGAGATGCTGAGAAAATTAATGAGATTTGTTTTTACTGTTGTAGGCGCCATAGTAGGCTATGGTGTATTTTTATTGCTGCGGCTTTTGATGCACACATCGGAGCTGGGAGCGGATCTGGGGTTGACCAACACTCAGGAGCTGGGTGTCGGAGGGATTTTGGTACTTATTTTCGCGTTAATATTTTTCAGGCTGTCGCCTACGCTTGGGAAACAGGGGAGTAAGGTAGCCGACAATATTGAAACAGATCTGCAGAAAATGTCCGCGAATGATCTTGTAATGGGCACCGTGGGGCTGATTGCCGGATTGATCGTCGCTTATTTGTCCAGCAGGATCTATGTGGGGATCCTCAGTCCCGCGCTGGAAGTCGTACTGAATGTCCTTGCTTATTTTACGCTGGGATTTTTGGGCGTGGTTATCGCCACAAGAAAAGGTCCCGACATCCGGTCAGCCTGGCTGACTGCCAGAAGGAGCGAATCATCGGGTTCCAAGAATAAATCCAAATCGGACGCGGCGCCCAAGATCTTTGATACCAGCGTTATTATTGACGGACGGATTGCGGATATTATGAAGACCGGATTTATTGAAGGCCCCATCGTCATTCCGGAGTTTGTTTTGGTGGAGCTGCAGCACATTGCGGATTCTTCCGACTCGCTGAAGCGGAACCGGGGACGAAGAGGTCTGGATATCCTGAATAAGATACAGAGCGAGTATGGAATTGAGATCTATAATACGACCGCGGAAAAGTCCCTGGACGAAATTCCGGAAGTTGATGTAAAGCTTCTCAAGCTTGCCCAGATTATGCATGGGAAGGTGGTCACCAACGATTTCAATCTGAACAAGGTGGCTGGAATCAAAGGCGTTGACGTTCTTAACATCAATGAGCTTGCCAATACACTAAAACCGGTGGTGCTGCCGGGAGAGGAAATGACGCTGTTTCTGGTCAAAGAAGGAAAAGAATATAACCAGGCTGTTGCTTACCTGGATGACGGCACTATGATCGTTGTAGAGGAAGGAAGAAGGTATATCGGAAAGACCATTAAGGTTACAGTTACCAGCGTGCTGCAGACAGCGGCAGGCCGTATGATCTTTGCGAAACCAAATGGAAAATAGGAAGCGGCTATGTATAATAACAAGAAAACAGCCGCGGTAATCGCGGCCGCCGGCATGGGAACCAGAATGGGAAGCGATATCCCAAAGCAGTATCTGAAAATCGGAGGAGAACCTATCCTGCTGAAGACCCTCCGGGCTTTCTGCGCCAACGAAAGCGTCGATTATATATTTGTTGTTACAAACAGGGAATATATCGATCAATGCCAGCGGATGAAGGAGGATTACGGACTGGAAAAGGTCCTCTCCATCGTGGAAGGCGGAAAGGAGCGGCAGGATTCGGTTTACCGCGCTTTGCAGGAGGTGAACCGGAAACGGCCCGGCGTGGAATATGTTCTGGTCCATGACGGAGCCAGACCCTTTGTCAGCCAGGAGACCATCGACTATGTCATTGCGGCTGCCGCGGGAGCTGGCGCCGCGGTTGCGTGCGTCCCTGTAAAAAACAGCATCCGTCAGGGAGAAGGCAGGGAAAGCCGCAATGTGGAGCGAAAGCATCTTTACGCGGTTCAGACGCCGCAGGGCTTTAAAAAATCCATTTTGATGGAAGCGTATGAGCGGGCCTTTGCTGACGGCTGGTACGGCACAGACGACGCCAGCCTTGTAGAGCGGATCGGTCAGCCGGTGGAGCTGGTCATGGGGCGTTATGACAATATAAAAATCACAACGAAAGAGGATATGCCTATGGAAAACAGAGTAGGGACCGGATTCGACGTACATCAGCTGGTATCCGGCAGACCCTTAATTTTAGGCGGGGTGGAAATTCCTTTTGAAAAAGGACTGTTGGGCCATTCCGACGCGGATGTGCTGATCCACGCGCTGATGGACGCGCTTCTCGGCGCGGCGGCTATGGGTGATATCGGACAGCATTTTCCGGATACAGATGATCAGTACAAAGGAATTTCCAGTATGGCGCTGCTGGAAAAGGTAAAAGCCCTTATTGATGAGGAGTTTTACAAAATCAGCAATGTGGACATTACCCTGATGGCGCAGCGGCCAAAAATAAAATCGTTTATAGGCGATATGAGACGAAATATCGCAAAAACCCTGGATATTGACGAAAACAGGGTGAATATCAAGGGAACAACAACAGAAAAACTGGGGTTTGTGGGACGAGAGGAAGGAATCGCGGCGCAGGCAGTCTGCCTGCTCTGCAGATAGATAAAGAAAAAGGAGACTGAGCAAGAGATGAGACTATCGAAAATGCATTTAAAAACATTAAGAGAGGTACCTAACGAGGCGGAGATACCGAGCCATATCCTGCTGCTGAGAACCGGCATGATCCGCAAGCTGGTTTCCGGAGTCTATGGATTCATGCCTATGGGCTGGCGTTCTGTCCGTAAAATCGAAGAGATCGTGCGGGAAGAAATGGACCGGGCCGGCGGCCAGGAAATCCATATGTCTGCCGTACAGCCAGCGGAGCTGTGGGAAGAATCCGGAAGATGGTTCGCTTACGGACCGGAGCTGTGGAGATTGAAGGACCGTAACGGCAGAGAGTTTTGTCTGGGCCCCACCCATGAAGAAATTTTTACAGATCTGATTCGCAGTGATGTATCCTCTTACAGACAGCTGCCGGTCAATCTTTATCAGATTCAGACAAAGTACAGAGACGAGGCGCGCCCGCGCTTTGGACTGATGCGAAGCCGTGAATTTATCATGAAGGACGCGTATTCCTTTGACCGGGACCAGGAAGGACTGGATAAAAGCTATCAGGATATGTATGAAGCCTATGACCGGATCTTTACCCGCTGCGGGCTGACCTTCCGCCCGGTAGAAGCGGATACCGGAGCCATCGGCGGCAGCAATTCCCATGAGTTTACCGCGCTTTCTGAGGTGGGCGAAAGTGAAATCGCTTACTGTGAAAAATGCGATATGGCGGCTACTGTGGAGCGGGCCGAATGTGTTGACGCTCCGGCGTCTCAGGACGCGGAGCTTCCATTGGAGGAGGTCTATACTCCGGGAACAAAGACCATTGAAGATGTCGCGGCGTATCTTGGGCTTTCACAGGAACAGACCATAAAGGCGCTGCTCTTTGTCACCTATGATGAAGAGGGCAAAGAAAACGGCTATGTAGCGGCTTTTGTCAGAGGCGATCGGGAACTGAATATGACAAAGCTGGTAAACGCTTTGAATATTCCGGAGCATTCCATTGAGTTTGCCGATGAAGAAAAAATGAGCGCGGCGACCGGCTGTGTAGGAGGCTTTACCGGCCCTATCGGACTGCATGACTGTACGATTGTTGTGGACAGCGAGCTGCCGGGATTAAAAAACCTCTGCGCCGGAGCCTGCAAAGAGGATCATCATATTAAAAATGTCAATTACGGCAGAGACTATAAGGGCGATATCGTGACGGATATCAAGACTTTGAAGGAGGGCGATCCATGTCCGGTCTGCGGAGCGCCGATCAAACACGCCAGAGGCATCGAGGTGGGACAGGTGTTCAAGCTGGGAACCAAGTACAGCCAGTCCATGGGCGCGATCTATAAGGATGAGAACCAGAAAGACCAGCTGATCGTAATGGGATGCTATGGCATCGGTGTTACCAGAACGCTGGCGGCGGTGGTTGAGCAGCATCATGATGAGAACGGGATCATCTGGCCTATGTCTGTGGCTCCGTATCACGCGATCATTACGGTTATGAAACCGGATGACCCAGTGCAGGCGGAAGTGGCGGAACGCGTTTATAAGGAATTGGGCGACGCCGGTGTAGAGGTTCTGCTGGATGACCGGAAAGAGCGACCGGGAGTCAAATTCAAGGACGCGGATCTTTTGGGGATTCCGGTGCGGATCACCGTAGGAAGAGGCGCCGCTGACGGGCAGATCGAATACAAGCTGAGAAGAGACGCGGATAAAGAGGAAATTTCTGTTGATGAGGGAATCGCAAGAGCGATTCAAATCGTCAATCAGGAAAAATAGGAGTATGAAGGAAAGCAATAAGAAGGAAAGCAATAAAAAGGCAATAAAGGAACATGCCAGTCTCTTCTGGGAGTTCTTCAAGATTGGCCTTTTCACCATCGGCGGCGGGATGGCCATGCTGCCTTTAATTCAGAAGATGGCTGTAGAAGATAAAAAGTGGATGGATGAAGAAGATATGATCGACTGTCTGGCGGTGAGCCAGGCTCTGCCCGGCGTAATCGCCATTAACAGCGCCACATACATCGGAAAGCGCAGGAGCGGTCTCACCGGATCCCTCGCCGCGACGTTAGGCGTAGTGATGCCTTCTTTTCTGATTATCCTTGCGGTAGTCACTTTGCTTGGGACTGTAGGGCAGAATTCATATATTGACGGAGCCTTTACCGGTGTCAAAGCGGCTGTCTGCGGCCTGGTGATTGTATCAGCGTATAAGCTGGGAAAGCAGGTGCTCAAGGGACCCTTCCAGTGGGCGCTGGCCATTGGAGCCTTTGCTGCCATTGCGGTGCTGGGCGTTACAGCCTTATGGGCGATTATCGGGGGAGCGGCGGCGGGAATTCTATATCTTGTAGTACGTGAGAAAAGGAGGAAGGAAAAATGATGTTTTTTTACCTGTTCTCCATGTTTTTCCGGATCGGTCTTTTTAGCTTTGGCGGAGGACTGGCTATGCTGCCTCTGATCTTTCAGAGCGTACAGGATTTTGGTTTTATGACGTCAGCGGAGTTTTCCAACCTGGTAGCCCTTTCCCAGGTTACGCCGGGTCCCATCGCGGTCAATGCGGCCACTTATGTGGGGCTGAATTACGCGGGCGTTCTGGGAGCTGTGGTCGCGACGCTGGGCGTCTGCCTTCCGTCCTTTATTCTGGTTCTGATTGTAATGAAATTTATGGAAAAGTTTAAAGAGAGCAAAGGTCTGGAAGGGGCTTTTTTCGGCATCCGCCCGGTAACTGTAGGCCTGATTGGAGCGGCAGCTATTTTTGTGGCCGAGACCTCACTGGTCAATGGAGACCTTTTTTCGACAGCGCTTTTTAAAAATCCCGGTTCGTATATTAATGCGGTTCCCTGTGTGATATTCGCGGTATCCCTCGTATTGGCAGGGAAGTTTAAGATAAGCCCCATTAAAGTCACAATTTTAATGGCAGTAGTAGGAGCAGTGTTATGTGGATAGGCGGCGTAAGAGTTATAGTATTAGATGAACAAAGGAGAGTTCTCATGGTGCGGCAGCATCATGAGGGGCGAGATATCTGGATGGTTCCAGGCGGCGGTATTGAAGAGGGAGAAAACTCCAGGGAAGCCGGCGCCCGTGAAATTCTGGAGGAAACCGGACTGGAAGTGGAGCTGGGCAAGCTGATCTGGCACGTGGAAGAGGTTTCGGAAAAACGGGGCCAGCGGTTCGTGAATTTTTTCCTGGCCTCTTTAAAGGGAGGAAGACTGCATTTGGGAATGGATCCGGAATTCTCAAAGGAAGATCAGGTTTTAAGGGAAGTCCGCTTTATGTCAAAGGAAGAACTGGAAGATCTGGAGGTCCTTTATCCGGAATATTTAAAAGATGAGCTGTGGCGCTTTTTAGAAGAGGATTACCATGGGTATAATGCCTTTAAAATAAGAAAATAGAGCAGGAGGAAGTATATGAAACTTGTAAAAATCGAAATGGAAAACGGCGATGTGATGAAGGGAGAACTGTATCCCGATGTTGCGCCGGAAACAGTTGAAAACTTTGTAAAGCTGGCGGAAGATGGATTTTATGACGGCCTGACCTTTCACCGGGTCATTCCGGGATTCATGATTCAGGGCGGCTGCCCTCTGGGCAATGGAACAGGCGGTCCGGGACATACGATCAAAGGAGAATTCCTTTCCAACGGATTCAGCAATAATCTGAAGCATGAACGGGGAGTTCTGTCCATGGCAAGAGCAATGGATCCGAATTCCGCGGGTTCTCAGTTCTTCATTATGGTAGCCACCGCTCCTCATCTGGACGGTGAGTACGCTGCCTTTGGAAAAATCACAGAGGGGATGGAAGCGGCTGATAAGATTGTGGGCGTAAAGACCGGTTTCAATGATAAGCCGGTGGAGCCTCAAGTAATGAAAAAAGTTACCATCGAAGAGGTAGAAGACTAAAAACAGGAAACAGGTATGGAAAGAACATCCATACCTGTTTTTTACAGCTCGAATTCTTTAAAATCGATAGCGCAATCCTCATACAGCCCAAGAGGGATCGTGTCCTGAAAAGTATAGGTATTCAACTGAAAATCATCTTCCGAACCCTGAAAGCGGTATACCGTTACCGTTTGCTTTTTCGGGTCGATGATCCAGTATTCCTTTACACCGGCTGTCCAGTATTTGTTCAGCTTTATTAAATAATCACGTTTTCGGCTGGATGAAGAGACCACCTCCGCGATAAAGTCCGGCGCTCCATTGATCCGCCTGCCGTCATTTTTCTTAGGATCGCATAAAATGACCAGATCCGGCTGCAGGATCGTCCGGTCATCTTCATTCAGCCGGACCTCCAAAGGGGAGAGAAGCACCTTGCAGGGACCTTTTTTTGTTTTGATATAATGACGGATAAAGTAGTACAAATCTCCGATTACACTTTGATGGGTTACGGTAGGAGCGTCCATAAAGATTAGAACTCCGTCAATTAGCTCCGCGCGCGCGTCATCAGGCAGGGCGTAATAATCCTCCATAGTATAGGTCCCCTGCTTTTTTTCTAGGGTGTAAAGGGCGGCTGTTTCCCGCAGGAGAGCGGAGGCCTCCGGGGACTGGGAATAGGGCTCCAGACCGAGAGCGGCGGCAAGTGCCGCAAGCGTATCGATTTGCGGCGCCTTGGTAGCGCCGCTGAAAATCTTATTGATGGTACCCAGGGATACTCCTGAGATTTCTGAAAGCTGTTTGTTGGTAAGGCCCATTTCTTTTTTTCTTTTTTTTAATCGTTCGATATTCATGGAGACCCACCATCCTTTCTATTCAGGTGTTATTATAATTATATATGAATCTGAAAGTTTGTCAACATCATTTTATACAATTATATAAATTTATATAATTGTATAACAAGCGTGATTTTCCATTTTCTGAAAAAATAGTATCTGAAATCAGAATAATGTGATAAAATGAAACCAGAATAAGGAGGGAACGACTATGGGAACATTAATTAAGAATGGTACAATCGTTACTGCGGAAAATGAATACAAAGGTGATGTATACCTGGCTGGAGGCAAAATCATTGCTATCGGCGCAAAGCTGGGCTGCAGGCCGGAGGATGAGGTCATCGACGCTTCCGGTAAATATCTGCTGCCAGGAGGTGTCGATCAGCATGTTCACTTCTCCTTTACCTATAACGGCAGCAAGGTGAGAGGCTTTGAAACCTCCAATGCTGCGGCAGTCGGCGGGACCACAACGCTGATTGAGTTCGTAAACCAGGAAAAAGGAAAAGGCCTCATCGAAACCCTGGAAGAATATAAGGCTTCAGACGCGGATGGCATTTCCATGGTGGATTACGCGTTCCACAGCGTTATGACTGACCCGAGAGATGAGGTTATCGAAGAGATACCAAAGCTGGCGGAAGCCGGGTATCCGACCATGAAGCTGTTTATGGCATACAAGGGAATGTTCTTCCACGCGGATGACGACGCAATCCTGAAGGCTCTGAAAAAAGGAAAAGAAGCCGGCGTTACCATTATGGTCCACGCGGAAAACGCGGACATGATCGATGTGCTGACAAAACAGCTGATCGCGGAGGGAAAGACGGAGCCGTACTATCATGCTGTTTCAAGACCTCCCATCGTAGAAGCGGAGGCGACCAGAAGAGCCATCTATCTGGCGGAACTGGCAGAAGCCCCAATTTACATAGTACACGTTACCTGCAAGGAAGCTCTGGAGGAGATCAAACAGGCGTCAAACAGGGGACAGGCCGTATATGGAGAAACCTGCGCTCACTATCTTGTTCTCGATACGGAGGATCTGGCAAGGCCGGACTACGAAGGCGCGAAATATGTCTGCTCGCCAGCGCTGCGTACAGCGGAGCACCGAGAAGCCCTCTGGAAAGCGGTGGACAAAAAGTGGCTCAACGCCATCAGTTCTGACCACTGCGGATTTGACTTCAAATATCAAAAGCATATGGGCTATGGAGAAGGAAAATCCTTTGCGGATATTCCAAACGGAGCGCCGAGCCTTCAGAACCGTCTCAACGTATTATGGACCTACGGCGTATGTGAAGGAAAGCTTTCCAGGACCCGCCTGGTAGATCTGTTCTCCACTATGCCAGCGAAAATCAACGGCCTGGACACAAAAGGTCATATCGAAGTGGGCTACGACGCGGATATCGTAGTGTTTGACCCGGAATACAGAGGCGTTATGAGTGTAGAAAACAATCTGGAGGGTGTAGATTACTGTCCATATGAAGGCTTTGAACAGAAGGGCCGCCCGGAAACCGTGTTTCTGAGAGGAATGAAGATCGTTGATGACGGCATCTATATCGGACAGAAGGGCCAGGGAAGATTCGTGCCTGGAAAACCGTTCGGAGCTGCTTATGAAGGTTAATGGAGAAAGATTGCTGACCGATCTTTTCCAGCTGCGCCAGTTTACCGACACACCGGGAGAGGGCGTTACCAGATTTTCCTATGGCCAGCAGGATCAGAAAGCAAGAGCGTATCTGCTAAAGGAGGCCGGGGCCATAGGATGCGCCGCTGAAACGGACGCTTTAAAAAATATACGGATTGGAATGCCTCAGAACACCTCTGGCCGTCAGAAGGTCGTAATTGGATCCCATATCGATACGGTCCGAAACGGAGGATGGCTGGACGGAATCTACGGCGTGACCGCCGGTCTTGAAGTAATGCGGGTTCTGAAGGACTGCCGGCTGGAATATGATCTGGAGCTGGTGATCTTCGCGGAGGAAGAAGGTTCCAACTTTGGCTCCACCATGACCGGAAGCAAATTTATTTCCGGAGATTATAAAGAAGAGGATCTGGACCATCTGAAAAACGATGAGGGCCTTTCTCTTAGGCAGATCCTGGAAAACCCGTCAGAGGAAGAACTGCGGCAGGTAAAATGGGATTTTTCAGAGCTGAAAGCCATGCTGGAGCTGCATATCGAGCAGGGACCGGTGCTGGAACGTGAGGGACTGTCTCTGGGCATTGTGGAAACCATATTCGGCATGCGGGTTATCGAGGTGGAAGTGACGGGCGTGGGAAACCATGCCGGAGCGACGCCGATGGAGGACCGAAAGGACGCCCTGTGCGCGGCGGCGGAATGTATTTTGGCCGCGGAGCGGATCGTAAAGCCAAATGGACATACCGTCGTTACGGTAGGCAGGATCAAAGCGGAGCCGGACTGCTCCAATGTAATTCCGGAAAAGACTGTATTCACACTGGAAGCGCGGGATGGACAGACGGAAAAAATCGATTATTTTATAAATCAGATTACAGCCGCGATAAAACGAATCTGCAGGGAGCGGCAGGTGGAATGCCAGATCAGGGAAGTTTCCTCCTCAGAACCGCTAAAGCTGGATCCGGAGCTTTCAAAAACCATGGAGCGTCTGGCTGCTCAAAAAAAGATTCCTTACAGGGTCATGGACAGCGGGGCGGTTCACGACGCCTGTATGATAGCGAAACACGCGAAAACAGGAATGATCTTTGTCCCGAGCATTGGAGGGCGCAGCCATGTGCCTGAAGAGGATACCCGGCCGGAGGATCTGGTCCAGGGGGCGCAGTTCCTGCTGGAGGTAGCCGCGGCTCTGACTGGCGCGGAATAAATTTAAGGCAATGGTGATTTGTTCGCGAAAAAGTATACAGCCGCCGTTTAATAAACGGCGGCTAAGATTTACTCCATTTCCTTTTTTATTTTTCGGAGAGATTTTGTCAGGAAGAGCGCGCAGAGAATTACCGACACAACCTCAGCGATGGGGAATGCCCACCATACGGCGTTGACATTACCGGAAAGGGACAGCAGCCAGGCTGCCGGAAGCAGAACGATCAGCTGTCGCATGAGAGAAACCACCAGGCTGTAGACGCTGTTTCCAAGGGCCTGACAAACCGAGTTGGCAATAATGGAAAACCCGGCCAGGACAAAATGAATCGAGATGATACGAAGGGCAGGGATACCGATTGCCTCCATTTGCTCAGAAGCGCTGAATAACTCCAGCAGCGGTCCTGGGATCGTCTGGAATAAAATAACGCCAATAATCATAATACTTATAGAATAGGAAACCGCGTAACGGATCACTTGATGGATCCGTTTTTCTTTTCTGGCCCCGTAATTATACGCGACAATGGGAACCAGCCCATTGTTCATACCGAAAATCGGCATAAAGATAAAGCTCTGGAGCTTGAAGTAAACGCCGAATACCGCAACCGCTGTCGAGCTGAAGGCAATCAGAATCTTATTGAGCCCGAAGGTCATGACCGAGCTGATGGCCATCATCAGAATCGAAGGTATCCCGATGTACAGAATGCTGGTGATGGTGCGCTTTTCCGGACGAAAGCCTTTCAGAGTAAAATGAATATCGGTGTTTTTCTTTTTATTAAAGGTGAAGGCCAGTGTCGCCGCGAAAATCTGTCCCAGGATTGTGGCGACAGCGGCGCCAGCAACGCCCATTTTCGGCATACCGAAAAGCCCGAAAATCAGAATCGGATCCAAAATCAGATTGATAACAGCTCCAAGCCCCTGAGTCAGCATGGTATAGATGGTCCGGCCGGTAGCCTGAAGCAGCTTTTCAAAGGTGATCTGAAAAAACTGCCCGAAGGAAAAGGCGCAGCAGATTCGCAGATAAATATCGCCGTACTGGATGATCCGCGGGATATCCGTCTGGCTGGACATAAACAGATGTACGCCCACAAGTGCAAAGAGCAAAAAGACGAGATAGCACAGCAGGATCAGAAATAAGCCCTGCATAGCGATTTTATTGACCTTTTGTTGCTCGCGCTGTCCCAGGGCTCTGGAAAGCAGCGCGTTGATGCCGACTCCGGTGCCGCTGGCCACCGCGATGAGGAGATTCTGGATCGGAAAAGCTAAAGATACGGCAGTAAGAGCCTCTTCGCTGATCATAGCGACAAAAATGCTGTCAACAACATTGTATAAAGCCTGTACCAGCATAGAAATCACCATTGGCAAGGACATGGTGATCAGCAGCTTGTTGACGGGCATAACGCCCATTTTGTTTTCTTTGATGGTAAGTGTCTGGTCCGACATGATAGTAAAGCACCTCCTGAAAATAAGTTAGATATCGAACTAAAGGAAGAAAAAAATATACACTCCCATATTGTGAATTAATGAATCGACGCGGATAAACGCTCCAGCAAACAGAGCAGCGTCCGTTTCTCATCCTCGGAAAAAAGCTGGAAGTCTTCTGCCTCAGCAGCGGCGAGGCAGGATTTGAATTCCAGATACATTGCTTCTCCCGCGGGTGTAAGGGCCAGCTTTTTCAGCCGGGCGTCCGAGCGTACACTCTCGCGGCGGACATAATCTTTTTTTTCTAAAAGGCCCAGTATATTGGAAATCGTTGAGCGCCTTACATCCAGCGCCGCCTCCAGATCCTTCTGAAAGATATCCTGGTCTTTTGGCGTCAGATAAATCAGTTCCATGACTACGAACTGGACTGAGGTCAGATCATAGTCAAAAGCCAGCCGGTCGATTTTTCGTTTTAGTTTTACATCCACAGTGTGGATCAGTTTTCCCATATTCTGCATAGCGTGTCCCTTTAATTTTGTTAGAACTCTAACAAATATAGCAAAAAGCCCAGGCAATGTCAAGCCAGGTCTTTTTCTTTCTGGTAGAAAAAACCTTCAGAGGGTATAATACTTTATATAAAAATATCGGAGGTGAGGATAATGTATGATGTAATTATTGTCGGAGCGGGACCGGCGGGACTTTCAGCGGGAATTTACGCAATCCGGGCGGGGATGGATACGCTGATTCTGGACAAATCTGTCTGGGGCGGTCAGACGGTTTTATCTGCGGAAATTGAAAATTACCCGGCGGTTCCATCCGTGACAGGGCCGGATTTCGCGCAGAGAATGTATGAACAGCTGGTGGAGCTGGGCGGCTCTGTAAGGCTGGAAGAAGTGACCGATATTGATACGGAGAAAAGGTCTGTGACGACAGCAAACGGTGTATACCGGGCAAAGACCGTCATTATCGCGGCAGGGCTCCGGCGGCGGACTCTGGGCTGCAAGGGAGAGACGGAACTGACCGGAAGAGGCGTATCCTATTGCGCTGTCTGTGACGGACGGTTTTTTACGGGAAAGGATGTCGTAGTAGCGGGCGGCGGAAATACAGCGCTGGAAGACGCTTTGTTCATGTCTTCCTATTGCCGCGGCATTACGATCCTGTGCAGAAGCGACCGGATGAAAGGGGAGGAAGCTCTGAAGGAAAGCGTTTCTAAAAGAGAAAATATCAGAATTTTGTATAATGTGAGAATCGAAGAGATTCAGGGCCGGGAAGCGGTGGAAGCGGTGCTTCTTTCTGACGGAACGGTTCTGAAAACCAGCGCGGTATTTATTGCCATCGGTTACGAAGCGGACAGCGCTTTCCTGAAAGGGCAGCTTCAGGTGACAGGGGATGGATATGTGGTGGCCGGTGAGGATTGCCACACAAGCGCGGAGGGGGTATTTATCGCGGGAGACCTTAGAACAAAGAAGGTACGGCAGATTGTCACCGCGGCGGCAGACGGAGCGGTGGCAGCTCTCGGCGCGGCGGATCTTGTTTTGAAGATGTAACTAGTATCAAAAAAATGAAAGTCAGCATCTTGAAATTAAGCGGGTAACGTGAGATAATAATTGTGATAATATTCTGAAAAACGGTGTGATTGTGTAAATGCGGCAGAGATGGCGAAAGAGTAACGCATCTTATAAGGAACAGACTGAAGAAGAGGATAGATATGAACATCAGACAGATTGCAAAGCAGGCAGGGGTTTCCGTAGCTACCGTTTCACGGGTATTGAATCATCCGGAAAATGTTGCCCCAAGAACGAGGGAGAAAATTGAAAAAATCATAGCAGAGACAGAATATACACCCAACTGGTTCGCCCGGGGACTGAATTTTAATAAAACTGGTACCATCGGGCTGATGATCCCGCATATTCTGGATTCTGTCCACATGGAAATCGCGAAGGGAGTAGAGGATGTGGCCCATCAGAAGGACTACATCGCGCTGATGTGCAACGTGGAGCATGACGCGGAAAAAGAACGGAGATATTTGAACCGGCTGATTAAACGGAAAGTCGACGGGATCGCGTTTATCTGTTCTTCCCTGGAAAAAGAAGATTTTGAACTGGTTCAGGAGCAGAATATACCGGTGGTGCTTATCGGTGAGCATAAAAACAGTCCGGGATTCCATGTTGTCAGCGTGGACTGCAGGCAGGCGGCAAAAAAAGCGGTGACCCATCTTCTGGGAAACGGACATAAAAAAATAGCCTTCCTTTATGGGAAGTACCCAAAGGTGGAAAACGAATATAAAATGGAAGGCTATAAGGACGTTTTGTCAGAATCGGGGATTCCGGTCAGGGAGGACTACCTGAGAGAAACTGAAAACACCATTGAAGGGGGATACCTGGGGGCTAAAAAGCTTATGGAGCAGGAGGATCCGCCGACAGCCATTTTTACCAGCAGCGATTCGATTGCCTTTGGGGCGATGGACGCGATAAAGGATAAGGAACTGCGGATACCTGAGGACGTGGCGGTTATGGGGTTCAACAACGTGAGAATGTCCAATCTGGTAGAGCCAAAGCTGACAACGCTGGACGTGCCCCTTCATAAAATGGGGATCTACGGGGCCCGCCTGCTTTTTGATATCATTGAAAATGAAGAGGATCTGAAACAGGAAAAGCCGAAAACCATTTTACTTCAGACAAAGCTGAAGATTCGGAAATCCTGCGGTCATAAAGAGAGGATTGGAGAGATGTTTTAATGATGAAAACAGAATTTTTGGGATTGAAAATGAGCAATCCGGTCATGGCGGCGGCAGGCCCGTGGAGCAGAGACGGAAAGAGTATCCGGGCGCTGCTGAAGGCCGGGGCCGGAGCTGTTGTTACCGAAAGCGTCGTAAGCGATACGCTGTTGGATGTGCGGCCCAGAATCGCGCTGGACGGAATGGCCGCTCAGAATATCCGGCTTTACAGCGATATCCAGATCGAAGGCTGGGAGCGGGAAATGGAAATCGCGAAAAGCGCCGGTGGGGTGGTAATCGCCAGCATTTCCGCGCATACTCCTTCAGAACTGGCATATCTTGCTACTAAGATGGAAAAATTCGGAGCCGACGCCATTGAGATCAGCGTCTCAAATCCCATGTGGGAATCGCTGGAGGTAATGGCTTCCCATCCGGAAACCGTCTTTGAAATAACAAAGGAAGTCGTTTCCAATGTGAAGATACCGGTCCTGGTAAAGCTTTCGCAGAACACAACCAATATTTCCTCAGTGGCTAAAGCGGTCAAACAGGCGGGAGGCAGCGGCGTAAGCGCCATCAATACTGTGCGGTGTATCCTGAGTGTGGACATCGATACAGGAAGGCCGTCACTGGCTACATACGGCGGTTATTCCGGAGCGCCTATCCGCCCATTGGGGCTTGCGTCGGTGGCTACCATCGCTCAGACGGTGGATATTCCCATCTGCGGTATCGGCGGGATTTTCGATTACCGCAACGCGGTAGAATATCTGATGCTGGGAGCGGCGGCCGTACAGGTAGGGACGGCAGTCCTGCTTCAGGGGCCGGAGATTTTGCGGAAAATCACTTCTGACCTGGAAAAATGGGCGGACGAAAAGAAAATCCGCTCGGTAGAGCAGATTCGGGGATACGCGCTTCAAAACCTTAAATCCTTTGATGAAATTAAAATTGAACCGGCCACCAGCACGGCCAGCAGCGTTCCCTGTACCGCCGACTGCGACCGGTGCGTCAGGACCTGCATGTATCAGGCCATTACAAAGGAAGAGGACAACATCTGCGTAGATAAAGAGCGTTGTACAGGCTGCGGCGTCTGCGCGGAGATCTGTCCGGCGAAAAAATTAACGCTGGATTGGTAAAAAAGTCTTGCAATTTTCAGAAAATATGGTATATTATAAAATGTAACCAGTTACAAAACATTTCGTGATATGGTAACTAATTTTATATTTTAATATATAAGGAGGATGAAGATTATGTATACTTGTAGTTTAGACAGAATGACTGATAAAATTAAAACTTTCAGTAAGTTCGGCGACGCGGGCCATGGCGGCATTACTAGATATTCATTATCACCAGAAGCGAAATTGGCCAGAGAAGAGTTCATAAAAAGAATGAAAGCAATCGGCGCTGAAATCGAGATCGATGACGTTGCAAATATCTACGCGACTCTTCCAGGTTCTGATCCGGACGCAAAGAGAATCGTAACTGGCTCTCACTGTGACTCTGTTAAAAACGGCGGTAACTATGACGGTATCCTGGGCGTAATGAGCGCCATGGAAGTGCTGGAAACCGTTGTAGAACAGAACATCCCTCACAAGCATCCGCTGACAGCCATGATCTGGACAAATGAAGAAGGATCCCTTTATCCTCCGGCAATGATGGTTTCCGGTATCGTGTGCAACGATTATCTGCCTCCTGAAATCGCAAAGAACTTTAAATATGAAAACATGATGGCTTCAAAGGCGATGGAAGCCCATGAAGGAAGCGCCGAAACCTTCGGAGAAGCGCTGGACGCTTCCGGCTATAAAGGGGATAAAAAATACAGACTGAACCCGGACAAATACCTGTGCAATTTTGAAGCGCACATCGAACAGGGTCCGATTCTTGAAGACAATGGAAATGATATCGGTGTTGTAGACTGTGTACTGGGAATGTTCAATTATTCCCTGAAATTCACAGGATTCGCCGCTCACGCGGGCACCTTCCCTATGAACAAGAGACACGACGCGCTGTACGCGGCGTCTCAGGCGTTATGCTATCTGCATGATGAAGTGGATAAGCTGGGAAGACCGGAGCTGGTTTACACCACAGGCGAAATCTATTGCCATCCATGTGTACATACAGTAATTCCGGATGAAGTGGAATTCTCTCTGGATGTAAGACACGAAGATCCAAAGGTTCTGGCTCAGGTAATGGATATCGTAAAAGATATCGCTTCCAAAAAATGGGCCGGATGTGACTGCGAGATCCGCGAGAACTGGAAGAGAGACACTGTATACTGGAATGAAAAATTAGTAGGCTATGTAAAGGAATCTGCTGACGAAGCTGGTATTTCCAACCAGATGATCCACTCCGGAGCAGGACATGACGCTCAGTTCGTAGCTTACATGATCCCGACCACCATGATTTTTGTACAGACAAAAGACGGTCTGTCCCATTGTGAACCTGAATACGCAAAGCCTGAACACTGCACCAGCGGCGCTACCGTACTGCTGAACGCGATTCTGAAGGCTGACGCTGATTTTGAGTAAACGCGGGAGAAAGCCAGTTAACCTGAGAAAGAAATAAGTGATACGTGCTTAATTCTATAAAACAAAGCTGCATTTTCATTTACTGATATTTAAAAAAGCCGATGAGGATGCAGCTGTTTTTTCCAAAACGTAAAGAAGCAACGCGGTAAGGAGGAATGTAAATTGAGTAAAGTAGTAAAAGCAAAGTACACCGCAGAAGCTGTGGCCGGTTTCACCCATAGAACTGCTATGGAAGAAGCCGCGAGATGTCTGCTGTGTCACGACGCGCCGTGCAGCCAGGGCTGTCCTGCAGGAACTGACCCTGCGAAATTCATCCGTTCTATCCGGTTCAGAAATGTAAAAGGCGCTGCCGAGACAATCAGAGAAAATAATGTTTTAGGTGGAACCTGCGCGAGAGTATGTCCTTATGACAGACTTTGCGAAGAAGCGTGCTCCAGATGCGGAATCGATCGTCCTATCGAGATCGGAAAACTGCAGAGATACGCCATCGAGCAGGAAGCTGTTTATGGTATGCGGATACTGAACGCTCCCGCGGAGAAAAAGGCGGGGAAAGCGGCGTGTATCGGCGCGGGACCCGCGTCACTGGCCTGTGCGGCGGAGCTGGCAAAAGCGGGATATGACGTTACTGTCCTTGAAAGAGAAGAAAAAGCAGGCGGCGTACTTACATATGGAATCGTTCCAAGCAGACTGCCGCAGGCTGTCGTAGACCATGATATCGCTCAGGTAGAAGGTCTCGGCGTTAAGTTTGAATTTGGAAAAGATGTAAAAGCGGCAGATGTCGCGGACTATGACGCGGTATTTATTGGAACAGGCTTATGGGGTACTAAGGTTCCTGATATCGAAGGAAAAGACCTCAAGGGCGTTTACGCGGCCGCGGATTTCCTGAAAGCGGCAAGAACTACAGGTGAAGGCTTTGATCCTGGTAAGAGAGTCGTTGTCGTAGGCGGCGGAGATGTTACCGTTGACTGCGCGGTGACCGCAAAGCTTTTAGGAGCGGAAGACGTTAAAATCGTTTACAGAAGAACGCTGGAAGAAGCTCCGGGCAACATGACGGAATTCCAGTACGCTCTGGAACTAGGTATTGGCATCACTACCGGTATGGCGCCGGCAGCGGTAGAAGGAAACGGCAAGGTTGAAGCTGCCGTATTCAAGGGCTTTAGAGATGAAGCGGCTCAGCTGCGGCTTTCCGCGGATACGATCGTATTCGCTACAGGACAAGGTCCTGAGGATATGGCGCAGGTAGCTCCTGTTACGTTAACAGACAAAGGAACAATCCAGGCTGCGGAAGACGGCACAACCAGCGCTGATAAATACTTCGCGGCGGGAGATATTGTTAACGGCGGCAAGACAGTTGTAGAAGCGGTTGCGGCAGGAAAAGCGGCCGCGGCGTCTATGATTGCGTATCTTGACAAGAAAGGAGTGAAGTAGGATGGCAGTTAAAAAAGATTTATCCATTAACTATTTAGGTGTTGAATGCGAAAATCCGTTCTTCCTTTCATCTTCACCGGTTGGAAGCAATTACGAGATGGTTGCGAAATGCTTTGAAACAGGATGGGGCGGCGTATTCTACAAAACAGTAGGTATCTTCGTCGCGGATGAATGTTCCCCTAGATTCGACCAGACCAACAAGGAAGGGCTTCCTTGGCTGGGATTTAAGAACATGGAACAGATTTCTGATAAGCCGACAGAGCTGAACTTTGAAAATATGCGGAAGCTCAAGAGAGATTATCCGGAAAAGATTATGGTTGCTTCCATTATGGGAAGTAATGAACAGGAATGGAAGGACCTGGCCAAAATGGCCGAGCAGGCCGAAGCGGACCTGATCGAAGGTAACTTCTCCTGTCCTCAGATGACCAGCCATGCCATGGGCTCTGACGTAGGAACAAACCCTGAACTGGTAAAATCCTACTGTCAGGCAGTAACCAGCGTGACGGATATTCCGTTCATCGCAAAGATGACACCGAATATTACCAGCATGGAGGTTCCGGCTATCGCGGCCATCGAAGGCGGAGCGGCGTCGGTATCAGCCATTAACACGGTAAAATCCATTACAAATATCGATTTTGAAAATATGACCGCAATGCCTGTTGTAAACGGAAAATCTTCCATTTCCGGCTACTCTGGAGCGGCAGTTAAACCGATCGCGCTGCGCTTTATCGCGCAGATGCTGCAGAATGAAAAACTGAAGGATCTGGAGATCTCCGGTATCGGCGGTATTGAGACATGGAGAGACTGCGCGGAATTCCTGGCTCTGGGCTGCCGTAACCTGCAGGTTACAACAGCGATCATGCAATATGGATATCGTATCGTAGAAGATATGGCAAACGGTCTGATGCACTTTATGGATGAAAGAGGCTATAACAAGCTGGATGATTTCATCGGCATGGCTCTTGGCAACATCATCCCTGCTGAAGACCTGAACCGTGACTTCAAGATTCTTCCAAGCTTCAGCGATGAAAAATGTATTGGCTGCGGAAGATGCTATGTATCCTGCTACGACGCGGCGCATCAGGCTATTGACTGGAATTCGGAAAAGAGAAGACCGGAGCTTAACGACAATTGTGTCGGATGTCATCTGTGCCTGAACGTATGTCCTGTACAGGAATGTATCACCCCGGGAGAAATCAAGTGGAAGGACGGCAGAACCCCTGTGGACATCGCCCTCAAACATCACTACGATTAATCCTTATTAGCAAGAAGAAATCTTCACACAAAGTTACCATACAAAGCAAAATGGCGCTTCCTGGGAGGCGCTGTTTTGTTGTATCAGACCCAAAAAGGGGGCTCTTTTTTTCCCGCGGCAGGGATTTAAAAGAAATACATGGCTTACACGCGGCGGCAGGTGTATAATAAAAGCAGACACAACAGCAAGCTGGCATGCGAAGCTAAAGGAGGAAAAGATCTATGAAAATACAATTTTGCGGAGCGTCGTCCGGAGTGACCGGCTCCTGCCATCTCATCACAACGGAAAACTACAAGATCCTTTTAGACTGCGGGCAGTTCCAGGGAGGAAAAGCCATGGAGGCCATGAACTATGAAGCGTTTCCATTCGATCCGGCAGACGTGGACTATATGGTCCTGAGCCATGCCCACATCGACCACTGCGGAAGGATCCCGCTTCTGATAAAGCGCGGATTTAAGGGGGATATTTATTGTACCGACGCCACAGCCGATCTGCTGGAGGTCATGCTCAAGGACAGCGGCTATATTCACGAAAAAGAGGCGGAGTGGAAAAACAGAAAAAATGAGAGAGCCGGCCGGCCGCTGGTAGAACCGCTGTACACCTGCGATGACGCGATGGAAGCCCTCAAGTTCATAAAGCCGGTCCTTTACGATCAGCTGGTGGAATTGAACCCGGAAATGCGGATCGTCTTCAACGACGCGGGGCATATTCTTGGTTCCGCTATAACAGAGCTTTGGGTGACGGAAGGCGAGAGCGTTTCCAAAATTGTATTCTCCGGCGACCTTGGCGTCATGGACAGGCCCATCCTGCGGAACCCAACCATCATAAAAAAAGCCGACTATGTCATTATGGAAACTACCTATGGAAACCGGCTTCATCCTCAGAACGCCATGGATGTAAAAACCCTGATGGATATCGTCCTTAAGACCGCAAGACGGGGAGGAACGGTAGTAATCCCGTCCTTTGCCGTAGGAAGGACCCAGGAACTGATTTATGAATTCAACAATTTCTATGAGCATAACCAGGAATATCAGAAGGAACTGGAAAATTTGATGGTCTATGTGGACAGCCCCATGGCGACAACCGCGACAGAAGTGTTCCGACGCAACGCCCAGGTCTTTGATGAGGAGATGAAGGAGACCATTGCGAAAGGGGAAAACCCTTTGGATTTCAAGAACCTGAAGTTTACCAGAAGCACAGAAGAGTCCATGCGGCTCAATCAGGACCGAAACCCGAAGGTGATCCTCTCTGCCAGTGGAATGTGTGAAGCCGGACGGATCCGTCATCATCTGAAACATAATCTTTGGGATCCAAAATCCAGCGTGATCTTTGTAGGTTATCAGGCGGAAGGAACTTTGGGCCGCCTGCTGGTGGAGGGAGCAAAAGAAGTAACCCTTTTCGGAGAAGAGATCCGCGTCAACGCGGAAATCTATAACCTGGAAGGCTTTTCCGGACACGCGGACCGGGATGGCCTGCTGGCCTGGCTCAGCGGATTCCAAAAAGAGCCAAAGCGTATTTTCCTGGTACATGGAGAGCCGGACGCAAAGGCGGCTTTTGCGGAAACCGTAAAAGAAAAGCTGGGTTACGAGCCCATCGTTGTACAGGGGAATTCGGAATTCATTCTGGAAAAAGGCGAAATCCTCAACGAAACGGAGGCGCTGCGGGACGCTATGGACAGCGAAGCTCTGGAGGGAATCAAAAAGAACATTGCGGATATTCACCGGAGGCTGGAGGATATTCTGTACAATACCCATCTCGCGGTAAACGGAGAATTGTCGCCGGAGAAGCTGGCGCAAATCAATAATATCGTTCTCGAACTTGAAAAAAATTCGGTAAATCTGGGGGCCGCCGTTACAGAAGAATCCAATCCGGCCATCTGAATATCAGGTATGAGCACAGAACAGGAGGGCGCAAAAGCGCCCTTTTTTCAATCCTGAAAAGAGAAATGGAAAAATTCAGAACATTGTTTCTTATTACTTGTGAGAAAAAATCTTAAAAATATTATTTTCTTTTCAGATTTCATGGTATAATAGACCCATATGACTATACGGCGTTGCCGAAACAAAAGACAAAAGGAGAAACAGATGTCCATTTTACGGGAGATTTCAAGCAGCGTTACACAAGTAGCAGAAGCAATCAGTATTGCCATTGGTGTTGAAGTGGAAATTGTAGACCGAGATCTGACGATCCTGGGCGGAACCGGGATTTACGCGTCAATGATCGGGCAGAAAGAGGAAGGCGGACGGCTGGATACCAACTACTTATACGCCAGAGTTCTGCGCAGCGGTGTGACTGAGTCCATTGAAGACGCGAAAAGAGAAGCGGATTATGATGACATGGGAAGCGGCCAGACCCATTTTGGGGAACTGGCGGAAATTTGCACCCCTATTAAGATTGGAGAAAAAATTATTGGGATTATTGGGCTGATCGCATTTACGGAAGAGCAGAAAGCCATCCTGCTGGATAAAAAGCGGAGCATGGTTACCTTTGTGGAAAAAATGGCCGATCTGCTGGCGGCAAAGGCGGCCCAGCAGGAAATCCTGGAAGATGTGGAGATTTCCAGAGATGAAATGTCTACCGTGCTGGAGACGACCCACGAAGGAATTTTTGCTCTGGATCGGGGCGGATACATAAAGCATTGCAACAATATGGCGGCAACGCTGTTTAAAACTACAAAGGCGGATATTATAGGAGCCCATATCAACGAGTTTATGATGGGATCTCCGGCTCTGGAGGTCATGGAGACCGGCCGGGGGTATACAGAAAATGAAGAGATATTCAAGACAGAGCGGGGTCAGTGGCACTTCATCGTGACAGCAAAGCCCTTTATGTCCGGTGATGAAATCGGCGGTGTCGTTATTTCCTTCCGGGATATTGAAGAAGCGCAGAAGCTGGTTTACAATATCAATACCAGGGCTCTGAAAAACACGCTGGATGATATCGTAGGAAACAGCGATGAATTGAAACGGGCTAAAAAACAGGCTATGATTACAGCCAAGGGGAACTCTACGGTTCTGATCACCGGCGAGAGCGGGACCGGAAAAGAAATGTTTGCCAAAGCCATTCACTACGCCAGCTCACGGGGAGAAGGCCCGTTTGTTACGGTAAACTGCGGCGCGATTCCGGAAAATCTTCTGGAAAGTGAGCTGTTCGGTTATGAAAAGGGAGCCTTTACAGGGGCCAATGATAAGGGAAAGGCCGGAAAATTTGAAATGGCCAATGGAGGCACCATCTTCCTGGATGAAATCGGCGATATGCCGCAGCATCTGCAGGTTAAGATCCTGCATGTTCTTCAGAACATGCGGTTCGAGCGGGTTGGCGGCAATAAAAATATTATTGTTGACGTGCGGGTCATTGCGGCCACAAATAAGGATCTGGAAGGCATGATCCGGGAAGGCTCCTTCCGCGAAGACCTTTACTACAGGCTCAGCGTTATTCCGCTGATGATTCCGCCTTTGAGAGAACGCCGGGATGACATCAAGCTGCTCATGTATCATTTCCTGAAAAAATATAATACCTTCATGAACCGGAAGATTACCGGCTTCACAAAGGAGGTAGAAGAGCTTTATGTAAATCATGACTGGCCAGGTAATGTAAGAGAACTGGAAAACGCTGTAGAATACGGTACCAACATGGCCTTTGGCGACACCATCGGAATGGATGAGGTCCCTGCCCGCCTGCTGCGCAACGAAGACAGCATTATGAAATTCCAGGATACCAACCTGCCGCTGTCCGAGCAGGTAAAGCGTTACGAAAAAGAAATCATTACCCGAAAGCTGAAAAAATACGGCACCAGCGGAAACGCCAAAGATACTGTGGCAAAAGAGCTGGGACTGTCCAGAGCGACTTTGTACCGGAAGCTGACGGAGCTGGATATTTCCGTATAGGCGCTGTTTAAAAATCGAAAAGAAAAATTTTGGAAGCCCCAATCCGCGGGACAGGGACCTTGGGAAAAACGATATACCGCTAAGTATTCAGACCATTTAAAAAAATGGGAAATTTACTATATAACTTGCCTTTATTCAAAAAGTAGGATAAAATTAAGATGTTACTTACAATTAATGATTTTTAAGTAGATTTATTATGGAGGAATTAAAAATGTTAAGAGAAGCATTACCTAAAATCGTAACACCATTACCTGGACCTAAT
>JAJCKG010000049.1 GCA_020558355.1 bacterium 210820-DFI.6.37 | reverse complement strand
GGCAATTATGAGGAAGGAATTGTATTGAGAAACGAAAAGGAATATAATAAGGAGGATATAGGATTGAGTCAGAAGAACGAGTTAAAAGAATTAAAAGATTTAAATTTACTGGATCGGTTTCTATTCGCGGAGTCCGCGGAGAACCCGGAATTTATGGAGCTGCTGCTTCAGATTATATTAGAAAAGCCGCTGCGGCTGAAAGAACCGCCGCAAGCGGAAAAGGAAGCGAGAAAAACGACTTGGAGCAAGCAGATCCGACTGGATGTCTGGGCTATGGATCAAGAGGATACCGTCTATGACACAGAGGTACAGAAAAAGAACACGAAGAACCTGCCGCGGCGGAGCAGATTGTACCACGGGGTCATTGACAGCAAACTGCTTCCGCCGGGGACAGTGGATTACAACAGCCTGCCGGATTCCTATGTGATTATGATTATGCCTTTTGATTTTGGCGGAAAAGGCCTGTATCGGTATACCTTTAAAATGATGTGCGAAGAGGTGCCAGGCCTGATTTTAGATGATGGGGCGACCAGAATCTTTCTCAATACCCGTGGAACGGAGCGGGGAGACGCGAGCAAAGAGCTTGTGGAACTGCTGCGTTATTTTGAGAACTCAACACAGGCGCAGGCGGAGCGGTCAGAAAGCGA
>JAJCKG010000048.1 GCA_020558355.1 bacterium 210820-DFI.6.37 | reverse complement strand
GGAAGGTGACTGGGCTGAAAAGGTTGTTGTCGCTGACTACGATTTTGACAGAGCAAAGACTGTAGCAAATGAAATCTGCGGCGGCGGTAAATTCATCCCGGCTCAGATCAACGCTATGGATCCGGAAAGCATCAAAGCGGTTGTTAAAGAACACGACATCACATTCGCTATGAACGCTTGCGACCCTAGAATGAACGAATGTATCTTTGATACTTGTCTGGAAGCGGGAATCGGTTATCTGGACTGCGCTATGACTCTGGGCACTCCGCATCCGGAAAAGCCTTACGAGCTGTCTAACATCAAACTGGGCGACTACCAGTTCGCGAAGCAGAAGGAATGGGAAGCTTCCGGCAATATCGCGGTTTGCGGTTCCGGCGTTGAGCCTGGTATGGCTGACGTGTTCGCGAAATACGCGGAAAAGCACCTGTTCGATACCATTGACGAAGTAAACGTAAGAGACGGGGACAACTATGGAAACACAGACTCCGACTTCGGGTTCTCCGTATGGACTACCATTGAGGAATGTCTGGCGCCTCCAGTAATCTGGGAAAAGAACGAAGAGCATCCGGAAGGACACTGGTTCTGTACTGAACAGTTCTCCGAGCCTGAAATCTTTAACTTCCCTGGCGGAATCGGCGATGTGGAAGTAATCAACGTAGAACACGAGGAAGTACTGCTGGTACC
>JAJCKG010000047.1 GCA_020558355.1 bacterium 210820-DFI.6.37 | reverse complement strand
GCGTAATCATAATCACGTAGGAATCCGGCAGCTGGTTGTAATCGATGGTTCCCGCTGGGAGCAGCCCGCTGTCGATCATTCCGTGATACAGGCGGCTCCGCTTTGGCAAATTGCGGGTGTTCCTCTTTTGCGCCTCCGTGTCGTAGACGGCGTCCTCTTGATCCACCGACCAGACGTTCAGCCGGATCTGTTTGTTCCAGGTGGTCCCCCGCTTCTCCTTTTCCGCCTGGGGCGGGTCCTTTAAGAGAAGCGGCTTGCCCAGAATGATCTGAAGCAGCGGCTCCATGAATTCCCGTCTTTCCGCGGCCTCCGCGAATAAGAAGCGGTCCAGTAAGGTTAACTCTTTTAACGATTTTGGCTCTTTTCTCTGGTTGGGTTTGTTCAATGTCTCTTCCTCCTCATTATATCTCTTTTTCTTTCCCAATACAATCCTTCCAAGGGAAGGTTCTGTTATTGTAATATATTTCCTATCAAATGTCAATAAAACCCAATAAAGTTATTAATTTACTTTCTAACTCGCGGGAAAGGGGCCGCCGTAATTGGGAAAAGGAACCGGGCTATGGGAGGAAGAGCGAAAAGCGGGGCCGAGAGCGCGCTATACGAAAAGCGAGCGCTCGCGTGGCGAGATACTTGGCGGGTCTTAGCGGAATCTGTGGAGGTGGATTTCAGTGGGGCCTTAATAATTTACCATCTTATGGAATTTTTGCTCCCAAAGGCCATTCGCGGGA
>JAJCKG010000046.1 GCA_020558355.1 bacterium 210820-DFI.6.37 | reverse complement strand
GGAGTATTAGGCACAGGCACAATGGGTGCCGGAATCATTCAGGTTCTCGCTCAGAACGGATATGAAGTCGTACTGAGAGCGAGAAGACAGACCTCAGTTGACAGAGGAATGGCTACCGTTACAAAGAACCTGGATAAAATGGTTAAAAAAGAAAAGATTACAGAGGCGGATAAGGAAGAAATTCTGGGAAGAATTAACGGGTCCACCGATATCAGCATCGTAAAAGACGCTGACCTGATCATCGAAGCGGCCACCGAAGATATGGAAGCGAAGAAAGCCCTGTTCCAGGAGCTGGATGAGCTGTGCAAGCCAGAGACCATCATCGCGACCAACACTTCCGCGCTGTCCATCACAGAGATCGCGGCGGCAACAGGAAGACCGGACAAGATCATCGGAATGCACTTCTTCAACCCGGTTCCGGCCATGAAGCTGGTTGAGATCGTAAAAGGCCTGACTACATCGGATGAAACAAGAGAAACAATCCTGGAGCTGACAAAGAGCCTGAAGAAGACACCGGTAGACGTAGCGGAAGCGCCTGGATTCGTAGTAAATCGTATCCTGATTCCAATGGTAAACGAAGGAATCGGAATTCTGGCGGACGGAGTAGCGGACGCGGAAGGAATTGACACAGCGATGCAGCTGGGAGCGAACCACCCAATGGGACCTCTCGCGCTGGGCGATCTGATTGGACTGGACGTATGTCTGGCTATCATGGAAACGCTGTATAGAGAATTCGGCGACACAAAATACAGACCGCATCCACTGCTGAGAAAAATGGTAAGAGC
>JAJCKG010000045.1 GCA_020558355.1 bacterium 210820-DFI.6.37 | reverse complement strand
TATTCCTTGTTATTTCTTAATCTTTACTTTCGCCGCGGAAGAGTACGCCCCGTACACGGTCTTTTTGCCTACCTTCTTGTAAGCTCTCACCTTGTAGTAATAGGTCTTGCCCTTCTTCAGCTTTTTGTTTGTGAGTTTCACGGTCTTGCCGGACTTGATGGTCTTAACCACCTTGTATTTCCCAGCCTTTTTGGTGGCCCGCGTCACCTTGTAGCCGCTGGCTCCCGCCACCTTCTTCCAGGTTACTTTGGCCAGCTTCTTGCCGCTGTTTTTGGCTTTCACGCCCGTCACTTTGGAAAGGGCCGGTTTCGCGCTGACCGCCTTGGTGTAGGCGCTGTAAACCTTGGTTCCGTCCGAAGCCTTCTTGTAGGCCCGTACCTTGTAGGTGTACTTGGTTCCCGTGGTCAGGCCGGACTTGGTATAGCTGAGACTCTTAGTGTCCGCGACCTTCGCGTACTTCTTAGTCTTGGCGTTGTACTGGTATACCTCGTACCCAGCCGCGCCGCTTGCCTTGCTCCAGCTGATCTTTACCTTGTTGTAGGCCGCGCTGGCCGCTTTCACCGTCTTTGGCGCCGCCGGCGCTGTCACCTTGGCGGTTACGGTAATAACGCAGGTCGCTTTCACCCCATTGGCCTCGGCGGTGATGGTCGCTTTTCCGGCTTTCTTGGCCGTAACCAGCCCATCCGCGTTCACGGCCGCGATGGACTCGTCGCTGGAGGTCCAGGTCACGTCGCTTTCCTCGCCCGTTACCGCCGCGGAGAGCCGCAGGGTACTTCCCGCTGTCAAAGAAGCGGAGGTCTTAGACAGGCTGATGGTCGGCTCCAC
>JAJCKG010000044.1 GCA_020558355.1 bacterium 210820-DFI.6.37 | reverse complement strand
TCCGTCCTTAAGCGCCAGCTCCGTCCATTCCGCGCGGCTCAGCACGTCCAGGATTTCCGCGTCAGTCATGTCAACGTCTATCAGCGGCTTTTCCGCTGTACAATATGATATGCCGCCGATACCGCTCTCGTTTTCCCCATCCGCTCCCGTTATGGTTACGGTCTTGGTTTCCTTGGAGAACAAGCCGAAGGTAATGGTCTTCAGCAGCTTCCGCCATTTGTTTCCATCAATCTCGATCACTCCTTCCGGCGCGTTGCGGTCTAATATATTCCAGGTTATGTTAGCCGCTCCTTTATAGTTGTTTTGTCCCGTAACGGTTAAGATGTATGTCCCATACGCGAGCCCGCTCGTGTCCCCGCTTACCGCGTAATCGCCGCTCGTTATGATATTAACTCCATCCCGCTCGTCGCTTACCGTTACAGACGGAGTGATCTTCTCGCCATCAAACACGTAGCTGTTCTCCGAGCTGTCCAGCTTTATCATATCCTCCGTAAGAGTTTTGGGGGCGATTGTAATGTCAACCGTTCCGGTTACAGCGTTATAGTTATTCCTTGACACCGTATAATAAACCGTATAGGTTCCCGCATTTGTGCAGGACAACGTGTCATTTGCGCAGTCCGTTTCAGACATACCGTATTTGATATTCGCTCCTTCCGGAATGCTGATATTTAACAATTTATCTATTTCATAGGCGGTTCCTCTATAGGTTTTTGCTTCCTTTGCGGTTACGGATACATCGCTGCTCATATCCGCTTTTTTGATATTCGCGGTTGTCGTTTCCGGTATTTTCACGTCATAGTTATTGATATCGGCGCTTCCGCTGTATTTTACTTCTGACGCGTCAATAGTAACCGTCTTCTCTT
>JAJCKG010000043.1 GCA_020558355.1 bacterium 210820-DFI.6.37 | reverse complement strand
CTTACTCGATGATCTCAGATACAACTCCGGATCCTACGGTTCTTCCGCCTTCTCTGATGGCGAATCTCAGACCTTCCTCGATCGCGATCGGTGTGATCAGCTCGATGGTCATTGTGATGTTGTCCCCAGGCATGCACATCTCAGTTCCTTCCGGTAACTGCAGGTCGCCTGTTACGTCTGTTGTTCTGAAATAGAATTGCGGTCTGTATCCGTTGAAGAATGGGGTGTGTCTTCCGCCTTCTTCCTTCTTCAGTACGTATACCTCGCCTTTGAACTTTGTGTGCGGGTGGATGGTTCCCGGAGCGGACAGTACCTGTCCTCTTTCGATTTCATCTCTCTGCACGCCTCTCAGCAGCGCTCCGATGTTGTCTCCTGTTTCCGCTACGTCCAGCAGCTTTCTGAACATTTCGATTCCGGTTACGACTACCTTTCTCTTTTCGTCAGTCAGCCCTACGATTTCTACTTCTTCCCCTACCTTCAGGGATCCTCTTTCTACTCTTCCGGTCGCTACGGTACCACGGCCTGTGATGGAGAATACGTCCTCAACCGGCATGATGAACGGCTTGTCGTTGTCTCTTTCCGGTTCCGGAATATAAGTGTCTACCGCCTCAAACAGCTCTACGATCTTGTCTCCCCATGGGCCAGCCGGATCTTCCAGCGCGCCCAGCGCGGATCCACGGATGATCGGAGTGTCGTCTCCTGGGAACTCGTATTCGTCCAGCAGTTCTCTTACTTCCATTTCTACCAGGTCCAGCAGTTCCTCGTCATCTACCATGTCGCACTTGTTCAGGAATACGATGATATATGGTACGCCTACCTGTCTGGACAGCAGGATGTGCTCTCTTGTCTGTGGCATCGGGCCGTCTGTCGCCGCTACTACCAGAATCGCTCCGTCCATCTGAGCCGCTCCTGTGATCATGTTCTTTACATAGTCAGCGTGCCCCGGGCAGTCTACGTGCGCGTAGTGTCTGTTCGGTGTTTCGTACTCTACGTGAGCCGTAGCGATGGTGATTCCTCTTTCTTTTTCTTCCGGCGCCTTATCGATCTGGTCGAAGGCTACCTTTTCACCCAGCTGATATCTTTCCTGCAGTGTTGTTGTAATCGCTGCGGTCAGAGTTGTTTTACCATGGTCAACGTGGCCGATGGTTCCGATATTGATATGCGGTTTGGTTCTTTCAAACTTCTGCTTTGCCATTT
>JAJCKG010000042.1 GCA_020558355.1 bacterium 210820-DFI.6.37 | reverse complement strand
AAAAATGTTAAGAGAAGCATTACCTAAAATCGTAACACCATTACCTGGACCTAATGCTCAGAAGATCATTGACAGAAGAGAAGCCGCAATGCCTGGAGCAATCAAATGCGGATACCCTTGCGTAATCAAACGCGGTGAAGGCGCAATGTTCGAAGACGTTGACGGAAACATCTTCTTAGACTGGATTGGCGGAGTTGGCGTACTGAACATCGGATACAGCCACCCGGAACTGATCGAAGCGGTAAAAGATCAGTCTGAAAAGTTCTTCCACGCTATGATGAACATCACAACACATGAACCATACATCGCGATGGCTGAAAAGATGAACCAGATCGTGCCGGTAAAAGGCGACAAGAAAAAGACTATGTTCGTAAACTCCGGAGCGGAAGCGGATGAAAACGCGGTAAAAATCGCGAAGAGCTACACTGGCAGACCAAACATCATCGTATTCACAGGAGCGTTCCACGGAAGAACTCAGATGACAATGGCGATGACAGCGAAGAAAGCGTACGCGATCGGCATGGGACCATTCCCAGATGGCGTATACAGAGCGGAATTCCCGAACCTGTACAGAAAACCGGAAGGAATGACAGACGAGGAAGCGATCGCTTACTATGTAGACAAACTGGAACAGGTATTCATCGAAGCGACACCGAAAGACGCTTGCGCGGCGATCGTGTTCGAGCCAGTACAGGGCGAAGGCGGATTCGTTCCAGCTCCAATTGAGTGGGTAAAAGCGGTAAGAAAGATCTGCGACGACAACGGAATCCTGATGGTAACAGACGAAGTACAGAGCGGCTGGGCTAGATCCGGAAGAATGTTCGCGTCCGAATACTTCGCGGAAGCGGGATGCGCGCCAGACATCATGACAACAGCGAAATCCATCGCGGGTGGTATGCCACTGTCAGCGGTAACAGCCAGCGCGGAAATCATGGACGCGGTAACACCGGGAACCATCGGCGGAACATACTGCGGAAACCCAGTATCCTGCGCTTCAGCTCTGAAGGTAGCTGAGATCATGGAAAGAGAAGACTATCCAGCAAAAGCGAGAGCGATCGCGGACAAGTGCATGGCTAAATTCAACGAATGGAAAGAGAAGTATGAAGTAGTCGGCGACGCGAGAGGAATGGGCTCCATGATGGGTGTTGAATTCGTAACAGACAAGAAGACAAAGACACCGAACGCTGAGCTGGTAACAAAGATCGTAAACGCGGCGGTACAGAAGGGACTCCTGATGGAAGCAGCGGGAACATACAACAACGTAATCCGTTTCCTGTGCCCACTGTGCGCGACAGACGCTCAGATCGACGCTGGTCTGGAAATTTACGAAGCAGCAATCAAAGA
>JAJCKG010000041.1 GCA_020558355.1 bacterium 210820-DFI.6.37 | reverse complement strand
TCGGCGCTTCCGCTGTATTTTACTTCTGACGCGTCAATAGTAACCGTCTTCTCTTTCCCAGCGTTCGCGTCATCAAAGGAGCCGCTCAATCCCGCAATGGTTAGCGTCTCTCCTTCGACACCTGTGTCTAACCCCGCGGTTATTTCCGCGCCCGTTGTTCCATCGTAAGTTTTGTCCTTTGCCTCAACTGCCGCGGTAAGCGGTTTTCTGGAAATAGCGAAGTCCTTTACCTCGGATGACGATAAGTAATTCTCATCTTGAGAATAAGTAACTCTTACAGTATATTTCCCCGCGTCTTTAGGCTTTTCCGTTGTATACGCGGAATCATCCGCTTCCCTTGGCTTATACTCCACTTCGCGGGTTCCGGTACTATTCGACACGCTTTCCACATCGGATACCGCGTTTCCATCATAGGTCTTGCTGATATCGTTTGTTATCGTTACGCTTGGAACAGCGTAGCCGATATCTACCGTGATTTCCGGTAAGTCCGCCAATTGATAGTTGCTCTTATCACTTCCTGTTAATTCAGGCTTGGCCACTGTAACCGTTTTATTCGTTCCTCTGTTGGCATTATCAATGGTTCCTTCTGTTGGCATAGTTACCGATACATCATCACGATTTACAATGCCTGTCAATGCTCCGCCGGTTAAAGTCACCTTCGTCGTGCCATCATAAATACGATTAACAGCCGTTAACCCTTCAATATATATTTCTTTTGGTTCAACTATGAAAGAAACTGGTTCTGTCATATAGCCTTTATAGTTGGCTGTTTCTTTCAAAACCGCGTACATTTCATATGTTCCCGCGTCCAGCGTGGTACCGGTCATTTCTTTCCATTCTGTCGCTGTGCCGCCGCTTCCCGCTTTTCTGTAGTAATAGGTCGGTTCCGCGTTCTCCTGAACAGTTCCTATTATGGACGGCGCGCTTATTTTTCCGCCGTATTCATAACCTGTCATATTGACACGGATATCGGACCGCTCCGCCTTGCTGATTTCAAATGTGAATGTTAAATCATCGGTTGTTCCATCTTCCCACGCGTAATTGTTCTTATCATTCAGCGCGACAGTAACAGTTTGTTTTCCGGAAACGGTACGCTTATTATTACGGATCGTATAGCTGTCATTGGCGGCAAGTGTATAGGTTTGTTCCTTGCCATTATAGACGAAAGCAGTCGTATCTTTTTGCGGCTTTTGAATTTCGCGTTTTGAAACAGTGAACGCTTTTTCAGTTTCCGCGCTGGTATAATTATCATCCGCTGCCAATATCGCGATAACCTTATAGCTTCCCGCCGATGTTGGAGCGTTTTCTAATAATTCATATTCAGCATCACTATTTTTGATATACCATTTAAAGCTGACGCTTCCGTCGCTTCCGGTTTTCTCCACGGCAGGCTCACCGGCTGCCTTTCCATCATATGTCTTATCCATAGATTCAGTTGGAATTGTGATGGTACTATCTGCCTTGCCTATCGTCCATTTTATTTTGACTGGAGCCTTTGGAGTTTCAGAATTCTCCCACTGATGGTTTTTATCCGGTGTCGCTGTAGCGGTATAGTTACCCGCATTTGTGCTGGTATTGCCTTCTAACGTATATCCTGTTCCCGCTTCAACTCCGGTTAATTCTGTACCGGTGTAGGTCAATCCTGTTTTGGCTGTTGGAATTGTGATTTCTTTTCTTCCAATTGTTACTTTAGCCTCAGTTGAGCCAATACTTCCACTGTGGGTTTCGTCAGCTTCTATCTTATAGTAGACTGTATATGTTCCGGCGTCGGTTGCTGTTGGTATATCGGTCGACCAGTTTTCTTCATCTGTGCTGTAGTAAACTGTACCTCCGTTGACATTAACTTCCAACAGTTTCTGCGCTTTTCCATTGTAAGTTAAGCCAGGTTTTTGGACATCATAAGTTAACTGATCTCTTATCTTAAGCGTTATAGCTGTTGCAGCAGGAGCGTCATTCGTATCTTTTCCTTCAACTAAATTTTCTTTGTATTCTTCACCTAAAGGATTATATTTGATTATTAACGTATAATCACCTGATTCCAAACTTTCAAAATAAGAATGACATTCTTCAAGGTTAAAGGTAATCGTATGATAACCATTTTCATCCGGATCATCACTTATGTTATACTTATCAAATACTTGGTCACCAAGACTAATGCTATTGACTGTATTTCCTTTAAGATTAACTTTTGCTGTAAGATTGGAATCTGTTTGTTCTTTAACATATTCCAATTCAGACGTAACTTGTTCAGCGTCAGTATATATGACAACCCCATCGGAACTGATATATGCTACATTTCCTGCCTTGTCTGTTATCTTAGCGTAGATAACGAGCTTCGCGTCAGGAGCGATATCAAAGCTTCCCTGTCCGTCCTTAAGCGCCAGCTCCGTCCATTCCGCGCGGCTCAGCACGTCCAGGATT
>JAJCKG010000040.1 GCA_020558355.1 bacterium 210820-DFI.6.37 | reverse complement strand
ACAGACAGACAGACAGACAGACAGACAGACAGACAGACAGACAGACAGACAGACAAGGTAAAGTCTGCCCTTTTGTCGTATATAAATATCAATCATATCAAAGGCACTGCCGTATTTGCTGATAAAGCGGCAGCGCCTTTTTATTTGCTTTAAAAATGTATCACGCTATTGGAGACCCCTCGGTAAAACGGGGGAGGGGGGAGAAAAAATGAAAAAAGGAATAAAAGCGCTGGCGGCATGCGTGCTGGCGGTAATGCTGGCGGTGAGCTGCGCGGGCTTGGAGGTATATGCAGAGGGAACGGACACCGTTAAAATTAGTAGTGCTGATGAATTGATAGATTTTGCAACAAGAGTAAATAGTGGCAAAACATCATTAAATGCAGAATTAACAAAAGACATTGATATGTCTGGAAAGACTTATACACCGATTGGAGAAGGTCCTATAGACCCAAAATCTACAGAATCTAATAAATATTCCGGTACATTTAACGGAAATGGACATACAGTAACTCTAAACATTTCACTTCCTGAGACTGAATATGTAGGACTATTTGGATATATTGAAGGAGCAACAATAAAAAATGTAGGTGTAGAAGGAACAATAAGAGGATTACATTATGTTGGAGGAATTGTTGGGCTTGCAGATGAATCTTCAATGATTGAAAATTGCTGGAACACAGCAGAGATCAAAGCAAGTAATCGATTGAGTACGAACGGTATGTATGCTGGAGGGATTGCAGGTGGTAATTTTACAAATTCTTCTATAACAAATTGTTATAATACTGGAACTGTAACAGCAAGCTTTCAAGCTGCTGGAGGAATTACAGGTTATAATTTGTCAAATTCCTCTATAACAAATTGTTATAATATTGGAACTGTAACAGCAACCCAACAATTTGCTGGAGGGATTGCAGGTATTGATTCTTATTCTTCTATAACAAACTGTTATAATATCGGAACTGTTGAAGCAATATACTATTATGGAGGAATTGCAGGTGATACAACAAGATCTACCTCCATAACAAATTGCTATTATTTGAGTAACTCATCAGGTGACGATAAAAAAACATCACAACAGTTCAATTCCGGCGAAGTGACATGGCTGTTGAATGGCAGTGAATCAGATGGTGTATGGAAACAGACACTAGGAGAAGATAATTACCCTAACTTTACAGGTTTAACGGTATATTATGATGAGACTAAAAATTATTATAATATTGCTCCTAAACCTTCTATTGCTTCATCAAGTGCAACAGCAGATAATATTACTATAGAATTAGATAATTATAAGGATGGTAAATATGGAAATGTTCAATATAGGTTGATAGCTGATAGCAAAGAATGGACCACAGTTGAAGACTTAGAGGCCAATTCTTTTACAATAAACGGTTTAGAAGCGGTTACAAAGTATACAATTTATCTAATGTATACAGGTACTGCTCAAATTCCTGCATCTGATAACGGTGTTACAGAAGTAAGTATAACTACAGCAAAATATACAAATTCATGGGACAGTGGACCGTCTATTTCTGGTTGGACATATGGAAGTACACCAAATGCTCCATCAGCAACACCAACACATGGTACTGCTCAAGATGTTACATTCACTTACTATACAGATAAAGAGTGTACAATTAAAACAACACCAGATAACAGTGGGGCAACATCTACTGGCGGACAGCCGGTCAATGCAGGAACATATTATATGATAGCCAGTGTAGAAAGAGGAGAAACATATGAAGGTTTGGTATCTAAACCGGTAGAATTTATCATTAGCAAAGCCTCACAAAACGCACCAAAATCAACAGATTTTACGGTTACAAATGAAACAATAGATGGCATAAAAGATGGTAAAATCAGTGGACTCTCAACTGCTATGGAGTATGCGACAATTAAAAATGCAAGCGACAGTGAGTATACAGGAATAACAGCTACAGACATGACCTTTGCATCCGGAACTTATTATGTTCGTTATGCAGAAACTGCAAATTATAACGCATCACCTGCAACAGAAGTGACGATAGGAGAAGGCAGAAAATTAACGGTAACAGTTCCGGAAAACCAAACAGGATATACATTAACTGTAGATAAGGCAGAATTAAGCTATGACGGAGAAACAACTTTATCTTTCTCTTTGAAAGATGGTTATAGCAAAACTGATGGTTTTTCAATTACAGTAAACGGCGAAGAAATAACTCTCACTGAGGATAATACTTATACTATATCAGATGTAAAAGAAGATGTTAAAATTAGCGTAACAGGTGTTGCTGATATAACTGCGCCTACAGGAACTATAGAAGTATCAGAAAATAAGTGGAATACTTTTCTAAATAGAATCACTTTCGGATTGTTCTTCAAGGAAACAAAGAGCGTAACAATCACAGGAGAAGACGCATGCAGCGGCATAGCAAGTATCTGTTACCATGTATCAAATAAAGAAATATCGAATACAAATATTAAAGAAGATTCTATTGAATGGAAAAATTATGAAAATGCTTTTTCAATTAATCCAAGCAATAAATATATCATTTATGCAAAGATAACAGACAATGCGGGAAATGTAACATATATCAGCTCCGATGGGATTATCATATATACCGATGCTGTATCGGAAACAACGGAATTGAGCTATGTCAAAGGTCAGACCGATTCTAATTTGACTGTGACGGTAAAGCTCAACGATAATACGGTTAGCAGCATCAGCAACGGTAATGGAGTTCTTGAAAGCGGGAAGGATTACACCATAAGTGCAGAAGCAGACGATACTAGCGTCATTACCATAAATAAAAGCTATCTTGAAGGTCTTGATGCAGGCGATTACAAATTGACGATAGATTACAAGCCTTTAGGCGTGGATTACGTGGAAAAAGACGGAAATGCTGCGCCGACGGAAACATCAATAGACCTTAGAGTTAGAGATCTGATGACTTATACTGTGCCGACGGCTAAAGAAGCTCTTACGTATAACGGAAATGCTCAGAGCCTGCTGAAGGGCGGAGAGGCCGATGGAGGCACAGTTTACTACAGCACAGATGAAGAAAACTGGTCAACCGATATACCAACAGCAACCGACGCCGGAACATATACGGTCTACTATAAGATAGAAGCTGACGAAACCCACAGTGGAAGTATTGGCTCAACTG
>JAJCKG010000004.1 GCA_020558355.1 bacterium 210820-DFI.6.37 | reverse complement strand
ACGATTTCGACCGAGAAAACCAGAAAAAGCTGATTCACTGAAGTGAATTGACAATAGGAAGACCTGATTACGCTAGATCAGGCGAGGCTTGAGAAGGTCAAGCGAAGAAGAGCGTAAGGCGGATGCCTTGGCACTGGGAGCCGAAGAAGGACGCGACAAGCTGCGAAAAGCCACGGGTAGGAGCAAATATCCGAAGATCCGTGGGTATCCGAATGGGGGAACCCACATACAGTAATGTGTATGTATCCTACGTTGAACACATAGACGTAGAGAAGGCAACGAGGGGAACTGAAACATCTAAGTACCCTTAGGAAGAGAAAGAAACATCGATTTTCTTAGTAGCGGCGAGCGAACGGGAAAGAGCCCAAACCGGTCTCTTTAGGGACCGGGGTTGCGGACCACTCAAAGGACGTAAGATTCTTAGCCGAACATACTGGAACGTATGGACGAAGAAGGTGAAATCCCTGTAGGCGAAAAGGAGCTTGCGCGGGAGTGGAACCAGAGTAGGACCGGACACGTGAAACCCGGTTTGAAGCAGGGGGGCCCACCCCCCAAGGCTAAATACTACCCAGTGACCGATAGCGAATAGTACCGTGAGGGAAAGGTGAAAAGAACCCCGGGAGGGGAGTGAAATAGAACCTGAAACCTTGCGCTTACAAGCAGAGGGAGCGAAAGTGACCTTGTACTTTTTGTAGAACGGGCCAACGAGTTATGGTGTGTAGCGAGGTTAAGGCGCTGGAGCGCTGGAGCCGAAGCGAAAGCGAGTCTGAATAGGGCGAGTAGTTACACGCTGTAGACCCGAAACCGGGTGACCTATCCATGCGCAGGTTGAAGCGAGAGTAAAATCTCGTGGAGGACCGAACCCGTATACGTTGAAAAGTGTTGGGATGACGTGTGGATAGCGGTGAAATTCCAATCGAACTCGGAGATAGCTGGTTCTCCTCGAAATAGCTTTAGGGCTAGCCTCGGAAAAAGACACGCGGAGGTAGAGCGCTGAATGTTCTAGGGGCCTTCACCGGTTACCGAAAACTATCAAACTGCGAATGCCGCGGGATCATATCCGGGAGTCAGACTACGGGAGATAAGTTTCGTGGTCAAAAGGGAAACAGCCCAGACCTACAGCTAAGGTCCCAAAATGTAAGTTAAGTGGAAAAGGATGTGGAGCCGCATAAACAGCTAGGATGTTGGCTTAGAAGCAGCCACGCATTTAAAGAGTGCGTAACAGCTCACTAGTCGAGTGGCTCCGCGCCGAAGATAAACGGGGCTAAAACTTACTACCGAAGCTTAGGATACCGATAGGTATGGTAGAGGAGCGTCGTATACTGGCAGAAGGTGACCTGTAAGGGTCGCTGGACGGTATACGAGAGAGAATGTTGGCATGAGTAGCGAGAGGCAGGTGAGAATCCTGCCCGCCGAAAATCTAAGGTTTCCTGAGGAAGGTTCGTCCGCTCAGGGTAAGTCGGGGCCTAAGCCGAGGGCGAAAGCCGTAGGCGATGGACAACTGGTTGAGATTCCAGTACCACCGAGAGTCGTTAGAGTGAAGTGGGGACACAGAAGGATAGGCGGAGCGCGCCGTTGGTAGAGCGCGCGCAAGCGTCGAGGCTGGTATGTAGGCAAATCCGCATACTGAAAGGCTGGGGCGTTACGCGGAGGGAAAAATAGTACCGGAAGCCGCTGATTTCACACTGTCAAGAAAAGCCGCTAGCGAGACTTAAGGTGCCCGTACCGCAAACCGACACAGGTAGATGAGGAGAGAATCCTAAGGCGAGCGAGAGAACTATTGTTAAGGAACTCGGCAAAATGACCCCGTAACTTCGGGAGAAGGGGCGCCATCGAAAGGTGGCCGCAGTGAAAAGGCCCAGGCGACTGTTTACCAAAAACACAGGTCTCTGCGAAAGCGAAAGCTGAAGTATAGGGGCTGACGCCTGCCCGGTGCTGGAAGGTTAAGGGGACCGCTTAGCGCAAGCGAAGGCGTGAACTTAAGCCCCAGTAAACGGCGGCCGTAACTATAACGGTCCTAAGGTAGCGAAATTCCTTGTCAGGTAAGTTCTGACCCGCACGAAAGGCGTAACGATCTGGGCGCTGTCTCAACAATAGACTCGGTGAAATTGTAGTACCGGTAAAGATGCCGGTTACCCGCAGCAGGACGGAAAGACCCCATGGAGCTTTACTGCAGCTTGATATTGAGTTTCGGCATTGCACGTACAGGATAGGTGGGAGACAAAGAGACTAGTACGCCAGTATTAGAGGAGTCACCGTTGGGATACCACCCTTGTAATGTTGGAATTCTAACCGCGCGCCGTAACCCGGCGTCGGGACAGTGTCTGGTGGGCAGTTTGACTGGGGCGGTCGCCTCCTAAAGAGTAACGGAGGCGCCCAAAGGTTCCCTCAGCGCGGACGGAAATCGCGCGGAGAGCGCAAAGGCAGAAGGGAGCTTGACTGCGAGACAAACAGGTCGAGCAGGGACGAAAGTCGGGCTTAGTGATCCGGTGGTACCGAGTGGAAGGGCCATCGCTCAACGGATAAAAGCTACCCTGGGGATAACAGGCTGATACCCCCCAAGAGTCCACATCGACGGGGGTGTTTGGCACCTCGATGTCGGCTCGTCTCATCCTGGGGCTGAAGTAGGTCCCAAGGGTTGGGCTGTTCGCCCATTAAAGAGGTACGCGAGCTGGGTTCAGAACGTCGTGAGACAGTTCGGTCCCTATCCGCTGTGGGCGTTGGAGATTTGAGTGGAGCTGTCCTTAGTACGAGAGGACCGGGATGGACATACCTCTGGTGCACCAGTTGTCTTGCCAAAGGCATAGCTGGGTAGCTACGTATGGACGGGATAAGCGCTGAAAGCATCTAAGTGCGAAGCCCCCCACAAGAAAAGATCTCCTTCCGAAAGGATAAGACCCGTGGAAGACTACCACGTAGATAGGTCGGAGGTGGAAGCGCAGTAATGTGTGGAGCTGACCGATACTAATAGGTCGAACGCTTGACCAATGGTTTCAGGAAAGGAAAGACACTTAACATTATTCAGTTTTGAAGGCACAAAAGAAGCTTTCAGAAGAAACGATACCTACTTAACAAGTAAGACGCTTGAGTAGGGGATCGGATCTGGTGACAATAGCGGGGAGGCCACACCTGTTCCCATCTCGAACACAGAAGTTAAGCTCTCTAGCGCTGATGATACTTGGCGGGGGACTGCCTGGGAAAGTAGGACGTTGCCAGTTTAAGAGAGGGAGACGGCTCAGAGGAGCCGTCTTTTTCTTTTGCTTAATTCTTTTCGCTGGGCGCTCCGAGCCTCGCTTAAATCGTATGTCTCTTTTTTCCTTGTGTGTGTCCTTAAACAATTCTTAAAGAATCTGCCTGTTTCATCTTAAATCTTTTCATGGCATAATAACTATGGAGGTTGAAAAGAGCATGTACAATATATTGATATGTGACGATGAAAAAGACATTGTCTCCGCTTTAAAAATTTATCTTGCAAGTGATGATTACAATTTATATGAAGCCGGAAACGGCAGAGAAGCTCTGAAGATCATAGAAGAAAGGGAGATACATCTTATTCTTCTGGATATTATGATGCCGGAAATGGATGGGATTCAGACCCTTACTGAAATGAGGAAGACGAAGAATATTCCTGTTATCTTTCTGACTGCTAAGAGCGAAGATACAGATAAGATTCTGGGATTAAACCTTGGGGCTGACGATTATGTAACGAAGCCTTTTAATCCAGTGGAACTGCTGGCTAGAGTAAAATCCCAGCTCCGCAGGTATATGGTGCTGGGAGCGGGAAATACGAAAAAAAATACGCTTTTAGTTGGAGATATTGAACTGGATGATATAAGTAAGAGTGTGACGCTTCTGGGAGAAGCGGTAAACCTTACCCCAAAAGAATACGGTATCTTAAAACTTCTGATGGAGCATCCGGGACAAGTTTTTTCGCCAAAGCAGATTTACAGGCAGGTGTGGGATGAACACGCCTATGGCGCCGAAGGAACCGTAGCGGTACATATTCGCCATCTAAGGGAAAAGGTGGAGATTAATCCGGATGAACCCCGTCATCTAAAGGTTGTATGGGGACAGGGCTATAAAATTGAGGGATAAAATGAAAAAAGAGTGAGGTGTGTGTTGTATGAAAAACTTAAAAACAAATTTACCGGCGAAAATAACAGCGTTTGTCTTGCTGCAGATTTTCCTTACTATGACAGTGCTTTCCGGCATTATAGTAGTCTTCAATGCGGATACGGGTTGGTATTCCAGCAATAAGAATGAGGTTTCGAAAGATATCTTTTTTCAGGTAGCGTGCAACGCCGACGCTTATATGTCCGGGTATCTTCTTGATTCTGATTTGATTACAGATTATGAGTCGGAGATCTTCTACGGAGAAAATCAGGCTAGCGGTTTCGGGTATACGATCAGCCAGATAACAGAAAAGGGAAAGTCAGAGGTGCGGAAGCTTCATAGTAAACTGGCGGAAAGAGAAGATATCTATATGGAGACCTTTGAGCATAGCGAATATGAAGTCTCTGTTTATCTTGGGAATCCTGAAAAAGCGGCTGCTGGAACGGATATATTTCCTCAGGAGCTGCGAGGTATGTATGAGCTGTACAGCAAAATGTATACTTACCGGCATGGCGCTGTGGCAGTGGGATGCGGCTGTTTGGCGGTAAGTCTGGCTCTCTTCGTTTTCCTCATGGCTGCTGCCGGATACGGAAGAACGGGAGAACGCGCCGCTTTGAAGAAAGTACCGCAGGATCTGCTGGCGGCTGCCTGCGTCCTGATCATCCTTCTTTTCGCCTGCGTTGTGGTAGATACGGTGGACTACAGACTGAATGAAAACTATGATATTATTATTTTGGCGGGAATTGCTTCTATTCTGGGGGTATCCATTGTTATTACCGGCTTTTTTACCATCTTTGCCGCCAGAGTGAAAATGGGAAGCTGGTGGAGAAGTACATTTATTTACCAGGCCGTGAAAAAAATTGTACATATAGGGAAACTCTTCTGGAAGGGCCTAAAAAGCCTGGTTCGGCAGATCCCTATGATTTGGAAGACTATCCTTGGTCTCATCGTATTCTTTGTACTGAATTTAGTAATTTCAGTCAATATGTATTATAGTACTGGAGCGTGCTTCCTCTGGCTTTTGGAAGCGCTTGCGGCAAGCGCGGGAGTCATTTATACCGCTTTGCTTCTAAAGCGCCTGAAGGAGGGAGGCAGACATCTTGCGGAGGGAGATCTGGACTATAAAATCAGTCAGAAAGGAATGTTTCTTGATCTGGCAGAGCACGCGGACAATCTTAACAGCATAGGCAAAGGAATGTCTGCCGCGGTAGAGGAAAAAATAAAGAGCGAAAGACTCAAAGCGGAGCTGATTACTAATGTTTCCCATGATATCAAGACCCCACTAACTTCAATCATTAATTATGTGGATTTTTTAAGAAAAGAAGATATTCAGGATGAAACGATTAAGGGATATGTAGACGTTTTAGAACGTCAGTCCCGCAGGCTGAAAAAACTGACAGAGGACCTGGTGGACGCGTCAAAGGCTTCTACAGGGAATGTAAAAATTGATCTGGCGCCATGTCAGGTAGGGGTTCTCCTGGAGCAGGTCATGGGAGAGTATAAAGAAAAGGCGGAAAAAAATGATCTGCGGTTTGTCATGACATTGCCCGAGGAGGATCTGGAAATCCTGGCAGATGGAAGAAGACTGTGGAGAGTTTTTGATAATCTGCTTAATAACATCTGCAAATATTCCCAGCCGGGAACCAGGGTCTATATGAACCTTGAAAAAGAGGATGACAGGGCCGTTATAACATACCGCAACACTTCAAAATATGAGCTGAATATTACAGCGGAAGAACTGACGGAGCGTTTTGTAAGGGGGGACAGCTCGCGGCACACGGAAGGAAGCGGACTGGGTCTGTCTATTGCCCGGGATCTGACCCAGCTGCAGGGAGGAAGCTTTGATATTTATATTGACGGAGATCTTTTCAAAGTAAGGATTTCCTTTGACCTGATCTCTCTGTAGCGCGAAAATTCCATGAGGTGATATAGAATAAGCGGAAAGGATCGTTTGTACAGCGATCCTTTTTTCTGTATAATAAGAAAAAGGAGGCGGAAATGGAAGATTATACATGCGCGACGAAATATCCTATCATGCTGATTCACGGAATCGGTTATAAGGATGGTGACTTTCAGAGGTATTGGGGAAGAATCCCGGAATCGCTGCGAGAGCGCGGGGCCATCGTCTGCTTTGGCAGGCAGGACGCTTTTGGAAGTATTCAGCATAACGCGGAACAGCTAAAGGTTTCGGCGCTGCGCGCTCTGCGGGAATACGGAACGGAGAAGCTGAACCTGATTGCCCATTCCAAGGGCGGAATTGAGGCCAGATATCTGATTTCACGCCTGGGTATGGAATCACAGATCGCCTCTCTTACTACGCTGGCTACGCCTCACCGGGGGATTCTCTCTATGGATAAGATGGAGAAAAAAGCCTCAGGCGCCTATAGAGCGCTTTTGTGGCTTTTTAACCGTATGCTGCTGGCAGACGGAGGCGGAGAAAACAGATCGCTTAAAACCTATGAACAAATGACTGCCGATTATATGAAAATTTTTAACGAGCTGGTACCGGACGCGAAAGAAGTCTATTATCAGAGCTATGCCTTTGATATGAAGCGGGGAAGCAGTGATCCATCCATGAGCCTGTTTTACCACCTGATCCGAAAAATGGAAGGTCCCAACGATGGACTGGTATCGGTAGACTCCGCGAAATGGGGCGCGTTTCGGGGCGTCTATTTGGGGAAGGGAAAATACGGCATTTCTCACCCGGCAGCGGCAGCTTCGGGAAAAGAGGCGGGAAGAAAAAAGGAAAAAGCGGATATTACAGGACTTTACTGTGAAATTGCCAGCGGACTGAAATCCATGGGATATTAGATGTTGTGGAATCTGCCTCAGGCATGATATAATATTTGTCAGGCTTGTTATTAAAGAAATTTATCGTGGACTGGAAAACAGGGGGAACGTATATGATTTTCATGACCATACTAAAAGTGATATTTACGCTGCTGCTCTGTATCCCTCTTGTATATATGATTGTATATTTTTTGATACGGCTGATCGATGAAGTTGTCAAACAGAATAAAGACAGCCATAATGGAGCAGGAAAACAAAGCGGGAGCAGACGAAGAAGATGAGAAGAGGTTTGTTTATTACGATAGAAGGACCGGACGGATCCGGAAAATCAACACAGATACAGGAAATCACAGAATTTTTTCGAAAACGGGGAGAACCAGTGATCGTAACAAGAGAACCGGGTGGAACACCCATCAGTGAAAAAATACGGGAAATCATTCTCGACCGGAATCACCGGGAAATGGATCCTGTGACCGAAACGCTGCTTTACGCGGCTTCCAGGGCGCAGCATGTGGCCGAGGTGATACGGCCCGCGTTGGAAGACGGAAGCCATGTGGTCTGTGACCGTTTTATCGATTCCAGCATTGCGTATCAAGGGTATGGACGAGGACTGGGAGACTGTGTTTCCATTATCAATGCGTACGCGGTCAGAGATTGCGTTCCGGATCTGACCTTTTTGATGAAGCTGGATCCGGGGATAGGCAAAAGCCGGATCAAAAAAGAAGAACAGGATCGAATCGAGATGGAAAACGCGGAATTTCATGAGCGGGTCTTCCAAGGTTATGAAGAGCTGGAGCTGCAGTTTCCAGATCGGATCGTGGGAATCGACGCGGGGAGAGAGGTTGAAGCGATCCGTGAAGAAATACTGCAGCGTATAGAAAGGCTTTTGCAGAGATGAGTTTTGGACAGATCCAGGGAAATGAAAAATTGGTAAACCGGCTATCGGAGGCCATTAAAAAGGGAAATGTTTCCCACGCGTATATATTTGAAGGAGAAGCTGTCCTGGACAAAAAGGCCTTTGCGGAGGCGTTTGTCAAGGCTGTTTTATGCGAAGAAGAGCCGGGGATCGGCTGCGGCCGGTGCGCTTCCTGCAGGAAAATTGAACACGGCAATTATGAAGACCTGATTTATGTACAGGCGGATGGAAGCAGCATTAAGGATGAAGCCATTGAAAAGCTGCAGGAACGGCTGAAAACAAAGCCGTACGGCCCGCGAAACATTGCCGTGATCAGCGACGCGGACACGATGACCCTTCGGGCCCAGAACCGTCTGCTGAAAACATTGGAAGAACCGGCAGAAGGAACGATTCTGATTTTGCTGTCGGAGAACATTGAAAATCTGACGCAGACAATTTTGTCCAGATGTGTAAAGTTCCGACTTAACTATTTCGGGCAGGAAAGCTATGAAGGAATGATGGAGACGGCCAGGGCCGTGGCTGATCTGCTGCTGGAGGGCCAGCCCTTTTATAAGCGTAAGGAGGCTATTTCCGAGATTATGAAGGACGCCGGGAAAACCGGGGCTTTTCTGGACGCCCTTGAGCGGGTGTACCGGGACCTTTTGATTGAGCCCTCTGAAAAGGGAAGACTGTATAAAAAGAGCCAGATATACAAAAATGTAAGTATGATTGAACAGACAAGAAGACAAATCCAAAGGGGTGTAGCTAAAAGCTACGCTTTGAAGGATCTGATGATAAAAATTGGAGGATAGAGAATGGTAAAAGTAGTAGGCGTAAAATTTAAAACCGCCGGTAAAGTATATTATTTCGATCCGGGCAACCTGAAAGTGAAGGTAGGAACCAATGTAATCGTGGAAACAGCGAGGGGAATGGAATTCGGCACTGTGAATATGGCTGAAAAGGAAGTGCGTCCTTCCGAGATCGTATCCCCCTTGAAAAAAATTATACGGATCGCGGATGAAAGGGATCATAAGCGGCATAGGGACAACAATCAGAAAAAAGAGCGGGCCCTGCGTCTCTGTCAGGAAAAAATAGACAAGCACAAGCTGGAAATGAAACTGATCGATGTGGAATATACTTTCGATAACAGTAAGATCATCTTTTATTTCACAGCGGACGGCAGAGTGGATTTCCGCGAACTGGTAAAGGACCTGGCCGGTGTATTTAAAATGCGAATCGAGCTGAGGCAGATCGGGGTGCGGGATGAAGCGAAGATGCGGGGCGGTATCGGTACCTGCGGACGCAGTCTCTGCTGTCACAGCTGGCTCTGTGAGTTTGAGCCGGTATCGATTAAAATGGCAAAGGTGCAGAATCTCTCTTTAAACCCAACTAAGATCTCCGGAATCTGCGGAAGGCTTATGTGCTGCCTGAAATATGAAAACGATGTCTATATGGAACTGAAGAAAGGCATGCCTGACGCAGGCGAGCGGGTCAAGACACCGGATGGACTGGCGGTTGTAGTGGACACGAATCTTTTGGAAAATAAGATAAAGACCCGACTGGTCCTTGAAGAGGGAAATAAAGAGAAAGACAAGCAGGAAAAGCTGAGTACAGAGTTTTACAGCTATAAGAAAGAAGAGATCAAACGGCTGGGCAAGGGAAAAAGGAAAAAGAAAAATGATAATGACCTGGAAGAGCTGGATGGAGAACTTCTGAAAGAAATCAAAGATCTGCTGAAGGATTGACGCTATGCTGAAGCCAGGAGAGAGAATGGACGAGATCGGCTTTTCCGATTTGCGGCTGATACAAAAGCCGGAGGAATTCTGTTACGGTGTGGACGCCGTGATCCTCGCGGATTTCGCTTCAAAGAAGAAGGCCGGCCGGATTGTGGATCTGGGAACAGGGACGGGGATCATTCCCTTAATTCTGAGCCATAAAACAGACGCGGGAGTGATCTGTGGTGTCGAATACCAGGAAGGCTCCTATGAGCGGGCGCGAAGAAACGCCGCCCTTAACGGCCTCAGCGGGCGAGTCTGTTTTTTTCATGGAAATGTAGCCGACTTTTCCGGTCTGGAAGACGGCTGGGCGGACGCGGTTACGGCAAATCCTCCTTATATGCGGTCAAGCGGCGGTATCGTCAATGAAAACCGGGCAAAATCAATCGCAAGGCATGAGACCGTAGGCTCTCTGGAGGACTTTATAGCCTGCGCCTGCCGGCTTTTGCGAAACAGAGGCGACTTCTATATGGTACATAGACCGAGCCGCCTGACGGATATTTTTCATTTGTGCCTAAAATATCGCCTGGAGCCAAAAGAAATGCGTCTGGTAGCGCCGATGGAAGGCCAGAGCCCTAACATTGTCCTGCTTCACTGTGTAAAAAACGGAGGCCGGGAACTAAAGCTCCTTCCAATGCTTTATGTGTATCAGGAAAAGGGCGTTTATTCAGAGGAAATTCTGCGTATTTATGAACGTATTACATGATTCGGCACAGGAAAACAGAGGCGGCAATTCCTACGATATATCCGATGAGACCCGCGGCAAAAGCGTGTCTCATTTTTTTTACGGCGGTAACACCGAAATAAAGGGCCAGAACATAAAAAACGGTTTCGCAGCTTCCTACCATAACGGAAGCCGCTCTGCCCACAAGGGAGTCGGTACCCCAGTCTGTCATAATCCGTTCCGCAAGGACCAGAGAACCGCTTCCGGATACGGGCCGGAGCAGAACGAGGGAAATCAGTTCCTTGGGTATGCCGGCCAGTTCAAAGACCGGCCCTAGAAAACCTTCCAGCCATTCCATAGCTCCGGAGGCGGTTATAGCCTCGATTCCAATGAAAATCGCAATGATAAAAGGCAAAATTTCTACGGCTGTGGCAATGCCGTCTTTCGCGCCTTCCGCGAAAAGGTCGTAGACTGGCGCTTTTTTCTTCAGTCCGTAGAAGATGATTACGGTAATGATCACCGGGATAAAGAAAACAGAGAGTGTACTAAGAATGGCGGACATTGTGACGCTTCCTTTCGAAGAATTTACATACTAAAATAGAGGCGGCCATGGAAATCAGACCGGCAAGGATGGAAGGAATGATAATGCTTCCGGAATCCGCTGAACCCAGGTCACTGCGGATTTTTATGACTGTAACAGGCACCAACTGGACCATGGACATGGTGACGGCGGTAAACATGCACATAGCGTCGCTGGCGTAAGGGGACTTCCCGTTTTCCTCATCGAGACGCTCCATCGCTTTCAGAGAAAAAACAGTAGCGCTGTTTCCCGCGCCGAAAATATTCGCGACAAAGCTCATAAGCATAACAGCCGTTGTCTGATCATCTTTTTCCAGCGGAAAGAGAAACTGCATGGCAGGCTTTACCCGCCGGGATATGATTTCAATGAGTCCGGATTTATCGGCAATATTCATAAGCCCGCTCCAGACTGCCATAATACCCATGAGGCTGATGACAAACTCCACTGCCTCACTGCAGCTTGACATTAACCCGTCCGTAAAGCTTTCCAGAGTACCGTTTACACAGGCAAAGCCGATCCCGAGGCAGATCATTGCTGCCCAAATGTAATTCATCATGATTTTTTTCACCTCTAAAAGCAAATTTATTCTGAAATATGGAAAATATGAGTTGAAACAATTTACAATTTATGTAATAATAGATATATCTTGTTTTATGGGCGGAGGTAGAGATATGGTAATAACACTGGATTTAAAAACATTAGGGTGGGCCCTGATTATAATCGGCCTTTTAGTGCTGATTGTTTTCTGCATCGTGTTTATGAAAAATCTTATCGTGACCATCAAGCACACCAATAAGATTCTTCAGGACACAGAGACTATCTCGTCGATTGCGGCCGAGAGGACCGAACAGGTCAATGAGGCAGTGGGAGATGTGGCGGAATCTCTGGGCGGTCTGGCGGAAGTAATGAAAGGTAACCAGAGTATTACGGCAGCCCTGACCTCCATCGTTAATGCGCTTGGCTCTCTTAAAAATCTGATTGCCAGGAACAAAAAGGATCAATAAAATTTTATTTTAGGGGATTATAGCGCGTCTGACGCAGCCCGCGCGGACGGCTGTAGAGAAAGGAGTAAACATGAAAGCTACAGGAATCGTTAGAAAAGTGGACGAGCTGGGAAGAATTGTACTGCCGATTGAACTGAGAAGAACGCTGAACATTGAGATCAAAGATCCGATCGAAATTTTCGTGGACGAGGATTATATTTTGCTTAAAAAATATGAACCTTGCTGTATCTTCTGTGGAAGCGCGAAGACAGTAAAGCAGATCAAGGGCAAGAATATCTGCGAAAACTGCATAAGTGAACTGAAGTCTCTTTAGTTAAGACGGAATCGATAAAAAGCATTGCGGACACGCAGTGCTTTTTCATACTATGAGGAATATTCGACCGGAAAAAGGACAAAAATAAAACCGAGAAAGAGGCGATGAAAAAATATGTTTTGTTCCCCTTTAGCATGAAACATTTAATGCCTCTTTCTTTTGCATTATTCTTGAAAAGCTGGTGTGAAACAGGTATACTGTAGGTTAGATAAATGTGTTTGGAGGAAAGAAGTGGCAAAATTTTTAGTACAAAAGAGCGCTCCGCTAAAAGGGGAAGTTGAAATAAGCGGGGCAAAAAATGCTGTACTTCCAATTATGGCAGCCGCCCTGCTGACAGAGGAAAAGTGTACCATTATGGAAACACCCGCCCTGCGGGATGTGGATGTCATGTGTCAGCTGCTGGAAAGTCTGGGCGCGAAGGTCGATGATAAATTAGAAGATAACATTGTTGAAATAGAAGCAAAAAATATTACAGAATACGAAGCGCCCTTTGAACTGGTAAAAAAGATGCGGGCGTCGATTCTGGTAATCGGACCGCTTCTCGCGCGGACAGGAAGAGCGGTTATTCCGCTTCCTGGAGGCTGCGCTATTGGGAAACGGCCTATTGAGCTTCATTTGAAAGGACTGCGCGCTCTGGGCGTGGATATTAAAGAAGAGTCCGGAAAGCAGGGACCGCTGGAAGCGAAGGTGGACAGGCTGGTAGGCAATGATGTTTATCTGGATTTTCCAAGCGTAGGCGCTACGGAGGTTATTATTATGACAGCGGCTCTCGCGGAGGGAACTACCGTCATCGAAAACGCGGCCCAGGAGCCGGAAATCGTAGATCTGGCCAACTTTTTGAACAAAATGGGAGCAAAGATCAAGGGCGCGGGAACCGATACAGTAAAGATCGAAGGCGTGAAGAGCCTTCACGGTGTCAGCCATCATGTAATTCCGGACCGGATTGAAGCCGGAACTTTTATGGTAGCGTCGGTTATAACAAAAGGAAATATACTGATCAAAAATGTCCTTCCGGATCATGTAAAGCCGGTAACAGCCAAGCTGAGAGAATGCGGGGCGGAGATTTATATGACAGACGAAGGCATGGTTGTCAGAGGGGATGTGAATCCTATCGTCTCTACCGACATTAAGACATTGCCGTATCCTGGATTCCCTACAGACATGCAGTCTCCGTTTATGGCCCTTCTGGCAGTATCAAAAGGACCCAGCGTAGTGATTGAAACCGTTTTTGAAAACCGGTTTATGCATGTAGCGGAATTCAATCGAATGGGAGCTAATATCAAAACAGATGGAAGCTGTGCCATTATCCCGGGCGGCAAGCAGCTGCAGGGCGCGCAGGTAGTGGCTACCGATCTGCGGGCCGGAGCGGCGGTAATCCTTACCGGGCTGGTGGCGGAAGGTACGACAGAAGTTTCGGATATTTACCATATTGACCGGGGCTACGAGCGGTTTGTAGAAAAATTCCGGGGACTGGGAGCTACCATTATTCGAATCGAAGATTGAGCTTGGAAGAGCAAACCATCAGGAGCAGATTATAATATCTGCTCTTTTTTTCATTCTATCGAATATTTTTCCTTCTTTTTACTAAAAATAGCATTGAATAATAACGATGAACCGAGGAGGAACAAGTATGAAAGATTTAAAAGGATCAAAGACTCTTGAAAATTTACTGACTGCTTTTGCGGGAGAATCTCAGGCAAGAAACAAGTATACGTTTTACGCGGCAAAGGCTGAGCAGGAGGGATATGTACAGATCGCGGAGATCTTTAAGGATACCGCGGCCAATGAAAAAGAGCACGCGGAGCTGTGGTTCAAGCACGCCGTAGGCCTGGGAAAGACAGAAGAAAATCTGATCGCCGCGGCAGAAGGCGAAAACTATGAATGGACTGAAATGTACGCGGAAATGGCAAAAACCGCAAGAGAAGAAGGCTTTCGTGAAATTGCCGAGCAAATGGACGGAGTGGCGGCTATTGAGAAAGAACACGAAGAACGGTACAGAAAGCTGGCTGAAAATGTAAGAGACGGAAAAGTGTTTTCCAAGGATGAAGAGGTGCTGTGGCAGTGCGCTAACTGCGGCCATCAGTTCACCGGCAAGGACGCGCCGGAAATCTGTCCGGTATGTTTTCATTCCAGAGCCTACTTTCAGATTAAGGCGGAAAATTATTAAAAAAAGCGGCATGAGCTGCCCCGCGGGAAAGGAACGATCCCCCGGGGCAGTTTTTTTCAAAAAGCGACAAGAAGGGTGGATTTTTCTTTCAAAAAGAGTTGACAAAGATTTCTTTTTATATTATGATAATCAAGGTAGTTAACACTTACTAACTAACTCTGAAGAATTCCGCAGGGAATGGTTATTCAGGATACAGAGACAGGGGGAGAATTCATGAACTTGACTGGAGCAAATGCTGGTGAGACATATATTGTAAAAGACATTCAGACGGATGACGAAGATTTAAAGGCGTTCCTTTTCTCACTGGGCTGTTACAGTGGGGAGCCTATTACTGTAATCTCTCACCTGAAAGGCGGCTGTGTAGTTTCCATTAAGGATGGAAGATATAACATTGATAAAGGGATTGCGCAGGCTGTCTTAATATAGTGGCTAAAGTCACTATTTTTTATGAAAATAAGTTAGTTCCAATGAACTAACTAAAAGATAATCATTTAAGATGAAAAACAGGAGGATATATCATGAGAATTGCTTTTGCTGGCAATCCTAACAGTGGTAAGACAACAATGTACAACGCACTGACGGGAGAAAATGAAAGAGTTGGTAACTGGGCCGGGGTTACGATCGGAAAAAAGGAGAGTCTGATCAAAAAAGATTTTTCTGATTCCACAGAGGAGCTTATTGCGGTAGACTTGCCGGGCGCGTATTCCATGTCCCCGTTCACACCGGAAGAAGGGATCACAAGTGGATATGTAAGAGATGAAAATCCCGACGCGATTATCAACATCGTAGACGCTACAAACCTGAGCCGCAGCCTGTTCTTTACAACTCAGCTGCTGGAACTGGGGATCCCTGTTGTTGTTGCTTTGAACAAGAGCGACATCAATGAGAAGCAGAATACGCAGATTGACATAGAAGCTTTAGCGAAAAAGCTCAATTGCCCTGTTATTAAAACTATTTCTACCTCTTCTGATAAAACTGGCTTAAAGCAGGCTGTAAATGAAGCGGTTGCTTTAAAAGGAAAAGGCCAGAAAGCGCCTTACCTGCAGGCTGATATTAACCTGCATGATAAAGCGGCAGTAGAAGCGGAAGACAGAAAACGTTTCGCTTTTGTAAATGGGATCGTAAAGGATGTTGAAAAACGTCAGGTCCTGACAAAGGAAAGAAATTCTCAGGATAAGATTGATTCAGTTCTTACAAATAAAGTTGCGGGAATCATTATCTTTGCCGCGGTAATGTACGCGGTGTTCTGGATCTCACAGTCAGCGTTAGGACCTCTCATTGCGGACTGGCTGGTAGGATGGATTGAAACCTTCCAGGAATATGTATCTGGACTTCTTGACAACAGCGCTCCATTGCTGCAGGCAATTCTGGCGGATGGAATCGTTGGCGGTGTAGGCGCCGTAGTAGGCTTCCTGCCACTTGTAATGGTAATGTACTTCCTGATCGCGTTACTGGAAGACTGTGGTTATATGGCGCGTGTCAGTGTTGTAATGGACCCGATCTTCAAACGGGTAGGTCTTTCCGGTAAATCCATCATTCCGGTTATCATCGGTACAGGATGCGGAATCCCGGCCATCATGGCAAGCCGTACAATTCGTGACGAAAGAGAACGGAGAGCTACAGCGATGCTGACAACCTTTATCCCTTGCGGCGCGAAGATTCCGGTTATCGCTTTGTTCTCAGGAGCGTTTTTTACAGGAGCTTCCTGGGTAAGCCCATTAATGTACTTTGTAGGAATCCTGCTGATTTTCCTGGGCGCTCTGCTTGTCAAAGCTGTTACAGGATATAAATACAGAAAATCCTTCTTTATCATGGAGCTGCCTACTTATAAAATTCCTAGCCTGAAGAGAGCTTGCTTCTCCATGCTGGAACGAGCAAAGGCATACATCATTAAAGCGGCTACCATCATTCTGGTTTGCAACTGCGTTGTACAGCTGATGCAGACATTCAACTGGCATTTCCAGGTAGTAGAAGAAGGAATGGAAGATACTTCGATTCTGGCGTCTATCGCTTCTCCGTTCGCAGTACTGCTGATTCCTCTGGGATTTGGCGCTTGGCAGCTTGCGGCGGCAGCAATTACAGGCTTCATTGCGAAGGAAAACGTTGTAGGTACACTGGCGGTTGTTTACGCTATGACAAGATTTATCGATACAGAAGAACTGGCTCTGACTGGCGGCGCGAACGAAGTAGCGCTTACTATGGGACTTACATCCGTTACCGCGCTGGCGTATCTGATGTTCAACCTGTACACACCTCCTTGCTTTGCCGCGATTGGAGCGATGAACTCTGAAATGAAGAGCGCGAAATGGCTGTGGGGCGCAATCGGTCTGCAGCTGGCAACCGGCTACACGGTAGCGTTCTTAGTATACCAGTTCGGTACTCTCTTTACAGAAGGAACACTTGGTCAGGCGTTTATCCCTGGACTGATTGCGATCCTGGTAATGGCAGCAATCGTTGTCGCAATCGCTAAGAGATCGAGACAGAAATTTGATGAAGAATACTCCTTACATAATAAAGGGACAGGTGCGGCAGCATGATTAATGTCGTTGCGGTACTGATTATTTTGCTCCTGCTTGGCGGCGCGATCGCGTATATCGTCAAGGCGAAAAAAAAGGGCGTGAAATGTATCGGGTGTCCGGCTGCCGGGCAGTGCTCATCCGCTAAAACCGGGGATAGCTCCGACGCGGGATGCGGCGGCTGCCATGGATGCGACCTTTCTTATGAGGAAATAAAAGAATCTATGAATCAATAATTTTCACGAAAACTATGTAACAACCTTTACTCAATAACATTTAAGAAATACTGTTCTGTTGTAATATCGGAACAGTATTTCTGTTTGGAGAAAAGGAAATCGGCCGCGGGGGCGTTAAGGCAGGGGCTTTACAAATAAAGGCCCAGTTGGTATTATGGTAGCGGGACAATGCCGCTGTGGCTTTGAGAAAGACAAAGCGGTATTGATTTAAAAAAGAAAGAAGGACAGATGGATGATTTCAATTCTGGTGGGAATCGGGACTATCGCGTTATTGGCGGGAGGATTGATGACCTATATAAATAAGAACAATGAACAGGGCTGCGAGGACAGACGGGAAGGCGGATGCGGGGACTGCCGGGGATGCGGTATCTCTTATGAAGAAATAAAGACGGGAATAGAGAAAGAAAAAGAGGATCATTAGTCGGAGGAAACGATGGATATGCCGCTGTAGTAATGTTTTAATATTTCCTGATAGTCATAGCCTTTTTCTGCCATTCCATTGGCGCCATACTGGCTCATACCTACTCCGTGGCCAGAGCCGGTTGTGGTAAAGGTAATGGTGTTATCTGAAATGGAAATCTCAAAGTTGGCTGAATAAAGCCCCAGCGCCTGGCGAACCTGGACTCCGGTTACGCTGCTGTTTCCTACTTTCATTTTTTCCACTCGGCCTCCGCTGCTGTGGGACTGGACGCGAATATTGGAAGCTGTAATGGTACCAAAGCTGCTTGATGGACAGGCGGCTTTTATTTTTTCCGCAAATTCAGAAACCGGCAATGTGAGCGTTTCTTTTTTATGGGTCGCTTCATCCTCATAAGGACTGTCTACGCTGATAAGGTAAGGAACAGCAGAGGCGAAAACATCCTCGCAGTTTTCCGTTTTCCCTCCGCTGGAGGAGTGAAACAGAGCTTGTTGAACCAATTCCCCATCATAATACATTAACTCTCCCTTTGTTTCTTCCACTGCCGCAGAGATCTTTTTCCAGTCAGAATCCATCCATTTGGATCCTTTTATTTTTTTCAGCGAAGCTTTGTCCTGAAAAACCTGGCAGTGGACGGTGTCACAGACGGGAGCGTCGGGGTGAGCGGAAGAATTTCCGTTCTTTTTCGCGTTTTGATATTTTGCCAGAGAATAGGTGCGGGCCGCGACAGCCTGGGCTTTTAACGCTTCCTTTTCAAAGGTTGAGGGCATCTCGCTGGCAACTACGCCTTTTACATATTCTTCAAAGGCTACCGTTTCCGTTTTGTTAGAGGCGTCTCTGAAAACAGAGATAGAATCGGGGATGGGAACTTCCTTTACCTTTTCAGAAACGATCTTTTGCTTTGCCTTTTGGTCTGCTTTTTCAGGGGACGCTTCGGGGGTGAAGACCCTGGTGATGGTGAAGGGAACCAGTACCAGGATAAAAATAACCGCGGAAAGAAGGAGCAGCAGCCATTTTGCGAAAGCAAAGCCGCAGATATTCCTGAAGCGGGGTCTTGTCCTGTTTGAAAAAACGGGGAAAGAACGGATCGTTTTTCTCGGATTTTTTTTCATAAGAAGCCTCCTGAAAAATAGAATTGTAACAGTCTATGCTAAAGGGCGGGAAACTATACCAGAGTTAATGCCCGGTGTAGGAACAGGAAAATCTGAGGCAGCCTTGCGGGACATTGGATTTCTGTGTATAATAAATCATACGCAAGAAGGAGGATATGATGAGAACACTTGATGTAAGAGAGATTACAGAGGCTGTGGCGGAGATGGCCAGAAAAACCAATCATTTTCTTACGGAAGATGTGAAACGCGCCATCCAAAACCAGACACAGCGGGAGCCTTGGCCTGTTGCCAAAGGCGTTCTGGAAAAGATAGAAGAAAATATAAAGATCGCGGGGGAAGGCGTCCTGCCGCTCTGTCAAGATACAGGACTGGCCTGTGTTTTTTTGGAAATCGGTCAGGACGCGCGTCTGACCGGAGGTTTCATTGAAGACGCGGTCAACGAAGGGGTCAGAAGGGGCTATGGCGAGGGCTTTCTTCGTAAATCCGTTGTAAAGGACCCTCTGAGAAGAGTCAATACAGGAGATAACACACCGGCTCATATTCATTACGAAATCGTGCCGGGAGACAGAGTAAAAGTGATTTTCGCCCCGAAGGGCTTTGGTTCGGAAAATATGAGCCAGGTAAAGATGATGCCCCCTTCCGCGGGAGAAGAGGGAGTAAAGGATTTTGTTGTAAAAGTCTGTGAAGAGGCGGGAGCTAACCCGTGCCCTCCCATCGTAGTAGGGGTAGGAATCGGGGGAACCTTCGACAAAGTCGCGCTGATGGCAAAGAAAGCCTTGCTGGTCCCATTTGATCAGCCTAACGAGGATCCCTATTACGCAAATATGGAACAGGAGCTTTTGGAAAGGATCAACCAGCTGGGGATCGGCCCCCAGGGCTTCGGCGGTGAGACGACAGCCCTGTCTGTCAAAATAAAAGCCGCCCCCACCCATATTGCGGGGCTTCCGGTAGCAGTCAATATCAACTGTCACGTCAGCCGGCATGGAGAAATCATTTTGTAGGAATAAGGAGAGAGTATGGAATACAAGATAAGAGAACCCTTTACAGCGGAAAAATTCCGGGACCTGAAGGCGGGGGACACGGTACTTCTGACAGGAACCATCTATACGGCCAGAGACGCGGCTCACAAGCGTATGGTAGAAATGCTGGAGCAGGGTCAGCCCCTTCCCTTTGAAATAAAGAATTCCGTGATCTATTATGTGGGGCCTACTCCGGAAAAGCCGGGAAATCCTATCGGGTCAGCCGGTCCTACAACCAGCTATCGGATGGACGCTTACGCTCCCAGGCTTTTGGATCTGGGAGAAACCGGCATGATTGGAAAGGGTCAGAGATCGCGGGAAGTAAAGGAAGCCGCGCTTCGAAACGGCGCTGTCTATTTTGCGGCCATCGGAGGCGCGGGCGCGTTGATGGCCCAGCGGGTAGAATCGGCTCAGGTCATTGCCTTTGAAGATCTGGGGGCAGAGGCTGTGCGCAGGCTCAAAGTAAATGATTTTCCTGTAACTGTAGTTTTGGACAGTCAGGGCGGCGATCTGTACCAGCAGGGAAGAGCGGCTTATCTGGAGAGCAGAAAATAGATGGAAAAACAGTATGTCGCGGAAAACGGGATGAAGATTTTCTACTACCCGGGGAAACATCTTCACAGCTTTTGTCTGAGCCTGTATCTGAAAGCCGGCAGCATGTATGAGGAAGAAGAGCGGAATGGGCTCTCTCACTTTTTGGAGCATATTGTCATTCGAAATATCAATTACCTGATGGATGACGGGCTGTACCCTTATTTGGACCGGCTGGGGCTGCTGTTTAACGCCTGCACCTATAAAGAATTCGTACAGTTTGAAATTACGGGAGCCGGATCGCATTTTAAAGAAGCGGCAGATGTGTTTCTGAAGCTTTTTGAGCCGATTTGCCTGCCCGCGTCAGAGATCCAAATCGAACGCAGACGGGTCAAGGCTGAGATACGGGAGGACGATGAAAAGAACTCTCTGAGCTTTTTCTCAAACCAGATTGTCTGGCGGGGCACGTCTCTGGCAAGACCCATAACCGGAATGAGCCGGCAGCTGGATCATATGGGAAAGAAAGTGCTGCAAACGGCTCACAGACAAATTTTCGCGCCGGACAATCTGTTTTTTTATGTAACCGGATGCGCGGATGAAGAGGATATCCTTTATTTGAAAAGGAGAGCCGGATCCCGCGGTCTGTCTGACGCCAAGCTGACGCGGGATAATATGGCGCCAGTCCCTCCGGATTTTTTTGACCGGAGCGCAAAGGTCGCTATAAAAAAGAGCAGTGATACCATGGTCCGGTTTTCTTTTGACATGGATACTGCCCGTTATAGTCAGGCGGTTTATATGCTCCTTTATGATATCCTTTTCGAGTGTGAAAGCTCCAAAATACATCAGGCGCTGTCGGAACGGTCGGGCTTTATATATAGCTTTGATCCCGGAATGGAGCAGTACAGCAATATCGGTACGCTGTATTTTCAGTATGAGGTCCAGCCCGCGAGGCTGCTGGAATCGGTGAAAATCGTTGTAGCGCTTTTCCGGGAACTGAAACGGGGGATCCGGGATGAGCTGGATTATGTAAAAGCGGCGTATACCGATAACGCGGAGATCCTTTTGGATCATGCGGAGAATCTCAATTGGACCCAAAGCTACGAAGCGCATATCCTGAAAAAGAGCAGCGGAAGTCTGAACGCGAGAAAGCGGGAGTATGAGGCCGTTACGGCTCAGGATATTACGGAGCTTGCCAGGGAATTGTTCCGATGCGGGAATCTGGTGGTAACAATAAAAGGGAAAAAAAGTCTGAAGCTGGAGAAACAGGTCAGAGAAATTTTAAAAGAACTGGATCAGGAGGAATAAATGAAAAGTGTATTTTTAGACAGCGCGGTAATTAATCCGGGAGATATTTCCTGGGAACCCATAGAAAAGCTGGGAGACTTTCAAATTTATAAAAGAACGGCGAGAGAGGAGATTTCGGAGCGGCTTGCGGGAGTACAGGCGGTATTTGTCGATTCCCTGGCTTTGGACCGGGAAACACTCAAGGCATGTCCGGATCTGAAGTTTATCGGCATTGCCGCGACCGGATTTAACCATGTGGATCTGGAGACAGCGGAAGAACTGGGGATCGCGGTCTGCAATGTACCGGCCTATTCCACCGACGCGGTAGCCCAGCAGGCCATCGCTCTGCTGCTGTCTGTTACCAATAAGGTGGAGGTTTATAACAGAGCCGTTGTTGAAGGCGAGTGGCAAAACTGCAAGGACTATACCTTTATCAAAACGCCGGTCACTTTACTGGCGGGACGGTCTTTAGGAATTGTAGGCTATGGAAATATCGGAAAAAAAGTCGGAGAAATCGCGAGGGCCTTTGGCATGGAGGTTCATGTTTACAGTCAGGATAAGGAAGCGGCTGTCCGTTCGGACATTGTTACCTTCCACTGCCCGCTTACAAAGGAAAACGCGGGGATGGTGAATCGGGAATTCCTTTCAAGGATGAAGGATGGAGCCATTCTGATCAATACCGCGAGAGGAGGCCTTATTGATGAAGAGGCTCTCGCGGAAGCTCTGAAAAGCGGAAAGCTGGCCGGGGCTGGTCTGGACGTTATGGCAAAGGAGCCGCCGGAAGAAAACAATCCGCTGATTGGGCTAAAAAACTGCTGGATTACACCCCATATTGGTTTTATCCCTGTGGAAACGAGAAAGGTAGTCATTGATACCTGCGGCGCGAATCTGGAAAGCTTTTTAAACGGCGGGACGCTTAACCGACTGGTATGAAGAAAAAACGGCGGCGGAGAAAAAGAAAAGGATCCTATCAAAAGGAACGGATCCTCAGATGGGTCATGGCGGCGGTTCTGATTTTTCTGGCAGCGGTCATTACTGTAACTGTTTTTTACAGGAACCAGGCTGGGAAAGGTGAAGACGGAGAAGTGCGGGCTGTTTGGCTGGCCTATGTGGATTTTAAGGAATTGGGGCTTTACAACAAAAGCCAGCAGGACTTTACTGAGAACGCGGAAGCTTTTTTTGAGGAGGCAAAAGCGCTGTCTGTCAATACGGTTTACTTTCACACGAGAGCCTTTCGGGATGCCGCGTATCGGTCCGACCGATTTTCCATGAGCCGTTATCTCTGGGACCGAGACGAAGAGATCCCTTATGACCCGCTGGAGATCATGGTAAAGCTGGCTCACAAAAATAAAATGGAACTGCACGCCTGGCTGAACCCTTACCGCAATTATGAGCTAAAACAGCCGATTCTGGATCCTTCCTCCGAAAGCTCTACAGAGGAGATTTTAGCCTGTGTCCGGGAGATTCTGGAGGGTTATGATGTGGACGGGATCCATTTTGATGACTATTTTTATCCGGAAGACTCGGATGTTCCGGATTCTGAAAAGGCGAGCAATGTCAACAAAATGGTGAAGGCGGTCTACCGTACCGTAAAAGAATATGGCGAGGATATCCAGTTCGGCGTCAGTCCAGCGGGAAATATCAGTTACTGCCAATCGATTGGGGCGGATGTGAAAACCTGGATGTCGGAAGAAGGATACCTGGATTACATCGTGCCGCAGATCTACTGGACCGATGAGCACAGCGCCTCCTGGAGGGAAAAAATGTTTACCGATACCCTGGATGAATGGATCTCTTTAAACAAGCGGGATATTCCGCTTTACCCCGGTCTGGCCCTGTACCGGGCAGGGGAAAAAAGCGACGATGATCCGGGCTGGAGCAAACGGCAGGATAACCTGGCGCGGCAGCTTGCGCGGCTGAGAGAAAAAGGCTGCGGCGGATACGCGCTGTTCAGCGCCGGAGATTTTTCCAGAAGCGGAGCGGCGGAGGAACTAAAGAATTATCAGAGACAAGTGAGGGAAGAATGAAAAAACGAATCGCGGCAATTATCACAGCGTTCCTTTTGGGGACTTCCGCCATTTTGGGCGGGATACCCGGGTTTAAAGCGGAGGAAGCCAGCGCTTTCAGCGGCAGCGTGGAAGTGCGGGCCGTCTGGCTGGCTTATGTGGATTTTGAAGAACTGGGACTGAAGACAAACAGTGAAACGGTTTTTCGATCCAAGGCGTCCGCTTTTTTCAACAAAGCAAAGTCAAATCAGATCAATACCGTTTATTTTCATGTCAGAGCTTTTGATGACGCGGCATGGAAGAGTTCTACCTTTAAGGCTATGTCCTCCCTTTCTTCCAAAGCCACTTCCAGCAAGAAGGCAAAGGACACCTATACCTTTGACCCTTTGAAAATTATGGTGGAACTGGCTCATAAGAACGGCATGGAGCTGCACGCCTGGCTGAACCCGTACCGGATCAGTATGAATTATTATCTGGACCCAGCCTATGACAGCTCTACAGCCCGGATTAGAAACGCGGTTAAAGAGGTAATGGCTTACGATGTGGACGGGATCCATTTTGATGATTATTTTTATCATGCGAAAAAAGGATATAAGAACCGGGATAATAGCAAGATTTTAAAGGTCAGCCAAGATCCTTCCGCCAAAAATAAACGCAAGTATGTAAATAAAATGGTAAAGTCCGTTTACAGTTTTATAAAGACAGAGGATCCTGAGACTGTATTTGGAATCAGCCCGCAGGGAAATCTCGATAACTGCCGCGTCGCCGGAGCCGATATAGATACATGGCTTTCATCTTCGGGATATATCGATTATATCGCGCCGCAGATCTACTGGACGGACCAGTGGGGAAGCGGAGGAAAGACAAAAATGTTTTCAAACCGTCTGAAGGCCTGGAAGGCGCTGAATAAAAGAGGGATCCCTATGTATATCGGTCTGGCCTCCTACCGGACCGGCATTAAATACAGCGACGATCCGGGATGGTCTAAAAAGTCTACGAATCTGGCGGATCAGCTGAACCTGCTCCGGGCTGGAGGCTGCAAAGGGTACGCTTTGTTCAGCGCCAAAGATCTGTATCGAAGCGGGGCGAAAAAAGAACTGAGCAATTTGAAGAAAATGGTAAGACGGATACCCCGGGTCAGCAGCGCTTTCTATAATTACAATACCATCCAGGTAAAATGGAACGGGATCTTTGGTTCTTCCAGCTACGAGATCTGGCGGGCTTCCAGTAAATCCGGCGCTTATCAAAAGGTGGGAACCGCAAAGGCCAGCGCCCGCAGCTATAAGGATACCGGATTGAAGGCGGGAAAGACCTATTATTATAAAGTCCGTTCCCGCGTTGGAACTACCAGTTACCCATTCTCGTCTGTGGTTTCTAAAGCGGCAAAGCCAAAACAGCCTTCGATCCGCACAAAGGCGGGAAAACGGAAGATTACAGTGAGCTGGAAGAAGGTTTTGGATGTTTCCGGCTATAAAGTATACCGGTCAGCCAAAAAGTCCGGAAATTATAAGCTGATAAAAACTGTAAACAGCAAGACGCTGAAATATACAAATAAGAAGCTGAAAAAGGGAAAACGCTATTACTATAAAGTACGCGCCTATAAGACAGTAAAGGGCAGGAAAATTTACAGCGCATATAGTTCCTGCAGCGGCAAGAAAGCAAAATAAAGGATAAACCGCCACCGGAACGCATATAGTGATCCGGAGGTGGTTTTTAAATGGCGGAAAAATTACAACAGGAGACGATCCTTGTGAATGGATACGCGTATCCGAGCATTTCTCCGGAAACATTGGAGGCGTGGCTTCCCGATCTGACCTTTGTATCCACATTCAGTTACGGATTTACAGAAGATGGACAGCTGATCGATCTGCAGGATGAAACGATTACAGAACCGGCCCGGGCAGCAGGTGTGGAAGCGCTGATGGTGCTGACCCCTCTGGACAGTCAGGGGGTCTTTAACAACCAGCTGGCAAAGGCGCTGCTGGAAAATCCCGAAGCGCAGGAACAGCTGATAGAAAATATCCTGGCCAATATCCGGGAAAAGAATATGTTTGGAGTGGATTTTGACTTTGAATATGTTTTTGAGGAAAACAGAGATCAGTATACGGAACTGGTGCGGGAGACAAGAGAGCGGCTCAATGAAGCGGGGTATCTTGTGACTGTCGCTCTTGCCCCAAAAACTTCGGCGGATCAGCAGGGGCTGCTCTATCAGGGGCATGATTACCGGGGGATGGGGCAGGCGGCAAATCTGGTGTTGCTGATGACCTATGAATGGGGGTATACATTGCCACAACAATGTAGTAAGTCAGTCTGTTTTTAATAGAGGGAGTATTTCCAATTGGTAGTCCCTCTGATGCTTAATTCCTCTTTTCGTTTTTGTATAAACGACCTTATCGAGAACGGTTTTCAATAGGGTGTTTTTTTCTTCGGCGTTTTCTAAAGTGGTATACACATCCAATACATGTTCCAGTCTTGGAATAAATTCTTCACGAGATAACTTTTCTCGCTTTCTGGCGAGTTTTTCTTTTAATTCGGACACCTGGTTGTAAATTTCATTTTTCTTGCCTGAGAGCGCCTGCTGACGCTCCAGAAAGGTATCTATAGAATAAACCTCCTGCTCCAAAAGGTCGTGCAGTCTGCCAACTTGCTTTTCGATCGTGGCAAGTTCATCGTTAAGCCGGCCGATTGCGGCATGGATTTCAGCGTCCGGATCTTCTGCGGGAGCCTCAAGCGGCTGCAGCTTGAAGCGATCCAAGTGAGCCTTTAGGCCTTCCAGAATATCTTCCTCTACAAATTCAAAATGGCTGGAAATGTTATTGCAGTATCGGCCTTCGCAGTGCAGCCAAACGCTGCCCCTGCGCTTTTCTTCCTGCCGCTGCATTTTCTTTCCGCAACAGCCGCACTCGATCAGTCCGGCCAAAGGGTTTTTTAAGGCGCGGCTCCGGGGAGCGGCGGGGATGATGTTGTTTTTCCGCACTTCCTTTGCCTTGTTGAAGAGGTCCATAGATATCAAAGCCGGGTGAAGACCCTGAATAAGAATCAGGTTAGGGTTATAAGGCCGGCTCTTTTTTATGTTCCCGTTATCATCAATTGTTTTTACTTCAGCTCGTTCACCCCATTTCACCATACCGGTATAAACCGGATTGGCAAGCATCCCTCGGATGGTGAGCCTGGACCATTTTTCGGATCTGGCTGGTTTAAATCCATATTCGTTTAGCCGCCGCGCAATCCGATCAGCGCCGATATGTTCCTCTGTGTACCATTTAAACATCAACCGTACCGCCTCTGCCTGGTCTTCCCGTGGCTCCAGCGTATAACCGGAATCCCCTTGTATTTTTACACGATTATAACCATAGGGCGGTTCTGGGGAGATCCATTTGCCTTCCCGGATTGAGCGGATCCGGCCCCGTTGGATTCGCCGGTTGATGGTCTTATATTCTCTGCGGCTCATGAAGAGGTTAAATTCCAGATATTCTTCATCAAATTCATTGGCTGGATTAAATGTCTTTATGGGTGTAATAATCTGTGTATCGGAAATCTGGAACGCTTCTGAGATAACACCCTGGTCTTTTGTGTCCCCACGAGCCAGACGTTCCACCTCCATAACAAGGACGCCTTCCCATAGGCCTCCTCTTACTTCGTTTAGAAGCTGCTGGACAACGGGACGGGCCGCAATAGTTTCTCCAGACACAATTTCTTTATAAATCTTGGTAAGATTAATGTTCATTTTTGCGGCAAGATCAAGCAGCGTGGATTCATGGCGGGCAAGGGTTTCGCCCTCACCACGAGCCTCGGCTTCCCGGTCTGCTCTGGATTTTCGCAAATACATACAATAAGCCATCGTATTCCTCCCGTTATAAATTATTAAATTTGGGCATAAAAATACCCGGGACTTGAAATTTCCGGGCCGTGATGATACAATTCTAATTGTTTAGGTCAGGGGTTGTATCATCACAACCCTGCGTCCCTCTCTGTATTTTGTCGCTATTTTACAGAGGGGGGCTTTTTCATTTTATAATCCTAAAGCCGGATAGAATTTATTCATGATGATACCTCCATATGCTGGCAGCACTATTTATCTATAAATAATAGCGGATCTCACCGAAATAATCCTGCCATTTCTGAATCACTTCAGAGCTACGAGCTTCGATGATACGCATAATGTTCTTTAATGTATGTGATGGAATTTTTGACTTATTATGGCATAAATAACATTTGCCCGCGCTGGTAATCCAAACTTTTGTTGCGTTTACAGATGGCGCACCCTCTGAGATATGAACATGGATCGGCTCCAGCGGCTCGTTTTCATTGGTCCAGAAATAGACCCAATAAGGCCCGAATCTAAAAATTTGAGGCACCCTGGAACCCTCCTTCCTGTGAAAACTCCAAAATTAAATGCGCGGTAGACTTTATAATTTCGTCAAAGCGCTCGATGTCTTCTGTAGAGAATTCATAAATATCTTTCCACTCATAGCCAGGCAGCCAACAAGTGGCGTGCCGGAATCCGAATTTTTCATCTGGCTTTTCGATATATACTTTTACTTTCCCATCCTCTTTCATCTCAGAATGAACAATTTCTGTTTCGTCATCCAGTGTCATAAAAGGATACATCATAATACAAACACCTCCTTAATGATAGTCTGTGATATAACAGCAAGGTTTTATTCAAACGTTATTGAGTCGTAACGCCGTTGTAGTAAATTTCATCCGGGCAAAGATCCTGACCGTGAGGCCATTCGACAGTATAGCCGTTTGCGAAAACGGATTTAAAATAATTCACATCAGAAAGCTCACTGTACCAATTCCCCTTTATATAAGGAGTAACATCAAAAATTTTTGTTTCGCCTGAATCAAACTCAATTTTTAGTCTGTAGTCAGGCATTGCAGACACTTTTGTCGCAGTAGGTCTGAGCATCATAAACACCCCCTATTTCAAAGGCTCAATCTTAAAATATCCATCTCCAGCATTCAGGAGACTCCAATTAGCTTTCAGCTCGTCTTCATGAAGAGCAATCCAAGCATCAAGAAGTTTTAATTGCTTTTTGGAAAATCACTCTCAAGGACTTCACCATCCAGGGAAACAACAATTTCATTTTCACCATATACCGCATGCAGATGCGGAACATGATACTTCCCGCCTTGTTCATTCTGCATGCGAATGATAATTCCGTAAAACATTGATAGTGTTGGCATTTTAAACCTCCTGCATCTACTAAAAAACAATTCGTTGTATGCCTCTGTTGCCGGGACATTCTATTACAAAATAGCATTTTATATTTAATAGACAATTTTTTTCGCGTCTTCTTCTAACTGTCTCAAATTTTCCTGAGTTGCCTCATCGTCCACGGACTCAACACCCCTGTACACATATTTTACAGCCTGTTCCGCATCCTGACCAAACTGCCGATATCCTTCAGTATCGTCTTCCCAGTATTCAAGCAAAAATCCATAGTACATGACCTTTTCCATAGTTTCGTTATCATCAAAAAAATCAGGATATTTCTCGGCGATATATGCCGCTGCGTCGTAGGCATCTTCTTCGGTCATAGATTTGGCATCTTCTTTTGCCTGCAAGGCGATTTCATCAACCTTGGCGGAACTATTTGCCTCCGCTGGTGAAGAGGTTGCAGCAGTAGTAGTGCTTTTCGTTTCTGCCTCTTCTGATTCGTCAGAGCCGCAGCCACACGCAAATACAAAGACAGCAATCATCATGATAGCTATAAGGGAAATCGTCAGGTTCCTTCGTTTTGCTACATGTGCATTAGAGCCGCTGGGGGTACTGGCGATATTCGTTTCTGATGTGATAAAGTGTTTCTTTTTCATAAGTATCCTCCTTGAAAAAATAAAATAAGACAAAATCCCGAACTCCCTGAAATGACTATAAAATACAATAACGTTAATAAAATCTCAGCCAAACCTCGAGCTTTTGTGTTTATACTCAAAAAGCGCCCTAAATTCAAAAGAAAGAAGGCGATAACATGGTGAAAGTTCGTATCTACATAGAAAACCCACTCATTTACGGCATATATAACAGGAAGTCAGATGTTTTATATCTTTCGACGAACCCCAAGGCCATAAATGGAATTATCTACATAACAGAGTAACTATGCACCTGGGGCGCGCGTATTATTCTTCATCTGCGCAAACTCTTTCGACAAAGCTTCAGCTTCTTTTGCGGCAGGATCAATGTTGCATCTTTTTTCTTCTACTGCCAGTATAGCGCCAACTGCCTCTTTACCATAGTCATCAAGTCTACGGTATTTTTTTATAATATCCCATTCTGCAGAAGAGAACTTTTCGTCAATATTATCGGCAGATAAATCTAAATAATCGACCAGTTCGTCTATATTCAAATTAAGAGCATTTACCAATTGCTTTACCGTGCTATATCTGGGATCTGGTGTAATTCCACATATAATTTTGTTTATTGTGCTTTTAGGGACCCCACTTTTATCAGATAATTCGTCTGCGCTACAGCCTTTTATTTTCATAACTATTTTTAATTTTTCCAAACTCATGTTGCGGCCTCCTTGAATTAAATATAAAGCGAGTTTGGATATAAGTCAATAAAAACTTTTCCGAAAATGGAAAAAAATTATTGACAATATCCAAATATGGAATTATACTATAGTAAATTTTCCAAGTTTGGAATAGAAAGGAGGGAAGAAACCATGTATGGAAATCTTAAAGCTGAAATGGCACGAAAGGAAATCGGAAATGCCGAGGTTGCGCAGATAATAAATACTACAGAGAAAACAGTTAGAAATAAACTATCTGGGGTAACAGAGTTTTCATTTTTTGAAACTCTAAAAATTAGAGATTCTTTGTTTCCAGGGTGGAGCATCGAAGAATTGTTCTCGGATGAAGAAAAGAAGGTAGGGTGAAAATGAAGGTATACATGGATAGAATAGAGCGCATTGCAGAAAAATACGCAGAATTAACAGAGGCGAGAATAGATGCGGCACTGAAAAAGCGGGAAGACGTAGACTCTGATGCGATGTATGAAATTAATGATGGAATTAGAATGCTCAATCATATTGCGACAACATGGTTAAAAATGGACCAGTTGAACAAAAACTGTAATCCAACTGGTCGGTAAATCATTTTATTCTTTCCCATTCGGAAAGGTCATGGGGAACATTTATGTTTGTAATATCGAGGCTGTCCCACGTAGAACAATTAGTACATTGCATATACACATTATCGGCTTCGGCTTGTGGAGAATCGCAAGACTCCCATACAACATCATTGTATATCATGCCGTATCTACCATCTGGCAGACGTTTAATGTAAATGTTTCCGACTGGGCTTCTGTAAAGCCACATCAACACATCCTCCCTTCATAGGTACTCGGCTCTGGCGGGAGCCTAAATACAGTATAAAGAGGGGGAAGCAAAAAGTAAAGAAATGGAAAAGAATTGAGGGCAGATGCAATCGGTGCGATGGATGTTGCAGAAAATGAAGGGCACACTGAAAGCGATGTTCGAAGCGACAGAAAGGAAGATTAAATGCCTCGATGGAAAGGAGTATAGAAATGGTACACGAATGGGAATTGGAAAAAGTAAAAGACTGGACTACGAATGAAATTAAAAACCGCATTTGGGCGGCGGTAGACTGTAGGCAGCCTGTGCCGGGTTGCGTATCCGTGGAAGCGCTCAGAGTGGCGCTGGTGAATCGGGGCGAGGAACCGGTTGGGTATCACAATACCTAGGATAAACCTGGCATATGGGACAATTTGTCCCGAATAAGCTGTAGAAGGAGGTGAGTAAGTGGCAATCATTAAAGAATGGAAAACAGAGCATGGAGCGACAATCAAGATAAATGATGCCGCTTACCGTGACAAAACTCCAGAAGAACTGCAAAAACTCAGAGAACATGCCAATGAAACGGCATACAGGTTATTAGTAAATCATATAAGAAAAAAGACTACATAAGGGGAAAAAGAGGAGGACAAGCCCCGAAAGGAGGAATGAATGGAAGGAATAGAAATGAGCACCTTTGAAGGGAGATGTAAATACTGCGGAGAAATCCAGCCGATCATGGCCATGGACCAGCTGGACGCGGACGCAAAAATATCAGAGCAGTGTTCCTGCGGTGGCGCGGAGATGGAGCGGAAAGAAGCGGCGCTCTTGGAAAACTTAAAAAACACCATCGGGGAAGGCGCTCCTGAAAATGGATTTACCAGGGTGGATCCGGAGCAAGAAGATCTTATTACCAATATGGCGTTGGCCGTGCTCCATGGCAACCTGCGGCAGGTAAGCTGCAAAATAAAGGGCGCTACAATATCCGTTATCCGGACACCGGAAAAAGTAAAAGTAAAACGAACCGACACAAAAAATATGCAATTGGAGGCGTAGCGTGAAGCAAGGAAAACGACCAACCAGGAGGCAGAAAATCCTGTTACGAAAGTGGAGATTAAACCCGGCGAACTGGCTTGTAACCAGCTGTACCGATCAATATATGATTGTAGTCCATCGGCACACCGATACCATCCGCCAAATCCCAGAGGGAATCGCATGAGTGACTACTATAACACCTGTCCTTTCCCAAAGCCCAAAACGGAGAAAAAGCGGAAAAAACAGAATGGCTGGAAGGACAAGCCGAACCGGACCTGTTACTATACCGGAAAACCAAACGCGGAACGGCATGAAATATTTGGGGGAACCAGAAACCGGCAAACCAGCATCGACATGGGATTTCAAGTGGACGTCTGCCCGGAGATTCACCGGCGGCTTCACGCACGGGCGGACGAATGGAGCCAGCAGGAAGTAAAACGCTGGCGGATCTATTACCAGGTACAGTATATGGACAAGCTGATCCAGACCGGCCTGACAGAAAAACAGGCGCTGGATTGCTGGATGGCGCTGATAGGAGAAAATTATTTATGGAACGTAACTTAGACATTATAAAGAACCTTTGCCCAGTGGAACTTACCAGTCTGATCTGCCTTCTGGCCTACGATTGCGAACAATGCCCAGTAGAGCCGGAACCGGATTTTATGGGTTGTAGGATGAAGTTGCTGGACTGGTTAACGAGGGGGAAAGACGAACGGTTTTGGGAATACCTATTGGAAGGGAGGAAAAAGTTGTGAGTAAGGGATTACTGTACTGCGCCGCCAAAAATACAGACTGTATGGAAATATATTTAGGCGGCGGTACCTGCAAAAGAGCAACCTGCGTCCGGGACGATCCTGCATATCTGGCAAAGGAGCAAGCCAAAGAAGCCCGCAGGCGGGAACTGTACAAGAAGAGTTGCGACATAAAAAAAGAGGAACAAGAAGCGGCGAGAAAGATCCGGCGGCAAACCAGAACCAAAGCGGATCAGCTCCGGGAAGAGATTACACATAAGAGAAGACAAATGGAACGGTATTATACCAGGGGGTTAACAAAGCTCGGGAACAAGGCCAGCCGGGAACTGGCCGATTTAGAAAGAAGATTGGAGAAAGAAGCATGAGTTGTAAAAAGAAAGTATGTCCGGAAGGTCTATCTGTATGCTGCGGAGATTGTATCCGGAAAGCGCTACAGGCTTGCCCTGGGCGCTGTGAACGCGCCAAGAATCCGGAATCCTGCGTGAACTATCATGATGAAACAAAGATACGAAAACAGAGAGCTTTGGAACGGAAAACAGACCGTCGCATGGCCCGGTGGGTGGCTGGGCTTGTAATTGTAGTCCTGGGCCTTCTGGGGTTCGCTCTCTGGCAGACATATAAAACCGCGGCGTACATCGCGGAGGTAGAAAAAGAGCCGTCAGCGGCAACTGAACGGCTCCGGGATCCTGTAAATACAGGAAATATAACCACCTACAGTATAACAGATTCGGAGGTGTTGTCAAATGATGATTGATCGGGCGATTGGGAAAATTACCGCGGAAATGATGGAATGCAATTCTTCTTTTGCGCGGTTTATTGAAGAATATCTGACATCCATATGCGTAACCACACGGGTGGCGGAAAAGCTGCTGGACCCGAAAAAAAATTTGAAAGAGTTCATTGAAATGATAACGAAAGAATATGAAGAAAAAGCTAGAAAACAGGGAACCGGCGGGCAGGCTGTCGGAGACGCGGACCAGGTTTTTTTTGAAGCTGTAGAAGCGTACTACAATATTACGGAAGAGGATAAGGCGCCAGTAAGAAAGAGCGACACGATCGATATCCGAGATCTGTTATAAGGAGGGAGTTATGAGCGTAGAGGAAGAAGTAAAAGAATATCTAAAAAAAATGCCTCCGGCGCCAGCTGGAGTAGAACGCTGGATCCGAAAGGAACTGGTGGAACACGCGTATATTCTCTACAGCCGCAAGGCGAATGAAGCGGTTTGTACCCGATGCGGCCGGAAATACACTATGAAGCGGTTCCCTGAGGCGCGACATAATATTTTGTGTTCCTGCCCGGGATGTGGAACAAAGGCGGAATATAAAGCGGCGCACTATGGGAGAAAAAAACTGACCGAACAATTCCGGATTCTGCTATTTACACACCGGGGAAAGACCGTCTACGGAACTCTGTTCGAAATTGACGCTGATTTTAAGTCGTTTGGAAAACCACAGATTCACAGGTGGCTATCGGCGCTGTATGTTTTTACGGAAAAAGAACAGAAATATTTTAAGCATCATCCGGGAGGATTTTGGAACGGCGAGTATTGGGAGCAACCAAAAGACATAAGGCTGCCAAAAGCGCCCACCGGATACGCCTGGGGGAGGTGGTCGAAATATGAAAGGACGGAAATCTATACAGAAAATCTGGAAGCGGTCTTTACGAAGAGCTGCCTGAAATATCATTGGGCGCCGGATTTTTTCCAGCGGCATAAATTCGGGCCATACAAGTATACCAGATATATGGCGCAAAGCTTAAAATACCAAGCGGTGGAACTGCTAAGGAAAGCTGGGTTTGAAGAATTGGTTATGGAGCGGGTACGTGGATATGGAACGGGAAGCCTTTACATGGGCGGAAAGAACCTTACCTCAGTTTTAAGACTGCCCAAACGATGGCATAAAAAAATTCGAGAACTGAACATGGGTGACCTGGATCTAAAAACATTCCAACGACTGGGCGAAAAAGAGAAAAAGGAAGTTACAAGAGGACTGTTAGATGAATTGCGGGCCGCGAAGCTGTATGAGGAAGAAATTGAACAGTATGTCTCTTTTTTCGCCGCCGCGCGTTATGCGGAAAAGCAGAGGAAACAAATATATCTTTACAGGGATTATCTACGGATGGCGTCTGAGCTAGGATGGGATTTAACAAGAAAACGGATCCTTTACCCAGATAATCTACAGCGAGCGCATGATGAAGTAATGGATCTGCGTAAAGAGCAGCGGGAGGAAATCGCTACGGAAAAGATGAAAAAACAGGTAGAAAAAATCGTGAAAGAACTTCCTGAGTTTCGCGCGGGAGAACTCCTGATCCGGGCGGCGCGGTCACAAGAAGAATTAAATCGGGAAAGCCAGGCGCTGACGCATTGTGTAAGAAGTTATGGAGAGCGAATCATAAACGGAGCGTGTATGATTTTCTTTATTCGGAAAACGGCAGATCCAGACACCCCGTTTTACACGTTGGAATTAAATAAAAAGAAAGAACTGGTCCAATGCCGGGGAGATCACAATCGCGGTATGACCGAAGAGGTAGAAACCTTTGTGAACTTATGGCTGGCAAAAATTCAAAAGAAAGAAAAGAAAGAGGTAGCGTAAATGGAACAAAACATTATAGACGCGGAATATCAGGTAGTGAAGGAACGGACCCCGGATGTAATCCGGACGGAAATAAAGACGATTGAAGCGCAGGTGTACAAAACAACCTTAGATGGTGTAATCCAGATTGGAGCCAGGCTCCAAGAGCTAAAAGAAATGATCGGTCATGGGAACTGGCTGGATTGGTGCAAAGAAAACTTAGGGTATACAGATCGGCAGGCCAGGAGATACATGGAAATTAGCGCGGAATATGGAGATGAAAACAGCGCGTTCTCAAATTGGACAATGTCGTCCAATTTGAGTATTTCCAAGGCTTACAGCCTGTTAGCGTTATCAGAAGAAGATGTGGAAGCGTTTGCGGAAAAGAACGATATTGAACGTGTAACCGTAAAAGAATTGGAAGCTCGGATTCGGGAATGGAAAAATAAAGCCGAAACGGTGGAAGGGGAAAACGAAGACCTGCGGACAAGCGTTAAAGAGGCGGACGCCCAGCGCTTGGAACTGATTAAAAAAATCGAGGAATTGGAAAAGCGGGAGGTGGATCCGGAAGAACTGGAAAACCTGCGGAAGCAACTGGACAAGAAAACAGAAGAAGTGAAAAAAGCCAAGAAAGCCTTAAAAGACGTGAAACAGTCCCAGCAACAGGCGATTGACGCGGCTGTCGCGGAGCAAAAAGAGCGGATACAAAAAGAGGCGGAAGAAGCTCAGGTTGAAAAACAGAAAAAAATAGAGGCGGAGCAGACAGAACGACTCCGGGAATCGGAGGAATATCGAAGAGCGGCGGAAAATCGAGCTGCGGATTTGGAAAAGAAGCTGGAGCAAGCGGCCAATGAAGACATTACTCTTTTTAAGGTAAAAACGGATCAGTTGCAAAATGATTTTGTGGAACTGGAACAGACGATCGCGAACATCGCCGGAAAAGATCCAGAACAGGCGGAAAAAATGAAAACCGCGCTGAAAACCGTAATGTGCGGTTTAGCAAATCGATTGGAGGACTGACGATGACAAAAACGGAATTTGTAAAACAGGTCGGGGAGCTTCTTAAAGAAACCCGGCCTGGAAAAGAGATCGATCATATTTACTTAGATGAAGACATAGCGGTAATTGTTTACCAGGATCCCCGCAGGCTGCATCGCAGGGCAAGTATTGCTGCGGATAGCCGTTTGCAGATTATAAAGGATATTATAAGAGCGATAGAATAGGTGAGGATATGAATAAACCAAAAATAACGGACGAGCAATTACGGGAGCATCTGAAACAAGGCATGTCCCAAAGCGCCATTGCGAGGCTGTATAAGATGCATCCATCAAGTGTAAGCGCAAGAATGAAGCGAATGAAAAAAGCGGGTACCGTAAAGAGTAATCTGAAACCCGCCAATAAGGAAGAAAGAGAATCGGACCGGCGGATAAAAGAAGCGTATGAATCCTATGGAAAGAAACAGGCGAAGAAACAGGAGAGCGAGGCAAAGGTAGATACAACCCCGTATGCCGGAATGAAGACGTATGCGGAGCGGATGGCGGAACTGCCAGAGAAGGAACTAAAATAATTTAACTTACAATTTTAGTTCTTCTTAAAAATTTAAGATTTAAGTTTGCGGATTTAAGATTCGGAAGGAGAATGGAAATATGTACGCTTACTGGCGAGCTGGTCGGAACAGAAGAACCATTTACGGGTATGTGCGGAATAGAAAATGGGAGATGGGATGAAGAAGACGCCGTGATAGCTTGGCAGCCATTACCGGAGCCGTGGAAAGGAGAAAAAAAGATGAAGAATAGAGAAAAATACAAAGACATTTTAGTAGATTACGCATTAATGGGAATATCCCCTGCGGTAACGAAAGAAGGTAAAATTGAGCCTTGCGACGACATCACCTGCGCCGAACCCGAAACTGATTGGAGCAAGGTGGAAGTGGATACAAAAATCTATGTAGGATATACGCTGGAAGAAGTAAAAGAAAAAAAGAAGCCACGGTATTTTGCGGGATATAAAGATGGCGAAATATATGCGTATGTAAATGGCGGCACGTCCTGGTCAGCGAAAGGCGAAAAATTGTTCTGGAATTGCGCCGAGCTTGCGGAGGATATATAAATGCGAGATCCATGTATAAACTGTAAACCGCCGAAACGGCGGGGAGGATGCCACGCTGTCTGCCCGGAAGGGCTGGCGTGGGACAAAATAAAGCAAAAAAAGAAAGATAAATACAAAGCCGCGACAGACGGAGAACGCGCTGCGGACGGGCATCTGTCCGATACAGCGGCAAAAATTCGGAGGGGGATATGGAGGTAAGCGTGAACGTTAAAAAATGCGATAGGTGCAAAAGCTATTACGATACAAATAAGAAATACAGAGCTATAGGAGAGTACTCACGGGTAAGGGTTACGCACATCCAGATTTGCGACCCGTATGGAAATGTGGGTGAAAAAATTGATCTCTGCGACAACTGCATGGACGAACTAATGTGTTTCTTACATATAGAAGATAATACCGAAAAAGAAAAGGATATAGAAAAAAATGAATAATGTAACGCTGATCGGAAGATTAACAAGAGATCCGGAAGTGAGATATACTTCTGGAACACAGATGGCTGTCGCCCGCTTCAGCATTGCGATCGACCGTCCTGTAAGAAACAATGGCGGTGAAAAGCAGACTGACTTTCCGAATATCGTAGTATTCGGAAAGCGGGCGGAAAACTGCGAGCGCTTTTTAGGCAAAGGGCGTCTCGTAGGTGTGCAGGGCAGGATCCAGACCGGAAGCTATGTCAATAAAGACGGTGTGAAAGTTTACACTACAGAAGTTGTTGCCAACAACGTAGAATTTTTGGACTGGGGTGACCGGAGCGAGCGCGGAAGCAGCAGACCTGCGGAGCAGACTTCACCAAAAGATGACATGGGTATTCCTGACGGATTCCAGGCCATTGAAGATGACATTCCATTTTAAAGAAAGGAAACATCGCTACAAGAAAATAAAAAACTACATTATATATAGGTAAGAAATAAACCGTGGACAAGCTGTCCACGGTATACCTAACGGAAAATTTTTCTTACATATATAATAGCCTCGCGCCTGAAAGGAGGGCGCGTAGAAACTTGATTAGAGTATTAAAGATAGGACGCAAAGATGAAGATTTACAGGGACACCATTGCGGCGGGCCGGACACTTATGGTAAGATGCATGGCCAGCGCGAGAATTAAAACAGAAAAAGGTCAGAAGAGAAAAGAGCGGCGAAACCCAACTCCAGAAGCGGTGCAAAAAATAAATTTGAAAAACGCGATATGGAAGCTTTGCGTTCTGCTAAATACATATTTTCAGAAAGGGGACCTGCACCTTACGCTGACCTATGCGTATGAGCCTAGCAAGGAGCAGGCGAGGAAGGACCTGGATAAACTGATCCGGAAACTAAGAGATCACCATAAGAAGAACAACCGTTCGTTTCGTTGGATCGCGGTAACGGAGTATTCACATAAGAGGATCCATCATCACGTCGTATGCAGTAAAACAGACCTGGACACAATCGAAAAGCTTTGGACGCACGGCTGGGCCACACCAAAATTTCTGGACGCGTCGGGAAACTACATAAAGCTGGCGGAATATCTTATTAAAGAAACGGACAAGACATTCCGGGAGGACGATTCCCCGAACAAAACCAGATACCGGAGAAGCCGCAATATGCCATTGCCGGAAGCGAAGCGAGAGGTTATATCGGACCGGATAATGGAGAATGGACCGGAAGAAATAAAGGGCTACTATGTGGATCAGGACACGGTGCATACATACGAACACGCGATCTTAGGGGTGGAGTGTATGCAATATATCATGGTCAGCTTAACGGAGAAGCCGAGATTGAAGAGGTGGTATCGAGGGAAGAATGCAAGAGTTGAAGGAGAGTATAAGGCGCCAGAAGAAAGACAGCTCACATGGGATGAGCTTATTTGCAGTGGGGAGGAATAACCAATGGACAAGATAACGAAAGAAGATCTAAAGTTATATAACGCCCGAAAAAGAGAATTGAAAAATAAAATGAAACGACTGGGAAATCTGAAGGTGGAGTATGTGGGGGATTCTGTGCGACTTGGTGACGCCAAAAGGGGACCGATTATAAAAGTGCAGGGCTATAACGATGAAGTAGTGGAGAGAAGAGCGAAAGAACTGAAGAATAGGATCGCTGAACTTGAAGAGGATACCGAAAAAGTTGAATTGTGGATTAACTCCCTTCCTGAAGGAGAAGAGAGAAATCTCATTGAGATGTATTATATAGACGGCATGACACAAAGGGAAATCGCAAAGGAATTAGGGGAGGGACACACGCGTGAAGAGGTAGCGAAAAAAATACAAAGATTTTGGAAAAGAATAAAAAAATATGATTTATAAAGCCGTAAAAGGAAAGTGTCACACATGTCACAAAGTAAATGTGGTATGATGTTAGTAAGTTAAAATAGATGGTAAGACATGAAATTACTCCTTGAATGAATAGTAACGGCAGAGACTTCCTGGTAACGGGAAGTTTTTGTTTTGGGAAAAAGAAATGGGAAAGCATTACACTGAAGTCAGAATCAAAAATGCAGAACAACTTTTAAAACAGCTTTGTAGCATACCGGAACAATCTGAGAAAGCGGTTAATGCTACGGTGAAGGATTTTAAGTCACGCGCTCCCGGTTGGGTTTCGCAGGCGGTGCGGGAGAAGTACAGCATACCGGCGCAGGAAATTAAACCTCTCACAAAAGCCGGAAGAGCAAAAGGTGTAAAGATTGCGGGGCACATAGGTTCGGATGGTGATACGCTGGGCACGGTAAAGATTGTATATACAGGCAGAGTCCTGACTCCCGTACATTTCGGGCTGTCTCCCAAAGTTCCGAAGGAGGGTGCTTATACAATCACTGTAAAGATTAAAAACAAGAAGCGTAAAAGACTGGGTGGACGCAAAAAGTTAACTGCCGCGCAAAAGAAAAATATCGGCAGGAACTTTACCAAACAAGGCGTGAGGCACACGCGCAAAGAACCAATCATGCTTATCCACACGGGGAACACAAAGGAAGGCGGAACAAACTTTATTCCAATGCGAATAAAAAAGAATGATAAGTTTCAAGCGATTAAAACGCTCTCTCTTCCTCAAATGGTGGAAGATGCTGCGGTTATGGCGACGATTGACGTAAGAATTGAAGAGGAAATAACGAAGCGATTGGAACATAATCTTGGACGATGCTTAAAAATAGCAAAGTAGTACCGAAAAGGTACTGTGAAACAGCAAACTATCTGTGGTGCTCCGAAAGCCCAAGATTTTGCTAGATACAGAAAATTTTTTTCAGTAGATTTCGTTTCCAACAAAAGCTTCAAAAAGGTTAAATTTTCAAGGGAAAAAGTGGAATCTTGCGGGATCGCAAAAATAGTGGAGGATTTACTGTAGAAAGAAACAAATTTTTTCTCGTATAAAGAAGTAGCCAAAAAAGAAAGTATGCGGATATTGGCAGACGAAATGGCGAAATTGGATTTTAGCAAAGAAGATTGAGGTAACATCGAAACAATGAGAATTGAAAAAAGAAAAATTTCACAACTGAAAATTGCGGCATATCACCCGCGAAAAGATTTACAGCCGACAGACCCAGAATACCAAAAGCTGAAGAGGAGCATTCAGGAGTTCGGGTGCGTTCAATTAATCGTTATAAACCAAAGCAACACGATAATTGGTGGGTGGCAGACTTTAAAAATACAGAGAGACCTCGGATTTGAAGAAGTCGATGTCGCTGTTGTAGACTTGGGAGAAGAACGAGAAAAGGCTTTAAACATTGCTCTGAATAAAATTGAAGGAAGATGGGATGAAGAAAAATTGGCTGCGTTATTAGAAGAAATCAACTGCAGTAATATTGAAATGGAATTAACTGGATTTGAACAACAAGAGTTCGAAGACATATTAGGCAAAGTAGAACTTTCTGGAGAGATTGCAGCCCAGGAAGATGATTATGAAATTCGGATTCCGAATACAGCAAAGAGCGCGTTTGGAGAATTGTATAAACTTGGGAATCACTATTTGATGTGTGGTGATAGTACAAATTCTGAAATGGTGAGATTCTTAACTGCCAATGGGGAACGTAAAGCGAATATGCTTTTAACAGATCCGCCATACAATGTCGACTATGAAGGCAAAACAAGAGAAAAATTAAAGATTCAAAATGACAAAATGGAAGACGAGCAGTTTTATATGTTCCTGAAAAAAGCTTTTTCAAACGCTTATGAAGCGATGGAACCAGGAGCTGCTTTCTATATTTGGCACGCAAGTACTGAATCATATAATTTTCAAAAGGCTTGTAGAAATTCTAAATTAAAAATAAGACAAGGCCTAGTATGGGTAAAAAATGCTTTTTCTCTGGGATGGCAAGATTATCATCAGAAACATGAGCCGTGTCTTTATGGTTGGAAAGATGGAGCGGTACACCAATGGCACAGGGATAGGACGCAAACTACGGTGCTGGAGTTTGATCGACCAGCAAAAAGTGAGCTGCATCCAACGATGAAACCAGTGTCATTATTTGATTATCAAATGAAAAGTAATACGGTAATTGGAGACAGGGTACTGGATCTATTTGCGGGGAGCGGCACAACAATTATAGCGGCGGAGCAGAATGGAAGAACTGCGCTTTGCATGGAATATGATCCTAAATATGTAGATGTGATTATAGACAGATGGGAGGCGTATACTGGCAAAAAAGCTGAAAAAATAGGAGTGTATGATGAATGATAAATTCCATAAAAATCCAGATGGGGGTATCCTTATGAGCGAGAGTGGGCAAATCAGTAAAACAGGAAATCTGTACAAAACAGAAGTGATTGCGGCGCTTTTTGATCTTACGCCAAGAAGGGTACAACAACTAACAAAAGACGGGGTATTAAAAACTACATCCGCAAAAGAAGGTGGACGGCGAGTAAACCGTTATGAGTTAGTCCCCACGATTCAAAGGTATATAAAATTCCTTTCCGAAAAATCGAAAGGAAAGAACGTAAAAAATACTGATTCTGAAAATGAGAGCGCAAAAATTGAGGCGGAGGCGCGGTATAAGCAGGCAAAAGCGGAAATGGTGGAAATGGACTTGAAAGAGCTGCGTGGAGAACTGCACCGGGCCGAAGACGTTGAGGCAATTATGACAAATCATGTTTACGCTGTGCGCTCTATGCTCATGACGCTTCCGAGTAGGCTTGCGGTGGATACAGCAAATGCGAAAACAAAGGCGGAAGCGGCAGAACTGATACGAAAAGCGGTAAATGACATTATGACACGACTGTCGGAGCTGGCTTATGATGAAACAGATTACAAAAAACTGGCAAGGGAACGGCGAGGTTGGGAGCAGGAAACTGATGAAGAGGCGCGGTAAATTAGATCCTTGCCAGAGGACCGCGCATCGGGCCTTCCAAAATTATATCCCGCCGGAGAATTTAACGGTAGCGGAATGGGCGGAAAAACATCGGATTCTTAGTCGGGAAAGCTCCGCGGAAGCGGGACACTGGCGGAATGATCGGACCCCATATCTAAAGGAGATTATGGAGACGTTTACAGACTACCGAATCAAAAAAACAACGCTTGTGGCATCGAGCCAAATCGGGAAAAGCGAAGCCTTGCTTAATATTATAGGCTATATCATAGATCAGGATCCGGGTAGCATCCTATATATTCAGCCAACAATAGATGACGCAAAAAAATTCTCGCGGCTTAGAATCGCGCCGATGATTCGGGACTGCCCGACTCTTAAAAATAAAGTAGCGGACGTGAAAAGCAGAGATTCCGGGAATACCATGCTGCAGAAAACTTTCTCGGGCGGTATGTTAACAATGGTTGGAAGCAATAGCGCAAGCGGGTTGGCGTCCACTCCAGCCAGATACGTTATAGGAGATGAGCGGGATCGATGGGCAGAATCCGCTGGAACAGAAGGGGATCCCTGGGAGCTTGCGGAAGCAAGGGCCACGACCTTTTATAATGCCAAAATGGTAGATGTATCAACACCGACGATAAAAGGCCGCAGTCAAATTGAGAACTCTTTTAATCAGGGAACTCGCGAAACCTGGCAGCATCAGTGCCCGCACTGCGGAGAATATCATACCATTGACTTCAATAATATCAAATTTGATTTTAAGAGGGTAAAGCATGGAAAGAAAAAAGATTATGTGTTAACCACAGATGTGGCTTGGGCTTGCCCGTCATGTGGGTGTATCTGCGCGGAAGAAGAAATGCGAAAGCAGCCCGCAAAATGGATTGCGGAAAATCCGGACGCAATTGAGCGTGGACACCGGTCTTTTTGGATTAATGGCTTTTCGTCCCCGTGGCAGCCGTGGAAGGATATTGTTTACGCGTTCTTAAAATCCAAGGACGATCCGCATAAACTGCAGGTTGTGTTTAATACAAAACTTGGGAAGTTGTGGGAACTTAGAACTGACCTTGCGGACGAAGATGAAATGATGGCTCGCCGGGAAGACTACGGAAGCAGGGAAGACGGCAGTCCGGTTGAACTGCCAAAAGGCGTTCTGGTTTTAACGTGCGGTGTAGATACTCAAGGTGATCGATTGGAATATGAAGTGGTCGGCCATGGTCATTACGGTGAGACGTGGGGAATTAAAAAAGGCGTTATTATGGGAGATCCTCATTATGAAGAGGTATGGGATCGCCTGGATGATATAGTTGACCATGTATACCGGTTTGAGGATCCTGAAAGAGGCCTGAAGATATCCCTTACCTTTGTGGACTCTGGGGGAAATAAAACCCAGGATGTTTATAAGGCGTGCGCAAAACGGAAAGGAAAAAAAGTATTCGCGATTAAAGGGAAAAGCAAAAGCAGTTCTTCCGCGACACCGGTCCCTTATACGGCGCTGCCAAAGCAAGTAAAAATAAAGGTGAATGGCAAGGTTGTAGGAAAGGTATGGCTCTATACTATCGGAGTAAATGCCGGAAAAGCCGAGATTATGGATTGCTTAAAGGTGCAGGAACCGGGCGCGAAGTATTGTCATTTTCCGAGTGGAAATCGAGGCTATGATGAAACATATTTTAATGGTCTTCTATCAGAGACAGAAGTGCCGAGAACAGTAGATGGCAGGACGCAATGGAAATGGGAAGTAATTCCGGGACATGAAAGAAATGAACCGCTGGATTGCCGGAATTACGCGCTGGCGGCATTCCGTGTAATTGACCCGGATCTGGAAGCGGTCGAGCGGCGGCTGCTGGAAGGAACGAAGAAAAAGAAAGAAGCGCAAAATAAACCGCAACGGAAGCGAGGGGCAAGAAAGAACAGCGCTTTAGCGGGCGGAGAATGGTAAGAAAAAATGGCAAGCGAAACAGTATTAAAAAAACGATTAAAAAAGAAAACCAGTTTTTTAGAAAAAGCGTATGAAGCGTATGAGCTTTTACTCTCCGGTCAGGTGAAGTCCTACGCGATTGGAAGCAGAAATTTGACAAAGTTCGATTTAAAAGAACTGTGGGATATGATTGAGACGCTAGAAAAAGAAGTGGACAGCTTGGAAGAACAATTAGCGGGAGGAAGTAAACGGAAGTCCGTAGCAGTAATCCCAAGAGATTTATAATCTTGTTTGCCGAAAGGAGGCGGTGAAAATCGGAAGAAGATATATCGGCGATGTAAGTGAGATAAGACAACATAGATCGCAAAGATATTACCATATATCACGACCAACAAATCGTGGATATAGCGAAGGCGGGGCCAGTTACACAAGCCGGATTCTCCGGGATATGATCCCTAATAGCGGAGATCCCAGAGAGGATATAGATTACAACTTAAGAACCCTCCGGGAGCGGTGCCGGATGCTGTATATGGACGCTCCGGTGTGTACATCGGCTATAAACACGAACCGGACCAATGTTGTCGGTGTAGGATTGAGATTAAAAAGCGCCATAGACCGGGAAACTCTAAAAATGACACCGGAAGAGGCGGAAGCGTGGCAGAAAAAAACAGAAGCGGAATTTAAATTGTGGGCCAACCAGAAACAGGCTTGTGACGCGACTGGAATGAATGATTTTTTTGGAATGCAGCAGCTCTGCCTGATGAGCTGGCTTATGTCCGGTGATGTCTTTGCGGTGATAAAGCGGAAGCCGGCGGAAACTTGGCGTCCATATAGTCTACGATTACATATAATCGAGGCGGACCGAGTTAGAACCCCAACAGATAAAACGGGAATCTCTATTCCAAACTATACGACGGGGAAGGCGGATAACGGAAACTTAATTTATGATGGCGTGGAAATTGACAAAACCGGTATGGTAGTAGCCTACCATGTAGCGAATACATATCCGGACCAAATTGTAGATGTGAGTAAAACAACGGAATTTGCAAGAGTCGAGGCCTATGGGAAAGCTACGGGTTTACCAAATATCTTGCATATTATGGCAAGCGAGCGCCCGGATCAATATCGTGGGGTTCCATATCTGGCGCAAGTAATAAAACCGATGCTGCAGATGCGTCGGTACACGGATGCGGAATTGATGTCCGCGGTGGTACAGAGCTTTTTTACGGCATGGGTAACGACAGAAGACGCGGGCGACAATCCGTTTAACGAAACGATTGACCAGGACGAAGAAATCTCGAAAGATCCAAATGAATATGAAGTAGGCCCAGGGACAATTAATTTTATGGAACCCGGCGAAGATATAAAGTTTGGGGCGCCGACACATCCTAACAATGGGTTTGACGCGTTCATGCGCTCCATGTGTGAGCAGACAGGGGCCGCGCTGGAAGTCCCCGCGGATTTGCTTCTAAAGTCGTTTAACAGCTCCTATTCCGCAAGCCGGGGAGCGCTGCTGGAAGCCTGGAAAGCGTTTAAAATGCGGAGGGAGTGGTTAACCAACGACCTTTGCCGACCGGCGTATGAAATCTGGATGACGGAAGCGGTGGCCAGAGGCAGAATCGCGGCCCCTGGCTTTTTAACAGATCCGATCATCCGACAAGCGTATCTGCAGAGCGAATGGATCGGACCGTCTCAGGGGCAACTCGACCCGACGAAAGAAGTCGCCGCCGCGGTAACGGCGATTAATGAAGGATTATCTACTAGAGAAGCGGAAACAATCCGGCTGAACGGTAGCGAGTACAGTTCCAATGTGGACAAACTGGCCATAGAAAATGAGAAATTAAGGGTTGCCCAGACTGGAAAAGAACCAGATTTAGGGAAGCAAATTACAAATTTTATAGAAAAAACGGCCGAAAACGCCGCGCAAAAGGAGGTTGAAACCCAATATGAAAGCATCAAAACAGATAAAAAATAGCTCTCCAATAAGCAGAAAACAGCCGATAACAGCCTACAATATGGCAATTTTGGACGATGATTCGGCAGAAATAAACATGTATGGGGATGTTGTCCCGGTATATCCGACGGATTATTGGACTGGCGAACGTCTGCCAGGAAACTATATCGCTCTTGATGAATTTCTGGAAGACTTAGAACAGATAAAAGATAAAGGCGATATTACCATCCACATTAATTCCAGCGGAGGAGACCTGTATGCGGGTCTTGCGATCTATAACCGATTAAAAGCGCTTCCGGGAAATATTACAACAATCAATGATGGTATGGCCGCGTCTGCGGCATCCCTGATTCTGCAGGCGGGAGACACAAGAAAGGTAAACGCCGCCAGCAACACAATGGCGCATGGTGTTGCTGGTTTTTTGTTTGGCTACTATAACGTAGAAGACCTAAAAACTACCTTAACGCAGTTTGAAGCCCATAATAAAGCAATTGTGAATGTCTATGCGGAAGCAATGGGAGTGCCTTACGCGGAGGCGAAGCATTTTGTTAAAAATGAAACGTGGTTGACCGGTCAGGAGGCTGTGGACAAAGGATTAGCGGATGAGGTTATTGAAGAGGAAGAGATAGATGAAGAGGAAGAAAATTTTATGAACTCACTGACAAGACGGCTTTTCGCTTTTTATGGGAAGCCGGTTTTTAATAGCGCGATTCCGGCGGCAGCGCCGCGGGATGCAAATAAAATAATTGTAGAACCAGAAGGAGGAAACGAAATGATTAAAACCGTTAAGGAGCTCCGGGACGCGTACCCGGATCTTGTGGCGCAGGTAGAAACCGCAGCCAAGGAAAAGGCCATGGCCGAAGGAGCCGCGTCCGAAAGAAACCGCATTAAGGAAATTGAAGCGATCGAAGCTGGCGTAGCTGATAAGCCCCTGGTAGACGACGCAAAGTTCGGAGAGAGCCCACTAACCGCCGAACAGCTGGCTCTAAAAGCCATGCAAAAGCAGTCCGCGATTGGAGCTTCCGTACTGAACAATTTAGGGGATGACACAAAGGCGTCTGGCGCGGCAAATATAAAGGCGGATCCGAAAGCGGCAGAAGAGGACGAGGAAGAGGAAGAAAAGGAAAAAATAAATGACCTTGTAAATGTGTTTAATAAAATTAATGGCAAAGGAGGCGGAAAATAATGGCGACCAAATTAAACGAAAAAATAGCTGAATTTGAAAAAGATGGATTGATCGCAAGCGCGATTCCACAGGCGGATGTATTCTCCGTAAGTCTTGCGGCTACAGGAGATGTTATAAAGCGCGGCACTGTGCTGTCTAAGGGAGATGATGGCACAATGTCTGTAATGGCATCGGGAGGAGTAGCGAATTGCATTCTTGCGGATGATGTTGACGCGACGGAAGCGGTAACAGGCGTCGCTTACCGGACCGGACATTTTGCGACGCAGAAATTAATTGTAGCAGATGGGTATACCTTAAGCGCGGAAGATAAGGAAGCGCTAAGAGATGTCGGTATCCTACTTTCTGACGTAATGGAATACTAATAGGAGGTACAAAATGAGTTTAGATATTTATAAAACCCATACATTACTGATGGCTGTGCGGCAGTTATTGCCACCGGTAACATTTTTAAGAGATCGTTATTTTCCGACGAATGAAGCAACGGACATTTTCGCGACAAATGATGTGCTGATCGAGTATAAAGATGGAAATAGGAAACTTGCTCCATTTGTTTCGCCGAGGAAGGCTGGCGTTACAGTGCTCCGCAATGGAAGCAACATGGAAAAGTATGAGCCACCTAATATCGCTCCCAAAAGAACCCTGACTATTGACGAGCTGGAAAAGCGCGACTTTGGAGAAGCGTTGCTGACGCAGCTAACTCCTGAGCAGCGCGAGGGCACAATGATCTTAAATGATATTAAAGAAATGGGCGAATTGATTGCCAGAAGAGAAGAAACTATGGCTGCTGCGGCCTTATTAGAAAATGGTTACATAATGAAACATATTGCCGATGATAAGACTAAACCGGAAGAAAAATATATCCAATTTTATGAAGGAGATAGCAATCCGGCAACCTATACCCCAGCAGTACCATGGGGGACAGCTGGCGCGAATATTTTCGGCGATCTGTACGCAATGGCGGAACTGCTTGCGCAGCGAGGGCTTCCGGCAACAGAGTTTGTGTGCGCTCCTGACGTGGCGGCCGCGGTTATAAACGATGAAAATGTCCAAAAGCAGCTTGATATAAGGAATTATAATGTGGGCCGCGTTGAGCCGAAAAAGCTTCCTGATGGCGCGTCCTTAATTGCCGAACTGAATTGCTATGGCAAGCAGATTAGCGTGATCTCCTATGCGGAGACTTACGAAGATGATGATGAAACAACAAAACAGATGATTCCGTCTGGAAACGGATTTCTTTCCGCGCCAGCCGCGGGACGTACACTGTATGGAGCGGTAACACAACTGGAACAGACGGATGGTAGATTCCACACCTACAGAGGGCGTCAGGTTCCGAAATATTTATCGGATCCGCATAACAATGTTCGTGAAATAATTTTAACTTCCAAGCCATTACTGATTCCAAACAATAAAAACGCGTGGATCTCTGGCAAGTTTACAGAATAGGAGGAGACGATGATCAGAATTATAAAAGGAGCTTACGGATTACCCCAGGGCAGAGTTGTGAAAGCTATTACAAAAAAGGATGGTCCGATCACAATTGCCCCTGAAAGGGAGGCGGAACTTGTGGCGTCAGGTATTGCCGAATATGTAGACGCGCCGGACACAAAAGAAGAGGATGTCGCGGTAGAGAACATGACTGTACAGCAGCTTAAAACTGTGGCGGATCAATTGGGGATTAAATATCCGGGCAACATAAAAAAAGATGATTTGATCCAGCTGATAGAGGACGCTGGTGAAGATGAGGCGGAAACAGAGCCTGAAGAGGACACTCCAAGTATTGATCCAACGCAGGCGGTACGGTAATGTCTTTCAAGGACGCGGTAGCGGCGGATCGGCAAGCTGTTTTTCTGGATACGGATTTTTTTGGCGATACTCACATCGTTGATGGAAAAGAAGTAGACATCGTAGTTGACAATGATGAATTAAAGCGAAGACAGGGTGGACAGGAGCTTGCGATTGAAGAATCCGCTACCCTCTTTTACTGCAAAACAGAGGAGGTAAAACGGAGGAAACCAAGCCAGACATTAAATGTGGATGGACGCATCTATACGGTGGATGACTGGAAAGATGATATGGGAATCAGCACGGTTGTTCTCCGGGAAAACCTTGTAACATAGGAGGAAAACATGAGTGTAGTAAATATTTTAGATCGGGTAACAGATTGGGCGCAAAAAGAAATCTGTGATGGCATGAAATTTAAGATGCCGCCAGATGGCGACCCAGAACTACAACCGAACGCGGAAGACTATAAATATGAAGAGGCGACACCGACGTGTTTTCCGTTATATATTCCCACACAGGAAAAACTGCCGCCAAAGGTATTAAGCTCTATCCCGTCGGCTGTGGTGCGGATACTAAAAGGAGAGGACAGCATATCTAAAAGCAGCGGAAAGTTGAAATTAGATATTTGTTTCTCTGTATGGAATCCTGGCACATACGGAAAGGATATTTTCATTCCGACTGATGGAACTGGAACATTTAGAGAGCTGACAGATGAAGAGGCGGCAGGCAAATTTTATATTAACGCCGGAGGCTGGCGAGATGCTTGGAATTGGGTGGACCGCGGTCTGAGAGCTTTGGAAAGTAATACAAACATCTCTGGGATACCGATTGACCGTGAAACCTCCATTGAATTTGGGCCGCTTGCGGAGCAAGAAGCGATCCCGGACTTTTATCCTATGTGGTTTGCCTGGATCAGTTTTGCGGTAAAATATCCGCTTATGCGAAATGATGAAAGCTTAGAACGATTTTTATAAGCTTAAGCAACAAGAGGGATAATTCCTTACTGGCTGTAAGGGAGATTAACTATAAATATATTGTAGTAGAAAGGAAGAAAGTATGACATACAAACATGGGACCTATGGTGAGTTTGCGGAGTCGATTTCTACCATTCCGGTAAAAAGTAAAGGCAACGCTGTCTATATCGGAACTGCGCCAGTACATCTGGTGCGGGGATGGAAAGAAAAAGATTTGGTGAACATGCCTGTAAGCGTAACACAAGGCCATGAACGATCCGCATTAGGCTATTCGGATGATTGGGAATCGTTTTCATTGTGTGAAGTGATGAATTTGCATTTTGAAAACAGTGTTCAGCCTGTTGGGCCGATTGTGGCAATTAATGTTTTGGATCCAGACAAGCATAAAGCTACGGACCCCGTTACAGTAGACCTGACATTTATAAATAACTATGCGCGTATCCAATCTGATCGAATAATCTTGGATACATTGGTTCTCGCGGACATGGTAGAAGAGGTAGATTATACCGTAGAATATGACTTTACCACGAATACAGCGGTAATTTATAAGAAAAATGAAGAAATTGAAAACTCAGTGCGGGCGTCTTACGATGAAATTGATCCAAGCATGGTGGAATTACAGGATATTATCGGAAATATTACCAATGAGGGAACTTATTCCGGAATTGATAGTGTAAGTTTGGTATACCAGGAATTGGGGTTAATAACAAATATCTTGGCTGCACCGGGATATAGCCAGAGCAAGGAAGTGTATAAGAAACTGCTAAAGGTGTCACAAAAATTAAATGGACACTGGGACTGTGTAGTGGTGGCGGACATTCCTGTTGAGGACATTGACACCAAAGAAAAGGCGATACAGTGGAAAGAAGAAAATGCGTATATCTCCGAGCGCAGTAAAGTATGTTGGCCAAAGTGGAAAACAGCAGATGGCAGAATTTATCATCTTTCGGCGATTACAGCGTGGCTGATGACTGTCGTAGACGCGGCGCATGATGGAATCCCAATGGAAACCCCGTCAAACAAACAGATTCCGAGCGGCAAACAATATTTTGGTAAAAATAGCAAGAACAGAGGATATGATCAGCAGGCCGCAAATGAGCTAAATGAAAAAGGAATTACAACAGCTATCTATTGGGGCGGCGACAATGTGCTCTGGGGTCCACACACGGCAGCTTACATATATGGGAAAGTGACCGATAAGCGGGCGATTTTCGACAATTCCATTAGGATGATGATGTATGTGTCGAACAGTTTTCAGGAGGAGCACGCGCTTGAAATTGACAAACCGATGACGAAAGCAATGGCGGATACCATAAAGGCTCGAGAACAGGAAAAATTAGACGCGCTGGTATCTATTGGAGCGTTGATCGGAGAGCCGATCATTGTGTTTGAAGAAAAAGACAACTCGCTGGATGAGTTAATGGAAGGTAATTTTGTATGGAGGCAGAAAGGAACACCAACGCCACCATTTAAATCTGGAACCTTAATGGTAGCTTATACAGATGAGGGCTATTCTGTTTATTATGGAGGAGACGAAGAATAATGGCATTTGGAAAGCTTTTGAATGTATTAAAATCGGTCTCAAACGAGATTTGCGGACCGGTTCTTGCGAGCAGGGCGTACGTAGATGGCACCCTAGTAGGCAAGAATGTGGGAGTGACGCTCCCAGAAGTGACACCACAGACAATTGAAATTGAAGCGATGGGAAAACTCACATTGCCGATGTGGCATCTGTTGGAGGATATGGAAGCGAAGATAACAAAGCCCGGCACAGATCTTGGGCTTGGCAGAATGCTTGGAGCAAAAAAACTCGCGTTAGAAATTCGGTGGGCGCAGGAGGCGGTTGGGCCGTCTGGAGATATGCGGGAATTCGGTTGTAAAGCATTTATTACAGGCATTCCAAAATCTCTGCCAGGAAGTGAGCTATCACCAGGGGAGACAACGGAAAACGAGCTGACTTATGCGGTTCTCCGTTATCAGCTTTTCGTGGATGAAGAGGAAATGATTTGTGTGGATCGTCTCGCTGGAAAATGTAAGATTGCTGGTGTAGATTACGCAAAAGACATAGAAAAGTATTTATAAACCCGCAGAAAATTTTTCTGCGGGTTTATGGTAGGAGGAAATAATGGAAAAGAAATTTAAATTTGCAAAGCCAATCAAAATCCAGGGCAATTTGGTGGAGGAAATTGCTTACGATGAAGAAGAAATCACGGTTGAACTTTTTAATGAGGCCTGTGAACGAGGAACAGCAAGAACTGTAAAAGAAATAAATGATAAGCTGCACTTACATCTATTTTGGGCCGCGGTTATGGCGGTAAATCATGAGGTGGAATTTACCACACTAAACCAGATTAAAGGGATTAAGGATCTGCTCGCTATGGGAGATATCGGAAGAAATTTTATTTTAGGGTTGGAGAGTTCCGACCAAAGCAACTTAGGAGAGCAATCCGAGAATATGCCAGAAGGTTCCATACCAGCACTGCTGAGCTCCGAAAACAGCGACTGATCGAATTTTTAAATGATTATGGAGAAGCGGTAGAGGAATTTAAAGAAGAACAGCGAGAAATACAAAGCCATATTAAGAATCCGAAGCGTAGCTTTAAAAAACATAGATAGGAGGTGCCGATATGAGCAGAGGAAAAGAAATGATCGCTGTTGTCGGCATTTCTGGTGTACTGGATAAGTCGCTAAACCAAGCGGTTGACGCGGCACAGAAAAAAATAAGCGGGATAAATCCAAAGGCGTTAAAGGCGGCGGCGGCAGTTGGAACGATCGCGGGAGCAGCTTTTAAAGCCGGGAAAGAACTGGCAAACATTGGAGGAGAATATCAAAGGTCGATGAACCAATTACAAGCCAGTACTGGCGCAACTGGAAAGGAAATTAAGGCGTTAGGCGATACGGTAAAGGCGATTTATGCAAATAACTTTGGAGAGTCGATACAGGATGTATCGGACAGCGTGGCCGAAGTCGTAAAAGCAACAGATCTATCTGGCGAAAGCTTGCAAAAGGTTACAGAGGGAGCGATAACATTAAGGGATACCTTTGGATACGATGTCGCAGAAAGCGCCAGAGCGGCAAAAGCCATGATGATTAACTTTGGAATCGACGGTGAAGAAGCTCTCTCGATGATCGCCGCAGGAGCGCAGAACGGCCTTGACTTTTCCGGCGAACTGATGGATTCCATATCTGAGTATTCTGTACAGTTTGCAAAAGTTGGTCTTGACGCGAATGATATGTTTAACATTTTCCAGCAAGGCGCAGATAGTGGGGCATGGAATCTGGACAAAGTTGGCGACGCGGTAAAGGAATTCTCAATCCGGGCGATTGACGGATCAAACACCACGACGGAAGCGTATAAAGCACTTGGCCTTGATGCGGAAAAGATGATGCAGACCTTTGCGAAGGGCGGACCTGAGGCGAACAAAGCGTTTGACATGGTTTTAAACAAACTAATGGATATGGATGATAAAGTCGCAAGGGACGCGGCCGGTGTTGCCTTATTTGGCACACAATGGGAGGATCTGGGCACAGAAGCAATGCAGGCGCTTGCAAATACAGAAAACAAAGCCTATGATACCAACAATGCCTTGAAGGGCGTGGAAGAAATAAAATATAATGACCTCCAATCCGCTATGGAAGGCATTTGGCGGGTGCTTGAGGTTGCGCTACTCCCTGCGGCATCTGCTTTAGCAAATAAACTTACAGAGCTAAAACCAACGATCGAAAGTGTAATAAATTTTGCTGTGGAACATATGAATATTATCCTTCCGGTCATCGGGGCTTTGGGAGCTGCGTTGGGGGCATTAAAGTTTGCGAAATTGACTTCGGAAATTGGAGGATACGCGAAGGCAATAAAGGGCGCCACAGGTGCGGCAAAGCTGTTTTTAACAACTAAATTAAAAGATAAGGCAGAGACAGCGGCTCTACGCGCTATGTATGCAAAAGACGCGGTTGTGCGAAAGGCCAACGCGGCGGCCACAAAAGCCCAGGCTCTTGCCACAAAGCTTTTTTCTAAAGAAAAATTGAAGGAACGGGCAGAAGTGGCAAAAGCAACAGCAGCTAACGCAAAGGATAAAGTCACAAAACTCACCAACGCGGCGGCCACAAAAGCCCAGGCTCTTGCCACAAAGCTTTTTTTTAAAGAGAAAATGAAGGAACGGGCAGAAGTGGCGAAAACAACGGCAATTAACGAAAAAGATAAAGTTGTAAAACTTGCCGGTGCGGCGGCTACAAAAACATGGGCGGCAGTATCCAAAGGAGCCGCCCTTGCGGCAAAGGGTCTTGGCCTTGCCGTTCGATTTATGACGGGGCCTATTGGAATCGCAATTACGGTTATTACCGCAATTATAGCGGCAGGTGTATTGCTGTATAAAAATTGGGATACTGTAAAAGCCAAAGCGATTGCCTTCGGGTCGAAAATAAAAAGTGTTTTTGTGAATATAAAAAACGCGGTTGTAGGAGCGTTTAAAACCATGAGAAGTAAAATTGCCGGAATTTTTTCTTCACTTGCGGGTATTGTTAAGACCCCATTAAACGCGGTAATCTCCATTGTGAATAAGGCTATCGACAAAGTGAACCAAATCCATTTCGAGGTACCTGACTGGATACCAAAAGTAGGAGGAAAGAGTTTTGGTGTTAATGTTCCCAAAATTCCATTACTTGCTACAGGAGGCGTTACAGATGGTCCATCCATTGCGGGCGAGGGAGCGTATAACGAATATGTTATTACTCCGGATCCACGATACCGAACCCAAAACCTTGCGTATTGGCAACAGGCTGGAAAGGCGCTTGGAGCGGAGGATTCAAGTTATACTCTGGGAGGCTCTGCCAGTGTTAACATAAATATGGGAGGGGTCGAATATAATCCGAACATCGAGATAAATGGAAACGCCAGCAGGGAGGATGTTTTAGCGGCTCTCAGGAAAGATCGCGAAGAGTTTATGGACATGCTGGAAGAATGGTGGGCTGAAAGAATGGAGTACGCGTATGACCAATATTGAGATATTAGATTACACAAACTATGTGACGCAGGAGCGTGACACGTTTGACCTAATTGCCTATAAGCAGTATGGGAATGAATTGCTGGCGAGCTTGCTGATACAGGAAAATATCCGATATGCGGATGTGCTCTTATTTGAAGAGGGCATTCTTTTAAAGATCCCTGTTATAAACGAGGCGGAAGTGGATGATAGCCTGCCGCCTTGGAGGAAAGGCGAAATCAATGAAGATGATCTATGAGGGTGTCGATATTACGGAGAATGTCGACTTGCATAGTTGCGTTCATGATATGTATGCGGCCGGACAGTCGGATACATTAAACCTTATGATTGATGACAGTAATAAAATGTGGGATAGATGGGACGCAAAAGAGGGCGATGAAATCCAGGTGATCAGTGATGATATAGACAGTGGAATTATGTTCGTATCAAAGACGCGATTCGAAGATGGATTTGTACGTTTGACCGCAGTATCTACCCCACTTACACTGTTTGATAGAAAAAATAAAACCTGGGTGGATGTAACTTTCTTACGAATCGCAAGAGATATTGCCGGAAACCATGGATTAAAGCTTAAAGTCTACGATGTGGAAGACAAAAAATATAAAATTTTGCAGCAGAGCAATGAGAGTGACGCTGCTTTTTTATATCGCCGGTGTATATTAGAAGGGTGCAGCTTCTTGGTATTTAATAAAACCCTTGTGCTTTATTCGGTGGAAGCGGTAGAAAATCAAGAGCCGGTAAAGACGCTTACCCTTTCTGATCAGGAAGACTTTAAGATAAATAAAAAAGAATCCTATGGAATCTGTGCGTTCCATAGAGGGAAATATAAAGGCTACTATAAAAACAAAGAGGGCAGGATATATGTCCCAACCCTTGAATTTGAAGTGGCAAGTACAGCTGAAGCGAATCGATTCGCAAAGAATTTGCTTCAGCATAAGAATAGGGCTGCGCAGAGTGGATATAAAACAATGCAGGGAATTGACAAAGGGTGTACGGCCGCAAGCGTTCTGAAGATTGAATCAGGACAGGCGAAAAGCTGGAATGGCCCAGTGCTCTTATATCATGTACGAAATAATTATATCTATGGTATGAGCAAACTGTTTTTTTGGAAAATATGAGGAGGGTATAAGTGATAGAGAAAGGTATTGTTTCCTCTTTACAGGATGGGAAAGCGATTGTTTTACCAAGAGGAGCGGAAGATGTAGCTGCCGGCCCTCTTTATATACCGGAACGACTTTGGAACCGATTGTGGCCACAGATGTGGGTTGCGTACGCTACTTTTTCGGACGGAACTGGAGTGGTGCTCGAGATCATGGATGGATAGGAAGGACATAATGGCGAATTTGAAAATTGTGGTTGAGCGGGTAACGGTTACAGAATCGTCCGCAAAAAAAACAACAACCAATATGGCATCCTGGGGAAAGCAGAAATTTAAAGTATCTTCCAAGGAAGCGACAGCGCTTACAACGTTGGAAATAAAAGATACATACAATGATGATTATGATGAATCGGGGAAAAAAGTAGGAAGAGAGTTGACGACCTTTACAGCGAATGTGACTTACTTTACCCCAGTGGCAGGAACTTGGGGTGACGCTCGTTCAGCAATGCAGCAATGGAGGTCAAAGGTCGGGAAAAAAGCGTATTTTTACTTAAATGGGAAGAAACTTTTCAGCAGAAAATGTAGGCTCCTGGGCGTAAGCTCCGGGGGTTTTTCTTTTACAAATAACGGGAAGGTCCTAGCGGTCGAACTGAGCTTGGAATTTAAGTGGGCCAGGACAGCGGCGCAGGAAAAGGCGGCCAAGAAAGCGGCAAAAAGCAGCGCGACGAAAACCAGTAGCTCCAGTAAAAAAAGTACAAGCAAAAGTTCCAGCACTTACAAAGGTGGAAAGATGTCCTGGCCATTGCCGGGGCATAAGAGCGTTTCTTCCAATTATGGGCCACGAAACTGTCCCTTCCATGGAAGAGAAACGCACAGCGGTATCGATATTCCCGCGCCATATGGGACAGCGATTGTGGCCGCGGCTCCGGGGACTGTGGTGCTTGCGGGCCGAAATGGAAGTTATGGAAACTGTGTAATTATAAAGCATTCCAGCAGTATCTGGACCTTGTATGGACATTGTGCGACCTTACTTGTAAAAAAAGGGGATAAAGTAAAAGAAAAGCAAAAAATTGCGAAAGTAGACAGTACTGGAAACAGTACTGGAAATCATTTGCATTTTGAAGTGCGTAAAGGAGCAAATAAGCATAGTAACCATACCAGCCCATGGAACTATGTAAGCAAATAAGGAGTTTTTATGAGAGCGATAGGAAACGGAGAGCCAATGACTTGTCTGCAAAATCTTTTATCTATGGTAGAAACAGAGTGCCCACTTGCAAGAGATAAGGGAATTGACGCAAGACTAGTTGATAGACCTGCGGATAATATGGAAGATATCGATGAGGACATAACGGACCTGATTGCAGAATATGAACCTCGACTGAGCACAGAAGAAATTAACATTGTAATGGATAATGAAGGAGATTTTTCAATGACGGTACAGGTTGGCGCGGGAGGTGAGGAAGATGGCATTTAATTTTTTAGAAACAGACGCGCAGATAGTTTCGGAGACAGTTCTGACGGCGCTGACCGAAGAAGTCGGTGAGCCTTTATATCCAGGCGATGAACGGCGGATATTTGGAGAGGCTGTGGCGATGACAGTAATGCAGGTGTACAACTATTTGGATGATCGGGCAAAACAGCGGCTATTAAAATACGCAAGAGGAGAAGTGCTGGACGCTTTGGCCGAAGACGCCAATGTGGAGCGTATTGCGCCAACTCCCGCGACAGATACTGTGCGGTTTACGCTCTCCACAATAAGGCAAAGGAATACCGTGATCCCGGAAGGAACAAAGGTGACGCATGACGGCCTGATCTTTTTTACGACAGATAGGACCGCAATTATTCAGGCGGGAGAAATGAATGCTGATGTGGGCATTACCTGTAGTGTGGCGGGGGAAGATTATAACGGGATTGAAGCGGGGAAAATTACAACAATTGTAGACCCACAGCCCTATGTAATGGAGGTAATAAATTTATATGGGACAAATGGTGGAGACAATGGAGAAGAATACACCGAAGAGGGAGATGAGAAATTAAGAGAACGAGTGCGACTGGCAAATGCGGCGGCATCTACAGCGGGCCCAGAGGACGCGTACGCGTATCACACTCTTTCTTTGGACGCTTCTATTATGGATGTTTATGTAGATTCCCCGGAACCATGTGAAATTGTAATCTATCCGCTTTTGGAAGGCGGGGAACTTCCGGACGAAGATCTTTTAAATAAAATAGCGGATTTGTTCCATAATGAGGCAAAAAAAACGCGTCCAATGACGGACCATGTAACAGCAAGAGCGCCAACAGAAATAACATATGATATCGAACTGAAATATTACTGCACAATTGAAAATGAAAAAGCGGCAGTTAACCTGGTGGAGATGGAGGGCGGTTTAATTGACTCTTATATCGAATGGCAAAGCGGAAAGTTGGGCCGTAGTGTTAATCCGGACGGGCTCCGCAGAGAATTGATGCAAAATACAGATGAGCTTGGGGTTCTGGTAGAACGCGTAGAAATTATTTCTCCGCCTTATATGGAACTCAAAAAAACTGAGATTGCCAAATTTTCGGGGAAAATGGCTGTAACGCATGGAGTGATTGAAGAATGAAGCTTAAAGATATAGAACTGATCCGATTGCTTCCTGAATTTATGCGAAAAGATTCCGCAAACATCGGACTCGCAAAAGGATTTGACCAGATCATTAAAATGTATGCGAAGTATGGCGAGCATCTGTCGATCTGGACGGCGATTGATGAATTAACGGAAGCGGAACTGGATGAACTGGCCTGGGAATTTAATGTGACTTGGTATGAGTATTCATCCGATCTTGAAACAAAGCGCAAGCTGATAAAAAATAGCACTGAAGTAAAGCGAAATCTTGGGACTGGATGGGCAGTAGAGCGGGTTATCTCTACATACTTCGGTGAAGGGCGTATTGAAGAATGGTTTGAATATGGTGGCAGGCCAGGATACTTTAAAGTGATAAGCTCCAACCCGACAATAACACAAGAAAACCTAGACAAGTTTCTTCGGGTTTTAGAAAAAGTAAAACGAAAATCCGCGCACTTGGAGGGCATTTGCGTCGGGTTGTCTGGAAAGAATTATTTAAATGTTGGCATTGGCTGCAGGGAAGCGGAAGTTATAACGATTCGGCCGGAACGTGGAAGCGTTGAAGGATGGGAAAATGGATTGCTAATGGGAGCGGCGGCCCGTGACACGGAAAAATTGATGATAAGACCGGTCTATACAGAAAAGGAGGCATGACATGGCAGGGCTATACGACATGATCTATACCGTTGATGGCAGCCTATTACTTGCGGATATTATCGCAAAAGGAGCGACGCTGGATATTACAAAAATGGTAATTGGTAGCGGATATATGCCAGACGGAAAAAGTATGGGGCAAATGAGAACTGTGGTGGATCCACGGATCGAGCTCCCGATAAAAAAGAAGATTAGGGCGGATGATAAAGCGGAAATCATAATTGGATCGGATTTTAACAACTCTGAGGTGACAGAATCTTTTTTTTATAGGGAGCTGGGCGTGTTTGCAAAGGGTATTTATCCGGATGGAACGGAAAGTGATGAGACTTTGTATATGTATGGAAACGCGGGAGATTCAGCCGAGTACATACCAGCGCATGCGGGGGCTACCGCAGTAGAAAAGCGAATTGACATTATTACATATGTAGGAAGCAAAACCAATGTATCGATTGAAATAAAAGGAAGTTTGTATGTTCCGCAAGATGTATTTGATGAAGAAATACAGCGGATAAACGATCAGATGAGTCAGAGCGCAGAGGAATTAAACACTCTGAAACAAAAATTTGAAGAGTTAACAATCTTGAAATTGCAGGTATCTGGTGAAAAACCGGATCCTGGGCCGTGGATTTGGTTTGATGATCAAATGGATGGTTTAAAACCAGACACGGAATTCCTGCTTGATTTGACTGCGGGCGATAGTGGTGAAGTACAGGCAGAGGTAGAGCGGAAAAATTATAATGTGGAAAACGCTACAACAAGCGAGCAACAGATAACAAACGGCAGTATCTTTGTCGATGTTATAAATTAAATTTTTTACAAAAAAGAAAGGTAGGTAAAACAAATGGCAGCAAAAAATGCAATTTTAAAAGCGATGATCGAAGGAGTAGTAACCGACATTATGGTAAAAACCAATGCGGAGAATGTAACGGTTACGGATGGCGCAACGGAGAAAACTCTTGCGGAAAAACTGGCGGAAATCGCAACGTCTGCGGCAAGTGGAATTACAGCGGCGGAAGCGGACAGTAAAATTTCCGCGGCGATTTCCGGACTGATTGATGGCGCGCCAGCGACGTATGACACACTAAAAGAAATTGCGGACTATATTTCCACACATGAAGAAGTTGTGGCAGCACTCAACAGCGCGATCGGAAATAAGGTGGACAAGGAGTCTGGTAAGGGGTTATCCGCAAATGACTTTACTAATGCGTACAAAGCCGCACTGGATAGCTATGCTACAAAGGTCGCAAATTGGGATTCGGCATATAATCACTCCCAGGCGGCGCACGCACCTGCAGGGGCACAGGCCAATAAAATTGAGACGGTAAAGGTGAATGGTACTGCCCTGACGCCAGACTCTTCCAAAGCGGTTGATGTGCCGGTGCCAGTGATTTACGCACAGACGTCAACACCCGCAAATTTAAAAGCGGGAGACCTCTTCTTACAGATTACAGAATAGAGCTTTTATAGCCCCGGGGGATTCCTCCGGGGCATTTTTAGAGAGGAGGTAACGTATGGCAATTAAAGAAATTAATTCGTTGATACGCTTAAAAGATAAGGACGGAAACGAATATATTGCCTATCCAATTACCAAGGGAGAAAACACCACATATGATGGCACGACCAGCGGATTGGCGGCAGAGGATCTCCAGGGAGCAATCGACGAATTGGCAACAAACCACAAGACACATGAGGGAAACAAAAGTAATCCCCACGGTGTTACGAAAACACAGGTTGGCTTAGCGAATGTTCCGAACGTGGCAACCAACGACCAGACTCCGACATACACGGAGGCAAGTACCTTGGCTAAAATGACCAGCGGAGAAAAATTAAACGTAGCTTTCGGAAAAATTTCTAAAGCGGTGACAGATTTAATTTCACACTTGGCGAATAAAAGCAATCCTCACGCTGTTACAAAAAGTCAGGTTGGCTTAGCGAATGTTCCAAATGTTACTACAAATAACCAGACTCCGACGTTTTCGGCGGCAACTTCAGATGAGGATATCGTGTCTGGAGAAACGCTTTCGACGATCTTTGGAAAATTATTAAAAAGCATCCAGACTTTACGAACTGGACTATCTGGCAAAGCAGCGTCATCACACAATCATGCGGCAACCGCTATTACGTCTGGGACATTAGGGCTGGCCCGTGGTGGAACTGGGCAGACAAGCCTTGCAAGCGTAAAAAGCGCCTTTGGAATAACGGCGTTGGAAACGGCGATGGAAAGCCTTGTAAGTGACGAAACGATTGCTGCGGCGGAGGCTGCTGGAATTGATCTAACAACCGAGTAAGGGAGGAAAAAAAGATGAGAAAAAGAACGTCCATTTTTGTTGGGGGGGGGTAGACCCTTAACTGAAAAAAATAGCCTAAATAGGAGGTGCGTGTCATGACCGTCCTGGAAAGAATGAAGAAACTAGATAAAATTATTCTGAACCTATTAACAAACCCGATCGTGGAAATTGGGACAGATAGTGCGGGTTGGAACTTTCGAAAGTACGCAAACGGTGATTATGAAGCGTATAAAGATGTAGAAGTGAGTGGATCAACCGCAGCATTATCTCCTACAGCTCCAATGAATAATTTTGGGTATTTAAACATTAATGCGCAAAGCACACCATCGGGTGTGACGGTTAATGCCACCTCTGCGGAGCTATTAAAAACAACTGGATGGGGATGGTTAATCAGGATGGCCTCAAGCACTTTTAGCAGTGACTATCGTTTCGTAACATTTTTAGTCACGAGCGGCACATACAAGCTGACAATTCGATGGACTTGTACAGGAAAATGGAAATAGTAAAGGAGAGAAAATGAGAAAAAATCATTATCTAAAATTTCTGGGGGGGGGTACTCCTTAACAGATAAAATCCAGTGCTTCCGAGAGGAGGAGCTGAGATGACAATTTTAGAAAGAATAAAAAAACATGACCGATTACATAAATACTTAATAAATGCGGGGATAGAAAGTGAATATGAAGATTCTGCAGGCTGGCATATTATAAAAAGGACAAACGGAATTGCAATCGCATGGAAAAAGCAGGATTACACCTGCGCAATTAACATCCGTACAAATGATTATATTTATCGTACAGACCTGCAGAAAATTGTTCTGCCAGCAGGATTATACACCGAAGTTCCATATGTGTTTTTAGATAAAAATGCTGGGAGCAACATCCTTACACAAGGTGCCCTGACGAAAGACTATTGCGGCTTTTACATTCGGGATTTTGCGTCGGTCGCTTCTTTTACGGCGGGCATTTTTGCTCTTGTAATTGGAAAATGGAAATAAAGAAGCCTCTCCCGACCGGAGAGGCGGGAAAGGAAGATTTATGACAATACCAGAAAAAATGAATCGAATTTTACAATCTTTAATTGGCGCTGTCGCAACGGTAGATTCTGGATCGACGACAGCGGAAGAGATTAAGGCGGGCAGCTATAGAAATGTGGAGATTACATTTAATAAGGAGTTTAAAGAAGAACCAATCGTAATAATTGGACTTTTGAGCGATTCGACTGCCGCAAGCTTTGGTCACGTATCTTGCTCGTTATTGCCGGATACAACAACGAAAACAGGATGTAGGGCAAGAATTTTTAACAGTGATACATCGTCCCGCGCTCCTGCGCTAACCTGGATTGCGGCAAGCAGAAAAATATCCGGGGGGGGGTCCTGTAGAGGGCTGATTTCTAAGGCTTGCAGCACCCTGAGAAGGGGGTGTCTGGCGTGTTAGAAAAAATAAAGAATTTAAATACTCTTATGCAGGCATTAATAGAAAAGACAAAACAAAAGTCAGCAATTACTGTATCAAAAAGTGAGGAACAGACACTTACAACTTCATCCGCAAAGATTGTTGTGGGTGAAGTGAATGCTAATTTTGGAGACGCATTTGCTGCGTCGGGCGGTGGAGTGTTAATAAATAAAGACTGTTATATCGAGGTAAGTGGAAGTGTCTATATAAGCGGGGGATTAACAAGCAAAGATAACGTAAAAGTGGAATTTTGGCTAAACAACACCTTAAATACCACAGTAAGTTATGAGGCGGCGGCAAATGGAATTATGCTTATTCCCGTATCTCCTTTCGTTTTTAAAGCAACAAGAGGGGATATTATACATCTTTATGCCGCAAACAACACTGGAGCAAGAGGGACTATACCGGCATACTACAGAACAAGATTAACAGTAAAAGAGATATAACAGCAGAAAGGAAGAACAACAATGGACAAGGGAAAATGGAAATTACCTAAATTTTTCTGGGGGGGGGGTCCTCCCTAACAGATAAAATCCGGTGCTTCCGAGAGGAGGTGCTGAGATGACAATTTTAGAAAGAATAAAGAAACATGATAGGCTACATTTAGATGCTATAAAACTCAGGGTGGAGCAAAATAAGGTAAAGGATTACATTATTGAAAGTGGATCTAACGGTGCCGCAGATGGAAATGATGTGGATTGGATTTATATTGCTTTAAACAAAGGCTTGGTACTTCTGGTAGGAGAAACTACAATCACGCCAACGGAAGCGCTTACCGCTACAACGAAAATCGTAAATCTTCCGATTGCCTTAAGTAACAAAAGAGTATTTATAAGTAGTATTGGAAGAGATCAGATTGCGACTCTGAATTTGGGAGCATATGCATCCGGATCGACAGGAGATAAAATTGAGGTGCATATTTTTGCCAGCAATACTACAACAAGAAGGGTTAGCCTTTGTGTAGTGGGTAACAAAATTTAAATGGATTATAGAACTGTTTTATTATTCTAAAAAGAGAGGAAGGAATAACAATGGATGAGAAATTATTAGATATTGAAGTGGAAATTTTTGATGAGGAACAGGCTAAAACGGAACTGGCCGGAATGGAAGGGGAATTTAAAGATAAAATGACGGACGGAATTGGAGAAGACATTGGTGAAGTGATCCCGGATCCATACGAAGAGGAAGAGGAGGACTATTAACATGACACTGAAAATAAGAAAGAAATTATGCCCAAAAAGTAAATATGGTCGGAAATGTCCATATAAAATGAGTCCAAGCTACATAACCATTCACAATACGGCAAATAATGCGTCGGCGGCCAATGAAGTAAATTACATGCTAAGTAATAATAACCAGACCTCTTATCACTATGCGGTAGATGATAAGGAGGCCGTACAGGCAATCCCGCTGAACCGGAACGCTTGGCATGCGGGTGATGGTGGCTCTGGGACTGGAAATCGAAAGAGCATTGGAATTGAAATTTGTTACAGCAAGTCTGGCGGGAGCCGCTTTGATAAGGCGGAGCGGAATGCGGCTTACTTGACGGCTGTACTTTTAAAGAAGCGCGGCTGGGGAATAAACAGAGTGAAACGGCATAAAGATTGGTCTGGAAAGGACTGTCCACACAGAACAATTGACCGGGGGTGGAATCGTTTTCTGAAAATGATTCAGGATGAACTGGATAAATTGAATGGAAAGAAAACATCCACAAAACCAACAGTGCCGCAAAAAACACTGGTAAAAGGAAATATCGGGGACTCTGTCGCGACATTGCAGACCCTTATGAATTGGTTTATTGCAAAAGGATTGGTTAAAGCTTCAAAACTGGAAATTGATCGATCTTTTGGTCCAGCCACAAAAACAACTGTGAAGGCCTGGCAGAAAGCCGCAAAAGCAAAAAAATATTACACTGGCGCTGTAGATGGGGATTGGGGACCGTTATCCCAGAAAGCCGCAACAAAATGGCTGGCGGCATTATGAGGAGGAATAAATGAACTACACATTTAATACGATTGTGGCAATTTTATCCGCTGCCCTGGCCTATATATTTGGAGCTCCTGATATTTGGATTATCGGTCTGGTAATTATGGTGATCGTGGATTATATTACCGGGCTCATGAAGGCTTATATTAAAGGGGAGCTTTGCAGCAAAATAGGATTTAAAGGAATCCTGAAGAAGCTTATGTACTTTGCAATTGTAGCGGTAGCTGTTTTAATCGACAATTTGACCGGAGCGGAAGGGGTACTAAGAGTTGCCTGTATCGGTTTTTTAATTGCGAATGAAGGTCTTTCAATTTTAGAAAACTGCGCTGCCGCAGGACTACCAGTACCCCAGACCTTAATTAAGGTATTGGATAAATTAAAAGCGGACAATGAAATAGGAGAGTAATAGTAACATAGCAGCCCCAGAGGATCAATTTCTTCTGGGGCTCGACTTTTTGCCTCACGGGATATAAAATAAAAATGCACAAGGGCTATAACAGTTGGTGTATTTAAATATAATCAGTGTTGATTAAAATAATAAGTTCTTGTGCATTTTTGAACAGTAGAGCATAGCGCAGAAAAAACGGGTATGATGCCCCGGTTTTTTATTTTAATCTGTTGTATATCTAATGGTAAGGCACACCTCGCCAGCATTGTCTGCAACATTCACAAATCCGTAGTCTTTCGGGATCACCTGTCCGTTTTCATCCCGGAATCCATAAAATTTGTTGTCAATTTTATTTCGCTCCATATCTTCCAGTATTCTTTCCGCGATATGACGCGCGCAGCGTTCTAATATTTCTTGCTCCATTTCTTCTTTTGTAATTAGAAGGTCGCCCTCGTCGTCCATGTTTTCTTCTTCAGTTTTGTAAAAAATGTGGTATATCTTGTCGCTGCTTAATAGCGTAATTGGAGCCTCCACGTTTCCGCTTATCCACATTATTAATAGCTTATAATCTTCCTCGTGCATGGGCCGAACCGGCTGCGTAAGAAAAAACTTATATCCGCTCAGACCCCCTTCAAAATTAAGTTCACAATATCCGAGCATCATGAAATCCATTCCGATGGAATCTTTTCCATATGGCCGCATCGTGGATATTATCTTGTCAAATTTTTCATTTCTTCCTATTCCGGTTATTCTCATTATTTTCTCCTTTTTAGATATAATGTTAACATCTTGTTTATGATACAATTGTAAGACGTTAACATCATTTTGTCAAGTGCTTGCTTTATTTTTTAGTAAAAAACCGGGCATGACACCCGGTTTTCTGCTTTATTATTAAAAATTAATTTTGCAATAATCGCTAGACATACTCAGCAAGTCTTTTGCGCTGTATCGAGCAAAAATTAAATTTACATTATTATTATATTGCGCAACATCGAATCCGTTATTGCTCTCTATCTGTACCGCTTTAAACAAGCTCTTTGTAAAGCGAGTAGACAGGCCGAGCAACCTCATAGCCTTTATTGTACCAGTTCTGCCATCCACAAACACTATAGACAAAGATAATCCTTGTCCGTCTTCTGCTTTTTGTAATGTTGTAAAATCTTTACTCAAATTAGGATTATAAGGCATTTCCATCCAATTTAAATTACCGATTTTTGCCAATACAACAATTGAATTGTATAGATGTGTAAACCTTATTTCAAATCGGTGTCCGCTTTTAAATTGCTGTATTTCGTCTGCGGTCGGAGAATCAAAAAAGATATACATAACAGCCCCGTTGTCTGTAATATCAAAAATACATTCCTCTTCATGGTTCTTAAACTCATCTAATACCGTTCCTACTTCAAACTTATTCATTTTCATTTTCGCACCTCTTTTCCATATCTGTGATTTCATTCGCAAAAGTTTCGAGCGGCTCCTCTAGAGCATGTGATAATCCAACTACATGCTTAAACCTTAAATTTTCTATTTTTGCCTCTCCAACTTCCAGCCGATTGATATTTCTCACGTTTACTCCTATCGCCTCCGCCAGCTCTTTCTGTGTCAAATTCTTTTGCTTTCTTTTTTCTTTAATCATTCCCATGTATATCATCCTCCATTGTTGGTATCCATGACTTTGAAAAATCATCATCTTTAAAAAGTTCCGCGAGTCCCGTAATTTGCTTCAATCTTAAAATTTCGTCTAAATCCATTCCTAAATGTTTTGAAATCCAAGCGTCAGATCTTCCAATCGTATGTAGCTCCGAGACAATATTACTCATTAGCTCTACATCATGTGTTCCTCGCGCTCGGTTATGCCGAATCGTGCTTGCCATCCGCTGGTCAATCGACTTTTCAATTACGGATACCGGTAGCAGCCCCTGTTCCCGTTCATAGATATCCTTATGTTGCAACATCGTCTGATAACGATGAAATCCATCAACAATTTCATACATATCATCCTTTTCATTGTAATAGCAAACAATCGGCATTGTGTACCCATCTTGCTTTATGCTTTCATAGAGCAATTTCATTTCAGGTGGAGCAACCTTATTTGGGTTATATTCGTTTGCTCGAATTTTTTCTACAGGCACCGCAATCACATTATACACTGGACTTTTATACATTCAAATTCCCCCTCGCAATCGCTTTATACTTCTCTTTCATTGCTTTTATTCTGGCTTGTTGCTCTTTTGTAGGGCCAAACCCCATGAATCTGCATAGATAATCATTTTTTAAAATGCAAAAGCACATTCTTTTCCAACTTGGAATATCAATTGTACTTTTTACATCATCTGTATTATCTGGTATCTCCTGTTCAAATACAATTTTCTTTTTCTTATTCTTTGTGAAATTAGACACACCGTTTTCACGGATACGATATCCGCATTCTTCTAATTCCGCAATTACTTCATCCGCGAGTCCACCTCCTGTTTCAGCCCAAAATTTCATTGATGTTTTAAATTTTTCCAGATAATTATCCCGAACTTTAGGCGGGAGCGTTGCAAGTAAAAATTCTGTATAACTTTTCCAGGTATGTCCTTCCGGGAGCGTAATTTCCCGGTATCCCATTGCTTTTGTCTTTCCATAAATAGCGCCAAAATTGGCGCCATTAACACGACCAACAATTTTCGCCCACATTTTAGGATCAATTCTTCGATACATTTCTAATCCGTCACCGGCCCATTCTATGAAAGGGGACGCTACGCGCATTTGGTTAAGCGATAACCCCGCTTTATAATATAAATCATAGAGTTTGTTATACGGGAATTCAAACTTTCCGTTTGCAATCCAAACATCTTCCACCTCCCAGTCATAAATTGGTGACGCGGACCACACATCTTTATGCCCTTTCGTAATCCACTTTTGGCCTTTATAGTCATACCGTTTGTTTACGATTCCAGAATATCGGTGTAATGATTCTGCTGTGCGGAGGCCTAGCAGGCCGATAGTTTTTCCACCTTCACACTGCTCTTTGTACCACCGTCCAAACTGCTTATAGATATCATCTTGTAGCATTTTGTATTTGTAAAAATCAAAGATGTTGTTATCAAGATTAACAACATAATCATATTCTGGCATAGAGCGAACCCAAATGTCTTTTTTTGTATCATCCCACGGATACCAATATGGTTCATAGTTGCTCATTGCATTCCTAACGCCCATAGGCAGACATACCCAGTACCTTTTCACAAATGTCGGCGCATTGCGAAAAATCTGATCTACATACTCTACCGTTGCCATATACTGAGCTTCAAAATCTTGATGAAATAATCCGATCTTTCTTTTAATCCCTTTTTCTTGCATGTATTTAAGCAGAAGGTGATAGACCAGTCCGCTGTCTTTCCCTCCCGAAAAAGACACGTAAATGTTATCAAATTCGGAAAAAATGTAATCAAAACGCTCCATAGTCGCTTCATACACGTTTTTTTGAAGGTATTTCTTCACAACACTCTCCTTTCACAAACTTAATCATCGCGTTTTTATCTTTTAATTCATCTTTGAAACTATCCGCCAGATTCGCTTTTTTGTACAGACAGTTGCTTATTTTCAAATCGAGTGAGCCATTGCAGAGGATATCCGTAATAACTACATCACGGTTTTGTCCAATTCGATGTACTCTGCTTTCTGATTGCTCTCTTGTCCCCCAGTCCCAGTCGTGGGACATATAGATAACGTTTCTGCAGAACTGCAGGTTTAATCCATATGACCCGCAACGCTTATGCGCTACAAAATAATCCGCTTTTCCCACAAATGCTTCTAGCGCGGCAGTTCTTTGCTTCTCTCTCATTTCTCCATGAAACATAACAGCGCTTCCTGGCTTTTCTTGATTCAGCATAGTCGCGACCTCTTCAATTTCCTTTACATAGTTGCAAAAGATAATATATTTTTCATCTTTATCCAACTCATACCAAAGACAGTCAATCCTGGGATTATCTCTTGGATTTTCGAAGCTATATTCCGCAATTGTGTACGGCTTTTTGTTTCTATATTTTACGGTAATATGAAATCCGGAGATTACAGCCTGCAAGGCGCTAAAAAACTGATAGATTGTTTCAGGCCGGAACTCGTCAATTTGCCCCATCAATTCCTCAATAACATAGTCGTAATTATTTAACTGCCACTCTTCCATATAAAATCCCACTTCGTGATACTGTTTGCTTGGCAACTTTAAAATATCTTCTTTTTTACATTCGTAAGTATATGGCGCGATTCTTTCGGCAAGATATTCTGTATTTTTAATCGCAAGAATCCTTTCCGGATTTTTTTCATCACAAACCACATGATTCGCGGCAAAACTCCAATAAGAGCGATATCCAAGAATTCTCCAATCTAATAAATAAAATTGATTAAAAAGATCCGCTTCGTTTCTCGTTACTGGCGTTCCGTTTAAAATGAGTTTATATTTGCATTTAGTCGCAAGACGTAAGATGTTTTTGCTGCGCAGCGCGTATGGATTTTTGATAAGTGAGCTCTCGTCTACAATTAAGAAGACTTTCTGATTTTCGACTAAATCCAATAACCGCAAATTTTCTCGAACGCTGGAAGAAAGTGTCTCGATGCCACACATCGTAAGTTTTCCACTCTCTATCAAATCGCTGTGGGTCTTTATATTCGCCTCCAAGTCGCTCCGGATAGAGAAGGGATGTAGCCAAAGAACTGAATCAACTTTCCCGCCATTCAGCCGCGTCTTTATTAATTCGATCGCGGTTCTGGTCTTCCCTGTTCCCATATCCATAAATAAGGCGCCTACTTTTAATTTGCTTAACTTTTCGACAGCTTCTTCCTGATAGGGAAGAAGTCTTGTTTTTGTAATAATCATTCGTCTCTCAAATCTTCTGGAATAACTATATCTGATTCTAATTGTTCTTTTAATTTGTCCTTTGGTTCCACTTTTTCGTGCTTACGAGGACGCACGGTTTCTTTCGCCGCGTGTAGCTCTTGCATTACTTTGTAAGCCATTTCAGAAATTGCAAAACTCTCCATTTCCGCGAAATCTTCAAGTTCTTCGAAAGACGTAAGCGGTATTGTAATGCCGTGTGGCGATTTCCATTTTGCGCCTGGAAGCTTAAGTGATTTATAGTAAAGATCATCGTTCTTCCCATGCCAGCTTACTGTAAAGCGGTCTAACTTTTTATTATATTTTATCCAACGAGTTTGTTCATCGGCAAAAGATCCATTCACCGCGTCTTCCGCAATGTCACCAGGAACCTCTACTGAAAATCCTTCATTTAATAATACATTTGCAATTTCAACTATGCGATCCCTTAATGGTCCAGAAAACTTGTCGATTTCCCTGGACCAGCATCCAGTCCAAGAATATCGCTTTGCTTTCACTATTTTTCTAAAATCATCATCTTTCGGATAATATAGACAAACGCTATCCCCTTTTATCTTTACCTTTACTACAGCCGGATGTATTTTTTTATCCGGCTCCAGAATTGTGGCGTCCGTCATTTCTCGTTCTTCCTGCTCTTCTTGTATGGCTCGCTGCTCTTTTTTATATGCCGCATCCACTTCACGCAGCCCATACCTTGCGGTATCAATCCAAAATTTTGCGTCTGTTTTTCCGATTATCCAAGAGATGGATTTTTCTGTACATCCCTTTTCTTTCATCTCCTTAATTGTCTTTTTTCTTATTTTTAAAGCCCACGCGATCTGTCGTTCTGATCCGACCATCTCTGGCCATCCCAAAGCGGCCGCTTCTTCTTTGTTTTTTTCCGCGTCTTCAACCCTTTTCTTTTCATAGCAATCCGGGCACAAGCCTTCAAAATGTCGCTCCACTTTCCATTGCCGATCTTTTCCCGGGCCAACAACATTCACACGACCTTCATGACCACATGCGTATGTTCCATTGTACCACATTATTTGCCTCCTTTTAGATATAATGTTAACGTCTTGTTTTATGATATAATTATAAGACGTTAACATCCTTTTGTCAAGTGGTAATTTTATATAGGTAAAAATAAATAGTCAGGAGACATTATTTCTCCTGACAGACTTGAAATTCCCAGATATCATTTAAAGACACATTCATAGCAGAGGACAGTTTGGCGGCAGTAGAAATCATACAATCTCCGCGCTTCTCCAGATCCTGAATGGTCCGACGAGAAACGCCGGATAATTCAGAGAGTTTGGGAACCGATAAACCTTTTTCAAGCCGGACTTCTCTAATCTTTAACATTTCCATTCCTCCTGTTATTTAAGATAAAGCAAACAATAAGCAATGCGAGCTTGAGAATATCCAAGATATTGGGATTGGAGAAATCCCCATCAAAGATATTTAACAGCATAAGCGCAGTCAATAAAATGTTAATTCTTTTTCTGTTCATTTTTTGCTTTGATGTGGTATAATAAAACATACCCCTGGAGGGGAGAGGCGGTGAATACCGCCTCGGGGACTTACTTTTTCTTGTCTTTAGGCTTTCCCAGTTGCCAAGCTGTCAGCCCTAAGACTAAGATTTCCAGTAAGTCCTTTGCTATTTCTAACAGGTTTTTTATTGGTTCCACATCTTATATACCTCCTTTCCTTAACTTCAATTACATTATAGCACGTTATAACGTGCTTGTCAATAAAAAACGTTGAAATTTAAATAATTATATTACTTACTACATTGTCGGGTCTACACATACGGCCCTCCTATGGCTGTAGCGCCTCTCAATCAGGTGCGCCGGGTTATTGAATACGGTATAAGCGAGATTCCGCCGGATCAGATTTTGATGGGTATCCCAAATTATGGGTATGACTGGATGCTGCCTTTTGTACAAGGGGAGTCCCGGGCAGAGAAAATTTCCAACGATGAAGCGGTTGCCAGGGCACAGCGCTTTGGGGCGGAAATTCAGTTTGATGAGCTGGCCCAGTCGCCTTATTATTACTATACGGACCCTGAGGGAAACGATCATGTTGTCTGGTTTGAGGATGCCAGGAGCTGGCGGGCAAAGCTGGAGCTGGTGGCGGAATACGGTTTGGCGGGAATCAGTTATTGGAACATTATGGATGCTTTTCCAAAAGGGCAAGAAACGCTGAGGGAAATGTATCAGATTGCGAAGCTATAGGAGCGAATCGGAAACAGCTCCGCGCCTTTGCGGCGTTATAGCCGGATTTTTATGTGTAAGTCCCGGCAGAGACAAAGCCGACCTTGTAATTTCAGGTTAGATGGTGTAAGATATTGAATATCTATATGAAAGGCTAAGAAAGGTAATATACATATGACAAAAGAACGGAAACCAGCATTTGAGACAAGATGCGTACATGGAGCGTATAAGGCGGAGAGCGGCCAGCCTCAGGTACTTCCCATTGTCCAGAATACAACCTACAGATATTATAATTCAAAAGATGTAGCGGAGCTTTTTGACCTGGAAAGCCCGAATTTTATGTATACTCGTCTGGGGAGTCCGACGGTAAAGGCTCTGGAAGAAAAGATGGCGCTGCTGGAAGGCGGAAGCGCGGGGATCGCGACTTCTTCCGGTCAGGCCGCGACGCTGATTACGGTACTGAACCTGTGTGACGCGGGCGATCATGTGATCTCCGCTTCGAATATCTATGGAGGGACCCACAATCTGCTGGGAGTTTCTTTGAAAAAACTGGGAATTGACGTGGACTTTGTGGATCAGGATCTTCCGGCGGAGGAAATCCTCAAATTCGCGAGACCAAACACAAAGGCTGTTTTCGGTGAGTCTTTAGGAAATCCGGCGCTGAGCGTTTTGGATTTTGAAAAGTTTTCCAAAATAGCAAAGGAACTGAAGGTGCCCTTTGTCGTAGACAATACCCTGGCAACACCAGCGTTATGCAGACCTCTTGAGCTGGGAGCGGACATCGTCATTCAATCTACAACAAAGTACGCGGACGGCCATGCTAGCTGCGTAGGCGGAGCCATTGTAGAAAGCGGAAAATTTGACTGGGAGGCTTCCGGAAAGTTCCCGGGACTGACCGAGCCGGATGAGAGCTATCACGGCCTGAAGTTTTATGAAAAATTCGGTCCCACCGCGTTTTGTACCAGACTGACGGCTGTTCTGGTCCGCGATCTGGGCTGCCCGATGGCGCCGATGAACGCGTATCTGACCCATCAGGGACTGCAGACGCTGCACCTGAGAATGGAGCGCCACTGTGAAAACGCGCTGAAGCTGGCGCGGCATCTGAAAGATCATCCTATGGTAGAGTGGGTCACTTACCCGGGACTGGAAGGGGATAAGTATTATGATCTGGCGCAAAAATACCTGCCGAAGGGACAGAGCGGCGTTCTCTGCTTTGGCGTAAAGGGAGGCAAGGAAGCCGGTGAAAAATTCCTGGAGAATCTGGATTTGACCAGCATCGTAGTACATGTGGGAGATATCCGTACTTCCGTGCTCCATCCGGCCAGCACGACCCACAGACAGCTGTCTGAAGAGGAACAGATCGCGGCAGGCATCAGCCCGTCCCTTATTCGGGTGTCCGTAGGGCTGGAAGCCATCGAAGATATCGTCTATGATTTTGATCAGGCGTTAGACAAAGTAAAATAAGCAGAAAAGAGGAAGCAGAAATATGCCTTTGATAATACCAAATGAATTACCGGCAGCAGAAGCGCTGCAGAATGAAAATATTTTTACTATGGATCAGGGAAGAGCCATGACGCAGGATATTCGTCCGTTGAAAATCGTCATTGTAAACCTGATGCCGACGAAAATAGCAACCGAGACGCAGCTGGCAAGAGTGCTGGCTAACAGCCCTCTGCAGGTGGAAATGACTCTGGTACAGATGGATTCTCACGATTCCACGCATATTTCCCAGGAGCATATGGACGCTTTTTATAAAACTCTGGATGAAATCAAAAATGAGTATTTTGACGGGATGATCCTGACCGGGGCCCCGGTGGAACAGATGCCTTTTGAAGAGGTGGATTACTGGAAAGAGCTGTGCGAAATTTTCGAGTTTTGTAAAACGCATGTTTACAGTAATATGTTCATCTGCTGGGGAGCGCAGGCCGCGCTGTATTATTATTACGGCGTCAGGAAGTATTTGCTGGATCAAAAGGTCTTCGGCGTTTTTGAGCATAAGGTAACAAGAGCGCACAATCCTTTAATGCGCGGATTTGACTCGATCTTTTACGCACCGCATTCCAGACACACGGAAATACATAAAGAGGAGGTTCTGGAGCATCCGGAGCTTCGTATTCTGGCAGAATCAAAAGAAGTGGGACCGCATATCATTTCCACAGAAAACGGAAGACAGATCTTCATTCTGGGGCATCAGGAATACGATAAGGATACGCTTGCGGGAGAATATTTTCGGGATGTGAAAAAAGGTCTGGATATTAAAGTACCAGCCAACTATTTCCGTGATGATGATCCGGAAAAGGAAATCCTATTCCGGTGGAGAGCGCACGCGAATCTGCTGTTTTCCAACTGGCTCAATTATTACGTCTATCAGAACACACCGTTTAACATTCAAGAAATCCGGTAAAACAGGCGGTTTTGCAATGGTTACAGCGATTTGTAAAAATATCATAAATTACCGTAAATTACCGTAATACGCCACAAAAATGGCGTAAAAATGGCGTACGAAATTCATGGAAATGGCGTACGGGGAAAAGAGATAAATAGTTAAAGCCAAAAAAATAAAGGGGATTTTTACCATATAATAAAAAGTCATTTACATCACCTGCCAATAAATGTAAATGACTTATTTTTATACATAATTTGACGATGGATGTTTCCTATAATATAATAAATAAGGAAACATGATTAACATAATCGTATCTCCCCTAGATACGAAAAATGTTTAGGAAGACCGGGAAGGGGAGCTTTCCTGGTTTTTTCTTTTTAATTGCGTTTTTAAGCGATTTAAAATTTGATATAAGCAACTTATCCACGGGCCAATTAAAATCGATTACAACGGAATCTGATGGCTCAGAAAGGCCAAAGAAAGGAATCGTATGTTTAAAAAATATGATGGGAGTATGAACCCATTTGGAGACTATAATGAAAATGGAAGATTCGACGCGCAAGACGAATTAATTTTTGAAACATATTTTGGGGATCAGTCTGAGGAAGAAGAGTTTGAAGATTATTCAGAGAAAGAGGATTGGGAGGATGAAGATGACGACTTTAAAGAGGACTGGGAGGAAGAAGACGATGACTCTTTAGAAAACGAAGGCTGGGAATGGATAGAAGATGACAACGACGTAGACGCGTTGGATTATAAAATTGACAGCTCTGATATTGAAGAAATTTGGGACGAACAAAGGGAGCTGTATCGAAAGTACGCAAATCTAGTTTTGGAGGTGAATCCTAATGATAAAACAAAGATTCGCAATTGGGAAGAGCTATTGTTTTGCGCGTATGGATTAATGATAAAGTCTTGGAACCGACCGTTAACTGATATACAATATAACGCCATTCTTGCGTGCTATGATAAAAAAATCATGTCATGTTCTCATGAAAAATTTAAAAGGGTGCTGTTGATGGAGAAAGGAGAAAACCTTCCCTCAGTAGAATCTATAACAAAAAAGATATTAGAATTAATTGATGAAGCCAATGGGAAAAATCATAGGCGGATGGAGGTCCTTGCATGGAAGATCTGTTATAGTTATGAATCACTACAAGAGACGTTTGCTAATTGCATTTTCGAAAGTGCGCCAGACGACGCGGGAGAAGAATTTGCGAAAAAATTGAGAGAAAGTATCGAAAAATATTTTGATGACATTGGCTAAGGAATATATAAATAATTAGGATGATTTAATAATCCCCGGAAGTTAATCTTCCGGGTTTTTTAATTGCTTCTTTTTCATAAAAGCGCCACTTGTCGGGATCTGAAATAGATAAAAGCTTAAAGTAATGCGAACGGCTCAATCTGCCAGAAAGTGTCTGCCAAATTAGATAAGCGAGATAAAACGCCCTCATATTCTGCAAATTTGAGCGTGAAAAGCCTTAGAAAGAAAATTTTTGATTGAAAAAATGAAAAACGATTGCTACGGTAGAGATGATTGAAATAAATCTATCTCCAGATTACACACACAGAAAAATAAAAAAGTCGTTCAGAAATACTTAAGAAATCAATTGCGAGAAGCTATCATGAGTGATTAAACAGATGGTGTTGGTTTTGGATCCGCAATCTCAATATTATCAAACGCAAACTCAATCATCATAATTAATAGCTCATTTCTTGATTTTCCGGTTTTTGCGGATAATTTATCCAGTTCTTGTATCATCTCATCTGGCACACGAGCCGAAATCACGGAAGATTTTCCTGTGAAACGTTTTGGTGTTATCACTAATTTTTCCATTACTAATCACCTCATAGATATAGTTTATCGTATACAGGTCGCTCAATAAATACTACAAATGTTTACAAAAGTATTACAAACTGGTATAATGGGATTGCTTATTATTAATGTTCCAATCGATTAAATAGTGAGGTGAAAACAAAAAATATTACAATAAGACGTATGAAACAACGATTGCATGTGGTAGGAACAAAATTAGAATAGAAACGATATGGAGGAAGATTAAATAATGAAAAGAAGAACAATAGCGATTTTGATAGTACTCTTAATGCTTATGAGTACTACGCCGACATTTGCTCAAACAGCACAAAATAATAATTTGAAAAACGAACTTATAACAGAGGAAACTCAAAATGATAGCAAAAACATTGACAACATAAAAAAGCTAAATCAGTATAAGGAAACGATAAAATTACAAAAAGAACAAGCGGAAACTGAATTAAAAAATAGATATAACAATAATAAGACACCAAGTAGTAAATACGATGATAAAATATTACCAGAATACGAAACCGTAGAGGCGGTATTTCTATCGGGACAAGTAATTAATTTACATTTTACCTTGTTTTCATTTGGGAATACAAATCAGAAATACTATGTAGATCTATACGATGATTCTGGTAATTTAATGGGGTCTTGTGATGGCTATTTCCCAAGTAAAATTGGAGAAACACGGTTAACAGTAACCTGGGACACTTATAACAAACCACTAGGTAAATATTGGATACATTGCTATGCGTCCTACTCAAGTGCAGGTGACAATATTATGTGGCCGTTTTATGTAAAAGCAAGGCAGACAGTTGCCGCGTCAAATAAAACAACTACTTATGGAGGGAAAAGCTTTAAGATAGGAGCAAAATCTTCAGGTACAGGACAATTAGTATACAGTTCAAGTAATCAAAACATAATAAAAATGAGTTCTAACGGGATGGCGCAAATTAAAGGCACTGGAATTGCGACTATAACAATTAACGCAAAAGAGAATGATTGTTATCTTGCGTCAAAAACAAAAAAAATAACTGTTACAGTTAATCCTAAAAAATCAACAATTAATAAAGTAACGTCATCCAAAAAAGGGCAAATGAAATTAAGCTGGAAAAAAGATAATAAAGCCACAGGATATCAAATTGTTTACGCAAAAAATAAAAAATTTACATCCGGTAAAAAAACGACAATTATAAAAAACTACAAGACAACATCAAAAACTATAAAGAATTTATCCAAAGGTAAAAAATATTATGTAAAAATGAGAGCGTATAAAACAGCGAATGGAAAAAAATTATACGGCGCTTACAGTACAGTAAAAAATGTAAAAATAAAATAGCCTAGAGAGTGATAAAGTTTTAGTTGAGCCCACTGAAACTAGTATTGAGTTAAGTGGATTGCCTAAACAGAAGAATAGATATGTATAAGTTAAAAGTTTTTATGTAGACAATAAAAAGGAAAAGAATATGAAAAAAATTATTGCAATTATTTTAGTAACAACATGCATAATTTCACTGGTTGCGTGTGGCAGAGGTAGTAGTACTGATGATAAATTTTTAACGGATATGGCAGCAGGACTAGAAGCGAGATGGGATTTGAGTGCCGCGGATGAAGAATCTAAAGCAACTGACAACAGAGAGCATTTTGAGGCGTATATTGACGCGGAACTAAATAAAATTTCTCAATATAAAGACGCTGAATTTGAAGATAAGGACTTTGGAGAAAAAGCAAAAACTTATATTGGCTATATAGAAAAAAGTAAAGAATTAATGAAATATTATGATTCGAATATTATTAGGTTTTGGGAAGAATATGATCCAATCTATCGCGAAAGAGCAAAACTAATTGTTGAAATTGATGAAACATATGAACTTCCGATAAGTGATGAGCATAAAAAGAATATGGAAGAGCTAAAAGGTGTTGCTGATTTAGCGACTAAAATCCAAAACATAATTGATAATGCAAAATTTAAAAAAGTTGACAGTCAGTACGGGTATAAAACATATGAGGCAGTAATTGAAAACACAACAGGAGAAAATTTTGACTATTTCTTATTAAATGTCAATTTGGAAGACAAAGATGGTGTCGTTGTAGAAACGCAAACGCCATATACGGAAAATTGGAAGCCAGGAGTCAAACATAAATTTAAATTTGAAACGGAGGCTTCCTTTAAAAAAATTAATGTGGTAAGTGCGGAATACTGAGTATTATAGGAAAATTAGTATAGATAATTGTATCGCTCATATCCCGCATTGATTATTTACGGTCCTGTGGTAGTGTCCAGAAAATTTACACCATTATATTGCTACGGCTAGTTAAGATTTAAGGTGGATGAGAAGTCGTAAAAAAAGCTGCTCACGCAGATTGAAAAATCTGTGATGAGCAGTTCTTGTAGGGAAGTAATAGCCGCATACATTCGCTACAGGGCCGGCTATAAAGAGAATTTTTGTAAAAATGGGCGTAAAAGTAGCCCACTGGGGTTTGTCAAGTAAAGTATGTAAGTTTTTTGTTTTTTATCGGCAGCTATTACAGCCGCCGATTTTACTATGAAATTCATTCGTTACATAGCAGATATACCATCTCGGTAAGCCTGTTACAATAATCGTGTGAATAGAATATGTAGCGGATAAGTAACATAAAAATTGTAAAAAATAGGGAATGCCGTTAATTTGGTATTCCCTTTTATTTATATCCGTGTCTTTTTGGCAGGAAAAAGAGGACAGTAGCTCATTCGGAGCGGAAATAATACTGTGCTAATAGCTTCTCACTCCTCTTTTTCTCCGCATCGGAAAAGGCCTGACTGGGAAGCTTTCTCGCCGGTTCATCAGAAGTGATAAACCTCCAAAGTAGATAAGGCAAAAAAACAGAATCTACGCTGGAGGTATTTTATGTGTAAAAAATATAAGTATAAAGAAAAGCTGAATGTTTCAAGGCGGATAGCCGCGGAATCTGTAATAAATCTGTAAGTTTTTGTGTGTAATATAAAGGGAGAAAACATAAGGAGAGAGACTATGACGAAAATCGCCGTAATTGAAGATGATAAATTGTATAATGAAGCGCTCTGTATTTCTCTGAAAAAAGAAGGATACACAGTGGAAAGCGGATTCTCCGCGGATGACGGAAAATCCATCGCGGCCAGCTATCCGGATTTGGTGATTCTGGACCTGGGGCTTCCGGATGGAACGGGGATCGATGTGTGCAGGTACATAAAAGGGATCAGCGATATTCCGGTTATCTTTCTTACCGCCCGGGATGAAGAGGCCGACATGATACGGGCTTATGACAATGGCTGTGATGATTATGTGGTCAAGCCCTTTCCGATCCGTGTGTTGAAGAAAAAGGTGGAGGCTGTATTAAAGCGGCACAGCAGCGGGAAAAGCGCCATTCTCTACAAAGATCTGCTGATCGACTGTGAAAAAAGAACCGTCAGCTACAAGCGGCGGGAGATACGGCTCAGTGCCAGAGAATTTGAGCTGCTGGAGTTTCTGGCGAAAAATAAGGGGCAAATCTTATCAAAGGAGACGCTTCTCCGGGAGGTATGGGACTCAAAGGGAATGTTCGTAGAGGAAAATACCGTAAATGTTACGATAAACCGGCTGCGGAAGAAAATCGAGCCGGATGTTTCGAATCCGATGTTTATCAATAACATATTCGGTATGGGATACAAATTTGGAGAGTAGACAATGGAACGATGGATCTGGTTTTTCGTAGGACTTTTGCTTGCCGCCGCCTGTTTTTGCTTTTTTCTTTGGAGACTGAGACGAACCTTTGAAAGAGAGCTGGAAGCTGTAAGCGTAATGCTCAGCAGAGTGATTTCCGGAAGAAACCCGGGCGTTACTTCCGAAACAGAGGATCTCCTTCTATCCAAAATACAGCATCAGATTGTTCGTCTGAAAGGACAGATGGATGCGGTCAATGAAAAAGCGGACAAGGACCGGGACGCGATAAGAGGATTAATTTTGGAGATCGCGCACCAGCTGAGGATGCCGCTTGCCAATATGGAGGCTTATCTGGAGCTGCTGAAGGAGGGCTCCCTGGAGCCGGAAGAAAGAGCCCATTATATTGCGGCCGCGGAGGCGGCTGAAAAGCAGCTCAGCTTTTTAATCGAAAGCTTTATCAAGATGTCCAGACTGGAAACAAAGGTGATACAGCTCAGAAAAAAACGGCGGGATATTTATGAAACCATCGAAAGCGCGGCCGCGAGGGCAGAGAAAAAGGCAAGGGAGAAATCCATCGCTATTATCATAGAAAAGCAGGCGCCCATCTGTGTCCCGCACGATCAAAACTGGCTCGGCGAGGCCATATATAACCTGCTGGACAACAGTGTAAAGTATTCCAAAGCCGGGGCGCGGATACAGGCGCGGGCGTCTCAAAATGAAATGTTCCTGAAGATTCATATCAGGGACTGGGGCATCGGCATTGAAAAGCAGGAGGAACACGATATTTTCAGGCGGTTTTACCGGGGAAAGAACCTGTCCGGACAGGAAGGCTTTGGACTTGGGCTTTACATTACAAAAGAGATTGTCAACGCCCATAATGGTTTTATAAAAGTCAGAAGAGAAGAGCAGGGGACTTCTTTTTTTATCTTCCTCAACCGGGAGCCATAAAAGGCGGAGCGCGGGGATTTAAGAAAAAACCTGTTTTGTTATCAGTATGTAATAAATGCCTTCTATAATGAAAGCAGAACCGAAAAAGGAGGCGGCAAATGGAACTTTTAAAAGCGGAAAATCTGAAAAAATATTACGGAAGCGGCCACAGGCAGGTGCGGGCGCTGGACGGCGTTGATCTTTCCATCGAGGAGGGAGAGATCGTCGCGATTGTAGGCACGTCAGGAAGCGGGAAAAGCACGCTTTTGAATATGCTTGGAGGACTGGATTACCCTACGGAAGGGGAAGTGATCGTGCGGGGAAACCGGCTGCGGGATATGAAGGAGGAAGCGCTCACCATATTCAGAAGGCGGAATATCGGGTTTGTCTTTCAGAATTATAACCTTCTTCCTCTGATCAACGCTTATGAAAATATTCTGCTTCCCCTTCACCTGGATGGAGCGGAGATCGATAAGCCCTATCTTACGGAGATCATCCGAAGGCTGAAGATCGAGGATCGGATCTGGAACATGCCGGACACCCTTTCAGGTGGAGAGCAGCAGAGAGTCGGCATCGCAAGGGCCATGTCCGCAAAGCCCGCGGTTATTTTGGCGGACGAGCCCACAGGAAACCTCGATTCCAAAACGGGGCTGGAAGTTATCAGCCTGCTTAAAATGACAGCCCGTACCTTTAATCAAACCGTGGCCATTGTCACCCATGATGAAGAAGTAGCGCAGATTGCGGATCGGATTATCCGCATTGAAGATGGAAGGCTCTGTTAGGTGAGACCCAATGAAATTGAGGAATAATAACAGAGCGATTCTGAAAAAACTGGCAAAAGTCAGCTATCGCGGCAGTAAGAGCCGAAACTGGCTTATGATTGGGGCGATCTGTCTGGTAGTGATGCTGATTTTTTCCGCCTTCAGCATGATTGCGGGCAGATACGACGCAGAATATCTCATGTCGGCAAGGAGCAGCGGATCCGTAATCAGTACTTATATTGAAAACCCATCCAGTGAGCAGATAAAAGAAATTAGCGGCCTTTCCTATATAAAAGAGGCAGAGCTGGAATGGAATTTCGGCGTCCTTTTACAGGATGGATATACCATCGCTTCCTGCAGCGCTATGGACGAAGCTGCCTATAAAGAAATGTACGCGCCTGCCTTTACGGATATTGAGGGGAATTTCCCAAAGGGAGAAGACGAGGTGATGCTGTCCAGGGAGACGCTGCGGATTCTGGGAATCGATAATCCCCGGATCGGGCAGAAGGTGCCGGTTTCACTGGAAGTAGAAAGCGGCGGCAGCCAGAACAGGAAGCTTACGCTCAGCGGCGTATACACCGGGTACAAATCGGAGGGTCCGCAATCCGCCTTTTTTTCAGTAGATGTGTTGGAATCCTTTCCCTCTCTGGACAGAGACCTATGCTCTCTTTTGCTGATAAAACAGTCGGATCCCATGTCTGGAGAGTATGTGGAAGAAAAACTGTACGAAGATGTAAAGACCCTCGATGAGGCGCAGCAGTACCTGGGCGGCGAAGGGGTTAATTATTATGTTATGTACAATATTGCGGGAAGCTACCAGGTGGGAGCTGTCTGTCTCGCTTTGATCCTGCTGTGCGCCTGGCTTCTGATCAGCAATGTGATGAGCGTTTCTCTGAACAGAGATATCCGTTATTATGGGCTGTTAAAAACGTTGGGAACGACCAGGCGTCAGATCCGGAAGATCATACTGAAGCAAACCGGAAAAATCGCACTGGTGGGGAGCTTGTCCGGAGCGGTCTTGGGGACGGGGACTGTCTTGCTGCTGCTTCCAAAGCTACTAGAAAACATGTATCTTGGAAATTATGGGGAAGCTTCCGCGATGATGAGCTTTCATCCGGCGTTTCTGATCCTCGCGGTCCTGTTCTCGCTTCTGGTTACAATTGCAAGTACCTTGGAAGCGCTGAGAAGGGTCAGCCGCGTATCCGCTGTAGAAGCGTTCCGCTATACGGACGCGGCGGGGAACGCAAAGCGTAAAAAGCGGAGCGGCGAAAATGGAAGCAGAATCTGGCGGTTTGCGTGGAGAAACGTCTTTGCCAACCGAAGGAAAGCCTTTCTCACCCTGGGCTCCTTATTTTTGGGAATCACCCTGGCCCTTGGGGTAACCGTTATTGTCCGGGGACTGGATACGACCAATGAGATCGAAGCGGGGCATGATTTTGTCATTTCCTATGATGAAAGAGTAAGTATTGGGGGAACCCTATCATCGGACCAGCTGCGGTCATTTCGCCAGGCCGCTGACCCGGACGGTCTGGCGGAAGCGATAAAAAAACTGGATGGAATCCAGGCTTACAGGGAAACCTATGCTTCCTATGTGTCCTTTGACTATAATGATCCGGCCTGGGAGCCTCTTTTGAAGGCAAACAGGCTGTGGGACGGACTTGCCAGGAATGAAGAGGAAAAAGAGAAAATTCAGTACAAAAAAGAACAGTTTATGGGAGCCATCGCGACTATCGATGAAGAGGGGATCGATCAACTGGAACGCTATGCCGAAGAAAACGGTCTCGATATAGATTTTGATTGTATACGGAACGGTACCGGAGCGCTCAATCTGCATTTTCACGAGCTTTCAAAGCAAACGCGGGAAGCGGCGGAGCAGGTGAAGGGCAGCGATATAGTGGCAAAAGATCTTTCCGGCAAAGAGCTGGGTCAGTTGAAGCTGGCAGGATATTTGGACAGCTACGCGAAAAATCTGCCGGATGTTATCCATCTTCCCATGAGGTCGAAGGCTGAGCCGGGGCTGATCGTCAGTGAAAAGGCCTTTGAAAACCTGGGGTTAGAGAAAAAGGTCAATTATATCGAGACGGATGTGGATCCGAATTGTGAGACGGAACTGAAGGAGCGGATCCGAGGGTTGATTCAGGTCAGAACGCGGGAGCTGAAGGAGACCTTCGATGAAGATGAAGTTCTGAATCCGGAATATGTATTTTATCTGGGAATAAAATCCGATGACCTTGCGGACGCGCAAAGCTATATTCTTTCTATGCGGATCGTCATGTACAGCATTGTCGGCCTGCTGCTTTTAATGGGAGTTATGAATTACTTTAATGTAATTGCCGCGAGCCTGGCCGCGAGGAAAAAGGAATTTGCCGTTATGGAGGCCATTGGAATGACCAGGAGGCAGCTTCGGAATATGCTGCTGACGGAAGGCTTTTATTACGCGGGAATCGTGTCCTTGCTGGTGCTTACTGTTGGAAGCGGGATTCTGGTAATGCTGGGTTCCTATATGAAACAGGAAAAGGCTTACTTTTTATTTCTGTATCCGGGAAGCGTTATGCGCGCCGCTCTGGGTCTGATGTTCGCGTTTTGCGTCCTGCTGCCGGTGGTGACTTACAGGAAGACCGTATCGGAAAGCGTAATACAGCGGCTTCGCCATAATGGATAGGGAGCGAAGCGTATAACTTGTGTGTAACTGTGTAAAATAGAAACGATAAAATGCGCGCGCAAAGGATTTATATGCCGGTTTGCGCGCGCTTTTTCATTTATTTGCGCAGGCTTTGTCAAAACACAAATTGACAGGACAAAACCCGGTAGGGTACAATAGATTTGGGCTTTCATTCAAATTATGAGAGCCGGATCCGAGAGTTTTGATTATATATGAGAAGAACAGAAGGGAATCAAATATGATAAATGAACAATTTCTGCGGCATCTGTCAAAGGATTACCCCAACATCCACGCGGCGTCTGCCGAAATCATTAATTTGAGCGCCATTCTTGCGCTGCCCAAAGGTACAGAATACTTCCTCAGCGATCTGCACGGAGAGCATGAAGCTTTTATTCACATGCTGAAGAGCGCTTCCGGTGTGATCCATACAAAAGTAGAGGAAATTTTCGGGCCGGATCTTTCCCACGATGAACGGGACGCGCTGGCGGCTCTTGTCTACAACGCGGAGGCGGAACTGAAGCGGAGAAAGGTGTCAGAGGCGGATTTTGACCAGTGGTGCAAACAGGCCATCTATCAGCTGGTGGAGATCTGTAAATCTGTTTCTACGAAATATACGCGCTCCAAAGTCCGCAAAAGGCTTCCCAAATATTTTGTTTACAGTATGGATGAACTGCTTCACGCGGATGATGAAGCGAATAAGTCTCATTACTACAGCGAGATTATCAATTCCATTGTAGCGTGCGGAATTGCTGAAGAATTTATTATAAAGCTGGCAAACCTGATCAGCGACCTGGCGGTAGACCGGCTTCATATCATCGGCGATATCTGGGACAGAGGAGCTCACCCAGATACCATTATGGATTTTCTCGTAGACTACCATGATGTGGATTTTCAGTGGGGGAATCACGACATCGTATGGATGGGAGCGGCTACAGGCAATTGGGCCTGCATCACAAATGTATTGCGGATGAATATCAGCTACAATAATTTTGATATGATGGAGATCGGCTATGGAATCAATCTGAGACCGCTGGCGGTACTGGCGTCTACGGTTTACGCGGATGACCCGTGTGAGTTCTTCCGGCCGAAGATTCTGGATGAAAACAAATACGACCCGGTAGATCCGGAGCTGGCGGCTAAAATGAACAAAGCCATCGCTATTTGCCAGTTCAAAGTGGAGGGCCAGAGGATCATGGCTCATCCGGAATACAAGCTGGAGCACCGAATGCTGCTGGACAAGGTGGATTATGAAAAGGGAACGATTGAAATCAAAGGGATCACCTACGAGCTGCGGGATAAAAATTTCCCGACCATTGATCCGCGGCATCCATATGAGCTGACAAAAGAAGAAAAAGAGACCCTTCAATCGCTGGAGGCCTCCTTCCTGCAGAGTGAAAAGCTCCAGAAACACATCCGCTTTCTCTACAGTCACGGCAGTCTGTATAAATGTGTTAATGGGAATCTGCTGTTCCACGGATGTATCCCTATGACAGAAGACGGCGAGTTTAAGGAATGCACGGTAAATGGAGTCACCAAAAAAGGAAAGGATTATATGGATTACCTGGATGAGCAGGTAAGAATGGCCTACTTTATACCGGATGAATCGGAGGAAATCGGCCGGTCCGGAGATATTATGTGGTATCTGTGGCTCAGTAATAATTCCCCTCTTTTTGGTAAGGATCAGATGACAACCTTTGAGAGGTGTTTTATCGCGGATAAAAAGACCCATAAAGAGCATGCCAGCGCGTATTACAAGCTGATTAATGATAAAGCGATCTGCGAAAAAATACTGAGAGAATTCGGGCTGGAGCCAAAAACGGCCCATATTCTCAACGGACATGTCCCGGTCAAGATTAAGGACGGGGAAAGTCCGGTAAAGGGCGGAGGAAAATTGATCGTGATCGATGGAGGAATCTCAAAGGCGTACCAGAAGCAGACCGGTATCGCCGGCTATACCTTCATCTTCAATTCCAGATTTATGGCTCTTTCCGAGCATAAGCCTTATGAGCCGCTGCAGGAGGATGGGACACAGGTTTTCCATACTCCGAAGATTACAACTGTAGAGACACTTCCAAAACGAATGATGGTGCGGGATACGGACCAGGGAAAAGAGCTGGAGCAGGAAGTAGAAGAGTTAAAAGCGCTGGTGGAAGCTTACCGAACCGGCCAGCTTAAAGAGAGCTTTTGATATATGACATGAAACGGGATTTATTTCACCATAAAACTCCTGAAAAACGAAAAGAAAAGTCGAAAAAAAATGAATATTTTGCGATTATGGAAATATTTTTGGGAAAGCGCAAAAACTGCTTGCAATAATCCAAGTAATATGGTTCAATAAGAGTGTATGGTCGTTACTTTTGTAACGAAGTTGGCTATTAAAAAACGCGGACAATTTTAATAGACAAAAAACCTACCGTTATTAATAATTTAAGGAGGCATTTACATGAACTTTCAACTCACGAAGGAACAAGAATTCGTAAGAAAAATGGTAAGAGAGTTTGCTGAAACAGAAGTTGAGCCTTTGGCAGCTGATATCGACAAGGAACATAGATTCCCGACTGAAACTGTAGAAAAAATGGCGAAATACGGACTGTTAGGCGTACCGTTCCCTACAGAATATGAAGGAGCTGGCGGAGATCATATCGCTTACGCGATCACTGTAGAAGAATTATCCAGAGTATGCGCGTCCACAGGCGTTATCTGTTCTGCTCATACTTCCCTGTGCTGCTGGCCGATTTTCAACTGGGGTAATGAAGAACAGAAGAAAAAATATCTTCCTGACCTGCTTTCCGGCAGAAAATTAGGCGCGTTTGGTCTGACTGAACCTGGCGCTGGTACAGACGCCGCGGGACAGCAGACAAGAGCGGTCCAGGATGGTGACGACTGGATTCTGAACGGCTCTAAAGTATTTATTACAAACGGCGGATATGCTGATACTTTTGTAGTAATGGCTATGACTGATAAGTCCAAGGGAACAAGAGGAATTTCCGCGTTTATCGTAGAAAAGGGAGATGAAGGCTTCTCCATCGGTAAAACAGAAGACAAGATGGGTATCTGTGCGTCTTCCACAACAGAGCTGATCTTCCAGAACTGCAGAATTCCGAAAGACAGACTTCTGGGCGGAGTAGGCAAAGGCTTCAAAGTTGCGATGTCCACTCTGGACGGCGGACGTATCGGTATCGCTTCCCAGGCTCTGGGTATTGCGCAGGGTGCTCTGGATGTAACTGTTGAATATATGAAAGCAAGAAAACAGTTTGGTAAAAAATTATCAGAAATGGAAGCTCTGAGATTTGATGTAGCTGAAATGGCAACAAGAATCGAAGCTGCGAGACTCCTGATCTATCAGGCTGCTGACATGAAAGATAAGCACCTGGCATATGGACCGAAATCCGCGATGGCAAAACTGTTTGCTGCTGAAACTGCTATGTATGTAACTACTAAGTGCGTACAGCTGCACGGCGGATATGGATATACCAAGGATTACCCAGTAGAAAGAATGATGAGAGACGCTAAGATCACTGAGATTTATGAAGGTACTTCCGAAGTTCAGAAGATCGTAATCGCCGCGTCTGTTCTGGGTAAATAGAAGAGAAGGAGGAAATTAGAAATGGCATTTAAAATTATCGTGTGCGCAAAACAGGTACCTGATACTAATGAAATTAGAATCAACCCTGAAACTGGAACACTGATCAGAGACGGTGTACCAAGCATCTTAAATCCAGATGACGCAAACGCGTTAGAGTTAGCTCTGGATATCAAAGATAAATATGATGATGTTACAGTAACTGTAATTACAATGGGACCTCCTCAGGCAGAAGCTATGCTCTTCGAATGTCTGGCTATGGGAGCGGACGACGGTATCCTGATCAGTGACAGAGCTGTTGGTGGTTCTGACACATGGGCTACTTCCAACGCGGTTACAGCCGCGATCAAGAAAGTTGGCGACTTTGATCTGATCATCGCTGGACGTCAGGCGATCGACGGTGATACTGCTCAGGTTGGACCTCAGATTGCTGAAAAGATGGATCTGCCTCAGGTTACATATGTTCAGAACTTCGAGATTGCTGACAATATGAAGGACATCCGGGTTCAGAGAGCTCTGGAAGATGGTTATGAAGTAATCGACATTCAGACTCCTTGTATGCTGACCGCAATCAAGGAACTGAACACTCCTAGATATATGTCTATCGCTGGTATCTATAATCAGGATAAGGACATCAAAGTATGGAACGCCGCGGATATCGAAGTAGACCTGACTACTGTAGGTCTGAAGGCTTCCCCGACAAACGTATTCCGTTCCTTTACACCGAAACCAAAGGGAAAAGGCATGATGCTCGAGGGAGATACAGAAAAAGATTTAGCTAAAGATCTGCTTATCAGACTGAAGCAAAAGCACGTTATATAGGGAGGTTAAAAACATGGCAACAGTAAATTTTGCGGATTACAAACATATTTGGGTATACGCAGAACAGCGCGAAGGAAAGCTGATGAACGTGGCTCTGGAACTGATCGGTGAAGGCCACAAGCTTGCTAGAGATATCAGTGAAGATACAAAAGTATATGCACTGCTTGTTGGTAATAATATCGAGCATCTGGCACAGGAATGTTTCGAGTATGGTGCTGACGGAGTATACCTTCTGGAAGATCCACTTCTTGAAAACTATACAACTGATGGATATACAAAGGCGATTACAGACGCGATCGAACAGTACAAGCCAGAAATCGTAATGTACGGCGCGACTCACATCGGAAGAGACCTGGCTCCAAGAGTAGCGGCAAGAGCTGATACTGGTCTGACTGCGGACTGTACACACCTGGATGTAAAAGTTTCCAACTACATCGACTACGCGGACGCGAACACAACTCTGAACACTGCGTCCTTAAAGAGAGACGACCCTGACACTGGTCTGAAGATGACTCGTCCGGCATTCGGCGGTAACCTGATGGCTACTATCATCTGCCCGAGAACAAGACCGCAGATGTCCACAGTAAGACCTGGCGTAATGTCCAAGCTGGAGAGAGTACCAGGCGCGACTGGTGAAATCATCAAGGTTGATGTAAACGTTGCTGAAAGCGATATCAGAACAAAGATCGTTGAAATCGTTAAGTCCGCTAAGGAAATGGTATCCTTAACTGACGCTGACATCATCTGCTCCGGCGGAAGAGGTCTGGGCGATGCTTCCGGATTTGAACTGATTAAGGAATTCGCTGACAAGGTTGGCGGAGTTGTTGGTTCTTCCAGAGCGGCTGTAGACGCTGGCTGGATCGATCACTCCCACCAGGTAGGTCAGACTGGTACTACAGTTAAGCCTAAAATCTACTTTGCTTGCGGTATCTCCGGCGCTATCCAGCACCTGGCAGGTATGCAGACTTCCGACATCATCGTTGCGATCAACAAGGATGCGGACGCTCCGATCTTCGAAGTTGCTGACTTCGGTATCGTAGGCGACCTGTACAAGGTTATTCCGGAAATCATTGCTGAATGGGACAACGCTGAAGAGCTGTTTGACGCTGCAACAAAATAAGTCTTAAATACAGAATTTCCAAAAGGACATTGGCATATCGCCAATGTCCTTTTTAAATAAAATATGTAGAATAATGTAAGGATATGTGATATACTAAGTCTGTACAAAATAATCAGGGGGAAAATGTTTTGTACAAACCAGTGTATTGCAGTGTGTTCGGTAATCTATATATCTTTTGATGATCCGAAAAGTTTGGGGTGCTGCATTGCGGTACTCTGTTTTTTTGCCCGTTATTGCGTGTATTAAAAGGAGGAATGTATGAAAAAAATTTTATGCTTTGCCTTGTCCGCGGCTTTGGCTGTAACAATGGGAGTGGGAGGTCTGACTCCGGCAAAGGCAAGCGCGGCTGAAAAGAAAGACAGCAAAAATGCTTCGGCAACCGCGTTGAAGCTGGAAAAAAAGAAGACCCAAAAATACAAAGAGGGAGAGGCGCTGGTTCTTTTTAAAGCGACCGAAACAGCTTCCACCAGAGCAAAGGCAAAGAAGGCTTTAGGCCTGGGAAGCGGATTTCAGGTGTCCAACATCTGGAATTTTGATGGTGTTCAGGAAGCTTCAGGGAAAGCGGACAAAAAGACGGCTGCGGGAAAGACATCCGGCTCCAGTTCCGATATCCGGGTCGCTCTGATCAAGTCGGATTCCCTTTCAACAAAAGAATTGATCCGCAAGCTGAAGTTAAAAGATAATGTTGAGCTGGCGGAACCCAACTATCAATTAAAGGCCCTGGGAACCAACGACACCTATTTCAAAAAACAATGGGCTATGGAAAATACCGGACAGAATGGCGGAACGGCGGGAAAATCCATTCATGCCGCCGCTAAGTGGGATAAAGGGATCAAAGGCTCGAAAAACGTGATTGCCATCGTTGATACCGGCGTGGATTATACCCATGAGGATCTGAAGGATAATATATGGGAAAATACATATCAGCCGGAGCTGAAGGGAGAGCATGGATTCGATTTCATCAATGGCGATGACGACCCGATGGATGACAATGGACATGGATCTCACTGCGCGGGAATCATCGGCGCCAAAGGAGATAATAAAACAGGCGTTACAGGCGTCAACCAGGAAGTGAACATCATGGCGCTGAAAATTTTAGATGAAAGCGGCTCCGGCTGGGGCGCTGATGAGGTAGGCGCTTATCACTATATCAACAAGGCGTTGGACCTGGGTGTTAAGGTAGTTGCTATCAATAATTCCTGGGGCGGAGGAGAAAGCAGTCAGATCTTTGAAAAACTGATGGATCTTGTGGGACAGAAGGGAGCTGTCTCCGTATGCGCCGCGGGAAATGAAAGCGGCAACAATGATGAAACCGGAGAGTTCCCATCCAACATAGAAAGCCCATATAAGCTGAGCGTAGCGGCGTCCAATGAAAAAAACCAGCTGACGGACTTCTCAAATTACGGAAAACGTTCCGTGGATCTGGCGGCGCCGGGCGCGGATATTTTATCTACCGTCGCGTATTACTGCTATAACCCGTCTTTATATGACGCGGATGTTCAGAACACCGTTTCTCAGGGCTTTAATGATTACGAAGGGGATAGCGGCTGGGCGATTCCTGAGAAAAGCGCCTTTGAAGCCAGCGGCTCTTGTGCTTATACCGCGGAAACTACTTCAGAACAGTATTTTGGCGATGGCGCGTCAGGCAAGGCGCTGAAATTGAGCTTTAAAAATATGAAAAAAAGCGAATATGCCAGCGTGCGTATTCCATATACCCTCAGTGAAGACATATCCTGGGAGGATATGCCGTATTTCAGTGTAATGGCGAAAGTGCGCGCTCCAGAGACAAATGAATCCATATTTGCTATGGCGGACGTTCCGAAAGGGACCGATATTGGGGATCCGGAAGATTTCATCTTTGATTATGAGTGCTATGGAACGTACGTTACAGGAGAGCAGAATTACTGGAATCATTATGGGTTCCTGTGCGGAGGATATGAAGAGAAGCCTGAAAAAGAAAGAGAACTGATCCTTCTGGTACAGGCTGGCTCGGCAGGGGATATGGAGGTTTATCTGGATGATCTGGGCCTGAGCGTGGAAAAACCGGATACAACAAAATTTGGAAAATATGACTTCTATAATGGAACCTCTATGGCGGCGCCAGCTGTGACGGGGGCCATCGGACTGGCCGCGGCGGAATATCCGGACGCGGATAGCCAGGACCGGATCAATTACGTCCTGTCCAGCGTTCAGAAGGAAGATGGACTTGCGGATAAGGTCGCGGCAGGAGGCGTTCTGGATCTGAGCAAAAATATTGCTGTTGGCCCTCGGATCGGAACCATTTCGGTTGACCCTTCAAAAAAACAGATCGTCATTAAAGGCTCTGGTTTTGATGCGGAAGGCTTAAAGGTAACCATCGACGGAGTTGGAGCGGAGGTGGTCAGCAAATCAAAGAAGCAGGTAATAATCAAAGATCAGGGATGGATTAATAACCTGGTTTCTGATATCACAATTGAAGGAAAAGAGGGTTTGACCGCTACAAAAAATAATGTATATCTGGTCAAGGGAAAGACCGCTTATACAGAACTGGAGGATTTGGAATTCCCGTATTCCGCGGATGCCCTGACTACGGACGGAAGAAATCTGTACTGCGCGGATTCTTCAATGGATTCCATTCAGGTGTTAGATACCGCGGACAGCAAATATATGGAGTTTGCGCCGATCCTTCAGGTTCAGGCTGAAAAGCTTTTCAAGAAAAACAGCTCCAGCGAGGCAACCTTTGACTTTACCTTTGGAAAGGATCTGGTTTATATGGATGGGAAGCTGTATAATATTGCGGCTTATTCGGAAGTACATACCAGCGTAGGCGGAGATGTGGATGATGACTGGTCCTTTTTTGCAGAAGAGGAAGAAGAAAGCGGCCCGTCCGATACAGCGTACTCTTCACAGTACAAGCTGATATCCTTAGATCCGAATACAGGAAAGACCGCCAGCCTTGGAGCGCTGCCTTCCGCGCTGAAACGAACGGACGACTGGACTCTGGCGGCATATAACGGAAAGCTTTATCTCATAGGCGGATATGATTACAGCAAAAAGGAAGTAAGTAAAAGGGTAATGATTTACGATCCTTCCTCTAAAAAGTGGTCTGATGGACCTGCGCTTCCAGAAGGCCGCGCCGCGGGAAAGGCGATTCAGTCAGGAAACAAGCTGATTTATACGCTGGGCTACAGCGCGGGTCAGAAGGGGATTGATCCGGAAAAGCAGAGCTGTCCAAAGAATCTGATTTTAGACGGAGGAAAGTGGAAAACGTCTTCAGGACAAATCCTTCCATATTACGCAGGGGACAAAAGAGTTCGAAGCGGCAGTACCTATCAGGTTTACAGCGGCAGCATCGGACTTTGCGCGGATGGCATTGCCTACATGGGCCTGCCGGCGGAAGGTCTGGGCGATACCTTTACTTATAACATCAGTAAGGATCGTTTTACGGCGACAAAATATCATCATATAACGGAACTAAACAGCAGATCCTCCTTTACCGGTACGGTGGTAGGAAGCGCGCTTTACGGATATGATGAGGAAGGATCTGGCTATACGGCGAAACTCAGCAGCGGACTGGTAAAGGTCACTGCTCCAAAGATGAAAGGCGGCAGGATCGAGGGAGCCAATCAGGGTTATATGCCGGGCAATACAGCTATATTAAAAGTAAAAGCGAGATCCGGTTATTTTGCCAAGTCTTTGAAGGTGGATGGAAAGACGGTGAAAGGAAAAACCAAAAAGATCCGTATGATTTCCAACCACAAGGCGTCGGCAGCTTTTGGAAAATATGTTTCTAAAATCAAACTCAACAAGAAAAAAGTAACCCTGAAAGCGGGAAATACATTCAAATTGAAAGTAAAGGTTTTACCGTCCGACGCTTCCAGTAAAAAAGTTACTTATAAATCCAGCAATAAAAAGTACGCCACCGTATCCGCGAAAGGCGTAATAAAAGCCAAAAAAGCGGGAATCGGAAAAACTGTTACGATAACCATCAAAGCAAAAGACGGGTCGAAGAAAACAGCAAAATGTAAAGTAAAAATTGTAGACAAGAAAACTAGCAAATAAGGAACGCGGCCTCGGAGCTTTTGAAAAGCCCGAGGCTGTATTTGTATTAATTTGCTGTAGTTGTGGAAATTAACAAAACAATATTGCACTTATGTGGGACGTATGATACAATACTATCAGGATTGTTAAAGAAAAAACGATATGAAATTAAAGGTGAACAATATGAGAATTTTTGATACCAATGTGCAGGAGCTGAAGTACAAAGTGCTGATGGAGGTGGCTTATCAGACATGGCTGGGAAATGACTCCTTTGCTGTCTTTAATGAAATCGCGAATGAGATTGTGAAAAAGGGCGAGCCTCCAATGAGCTGCTGTATTTATAAAGATCGGGCGATTGTAGCGGAGCGTATCAGAATCGCGCTGGGAGGAAATAAGGACAACCCCAATGTGATCCAGGTCATTGACATTGCGTGCGATGAATGTCCGGAGGCCGGACATACTGTTACCGATCTGTGCCGGGGGTGTATCGCTCACCGCTGCGGGGACGCCTGCAAGCTGGGGGCTATTACCTTTGATGATGAACAGATGGCCCATATTGATAAGAGCAAATGTGTAGAGTGCGGAAAATGCGCGAAGGTATGCCCGTATGGAGCGATCGCGGACTTTAAGCGTCCATGCGAACGGGCCTGCAAGCTGGACGCGATCCATATGGCTGAAGGCGGTGAGGCTCAGATCGATAACGAAAAATGTGTGGCCTGCGGAGCCTGTGTCTATCAGTGTCCATTTGGAGCGACCGTAGATACTTCCAGTATCGTTGACGTGATCAACACCATCATGGCCAGTGACAATAACAGGAATTATAAGGTTTACGCAATGGTGGCCCCTGCCATCGCAAGTCAGTTTACTTACGCCGAATTGGGACAGGTAGTGACAGCTATAAAAGAGCTGGGCTTCTACAAAGTGGCAGAAGCGGCTTTAGGCGCGGATATGGTTGCGTATACAGAGGCCCAGGAGCTGATAGAAAAGGGATTTTTGACTTCATCCTGCTGCCCGGCCTTTGTAAAATACATAAAGACAAAATTTCCGGAATTAAAGGATAACATTTCTCACAACCTTTCGCCTATGGCAACACTGGGAAAATTCATCAAGGAGCATGACAGGGACGCGAAGATTGTTTTCATCGGACCGTGTACCTCAAAGAAAATGGAGATCAAGCAGGATCATGTGAAAGACTATATCGATTATGTAATGACCTTTGAGGAGCTGCAGGCCGTCATTGACAGCAAGGACATCATTGTGGAAGAACTGCCGGAAACAGCCCTGGACGACGCGACTTATTTTGGAAGAATTTTTGCCAGGACCGGAGGCGTGACCGACGCGGTAGCGGAAGCGGTAAAGGAATTAGAAGCGGGCGACTTCAAGTTTGACCCGCTTGTATGTGAAGGCATTGATAAATGCAAGCCTGCCCTGACCCGCGCGAAGAAGGGGGTCCTGCCTAACAACTTTGTTGAGGGCATGATCTGCGGCGGCGGCTGTATCGGAGGCGCCGGCTGTCTGACACACGGAGAAGCCAATAAGAAGGAAGTGGATGCGTATGGAAAAACCTCCAGCATAGAAACTATCAAAGAAGCCCTGGAAAAAGCGGATGGCGTTTTGTAAAGAGGGGCCTCAGAACTTCCATAAAAATCAATTTAAACGAGGAAAGCGATACGAAAGATACACTTTGATCATAAAGGTGTATCTTTTTTATCGCTTTCTTTCATGCCGGTAACGTGGTAAAATGTATTCAGATATGAATACATTTTGAAGCCAGGGTGATGAAATGAAGAATGGGAAAAACATAAAAGAAGTTCTGACCGCCAATTTTGACGCGATTGTGGACGCGATGCATGATGATCTTCTCATATCGGATGGACAGGGGACTGTGCTGCGGGTAAGCCCGACCTTTGAAAACGAGTATGGAATAAAGAAAGAACTCGCGGTGGGACGAACTGTATATGATCTGGAACGAGAGGGCTATTTTCGGCCGTCCGTCATTGCGAAGGTCATCCAGAAAAGAGAGAAAATTACAATGCAGCAGAAAACCAACCGGGATAGAAGCATTGTGGTAACGGCAACGCCAGTCTTCGATTCGGAAGAAAACCTGCAGCTGGTGGTCAGCTTTTCAAGGGACATTACAGAGATCCTGGAGCTGCGAAAGAGCTATTCCCAGCTGGAAAACAAGATCGAGCAATACACGGAAGAAATCAACAAGCTGCGCCAGAGAGCGGCTTTGGAGGACGGCGTCATCGGGCAATCGATTCAAATCAAGAAGATTTTGGACACCATTCATCGGGTCGCCAATTTTGACGCCAATATTTTGTTCCTGGGACCTTCCGGCGTTGGAAAAACCATGATGGCTAAGACCGTGCATCAGCAGAGCAAGCGGAGCGGCGGCCCCTTCATTGATATCAACTGCGCGGCAATTCCGGAAAATCTTTTGGAATCAGAACTGTTCGGCTATGAGAAGGGGTCCTTTACCGGAGCCAATACAGAAGGAAAGGTAGGGCTGATTGAACTGGCTGACGGAGGAACCCTGCTGCTGGATGAAATCTCAGAGATGCCGCTGAATCTGCAGGCAAAGCTTTTAAAAGTCATTCAGGATAAAACGCTGGTCCGGGTAGGAGGCAGACAGGAGCTGAAAGTGGATTTCAGACTGATCGCTGCCAGCAATCAGGACCTGGAGGACTTATCAAACAGAGGAAAATTTCGCAGGGATCTTTTTTACCGGCTCAATGTTATTAAGATCGATATTCCGCCCCTTTCGGAACGTACCGATGATATCATCCCTCTGACGCGGCATTTTTTAAATGAAAATAATAAAAAGTATGGATTAAATAAAAAGATTCATCCCCTTGCGGTGGAAGTCATGCTGTCTTATTCCTGGCCGGGAAATGTCCGGGAGCTCGCTAATGTAGTTGAGCGCGCGACAATGACAAGCGAGGGAGAATTTATTACCGTAAGGCATTTACCGGAGGAAATGCTGAAAATAAAGGATGTTCCATGGAACCAGAGCGATCTGGAGGTGGAAGAACAGGGGTTGGAGCAAGCGGTCGCGGAATTTGAGGGGAAAATTATAAAAAACGCTTATGAAAAATACAGGACGACAGTCGGAGTGGCAAAGGCCTTGAAAATCAGCCAGTCAACGGCTTTTCGAAAAATCAGCCGGTACATAAAATGAATTATTCAAAATTAAATTATTCTAGTCGATATTGAATAATCTGCCGATCCATAAGAAAGACTGAAAATAGCATAAGAATAACTTATACTGTATTCAAATGTGAATAAAAGCGCAGGCTTCATTTTATGAAAAACGGGGAAATTCAACGTTGTTTGAGTTGGCACGGTTATTGCTTTAATAATAGATAAGAGAATAGAATTAAAGGAGAAATCTTGTGAAAGCGTAACTGCGTCAGGATAAGAACACCTGGCCGGAAGCGGAATTTTTACCCAAGCAGCAATACCTGATGTAAAGCCTGCCGGCTTTACCGTTTTGCGCCACATTTGCCGATGGTCAGGTGTTTTTATAGAGATTTTCTTCCAACCATAAAGAATAGACTGGCCCAGAACCACATTATGTCATGGTTCTGGGTATTTTTGCGTGATTTAAAAATACTAAAGGATAACAAAAGGACGCGTATTATTGCTATAATATTTGATAGGTATCGTTACTTGGGTAATAACGTACATAATAAGTTACAGCAATAATTTTAAATTCATGGTGGTGCAAAATGAATAATGAAAAAAAGGTAAAAGATCTTCTGTCTGCCAATTTCGACGCGATTTTGGACGCGATGCATGATGATCTCCTCATATCCGATGGCAAGGGAAAGGTGCTGCGGGTAAGCCCAACCTTTGAATCGGATTATGGGATAAAAAAAGAACTCGCGGTAGGAAGGACCGTGTATGATCTTGAGCGGGAAGGCTATTTCCGGCCATCCGTCATCGCGAAGGTGATTCAGCAAAGGGAGAAAATTACAATGCAGCAGAAAACCAACCGGGAGAGAAGCATTGTAGTAACAGCGACGCCAGTATTTGATCAGGAGGGCGAGCTGCGCCTGGTTGTCAGCTTTTCACGGGACATTACAGAGGTGATAGAGTTAAAAAAGAATTATTCCCAGCTGGAAAATAAGATGGAAAAGTACACGGAGGAAATTAATCAGCTGCGGCAGAAAGCCGCGTTGGAAACCGGCGTTATCGGACAGTCCCCGCAAATAAAAGCTATCCTTGAAACCATTCGCAGAGTGGCGGATTTTGACGCGAATATTTTGTTTCTGGGGCCTTCCGGCGTTGGAAAAACCATGCTGGCAAAGATAGTACACCAGCAGAGCAAACGGAAAGCGGGACCGTTTATTGATATCAACTGCGCGGCTATACCGGAGCATTTGCTGGAGACAGAGCTCTTTGGATATGAAAAAGGGTCCTTTACAGGCGCCAGAAGCGAAGGAAAAGTCGGATTGATTGAACTTGCCAACGGAGGGACCCTGCTGCTGGATGAAATTTCGGAAATGCCGCTCAGTCTGCAGGCAAAGCTGTTGAAAACCATACAGGATAAAGTGATTACGCGCGTTGGCGGAACAAAAGAGATTCAGGTGGACTTTCGGCTCATAACCGCGTCGAATCGCAATTTGGAAGAGTTTGCGGAGAAAGGAATGTTTCGAATGGATCTGTATTACAGATTGAATGTGATTCAGCTTCGGATACCCCCTCTGAAAGAGCGTCCCGAGGACATTATACCGCTGGTTGAATTTTTTACAGATAAAAACAATCAAAAGTATGGACAGCGTAAAACCTTTCATCCCCATGCGCTGGAAGCTCTGGTAAATTACAACTGGCCGGGAAATGTCAGAGAGCTTTCCAACATTATAGAAAGGACCGCTTTGATATCAGAGGAACAGGTTATCCGAAAAGAGGCGCTTCCGCCTGAAATATTAAAGGAAGAGAGAAAAAGCTATATAGAAGAGATCCACGATTTAAACAAGGCCATGGAAGAATACGAGGGGCAGATCATCAGGGAAGTATATGAAAAATATACGAGCAGTGTAGAAGTGGCTAAAATTCTGGGAATCAGTCAGCCTACAGCATACAGAAAAATAAATAAATATGTAAAAGCCAGCCAGTAGGGTACTTTTCTGTATTGGCAAGGCATTAGATATTCAAAAATAAATAATTTATTCAGATATGAATAAAACAGCTCAAAGGCTGTAAAATTAAGAATATTACGCAAAAAGAAAATCGATCTATTCAATATCGAATAGGCCGATTTTCTTTTTGCATAGAAAGATTATTGAAAATTAGGGATTTTCAATATGGCATAGTAATTGCGTATTTATTTAGTATGATAAAAAAGCGTTTATAAAGCTTAAAGAAATACAAAAGAGAGGAGTTTTCATTATGAAATACGAAGTACAGGACCACTTACACTACGCGGGGATCCCCAGCTGGAACCATTGTCCCATTACACAGGATATCGAAGGAGCGGATATTGTTGTTATGGGAGTTCCCTTTGACAGCGGCGTAACATTCCGGCCAGGAGCAAGATTTGCCCCAAGAGCGGTCAGAGAGCAGAGTCTGATCGCATGCTGCTTTAAATACCCGTGGGAATACAAATTATCTGATGTAGCAAACGTTGTAGATTATGGCGATGTAGGCTACTGGGTAGGAGCAAAGGCAACCCGGTTCATGGTAGAAGATACGTATAACACAGCAAAGAAGATTCTGGATGCGGGATGCAGCCTGATGACCATCGGAGGCGACCATACGATTCCATACGGACCGGTCCGCGCGGCCAGTGAAAAATATGGAAAGCTGGCTATGATTCATTTTGACTCCCACCAGGACAGCACTCGCAGCGAAGAAAATGAAGATGGAACCAGGAATCTGTCTCACGCGAATTTCGCTTACGATCTCCAGGAAGAGGGCCGCGTTGATCCGGCTCATTCCGCGCAGGTATATATCCGTACAGAAATGACAGAATGCGGCTATCATGTGATCCATTCCATGGACGCCATCGACATGGGGCCAAAGGCGCTGGCGGAAAAACTGAAAGAAATCGTAGGCGATATGCCGGTATATCTGACATTCGATATTGACGCGCTGGATCCTTCAGCGGCGCCGGGAACAGGAACTCCGGTTATCGGCGGACCGACTTCCGATACAGTAAGAAAAGTTCTGCAGGGCTTGAAGGGAATCAACCTTGTCGCGGCTGATATGGTAGAGGTGCTGCCGGATAAAGATCCAAGCAATATCACCGCTATCGCGGGAGCCGCGATTACACAGGACATCATGTACCTGCTGTATGAAGCGAGAAAACAGAAATAAAGTTTTTAAAATGAATGTCAGGAGGAGATGGAAGTGAAAAAAATCGTTTTACTTTCTCATTGTGTATTAAACAGCTTTTGTGAAACGCCAGAGGCTTCAGACGCGATCCGCGGCAAGCTTATGAATCAGTTGATGGACAAAGGAATCAGTGTAATTCAGCTTCCATGTCCGGAATTGTGCTATCAGGCGCTGGAGCGGGAATCGATCCTTCCAGGAGATCCAAAGGCGGATTCTTACCGGGATTATTGTAAGAACCTGCTTTTGCCGGTTTTACAAAACCTGCGGGAATATAAGAAACACGATATAAAGATTGCAGCGGTGGTTGGGATCGATACCAGTCCGTCCTGCAGCGTGGCGGATCCGCGGGCCATTATGATGGAGATCCTTTTGCGGGAGATGAAAGAGATGGATATACCGTCAGGCTGTCTTTTAGACATGCCGCTGACGGAAGAGACAGGCGAGTTTTTCCAGCGGATAGAGCAACTGTAGAAGAAAGACAAAACAGGGGTATGGGATCAGGTATCATTTAATAATTTTGTCAGATTCTGAAGAAATCTTATGAAAGGATGGATTTAACTATGGAAAACAATCTTGCGAGCAGGCAAACTGAAAAGCTGCCTTTTAAGGTAAAATTGGGGTATGGCTTTTCCGGATACTGCAGTTTCATCACATGGACCGCTTTCAGCTACTATGGACTCTACTTCTTTACCGATGTAGTAGGTCTGTCCGCGGCTTTTGCGGGCGCCATGATTTCGCTGGGAACCTTGTGGGACGCTATTACTGACCCGATCGTTGGAGGTATTTCAGACAACCTGAAGCTGAAAAGCGGAAGAAGACGCCCGCTCATTATCGGCGTCGCGCTGCCATTTGTTCTGATCAGTATATTGCTGTTTACCAACTGGGGATTCAGCGAGGCGGTTTCAAAGGTATATTTCGTGGTCATCATACTGCTTTACTACACCGCACAGACTGTACTGGATATTTCCAGCTCAGCCCTCGGTTCAGAAATGACGCTGGATTACGATGAAAGAGCTTCTCTGGCCACTTTTAAAAATTATTTTGGCCTTGCCGCTACCGTTGCCATCAGCCCGACCCTTATGTTAGTCGCGTACTTTGGCGGACTGTTTGAAAACGCGGACAGAGGCTGGAGCTGCACACTGGCGTGCTATATGATCATCGCTTTGATTTTCATCTTCATCCTGTGGAAGACAACAAAGGGTTATGAAAGACACAGAGAAGAAGGAAATAAATTCTCATTTGCTGATATTAAAGACATTTTCAAAAGCAAGCCGACAAGAATCGTTATGTTGATTTTCGGTATCGCGGTATTTGCCAATACCATCAACTACGCCCTGCAGGTTTACTATTATACCAACTACGCGCAGCTGACAGAGGGGCAGATTGCGAGTGTAACCATGGTGTTCGGCGTGGCCAGCATTTTCTGCGCGTGGATCACAGACCGCCTGATGCAGAAGCTTTCCAAGAAAGCCGCGTGGATCATTGCCATCGGTCTGGAAGCCGCTGTTATGATCATTATGATCGGATTTATTATTCAGCCGGGTAACGCGACTGCGATTTACATTCTGGCAATTCTCATGTCCCTGGGTAACGCGGCGGTATATCAGGTTCCTTGGGCTATGATCCCTGACTGCGTTGATGTTACTGAGCTTTCATCAGGCAAGAGAGTAGACGGCGTTATCTTTGGCGTTGTCGCGTTTATCCAGAAGGCCTGCGGCGCGTTAGGAGCGGCTGTTTTAGGCACACTGCTGACCGTGATCGGATACAACGCGGAAGCCGCGTCTCAGACCCAGGACGCGTTAAGCGGTCTCAAGTATATGTACGCGTTCTTATGCGGAGGAATCTATCTTGTTACTGTACTGATCGTATTAAAATACCCTCTCAGCAAGTCCAAGCATGACCGGGTTCGTATAGCCATCGAAGAGAGAAGACAGGGAAAAGAAGTTGATTTGACTGAGTTCAAAGATTTGATTTAAAGGAAGGAGTACACGATGAAAGTAAAGAAATTTGTAGATTTATCCTGGGAAGTATCAGAAAACAGCCCGATTTATCCGGGAGATCCGGAGCCAAAGGTTACAGTAGCAACCACGCTTGAGAAGGAAGGCTACAATCTTTCCGGCGTATATGTAGGCACGCAGACCGGAACACATGTTGACGCGCCGTATCACTTCAGCAACGAAGGCGAAACCATCGATCATATGGAGTTGGATTTCTTCTTTGGAGAAGCTGTTGTCATCCGGGTGACGGATAAAGGCGAAAATGAGCAGATCACCATGGAAGACGTAATGCCGTATGATGAAAAGATCAAGGATGGCACCATCGTTTTATTTAATACAAACTGGTATAAAAAGAGGGGAACCGAAGAATTCTTCCGGCATCCTTACGTTTCCGGAGAAGTAGCGGAATATCTGGTAAACAAAGGCGTACGGTTCCTGTGCATCGATACCATCAACGCGGACCAGACTGGCGGCACGGAATTTCCGGTACATGATCTGTTCTCCGAAAAGAGACTCATGATCGGTGAAAACTGGGCAAACTTTGACCAGATCGATTTTGAAAATGTAGTGGTTGCCGCGTTTCCGATGAAGATTGTCGGTACTGACGGATCTCCGGTACGCGCGGTAGCCATGGAAATCGAATAAATCGACAGACGGCTTTGCCGCGGGATAACAAAATATGAAACAAAGATAAAAGCGTTCGGGATTATGGCCTGGCAGGCCGGATCCGGGACGCTTTTTCTGTTTTTGGAAGCGCTGTTTCTTTGGGGCATGCGATAGCAAGCTAATGAGCAATCTAATTGTAAAATCTTTCTTTACAGCCTTCCCTGCGGTTTGTTATAATCAGAATCACGCGTGAATTTTATTTGTATTTTGAAGGAGGTTTTATTTATGGAATGGGAGGCTGTCAGTGTAGGGATCCTTTCTATACTGCCCCCAATTGTGGCAATTGTTCTTGCGCTGATTACAAAAGAGGTTGTTTTTTCCCTTGTACTGGGGATTCTTTCCGGGACTGTGATTTATTCATTCGCTCACGGAGATGGAGTTGTCGGGATTTTTGACACAACTTCCACGTTAATGGCGGACAAGCTGGCGGGAAATACCAGCATGATTCTTTTCCTGTGTTTCCTCGGCATTCTGGTGGCCCTGGTAAACAAGGCGGGAGGCTCCAAAGCGTACGGCGAATGGGCGGTAAAACGGCTGAAAAGCAAACGAAGCGCTTCCGTGGCTACCGCGGGGCTGGGGATCCTGATTTTTATCGATGACTATTTCAACTGTCTGACGGTAGGTACGGTTATGCGTCCGGTAACAGATCGTTTTAATATGTCCAGAGAAAAGCTGGCTTATCTGATCGACGCTACAGCCGCTCCGATCTGCATCATTGCGCCGATCTCGTCCTGGGCCGCGTCCGTTATGTCCTATTATCCGGAATCAGCGGGAATGAACGGAATGACCGCGTTCCTGAAATCCATTCCCATGAATCTGTACGCTATTCTTACGATTGTTATGGTTTTTTTCATAGCAATCAAAAAGAACGCGGATTTTGGACCTATGCTGAAGGCGGAGACCCTTGCGGAAAGAGGGATCAATGAAGGCAGAGAAGAAATTGAAAATATGGAAGAAGAGTTTGTGAGACAGACCACAGGCAGCAAAGGGAAAATCTGTGATCTGGTGATCCCCATCTGTGTGCTGATCCTGCTGTGTATTCTGGCCATGATCTATGTAGGCGGTTACTGGTCAGAAGAGGGATCCACGCTCTTTGACGCTTTCGGAAATACGGACGCGGGAGCTGCCCTTGCGCTGGGAGCCTTTGGAGCGCTGCTGTTTTCTTTTATCTACTTTATGTGCAGAAAGGTACTGTCCTTTAAAGAGTTTTTTGAATGCGTCGGACCTGGAGTCAAGTCCATGGTACCCGCTTGTATTATTCTGACGCTGGCATGGACCATCAGCGGTGTATGCAGGGATCTTCTGGGGACAGGCCCGTATGTAGCGCGTCTGGTAGAAACATCCGGCTTCCCGATTATGGTTCTTCCGGCGCTGATCTTCGTGATCGCCTGTCTGCTTTCTTTTTCCACCGGAACCGCGTGGGGTACTTTTGGAATCCTGATTCCAATCATTATCTCCATTTGCAGTGAAGCGGCTCCGGAGCTTTTGATCACTACCTTATCAGCGACTCTGGCAGGTTCTGTGTTTGGAGACCATACATCGCCGATCTCTGATACGACAATCCTGGCGTCTACAGGAGCGCAGTGCAATCACTTAAAGCATGTAGGAACGCAGGTGCCTTACGCGGTGGCGGTAGCCTTCTGCTGCCTGCTGGGATATGTAGTTGCGGGAATACTGGGATGGAACCATATGAGCTTTGGCCTTACCACAGGGATTACACTGGCGTTCTCTTTGGTTATGCTGTTTGTCCTTCTTTCCTTCCTGCCAAAAATATTCGGAAAGAAGCGCTACAAGCTGGATTGATTTAAAATCGGAATATACATAAAAAGAGACAGTCCTCTGTCCCGAAAGCGCCGAAAGTGGGCGGGATGGAAGGCTGTCTTTTTGTATTGCGGAAACAAATCTTAAAACGAAGAGCTAGAAAGAAACGCCTTTGGGCTAAAGCAGCGAAAGCTCCCTTTCAATCCGGTTCCAGGGAAAGCCGACTACATTATCATAATCACCTTCAATATGATCTACGTATTTGCCAAAGGTTCCCTGAATCGCGTAGCCCCCTGCTTTATCGTAGGGCTCACTGGTACGAATATAGCTGTCCAGCTCCTCGCGGCAGAAATCTTTAAAGAAGACCTTTGTAACTTCGCAGAAAAGCTTCCTTACAGGTCTTCCGGCCTGAAGCAGACAAACCCCCGTAGCGACATAATGCCAGCTGTTTTTTAATGATAACAGGATCTGGAGCGCTTCCTGAGGGTCCGTTGGTTTTCCGATGATTTTATCTTTGTATACGACAGTATCCGCTGCAATAATGACAGGACCTTGATCTCTTTCAGAGGGAGAAAGGCTGGATTCTGTCCATAGGGCCTTCTTACAGGCCAGATACATAACAGCGGTTTCCATTCCCATGGAAAAAGGCAGGGCTTCACTGACTTTCGCGGGAAGCACCAGAGGTTCATAGCCTTTCTTTTTCATCATTTCAATGCGGCGGGGAGAGCCGGAAGCGAGAATAAGCTTTGAATTTTTCATAAAAACGTCCTTTCTTGTTTTTGCAATATTATTATGGCATATTTTTTTTGAATTGGGAATAATAAAAACGAAATCTGAAAGGAGGACCTTATGGCAGAACAGGATAAACAGGAAAAAAAGCAGAAGAAGCAGGTGGCAAAGGCATATGAGCAGTACGCGAATCAGTTTACTCCAAAACCCAATTATTTTTTAAACTGCCTGAAAGCCTTTATCATCGGTGGGCTCGTCTGCGTAGGCGCGCTCTTTCTGCAAAAGGCGCTGGCCGGATATGGAATGGATGAAAAGGCGGCGGGAAGCTATGTGACCATCATCCTTGTTATGCTTGCCCAACTGCTTACAGGGCTCGGTGTTTTTGATACCATTGGGAAATTCGCGGGAGCGGGTGTGATTGTTCCTATCACAGGATTTGCCAATTCCATGGTGGCGCCCGCCATCGAATATAAAAAAGAAGGAATTGTTCTGGGGGTGGGAGCGAAGCTCTTCAGCCTGGCCGGACCGGTGCTGGTCAGCGGCATTTCTGTATCCGCGGTGATCGGCGTGATCTACTGGATCATCGAACAATTTTAAAGGGGGAAGCTATGATAAAAAACAGACGTGGAAAACAGACGGTTTTATTTCCGGGAAAGCCTGTGATTCTCAGCGCGGCCTCGGTGGTTGGAAAAAAAGAGGGAAGCGGGCCTCTGGGACAGTGGTTTGATACAAAGCTGCAGGATGATACCTTTGGGGAGAAGACCTGGGAAAAATCAGAAAGCAAGATGCTGAAAACCGCCATGACAGAAGCGCTGCAAAAGTCAGGGAAGACAAAGGAGGAAATCGGAGCTATGCTCAGCGGTGACCTGCTGAATCAGCTGATGTCTTCCTCTTTCATGGCGAGAGATCTGCATATCCCGTTTCTCGGCATGTATGGAGCCTGTTCTACAATGACTGAGTCTCTCATGCTGGGAGCGGTCCTTACAGACGGGCAGTACAGTGATAATGTGATGATCGGAGCCTCCAGCCATTACTGCACCGCGGAGCGGCAGTTCCGCATGCCTCTGGAGCACGGGAATCAGAGGCCGCCTTCCGCTCAGTGGACCGCTACGGCGGCGGGAGCCATGGTCTTGTCCTGTGGCAGCCAGGAGACGTCTCCCGCTTTCATGACGGACGGGGAAGGAAAGGCTGCTGTTGCCGCCTCTGTGCGGGTTACCTGCGGTACCATTGGAAAAATCATTGACGCGGGCGTAAAGGACGCCAATCATATGGGCGCGGCCATGGCGCCTGCAGCGGTAGATACTCTGCTGAATCATCTGGAGGATACAGGAAAAAGCATTACGGATTACGATCTGATTCTGACGGGGGATCTGGGGTATATCGGAAAGGATATCGCGAAGGATCTTCTGGTGGACGCTGGGCTTCCGCAAAAGGAGGTAGAAAACCGGTATGATGACTGTGGAGCGATGATCTTTGAAAAAGGACAGGATGTCCATGGCGGCGGAAGCGGCTGTGGATGTTCAGCAAGTGTGTTTGCCAGTTATGTTTATAAAAGAATGAAGCGGGGAGAGCTGGAGCGGGTATTGATCATGTCTACCGGAGCGCTGCTTTCTACCATCAGCCCGTTTCAGGGGGAATCGATCCCGGGAATCGCGCATGCCATCGCATTGGAAGCGGACAAGGGAGGTATTTAACTATGGAGTATGTATATACATTTTTAATAGGCGGCGCTATCTGCGTTATTGGTCAGCTCCTTATGGATGTGACCAAGCTGACAGCGCCGCGGGTTTTGGTCTTGTTAGTGGTTTCCGGCGCTATTCTGCAGGGGCTGAATCTTTATGAGCCTATCGCAGGGCTGGCTCAAAACGGCGCCACAGTGCCGCTTCCCGGCTTTGGATACGCGCTGGCGAAAGGGTGCATGGAAGGCGCGCAGCAGAGCCTGCTTGCCGCCATTACCGGCGGTGTCAAGGCCGCGGCCGGTGGAATCACGGTTGCCATCGCCTGGGGCTACCTTGTAGCGTTGGTGTTCAATCCTAAATCAATCCGATAAAAGATAAAAGGAAAAAGCTGGCCTCCTTCTCCGGATTCTCTCGCAATCCGGATGAAGGGGCCAGCTTTGTTTTATGCCTGTTTTTTTGTATGGGCTTTAAAATCAGTCGTCATCGTCATTATCATGGTCATGGGACGGCTGCGTTTGCGTCGGAGCCTTTGTGGTTGGAGCCTTTGTGGTTGGCGCGGTTGTCGCAGGGGTCCTTGTAGACGGAGCCTGGACCTGAGGCCTTGTTGTTTCCGCGTTTGTGCTGGAAGAGGACTGGGTCGTTCCAGAAGAAGTAGGTCTGGAAACCCTGGAATAGGTTCCTTCTGTATAGTATTCACCATTGATCTTCTGTACATTATCCGGCTGCTCAGGATACTCTCCATAAGGAAGTCCCGCGCAAACCTGACTCATGATGCTTCTCCACAGACGGGCCGCCGAAGCGGAGCCCTCGCTCAGTTCGATGTTTACATCGTTTCCCAGCCACAGCGCCGCGGTGTACTGCGGTGTAAAGCCTACGAACCACGCGTCATAATTATCCGTCGTTGTACCGGTCTTTCCGGCTACAGGCTGACCGCTGAAGGAGGCTGTTTTTCCTAGGCCGTTGGTAACAACGCTCCGCAGGATGCTGGTCATAATATAAGCGACTCCTTCATCCAGGACCTCCTCAGTCTTCGGCGTTTTGTCAAAGATGATTTCATCATTGCTGGTGGTAATCTTGGTATAAGACACAGGCTCGGTATAAGTGCCCGCGTTCGGGAAGATACCGTAAGCCGCGGCCATTTCCAGCGGCTGGATGCCCTTAGTCATACCTCCCAGCGCCAGCGCGGCAGGATTTAAGTCATTCACATCGCCATCTTCCACAATGGTGGTGATTCCCATCTTTTTCAGCTGGGAAACCGGGAATTCCGGTCCCATCTGCTGGTAGACCTTGACCGCGCAGACGTTTACAGACTGTTCTACCGCGGTACGCAGTGTCATGTGGCCGCGGTAACCGGAGTACCAGTTTTTCGGCCAGGTGCGTCCGTTAACTACCAGCGGTGCGTCATTGATTACGCTTCCGGCTGTGATATAGCTGCCCCAGCTGTCTCCGTTTGACTTGGAGAGATTCATGGTTTCGCCCTTTTCCACAGCGTTATAGGAGCTTTGCAGACCAGAGGAATATACGGCTAGCGGCTTGATGGAGGAACCTGGCTGACGAGGGTCAGTCGCTCTGTTCTGGAGCATTTTTCCGGAAGTTCCTCTTCCGCCTACCATGGCTTTAATTCCGCCGGTTTTGTAATCCATAATCACCATAGCGCCCTGCGGCTGGATGACTTTCTGCTGCAGACTGTAATTGGAAGAGCTGATGGTCAGCTTGCTGCCTTTCTCCTTGAAGAAGTCAGGATAATCCTCAAAGAACTGGGCGGAAACGATACAGTTCCCCTTTGCGTCTTTTGTTTTGTATCCCTGCGGGATGGAAATCGCGCCGCCGCGGATGATGTAGAATTTACCATCCGTCTGCTGATACATAGTTTTGAATTCTATGCTTACGTCCGACGCGTTGTTTACCGTTGTATCGTAGAGGTTCAGACGCTTTCCGGCATAAATCGTCAGACTGCCGTCGCTGTTTTTCTTGAATTCGCTCTTGGACAGGACAAACTGGTCCTTACTGTTGAAATAATCATCGTAGTCGTAGAGCAGGATTTTGCCTGTCTTATTATTAAGTACGTTGCCTTCACTGTCCTTTCGCAGGTTTACAACACTTGGGAAGTTAGAGGCGTTGCTGAATTCCTTCTCCGCGGTCTTTTGAGCGCTTCTGCTCATCGTTGTATAGATTTTCAGACCGCCGGTATAGATCTTTTTCTTGGCGTCAGCTTCCGACCAGCCGTATTCTTCCATAATGTCTTCTGTAATCTGTTCGATGGCGTAATCGGTAAAGTAAGAAGAGAATCCGCTGCCCTTATCAGCAGTGACCTTCATTTTCTTTTTCAGACTCTTTTCCTTGGCCTCGTCCGCGTCAGACTGGCTGATATAGCCCTGATCCACCATATTGGCAAGAGTCAGAGAACGCCGGTCGCTGGAAAGCTCGCCGTTGTACGCGTAGACGATGCTGTCCGATTTTGCCAGAATATTGGTTTTCTCCACATCCACCGTTCCGGTAGGATAGGATTTTACTAAAGCGAAAGCGTCAGGTGACTGCGGCAGAGAAGCCAGAGAAACACACTCTAAAAGATCCAGCTTCTTGACGCTCTTTCCAAAGTAAGCCTGAGAAGCGGCCTCTACGCCGTAGCAGTTAAATCCAAGGTAGACCGTATTGAGATAAGCCTCAACGATCTGTTCCTTTGTAAGATTCTTTTCGATCAGTACCGTATAATAGGCTTCCAGAACCTTTCGGTTAAGGGATCGCTGACTCTTTGTATCAGCCAGATAAATATTACGGGCCAGCTGCTGAGTCAGGGTACTGGTGCCGCTGATCTGTCCTCCGCCAAAGACACTGTCTTTGATGGCGCCCATGATACGGACAAAGTTAAATCCGTGGTGATCCCAGAAGGTTTTATCTTCAATGGCGACAATGGCGTTGATCATGTCCTCAGGAATATCCTCATACGCTACATTGGCCCGGTTGCCTTCTTCTGAGAAAATGCTTTCAATTTTTTTGCCGCTGTCGTCATAAAGGGTAGAACGCTGAGAAAGACGGCTGTAAATATTGTCAGCGTCGATATTTCGGGTATCGGCCGAAAGAATCAGTACGCCTACATATATAATCAGGATCAGGACCAGAGCAAGGATTGCGAGGCCGATGATCTGCAGGACGCGCTTTTTCCGGCTGACCGGTTTTTTGTTCTTTCTTCCGCGTTTTTTCGGTTTCCTTGAGGCAGAAGAAGCAGAGGAGCTGCTTTTCCGCGGGCTGGCACTCTGTTGTCCGGACCGGGACGCGCGGGCTGGCGCGGGAGAGGCGGGAGCCTGGGCTTTTGCAGGGTCCGGACCTTCTGCCGGGTCGGGGCTTTTTGGTGCGCTTTCTTCGATTTTATCAAATTCAGCGAAGAATTCGTTTATGTCGTCAGAACTTGAATTTTTGTTGAATTTATCTGCCAAAATCTTAACCTCCTGTTAACATTTTTTGCGGGAATACCGCTGTTAATAACAGGGTCTATTATACCATAGAAAATGCGGAAAGTTAAAGGCTTTATCGGATTCTTTAAGATTATTATAAGGGTTTTGTCAGATTGACGGTTGAAACATTCCAATATATGGAATATAATAAAGGTGTTGTAAGTGTGGGTCAGGAAAGAAGCCGCCCGAGGAAATCATAATGAGAAGACCAATGGTGTTTGCCGCGGCTGCTTTTGGAAGCGGTATCGGCGCAGCGTTTTTTGTAAAGGCAGGAGTATGCTTCTGGGCAGTCCCGGTGACCGGTCTGCTCGCGTGCTTTTTATGGAGCCTGACGCGAAAAGGTCAGGACAGCTGGGCAAAGAGGTGCTGCCTTTTTCTTTGCCTGTTCCTTGCGGGAGGACTGCATCTGTGCCTGTTTCAGGCCCAGTCGGATCCGCTGGTAAAAATGGAAGGAGAACATGTACAGGTCCGGGGACTGGTACAAAATATCAGCAGAGAGGAAACCGGATATAAGCTGATGGTCAGAACAGAAAACAGCCTGGTTCTTACCCGGTATTACGGCGCGGAAGACGGACTGGAAGAACTGACTGGCAGGAATATACTTTGCTCCGGGACGGTTTCCCTTCCGGCGGGGCGGCGAAATCCGGGATGCTTTGATTACCGTCTCTACCTTCGCTCCCGGGGGATACAGGCGCTCATAACGGCGGATTCCATAGAGCGGATAGAAGGCAGGGAATCCGCTTTTCTGAAGCTGACCGCATATATCCGAGGGAACTTTCAAAGAAAACTGGAGACTTGCATGGACGCTGATACCAGAGCCATGACCACCGCCATGCTTTTCGGCGATAAAACCGCTCTGGATCAGGAGCTGTATGAAGCTTTTCAGAAAAACGGAACAGCGCATATTTTAGCGGTCAGCGGTCTTCATATAGGGATCCTCTACGGTTTTTTCGCGTTCCTGTGGAGAGGAAAGCGGGGAAGCCTGTTTCATGTGTGCGCTGCGGTTTTGCTGCTGTTTTATACAGCGCTGGCGGACTTTTCTCCTTCGGTGGTGCGGGCGGCGGTAATGATCGCCTTGCATCTTCTTTCTGTAATCCTTTGCCGGAGATACGATCTTCTTTCCGCCGCGGGGTTCACCTTTCTTCTTATGCTGCTGGACAATCCCTTCCAGCTGTTTCACACGGGCTTTCAGATGTCCTTTCTGGCAGTGGCCTCCTTGGGAGTGATCCTGCCCTTTGTCCGGAGGTTTTATCAGGGAATCTTTCTTTCCTCTCTGGTGATTCAGGCGGGGATGCTCCCCTATACAGCCTATATGTTCAACTATATTTCTCTGGGAGCCTTTTTTGCCAACCTTCCTGTGATTTTTCTGGCGGGTCTGCTGCTTCCGGCCGGTATCAGCCTGATTCCTTTATCCTTTGTTTCCGATCCGCTTTTTGAGGCGGGCGCGGAGCTGACCCGGCTGGGCTGTGAGCTTCTGATCCGGATTAACCAGCTTTTTTACGCGGGCGGAAGCGCTTCCTTTGACGCGGTAAGCCCTCCGATATGGCTGCTGGCGGGATATTACGGACTGCTATTCTGGTGTGCTTCAGAAAAGGGCCGTATCCTTCTTATGAGAAAGAAGCGAACGCTTTTTTGGGGCGGGGCGGCGGCTCTTGTAGCGGCCGGACTATGCCTTGCGCCTTTGACAGACCAGGGCTTCTCCAAAGCGGCGGTTGTCTTTGTAGATGTAGGGCAGGGGGACTGTATTCACGTGCGGACACCGCGGGGGCACAATTATCTCTTTGACGGAGGCGGAAGCGTCCGCTATGATGTGGGGCGAAATATACTGAAACCTTATCTGCTGAAAAACGGAGTGAAAAAAATCGACGCCGCTTTTGTGACCCATCTTCATGAAGATCACTACGGCGGCATCCGCTCGTTGGCGCGGGAGGGGATGATTGAACGGATCGGGGTCTATGAGGCAAACCGGGTGATAGAAAAGCAAATAAGAAAAGAGACAGGGACGGAGCTTTTTTTCCTTTATAAAGGGCAGACTGTGTGGCTGGATAAGGATGTAAAGCTGGAGATCCTGGCGCCGGAAAGACGGTCCCCAGAGGAATATGAGCGTATGATAGAAGAGGAAGAAGATGAAAACGCGTCAAGTCTGATTATGAAACTGGAGTATCAGGGAATGTCCGTTCTCATAACAGGAGATATCGACGCCCAGGGAGAAGGAGAGCTGGTTGAAGAAAGCGGGGAAAAGCTGCGGAGTCATATTTTGAAGGTCGCCCATCACGGCAGCAAATACAGTTCCTCTGAGGAATTCCTTGAAGCGGTAGATCCGGCCCTTGCGGTTTTCCAGGTGGGTAAAAATAATTTTGGTCATCCTTCTGAGGCGGTTATTGAAAAATGCGGGCAAAAAGGTATAATGATTGTACGGAACGATACCTCCGGCGCTGTTGGAATCCGCCTGAAGCCCAGCGGCAGAAGGGGGCAAAAGCGTATTTCGGTACAAAAAATGATTGAATAGAGGTTTATATGGCGTCATATCAGAGCATGAGAAAAAAAGAACACGCGTTTCAGACCATTGGAAAGGATCTGAAAGCGGGAGCGATTTCCAGTCCGGTGCTTCTCTGCGGAGAAGAGCAGTATCTCGTTCACTGGGCAGCCGATCTGCTGATGGGACATTATGTGAATAAAGCAACGGTAAGTCTGGACTTTACCCGACTGGAGCCGGAAGGCCTTACTGTAGATAAAATAAAGGAAAGCTGCGAAACGCTCAGTATGCTGTCGGAAAAGCGGGTGGTTCTCATTCCTGAATTTCCTCCGGCGCTGGGGCAAAAGCTAAAGGGTTTTTCTGAAAGCGATGAAAAGGAGCTTTTGGAGTATTTTAAAGATATACCGGACACCTGCCTGCTGATTATAACGGCGTCTGCGCCGGATCCGAAAAATAAAAAAAAGAGCAGGCTTCAGACAGCCGTAGGAAAGCTGGGAACAGTCTATGACTTTGGCCCTCTCAGCGGCGCTCAGCTGCGGTCTTTTATTATGAAACGCTTCAAAGCTTCGGGAAAACTGTGCCGAGGTTCTGTTGTGGATATGCTGATCCAGGACAGCGGCTATGGGAACAAAGAAATCGACTATAATCTATATAATCTGGAAAATGACATTAAAAAGATCATTGCTCACAGTGATGGCGATGAAATCGTATCCTCCGATGTGGCGCTTACTATCTCCAGCAATCTGGAAACCAATGTATTTGCTATGCTGGACGCTATCAGCAGGAACCGAAAGGATGAAGCGTACCGGCTGCTGTACAATCTGCTGGTGAGCGGGGAGGGCGTTTATCGGCTCCTCGCGCTGATATCTTCCCAGCTGGAGCTGATTCTGGAAGTGAAAGAGATGCGGGATGAGGGTCTGGGGCTTTCGCAGATACAAAAGGCTTTGGGCGTCCATGAATTCCGAATCAAAAAAGCCATGGGAGTGACCGAAAAGTATTCTTCGTCCGGCCTGAAAAAAATTTTATCGAAAGCTTATGAAATCGATGGAAATATTAAGACCGGACTGCTGGATCAGACTCTGGCGTTGGAATTATTTATCGCGGAAATATAAACTGGAGAGATTATGAAAAAACAGATAAAAGCAGATGGCATGCTGGTTCTGGTCACCTTGTGCTGGGGCGTTTCTTATTACCTGATGGATGTGAGCCTGGCGGATCTACAGCCCTTTACTCTGAATGCCTTTCGCTTCGGAGGGGCTTTCCTTATCGCGCTGATCCTCGCGTTTCCAAAGCTGAAAACGGTAAATAAAAGTACGATCAAGTACAGCGTTTTCGTTGCGGTCTCGCTGGTATTTGTATATATAGGAGCCACCTTCGGCGTTATGTATACCAGCCTTTCCAATTCGGGTTTTTTATGCGCGCTTACAGTGGTTTTTACGCCTGTTCTGGCCTATTTGTTTAAAAAACAGAGGCCGGATAAAAAGCTGGCCCTGGTCATTCTGATGTGCGCCATCGGCATCGGCCTTCTTACACTCAATGAGCGGCTTAGACCCGCGCTGGGGGATATCCTTTGCATTATGTGCGCGGTTGCGTATGCCGTCGATCTTCTGATTACAGAGACAGCAGTGTCCAAAGAAGAAGTGGACGCGTTTCAGCTGGGGGTATTTCAGCTGGGATTTACAGGGCTGTTCAACTTTATTCTGGCTGTGCTCCTGGAGGAACCCCACTTCCCGCAGAGCGGCGCGGTGTGGGGCTCTGTAGCGTTTCTGGCTGTTTTCTGCACCGGAGTGGCGTTTATCGTACAGGCCGTTGCTCAGCAGTATACCAGCGCCTCCCATGTAGGGGTGATCTATACCCTGGAGCCTGTTTTTTCCGGAATCGTGGCTTTTTTCCTGGCGGGAGAGGTGCTGCTTCCAAGGGCGTACGCGGGGGCGGCGCTGCTGATCGTGTCTTTATTTGTTATGGAAATCGATTTTAAGAAAAAAGAGCAAACATGAGAAAGAATGTTCAGAAAAAAGACACGGATGTGAAAAATTAAATAATTATGTATACTTTTTGCCTTTCGATTGATTTCTACGGGGGATTTTGATACAATAGCCATACATTTTTAAGAGTGTGAAAACGGTTACATTTAATGATGTAATATGGGGAAATTGATAAAAAAATAACGAATAAAAATTCTACCTGTTGTCTTTACAACATAAATGACAGCAGGTAGTTTGTTATTTTAAATGTTGAAATTTTGCCGTTTTAGAAATATTTTTTTGACAATTTCAATTATTTAAAATTGATTTTACAATTTGCATTTGTTATAATGAAACTGTCACACATTGTTAATTTTGAGGAAAACAATTTAGGAGGAATACGGACATGAGTGAAAAAGGTTGTTGCTGTGGTCACACTATGGATCAACAGTTTACAGAACTGGCTCCGGTACTGGATCAATACGCGAAAGTGCCAGGCAGCCTCATCACGATTCTTCAAAAAGCGCAGGATATTTACGGTTATCTGTCTTTTGACGCTATTAACTACATATCCCAGGCTACAGGTATTAAGCCTGCTAAAATTTACGGCGTTGCCACTTTCTATTCACAGTTCAGATTAAAGCCTATCGGCAAATATCTGATCATGTTATGCAAGGGCACAGCCTGTCATGTAAACGGTGCGGATACGATTGAAGAATCCATTTGTGAATATTTAGGAATACAGGATGGAGAGACAACAGAAGACGGTCTGTTCACCCTGAACAATGTGGCTTGTCTGGGATGCTGCTCACTGGCTCCGGTCATGATGGTGAAAAGCTCCGAGGGTGATGAAACCTACGGCAATCTGACAAAGGATTCTGTAAAAGATGTGCTTGCGGAATTGAGAGAGAGAGCGTAGGAGGTGAAGGGCAGTATGAAGGTTGTAATCGGACAGGGCAGCTGTGGCGTTGCTACAGGTGCGAAAAAAACAGCAGCTGAATTCGAAAAACAGATCACTGAAAAAAAACTCAGTGCTCAGGTGGATATAACAGGATGTGTAGGCACCTGTTATTTGGAACCAATCGTTGATATATATGACGATGATGGAAAAATGACCCGATATGTCAAAGTACATCCAGAAAATGTAGCCGATATCGTAGACAGTCATCTGGTCAAGGGAGAGCCGCTGGTGGACGCGGCCATCTCAGAAGAGGATAAGCGGTTTATTGAAAAACAGAAACGGGTCGTTCTCAGAAACTGCGGAGTGATTAACCCGGAAAAAATAGAGGAATACATAGCCGCCGGAGGATATAAGGCAATCGAAAAGGTCGTCACCTCCATGACGGCGGATGAAGTAATTGAGGAAATCAAAATTTCAGGGCTTCGGGGCAGAGGCGGAGCGGGATTTCCCACCTGGTTCAAGTGGGACGCCGCGAAGAAGAGTCCTGGAACGGAAAAGTATCTGGTATGCAACGCGGACGAAGGCGACCCAGGCGCGTTCATGGACCGCTCCGTTCTGGAAGGGGATCCGCATTCCCTGCTGGAAGGCATGATCATTGCCGGCTATGCTATGGGCGCTAATGAAGGCGTTATTTACTGCCGGGCGGAATACCCGCTGGCTATCCACAGACTGGAGATCGCCATGGCGCAGGCAAGGGAACAGGGCTTTCTGGGAAAAGACCTGTTTGGAAGCGGATTTGATTTTGACATCCGGATCAAGGCGGGCGCCGGAGCTTTCGTATGCGGAGAAGAAACGGCGCTGATCGCTTCTCTGGAAGGAGAAAGAGGTATGCCCCGGCTCAAGCCGCCATTCCCGGCGGCAAAGGGATACTGGCAAAAGCCGACCAATATCAATAATGTAGAAACCCTGGCAAATGTACCGTGGATTCTCTACAATGGCGGAGCCGCTTTTGGCGCTATGGGCACGGAAAAATCCAAAGGAACGAAAGTGTTTGCTCTGGCTGGAAAGATCAAGAAGGGTGGACTGGTCGAGGTTCCTATGGGACTTCCGCTCAGAGAAGTTATTTACGGTATCGGCGGAGGCATCAAGAATGATAAGGAATTCAAGGCGGTGCAGATGGGCGGACCATCCGGCGGCTGTATTCCCGCTGACCTGATTGACACTCCGGTTGATTATGAAAATATTACAAAGACTGGCGCCATTGTAGGCTCCGGCGGTATGATCGTAATGGATGAAACCACCTGCATGGTGGATATGGCAAGATACTTCCTGGATTTCACCAGAAAGGAATCCTGCGGCAAGTGCAACTATTGCCGTATCGGAACCAAGAGAATGCTGGAGATTCTGGAACGGATTACCGAAGGAAAAGGCCGGGACGGAGATATCGAGCTGCTGGAAGAGCTGGCGATAAAAATTAAAGACGGATCTCTGTGCGGACTGGGGCAGACAGCGCCAAACCCGGTGCTGACTACTCTGAAATATTTCAGAAACGAATACGAGGATCATATTTATAAGAAGAAATGTACGGCAAAATCCTGCAAGGCTTTGATTCGCTATGACATTACCAAGGCTTGCAAGGGATGTACTCTCTGCTCGAAAAAATGTCCTGTGGGCGCTATTACAGGCGAAGTCAAAGGACAGCATGTTATTGATCAGGATAAGTGCGTGAAGTGCGGCCGGTGTCTGGAAAGCTGCAAATTCGGCGCGATCACGGTAGAGTAAGAGAGGAGGAACAGACGAATGAATAAATTCAGATTAAATATTGACGGCAAAGAAGTTCTGGGTCTCCCGGGACAAACCATTTTGGAAGTCGCCAGAGAAAATGATATTTTTATCCCGACGCTCTGCTTTGATGAACGGACGAAGATCTACGGCTCCTGCGGGCTGTGTATGTGTGAAGTGGAAGGGAATCCAAAGCTTCTCAAGGCCTGCGCGACAGAGATTATGCCCAATATGGTGATCCGCACCAATACTGAGCGGGTTATTGAATCGAGAAAAACAAATCTTGAGCTGCTGCTTTCCAATCATGTGGGCGACTGCAGACCCCCGTGTGTGCTGGCGTGTCCCGCCCAGACCGATTGTCAGGGGTATGTGGGACTGATTGCTAACGGCGAATACGGCGCGGCTTTAGAATTAGTCAAGGATAAGATTCCGCTTCCAGCGTCACTTGGAAGAGTCTGCCCGCATCCTTGTGAAGAGGACTGCCGCAGAGGACTCATTGATGAGCCGGTTTCTATTCAGATGTTAAAACGCTTTGCGGCAGATCAGGATTTGATGGAAGATGAAGTGTTCCTGCCGGAATGCGAGCCGGATACAGGAAAGAGCGTCGCGGTAATCGGCGGCGGCCCTATGGGACTTTCCGCGGCTTATTTCCTGAGACAGATGGGTCATCAGGTTACCATCTTTGAATCCATGCCAAAGGCAGGCGGCATGCTCCGCTACGGGATTCCGGAATACCGGCTTCCAAAGGAAGTTCTGGACATGGAAATTGAGATCATCCAGCGCATCGGCGTTGAGATTATTACCAATACCAAGGTGGGCGCTGATATGCCGTTTGATACCATTCGCGCGGACTATGACGCGGTGCTGCTTGCTATCGGAGCGTGGGTTTCCACCGGCGTAGGCTGTAAGGGCGAAGACGCGGAGGGCGTGATTGGCGGTATCGACTTCCTGAGAAAAGTAGTGAGAAACGAGACCATCCAGCTCGGTGAAAAGGTTGCCATTGTAGGCGGAGGAAATACCGCCATGGACGCCTGCAGAACAGCGGTAAGGCTGGGAGCAAAAGAGGTTTACAATATTTACAGGCGTACTAAGGATGAGATGCCGGCTGATATGCTGGAAATCGAAGAAGCCGAAGAAGAAGGCGTTATTTTCAAGAATCTGACCAATCCGCTGGAAGTAGTCGCCGATGAAAAGGGCCATGTAAAACAGGTTATCCTGCAGGTGATGGAGCTGGGTGAGCCGGACGCTTCCGGAAGAAGACGGCCAGTTCCGGTAGAGGGCAAGACGGAAACCATCGACATCGATACGATGATTCTTGCCATCGGTCAGGCGGTAGACGCCAGCGTGTTCGATGTGGATAAGACAAGAAAGAACGCCATCGCTTACGATCCGGACACCTATATGACCAGTATACCGGGGGTCTTTGCGGGAGGCGACTGCGGAAACGATAAGATCTCCATCGCGGTAGAGGCCATTGCGGACGCGAGAAAGTCTTCCTATATCATCGACGCTTACCTGAATGGGGAAGCTGTAAAATACGAAAAGCCGTATGTCGTTACAAGAGACGATATTACGGAGAAGACCTTTGAGGACAGAGAACGTCAGTGCAGACCGAAGTATGATATTCTTTCTCCGGAAGAGAGAAAAGACAACTTTACGGAAGTGGTTATAAACGGATTTTCCGAGGAACAGGCTGAGGAAGAGGCCAACAGATGTCTGGAATGCGGATGTCACGATTACTTTGAGTGTAAGCTGATCGACCTGGCCAACCAGTATGATGTGAAGCCGGACCGTCTGGCCGGTGACAAGAATGCCATTGAATTTGAAGATGACCATCCGTTCATCGTAAGAGATCCAAACAAGTGCATTCTGTGCGGACTGTGTGTGCGGGTCTGTGATGAAGTCATGGGAATCGGCGCCTTGGGGCTTGTACACAGGGGCTTTGATACGGTGGTAAAACCGTGCCTGGAAAAACCGCTGGTAGAATCGGGCTGCGTTTCCTGCGGACAATGCGTCAGTGTCTGTCCGACCGGTGCGCTTCAGGAACGGACTACTATGGTAAAGGAAGTTCCTTTGGATAACGATGTGACAGAAACCACCTGCTCCTACTGCTCCGTCGGCTGCGGTCTGCTCCTGGAAAGCTATGGCGATATGCTGATTAAGGCGAATCCAAATAAGGAAGGCGCTGTAAACAAGGGCCTTGCCTGCGGAAGAGGAAAATGGGGATTTGACTGCGCGCTGCTGGAGGATAAGCTGGAAGATCCGCTGATCAGAGACGCGGACGGCTTCCGTGAGACAGACTACCATGAAGCCTTTGTGCTGATTGCCAAGAAGTGTCAGTCTATTGCGGCAAAATACGGTAAGGACGCTGTTGCAGTCGCGATTTCTGACCGTTATACAAATGAAGAAGCTTATGCCATGAAGAAGATGGCAAGCGTTATGGGCGCGAGAACTCTGTGCTTTAACAACAGGGCAAGCGGTCTGGCTCCGGTACTTGGATTTGACGCTTCGCCGAATACCATCGATGAGCTGCTGTCTACCGATGTGATTCTGGCAGCCGGCTTTGATACGGTTTCCAATCCGGTTATGCAGCTGAAGCTGAAGCAGGCGGCGGAGAACGGAGCCAAAGTGGTTCTGATCAATCCGGAAGGCTATGAACAGCATTTTGATTTCGCTGATAAAGTAATTTATACAAAGAATGAGCTGACCTTCCTGAGAGGCGTCGCGAAGGCGCTGCTGGACGCGGGGAAAACCTCGGACATCGACGGCTTTGAAGAATTTGCGGCAAGTCTGGCGGACGCAGCTGTCTGCGATGACTGCAGGAGCGTCGCGGAGCTTTACGGCAACGCAAAGAAAGCGATGATCGTGTTCACGCAGAACCTTGTAACGACAGAGGCTGCTTCTCTGATTGGGGATATTGCTCTGTTGTCCGGACATATCGGCGCGCCTCGCGACGGAATTGTTCAGATCAAGGCAAAGAATAATTCTCAGGGTCTTATCGATCTGGGCGTGCGTGCGGGCGCGGAGGCTCTGGACGGTGTGAAAGCGCTGTTGATCTTCGGTGAAGAACCGAAGGCCGACCTTTCGGCTCTGGAATTCCTCATGGTTTCCGATACGCATATGACAGAGACCGCGGCCAAGGCGGATGTAGTTCTGCCAGGAACCGGCTTTGCCAATACCGATGGAACTTATACCAACACAGAAAGACGGATCCAGTCTGTAGAGCGGGCTATTGTAGAAGCTGTAGATTTCTCCAACTGGGAGATTGCGGCGGAGATCGCGCATGTCTATGAAGTGGATTTCGGATGGGAAGATGAATTTGATATTTCCGAGGAAATGAATGATATGCTTCCGAAATACAAATACGCGGAGGCGGGCGAAGTGCTGGGAGGCGTTCTGGCTCCGACACAAGACGCGGCCTTTGCGGCGGCAGGTGACGGAGTGTTCGTTGATCCGCTGCCTTGTACGGACAGTTTAATGAATGTTATCGCGGAGCGGCTTCCGAAGATGGCCGAATAGAATATCTGGAAAAAGAAAAAAATGGCATTGCCGTCAATATGCGGCAATGCCATTTTTTGTAGGGGAAAGGAAAAGCGGCCGGCAGGCGGGGTATACACCGGAACCTGCTTTTTTATAATTGTGTATAAAAAAGGTATACACCAAAGTCGGGTTTATTGATATTGCGTATAAACAATCTGTTTTTTACGGGGAAATGAACAAAAAATCCTTCTAAAAGACAGGACAGACACTGTTTTTTATACACAATTTATAAGAAGCTTTCCCGAGTGTATACAGGCCGGCGATGGGCGCAATTGAACAGGATGAATGAAATGCAACAGCAAACTAGTGCGATAAAATATGGACGTTGCCCGTACCGCCAAAAGACTCGGAGCCCTGGAAGTGAACATTGTTTACAGAAGGCGCCGGGACGATATGACAGCGCTCAGCGAAGAAATCGAAAGCGCCATTGCGGAAGGCTGCAACCTGATGCAGCTGAAAGCGTACGCCAGTATTCTTTTACAAAAGGATACTGGCGTACGCTGGGATTGTAATAAGACTGATGAGAGTGGACAGACTTACCAGATTGGAAGCGTATTCGCCTTCCACATCATAGAATTCGGAAAGAATCGCTGTCTGCGCGTGACATGGGAGAGACGCGGTGAGAATGAACACCTTCAGCGGAAGTCCGGAAACTCCAAACAGTGTGAACAGCCCCCAGATCAGCAGCGGGTGAAGGATAAACTTTCCAATCAAAATAACCACCTGATCCAGCGTTATTCTGGACATGCCCTTTTTAATGGACGTGGCAAGATTAGAACCAATTACCAGGAGCGAAAGCGGGACGCAGATGTCTCCCAGATAGGTAAGGGACGTTTCCAGAATAACCGGAAGGTGCCACTGTAGCTCTACCAGAGCGCAGCCAATCAGAACACCGATAAGCCCGGGGCTGAATACCTTTTTTACAGAAAAAGATTTTCCGCCGGTGTCAGAAGCCTTGCAGAGCGTATAGGCTCCCAGACTCCAGAACATAACGATGGTTACCAGATAAAACGTGAACAGGTAAGGAAGCCCTTCGTGTCCGAATACGATCTGATTGATCGGAAGACCGATAAACATAGTATTGTTGAAGGTAAAAGTTGTTTCAAAAACTGCCTTTTTCTTTGGAGAAAGCTTTAGCGCGTGAGCCAGGAGTTTTCCAAGAAAGTGCATGATGAAAAGGCTTGCCGCGATAATGAGCAGGTTCCAGAAGGAAGTTCGTAAAAGCGCGGGTGTAAACCGGTTTTCAATACTTACAATAGCAAGGGCCGGAGCCGCGATTTGAACAACGGTAATGGAAAACACCTTATTGGTGTTTTCCGGCCATCTTTTTTTTGCTGTGAAAAAGAATCCTACTCCAAGGATGATAAATACGACTAGTACGCTGACGATTCCGTTAAGCAAGAATATCACCTCTCTGTTTTATTTTTGAAAGATGTCCCGGCAGGGCCGGGGTCATCTTTGCGGGCGAAACCTATGGGAAGCGGCCTCCGCGAGGAGCTTATGGCCTTCTGGAATCAGATGGAGGCCATCTAAAAAAAAGTTTTTATCCGGATCCGCGCTTTGGGCTTCCTCCAGAAACTTATAAAAATCAATGGAGTACAAGCCAAAGGTCTGACAGAACTCAAGCAGCCAGGCCCGAAGCTGGCGCTGCAGTGTTAACACCTGATGAAAGTCCTGAAAAGCGGCCCAATCCTTTCTGATAAGCTCAGGATCAAAGCCGGGCGCGATCCCCACAATGGGAATGATATTTCCGTAAAAGGCCTGGTGAACCATAGCCATATAATTGTTTTGCGGAATCTGCAGGCCGCCTCCTGAAATAAAATCGTTGATCCCGCCTGTAATGAGGACATAATTAGGGGAATGCGAAAGCACATCCCGGTCAAAGCGGGCCAGCATACCGCTGGTGGTGTCACCGTTGATCCCCTTGTTTACAAAATTTCGTCCGGCAGTATTAAGGCGGGAGACCCAGCATTCTTCCTTCTTTACACCAAAGCCAAAGGTAAAGCTGTCTCCCAGACATATAATTTTCATATTTCCCGTTTCCTTTCTCAGCGATTGCGGTACTGCTCGCTGTCAATCTGATATTTATCCAGTTTCCGGTAAAAGGTCCTTTTGCTGATTCCAAGAAGCTTTGCGGCTTCGGTCACATTTCCACTGCTCTGTGCCGCTTTCTTGCAGTTTTCGATGAACTGACGGGTCACCTCAGAATTTCCGATGATTGCGTCAAAATCGTATTTGGAGCTGAACCCGCTGATGGTATTGACCAGAGAATTTATGACTTTTGGCTCATTAAAGCTGAGCCAGAGAGCCGGCCCGGGAGATATTGACTTCTTTATTATACATTTCTTTTTGAAGAAGGGACATCTGTTCTTCTTTGTCAATATGATCGTCCAGACTGATAAATTCGAAAAGATTTTTTCCGATGATCTGTTCGTAACGAAGAGAAAACATTTCCAGGGCGACACTGTTGATCTGGATTACTCTGCCCCGGTTGTTTAAAAGAATCAGGCCGGAAGGCATGGCCTCAATGATACTGTTTCTCTTCCTCGAAGTTGATAAACTTTTCCCATGAAAGCCGAACTTTTTTTGATAGTCGTTATCGTATTATCTGTTCATTTTTAAATCCCTCAACAGTTTTGTCACATAATTTGGTTTTTCTATTATATCACTATTGGATATAAAAAGTAAGACTAATCTATCAAGATCAAGGCGACATCGGTCGCTCAGGCTATGGCCATGGCTGAGGGAATCGCCCTTGAGGATATTGCGGATGTGGAAAAAGCCATCGACGCAAAAGAAACGACCGCGGCGCCGGGGATGTAGAGGTGTACACCAAAACGCAATTTATAAGATTCTTGCCAGAGTGTATACTACGCTTCTATAGACAGGCCAAGAACCGCGCGTACCTGGGGATATGAAGTCGCGCGGCGCGGATGGGCGGCCAGGTCTTTGGATTTTGGATGTCTGATGCTGAAAAGCAATAAAACAGTTGCGAGGGAATCGCAGGTTTGTTACAATTTAAGAAAATTTCTATCGGGACGGGGAAACCATGGCCCCTTTTGACGGATTACGAGAAAAGGGCGGCAAGTACAGGGGTTGAAATCGAGGCATTTATGAGAGAATATCTTACAGACCAGATTAAAGCTTTTTTAAGAGACTATGAAAAAAACACGGTAACAAAATGGGGAGATCCGCTTGTGGGATTTGCTGACGCGAAAAAGGTGAAAACGCTGACTTCCGTTGTTTCGCCCAGTCATGGAGCGCCGGAAGATGCGGTAAAAGCTTCCACCATTGTCCTTGCTTATTTTATCCCTTTTCAGAAGGAGCTGGCCCAGACCAATACGAAGAAGGGTCTGGCGTCTCCTCAGTGGGCCCAGAGCTATGAGGAGACCAACGCTATGTTTATCAAGCTCAATGCCTTTCTGGTAGAAAGGCTGAAACGTAAAGGGTATCAGGCGGCGGTCCCTCCGGAAGCGGGATCCTTTGACCGGGAAAAGCTGATTAGCAACTGGTCCCAGAGACATATCGCTTATCTGGCGGGACTGGGAAGCTTTGGCCTTAATAATATGCTTATCACAAAGGCTGGATGCTGCGGCAGGATCAGTACCATCGTTACAGACCTGGATGTGCCGCCGGATGAGCCGATAAAAGAAGAACTGTGCATGTATAAGAAAAATGGAACGTGCGGGCTGTGCGCTGACCGATGTCCGTCGGGAGCGCTGACACGAGAAGGATACGACCGGCATAAATGCTACGCGGTTTGTCTTGAAAACGCAAGGGTTCATAACGGCTATGGCAATTCCTACGCGTCCGAAGCCGGTGGAGAGATTCAGGATACGGGAAGCGAAGTCTGCGGCAAGTGTGTGGCCGGGATGCCCTGCGCCTTTCGCTAAGCTTTTGCCTCTTGCCTTGCCCAAAACGCGGGCTTTCAGCCGCGGGAAATCTGGCGACCCAATTTGCGAGAAAGGAAGGTGACCGCTGAAATCCAGACATGGGCACTTTGATCACCGGAAAACAGCCTGCGCGCGTTTTTAGAATAAGAAAATCAATGAAGAGAATTCGTTTTTACCATAAATGGATTCTCTTTTTTGCGTGCGCCGCGAATTTTAGCATCATAGAACTGTTCGAAATAAAAAGCAAATTAGTTATATAGTGGTGCGATTTTTAAACAAACTAGTTCGAAAAACAGCAAACTGATTATACATAAACTGCAAATAAATCATTGAATGGATAGCGGCCCGCCGCTAAAATAGAAGCATAAAGATTATAAGAAAACAAGGTAAAGAAAGGAAAAAAATACGTCTGAAAAGACGTGGTGAAATTGTGGATCATTTAAGTTTTAATCAAATCGTTATCGACATTATGGTTTTATTCATGGTTCTGGGAGGCTTTGATAAAATAACAAAGAAAAAGTTCAACCTGGGCCTTGCCGATGAATTTGAGGAGGGCTTTCACGCTCTGGGAGCATTGTCATTATCCATGCTGGGGATCTTGTCCTTCGCGCCGGTACTGACAAAGATATTGCTGACGACAGTCGGCCCTGTCTATGAATTCCTGGGAGCGGATCCCGCAATGATGGCGGGTTCTTTTCTGGGAATGGACATGGGAGCTTACTCTGTAGCCCATGAAATGACCGCCTCAGAAGATGTAGCAAACTTTTCAGGGCTGCTTCTGGGCGGAATGATGGGAACAACTATTGTATTCACCATTCCGGTAGCCATCAGTATTTTGAAAAAGGAAGATTATTCTTATCTGGCGCAGGGGATCCTGTATGGTATAACAACGATTCCCGTTGGATGTATCGCGGGAGGTCTCGCGGCGGGCTATGAGCTGTCCATGATTCTGCGGAATCTGGTGCCCATCATTCTCTTTGCGGGACTGATTGTTTTGGGACTAAAGCTGATCCCGGAAAAAATGATAAAGGGGTTTAAACGATTCGGTGATTTTATTGTAGCCATGATTACGGCCGCTCTGGTAGCCGCCATTATAGAAACGCTTACAGGTATCACCATTATTCCGGGAATGGCGCCTCTTACCGAGGGCTTTGAAATCGTAGGAAATATTGCGATTATGCTGGCAGGGGCGTTCCCTATGGTCTGCGTTATCACAAAAAAACTGAAAGAGCCGCTGCGGCGTCTCGGTTCCAAAATCGGGATCAATGATGTTGCCGCAGGCGGACTTGTGGCAAGCATGGCCAACAATATCCCCATGTGCGGAATGATGAAGGATATGAACGCCAGGGGAAAGATCCTAAACGCCGCGTTTGTGGTCAGCGGAACCTTTATCATCGGAGATGACCTGGCCTTTACCGCAAGCGTCAATAAAGAGATGATCCTTCCGGTTATCATCGGAAAAGGGACTGCCGGCATTACAGCAGTAGCGGTAGCCTGGTTCGCGACAAGAAAAGCGGATGCCGAGGCTGAATCGGATGAAACAGCGCGGGATACAGCCGCCTGATTAAATTTGCTTCTGACATTTTTTATAGAAAACCCTCTCCAGAAAACAAGGGGTCTGGAGAGGGTTTTATTTCAGGCCAGTTTCCAACCAATGGCTTCTTTCCGGGCGTTGAGAAAATTGGAGTACAGGCCGGGCTGCTCAGACAGCTCCAGGTGTGTTCCTTTCTGGACAATATGTCCGTGATCTAAAACCAGAATCTGATCCGCGCCGCGAACTGTTTTTAATCTGTGCGCGATCATGATGATGGTCTTATTGTGAATGAGCGCCTCAATAGCGCTTTGCAGTTCCGCTTCGTTTTCCGGGTCAACCGAAGCCGTTGCTTCATCTAAAATAATGATGGGAGCGTCTTTAAGCATGGCTCTGGCAATGGAGATTCTTTGCTTTTCGCCCCCAGAGAGAGTGCCTCCGCCTTCACCGATGACCGTGTCGTAACCATCGGGAAGAGAAAGAATGAAGTCGTGACAGCAGGCTGCTTTTGCCGCGGCGATGACTTCTTCTCTGGAAGCGTCCGGCTTTCCAAAACGGATGTTGTTTTCAACGGTATCCTGAAAGAGGTAAACATTCTGAAAGACCATAGATATGTGCTTCATCAGGCTGTCCAGCTTATAATCCCGTACATCCCGGCCTCCCACTTTAATCGAGCCGCTGTCCACATCCCAGAAGCGGGGAATCAGATTACAGAGTGTTGTTTTTCCGCTTCCAGAAGGGCCAACGATAGCGGTTGTAGTTTTTTCTGGAATGAACAGGTTGATTTGATCCAGAATTTTTTGTTCCCCATAGGAAAAATCCACCTGGCTGAACTGGATCGAGCCATTTTCAGGTGTCAGATCCGCTCCATCAATATCCATGACTGGAGTTTTATCGATTTCCGAGGCCTTATCCATGGAAGCGTTCAGCATCTGTAAGAGAGAAGACATGTTGCCGGCGCTTTCCAGCTCGCGGTAGATCATAAAAGAAGCTATCAGCATCAGGAGACAGCGGGATAGGGTCAGTGTCCCCTGGAAATAGAGCAGGAGGGAGGCAGCCGCGATCAAAACACTGAAAAGACGAACCACCAGCTGCTGAATACAGGACCAGGGAACCATGGTGTATTCCAGCTTTAGCGCTTTTGCGCTGCTGTCTTCTATGGCTTTCCGCACCGCCTGATCATTGTCTTTTTCCAGGCCAAACGCTTTCACCACACTGATGCCGTGAAGATATTCCAGTACGGCTTCTACTAAAGTGGCCTGGGCCTGTTGGCGGGCCGGACCGGTTCGGGCCGTGTGCCTTTGGGAAAGCTCTGTCGCGGCTAGATAAACGAGAATTCCAGCGAGGGAAATGAGACCGAGGCGCCAGTCTGCTCCCAGGACAGCCAGCGCCAGCGCCAGCGTATTGAGGAATCCTCCGAAGATCATAACAAGGCAGCGAGCTGCTGAGTTTTCTACATCGCCTAAGGTTGTGGTAACGACCGCTGTAATGTTTCCCAGACTGTTTTCGCTGAAATAGCCCAGAGGGATATAGCGGAGACGGTCGCCGATGTGAATCCGTTTTTCCGCTACCATGCAGTAGCCAGTTTCCGTCTGCTGGTTGGTAGAAATATATGAGGTGGCCGCTTTTCCGGCAATGGATACCAGCATAATCGCCAAGGAAAGCCATAATGTCCGCATGTCCCGGTCTCCCGCCAGAAGGGCGTCCAGAACGATCATAAGCGCAAGGAATTGCAGGGCGGAAAAGACAGCTCCAACAAAAGAAAGGAAGATGGAACGGGTTAGAAGACTGCGCCGACTTCCCGCAAAAGCGTAGATTTTCTTTAATATTCGATACATAAAAGACCTCCTTTAAAGTTTGTCACGGGCATCTAAGTGAGATTGCCACATAGAAGCGTACAGCGGGCAGGAAGCAAGAAGCTGCTGCTGCGTGCCGCGCCCGGCAATTTTCCCGCGCTGGATGACGACGATCTGATCCGCGTCCGCAATGGTGGACAGGCGATGCGCAATTACGATCAGGGTTTTTCCCTGTGCCAGGGCAGAAAGCGCTCGTTGAATCGAGGCTTCATTTTCCGGATCAATGGAAGCGGTTGCTTCATCTAAAATAATGATGGGAGCGTCTTTTAATATAGCCCTGGCAATAGAAACGCGCTGTTTTTCGCCGCCGGAAAGATGTCCGCCGCTGCCTCCGGACATGGTATCGTAGCCATGATCCAAGGCGGTAATAAAGGAATGGCAGCCGGCAGCTCTCGCAGCAGCCTCTACTTCCTCATCCGTGGCGTCCCGCCGTCCCATGCGTATGTTTTCACGTATTGTTCGGTCGAAAAGATAGGTGTCTTGGGAAACATAGGCGATCTGACTGTTTTGCTGATCCTGAGGGATTGCCCTAAGATCCTGTCCTCCCAGAGTGATTGCTCCGTTTGTTACATCCCAGAATCCGGCGATCAGCTTAGCTATCGTAGATTTTCCGGAGCCGGAAGGACCGACAAGAGCGGTAACTGTGCCCGGGTGGATCTCCAGGTTGATGTGATCCAGGACAGGACCGCTTTCCTGATTGTAGGAAAAGGAAACGTCTTTTAGCCTTATTTCATGGTCTTTCAGATTAACAGGGGTATCAGGCCGTATTAATTCAGGCGCGTCCAGAATTGCGGAGATTTCTGCCACATTGGAACCTACTACTGCCAGATCGTCGACAAAAGACATAGCTGCGATGATAGGTCCGGTCAGGCCAAGAGAAAGCACGATAATCGTGAGAAAATCCGGCAGGGAAAGGCTTTCAAAGGCCCAGAGAGCAAAACCAACGGGAAGAACTGAGATCAGAACGGAAGGAATAACAGCTGTCCACATACACATGTATTTTTGGCTGTCACGCATCCAGTCTACGTAGTAATTCGCGTTGTAATTCACTGCGTCAGCATACTTGCGGTAGGAACCCGCTGATTGGCTGAAGGCTTTCACTACCTGGATTCCGCCGATATACTCTACAATAGCGTCTGCCATGGTATGTCCCGCTTTGACGGCGCCCTCCCAGCGGGCCGCGTAAGTTTTTCCGCTGAGCATGGCGCAGATGAAACCAACAATCAGGGAAAAAAGAGACGCAAGGGCCATCCTCCAGTCCAGAATAAAGAGGTAGATCAGGATAGCCGCTGGAATCAAGGCGTTGGAGGTCATCTCCGGAATCAGATGGGCCAGGGTTGATTCCATCCCTTCTACCCGATCGACAATGGTGGTCTTATACTGACCGGACGGTGTGTCCAGCACTGTGCCGAGGGGAACTCGGGAAAGCTTTGCCATGAGCGCTTTCCGAAGATCGCGCAGAGTGTGGAAGGTGGCCGTATGGGAAACCGCGGTGGAAAGATTTGCAAAGAGTACCTTTCCGCAATAGCCCGCAAGCGCGTAAAGACACAACCTGACGCAGCTGCCCGAATCCGGGTTTCCTGATAAAAGCTGTTTGATTATGGCCGCAATGCAAAAATAAGGGATCATGCTGCTGGCAACACCAAAAACAGCAAGAAGTACAGAGTAGATAAAACTGCCGTGATGAGGGCCGGCCCATTTCCAGAGAACGGAAAACGGAGACGGCTGTTTCGTTTTTTGTTTCATAAAAAACTCCTTTCTGGCTATGTTTTATGATGGCATAGCCAATTGAGTGTTAGTTGATGCTAACTTGTGATTAAAAGAATAGGGGACTGTTTATGTAATCCCCAGAATCTTATACCAGCCTGCCGAGTAGAATTCCCGCAGACTGAACATATGCGCGTACGCTTTCTCGCGCGGCATGTCATGACGCACTGTTTCGAAAATGCCGGAAAAAAGCGCGCTGGCTACAATGTGAATCAGCTCATCATCGATGGGATGGTGCGCCATGCCGGCTGTGTCCATCAGGTCGATGAGATCGTGACTGGCATCTACTTCAATCTGAACCATAGTTTCGATAAAATGAGCATAGCTTGTGCCATCAGAGCAACAGATGAGCAATTTGAACGCGTCAAAGTGGTCATAGATAAACTTCATCATCCAAAGACTTTCATCCTCGGTGACTTCGGGAAGGGAGGACAGCTTCCGATCAAGGGGGAGGGCGCGAAAGTCCTCCTGAACTTTCCGGTAACGGGCTTCCAGCTCTCTGGCCGGTTCTGATACCAGCGCGTCAAAGAGAGCTTGTTTATCTTTATAGTATTTGTAGATGGATCCGGTAGTGGCGCCTGCCTCCTGAGCAATTTTGCGCAGCTGTGCTCCAGCAAAGCCTTTTTCAAGGAACTCCTTCCGGGCAGCTTCTAAAAGTTTGGTTTTTAGCTGTTGGTTTATTGGGCGCATCGATTTGCCTCCTTAAAATAACATGGTTATCTGATAACAATGTTATTTTAAAACCGCAAAGCCTGTTTGTCAAGAGCTATTGGTTGTAAACAATAGAAAAATAAGCTATACTTATTCGGGAAAACCAATCAATCTTTAGATACAGGAGAAAAGGAAAATGCTGAATCAGTTTTCAAGAACGGAATTGCTCCTTGGCGCGGAATCCATGGAGCGGCTGAAAGGGGCCAGAGTCGCGGTCTTCGGCGTTGGAGGCGTCGGAGGATACGCGGTAGAGGCTTTGGTAAGAAGCGGCATTGGGGCAATCGATCTGATTGATGATGATAAAGTATGCCTGACGAACCTCAATCGTCAGATCATAGCGACGCAAAAGACCATCGGACAATATAAAGTGGATGTAATGAAAGAACGAATTCTGGACATCAACCCGGACGCGAAAGTCGAAGTATACAAATGCTTTTTCCTGCCTGAGACAAAGGATGAATTTGACTTCAGACAGTACTCTTATGTTATCGACGCGGTAGATACCGTGACTGCGAAAATTCAGCTGGCGCTGGAGGCTGAACAGGCGGGCGTGCCGATTATCAGCAGTATGGGAGCGGGAAACAAGCTGAACCCCGCTGAGTTTGAAGTGGCGGATATCTATAAAACATCTGTATGTCCGCTGGCTAAAGTAATGCGCCGGGAATTGAAAAAGCGCGATATAAAAAAATTAAAGGTAGTTTATTCCAAAGAGCCGCCGATCCGGCCCGCCGAGGACATGGCCATCAGCTGCAGAAATCACTGTATCTGCCCGCCAGGCGCGCAGCATAAATGCACGGAGCGAAGAGATATTCCAGGCTCCACCGCCTTTGTCCCCTCTGTAGCGGGATTAATCATAGCCAGCGAGGTAATCAAAGACCTGACAAAAGAGACCCGGCGAGCGGGAGGCGAGGCGTAAGGCGGAATTTGCGCAAAAAATCCCAGCGAGCCTTGCGAGCGGGAGGTTTTTGTCGTATACTTTCCCTATGCGAAAAAGGGAAAACCGGAACGAAAAGGCGGATTTAAAGAGAAAAAATATCACAACATCAAGGAGGAAGCAATATGGCAAGTTTATGGGGCGGCAGATTTGAAAAGGAAATGGACGAGATTGTAAAACAGTTCAACGCGTCGATCGGATTTGACCAGAGAATGTACAGGGAAGACATTGAAGGCAGCATTGCTCATGTGACCATGCTGGGAGAGCAGGGCATTGTCAGCATGGAGGAAAAGGACCAGATCATCAGAGGCCTTGAAATCATCAGAGGGAAGATTGAGAGCGGAGAGATTGTGTTTAATGTGGATGATGAAGATATCCATATGGGAATTGAAAGCCGGCTTATTCAGGAAATCGGGGATGTAGGCAAAAAGCTGCATACCGCAAGGAGCAGAAACGATCAGTGCCAGGTGGACGGCAGGATGTATCTGAAAAAGGAAATCCGGGAAATTGTCCGCAATTTGTGCTGTCTGGAAGGGATTATTCTGGAAAAGGCGGAAAAATACGCGGACGCTATTACTGTCGGATTTACACATGTACAGCATGCCCAGCCTATTACAGTAGGTTTTGTTTTCATGGCGTACTTCCAGATGTTTAAACGGGATATCCAGCGCCTTATGGACGCTTATGAAAGAATGAACCTGTGTCCTTTGGGAGCCTGCGCTTTGGCGGGAACCACCCTTCCTACTAACCGGCAGAGAACCGCGGAGCTTTTGGGATTTGCGGCTCCTACAGAAAACGCTATGGACAGCGTCAGCGACCGGGACTACAGTCTGGAATTTTTAAGCGCCGCGTCTATTTCTATGATGCATATTTCAAGATGGGCGGAAGAATTCGTGTGGTGGAATTCCCAGGAGTTTTCTTACATAGCCATTGATGACAGCTACTGCACAGGAAGCAGCATCATGCCTCAGAAAAAAAATCCGGATATGGCGGAGCTTCTCAGAGGAAAAGTGGGAAGAGTCTATGGAGATCTGACGCAGCTTCTCACTGTTATGAAGGGAACGCCGCTTGCCTATAACAAAGACTTTCAGGAAGATAAGGAAAGCCTTTTTGACGCGGCGGACACCTGGAAAAACAGCATTCAGATCTTTGCCGGTATGTTGAAAAATACAGAATTCCGTATGGATCAGATTGAAAAACAGTTTGAAAAAGGGTTCCTTAACGCGACAGATATCGCGGAGCACTTCGCGAACCAGGGAATCCCGTTTAGGGAAGCGCATTCTATCGTAGGGAAAATGGTAAAAGCGTGTGAGACTAAAAACTGCGATTTTGAAGACCTGACCCAGGAAGAACTTCAGGCCATCGACAAGAGAGTAACAAAGGAATCTCTTGGAGATATCAGCATCAAAGCGTGTGTTGACGCCAGAGTGTCCTTCGGCGGAACAGCGCCAAGCGAAGTGAGACGGCAGATTAGAGTAGGCTCAGAGTGGCTGGAAAGCCTGCCGGAGCTTGACGGATAATAAGACAATTTAAGCTAGAATCGCCTGCGCAGGCGATTTCCAGCCCGGGGCCTTTTTTGAGGCCCCTTTTTTTATGGGAAAAAAGTCGAAATCGCAATCCAATTAACCTTTTTAGCAACCTAATCATTGAGGGAGAAGGGAGAAAAAGCTACCATATTAGTATAGATTTAAAATATGATAGGAAAACTTTGAGCTTTCGCGGCGGAGGCGCCGTGTGAAACAGATATATGTTACAAAACATGAAAAGTAAGGAGGAACAACATGTTAAACCAACGCTTAACAAGAATGAGAAATAAATATCTGAACACCATTCCGGCCATTACAGCGGAGCGGCTGGTGCTGGCGACAGAAGCGTATAAAAAGTTTGCGGGCGATCCCGCGCCGATTTTCCGGGCAAAGGTTGCTAAATATGTAATGGAAAATATGACGACCCTGCTTATGGAGGATGAACTGATTGTAGGGACGCCTACCAACGAATACAGAGGCGCGAACCTGTTTCCTGAATACACCTCCAGCTCCTGGCTGATTTCCGATATCGATGAGTTTCCGGTAAGAAAGACAGACCCGTACCGGATCAGCCCAGAGGATCGGGAGACTATTCTGGAAACCCTGAAATACTGGGATGGAAAGGCAGTGGAGGATCTTGCGGCAGACCTGCTTCCAAAGAACGTAGACGACGCTCTGAAAGCGGATCTGATTTCCGTAGGTCTTAGAAACGGCGTTTCTGGCGAAACCACCGCCAACCATGAGAAGTTTATGAAGCTGGGATTAAAGGGCTTCATGGCGGAATGCGAAGAGAATATTAAAAACCTCTATGGAGGAACAAAGGATAAGCAGGAAAAAATCAACTTCTGGCGTGCGTGTATCATTTTCTGTGAAGGACTGATTACTTACGCCCACAGAATGGCTGACGAAGCGGACCGGCAGGCTGCGGTATGCCAGGACCTGAAGAGAAAGGAGGAGCTTTGCGCTATTGCGGCAAACTGCAGATATGTTCCGGAAAATCCGCCGAAAACCTTCTGGCAGGCGCTGCAGATGCTCTGGTTTATCCAGGTGGCCTTCCATATCGAAGCGCCTACGACAGCCTGCGGCTTCGGAAGATTTGACCAATACATGTACCCAACCTTCAAAGCGGACCTGGACAATAAAACGGTGACAATGGACAGCGCGCTGGAGCTGCTGGAATGCTTCTATTTGAAGGCCTGTGAGGTGTATGAGGTAAGAGACAAGTGGTACGCGAAATCCTTCGCGGGATATCCGATGTGGGAGATTCTCGTTGTAGGAGGTCAGACCAGAGAGGGAAAAGACGCGACCAATGAATTATCCTATCTGTGCCTGGACGCGGCGTCGGATCTGCAGACACCGCAGCCGGTTATGGCGGTAAGAGTCTTTGAAAACACGCCGGAAGATCTGATCCGCAAGGGGGCGGAAATGATTCAGCAGGGAATGGCAAACCCGGGATTCTTTAATGATAACGCGGCGATTCCTATGTCACTTGGAAAGGGCTGCACCATTGAAGAGGCAAGGGACTGGACCATCGTAGGCTGCATTCAGCCGGGACCTGGCGGCGGAGCTACAGACGGCTCGCCGGACGCGGGATATGTAAACGCGCCAAAGGTTCTGGAGCTGGTACTGCATAATGGTGTGGATCCAAGAACCGGCAAACAGCTGGGACTTGCCACAGGCGACCCGAAGGAGTTCAAAACCTTCGACCAGCTGATGGAGGCTGTGAAAAAACAGCTTGTCTACTGCTACGAAATGATCAAGGAAGGCTATGACCTGATGCAGGGAATCCATGCGGCCAACTATCCGGTTATTTTCGCTTCCATGTCCATGAAGGGCTGTGTTGAAAGCGGAAAATCGGTGCAGGAAGGCGGCGCGAAATATACGACGGCCGGAATGCTTATTACAGGCGCGGCCAATCTGGGAGATTCCATGACAGCCATCGAAGATCTGGTATATAACAAACAGAAGATCCGCATGGACGAGCTGATCGCCGCTCTTGACAAGAACTTTGAAGGGGAAGAGCGGATGCGCCAGATGCTTATTAACGAGCCGCCGAAATACGGAAACGATAACAAGTGCGCTGATGGCATGGTGCGGGATCTGCTGCAGTTCTGCGCGGAGACCGTGCAGGAATGGCCGGACGGAAGAGGCGGGAAATATTCCTTCGTTCACTTGTCCCAGACTGTAAATATTTCTCATGGAGAAGTCTGCGGGGCAACTCCGGATGGAAGACTGGCGGGAGAAGCCCTTTGCGACAACGCTTCTCCGACGATGGGAAGAGACCTGAACGGCCCGACAGCCACAGTCAAGTCGGTAGCCTCCATCGGTCAGAGCAGCTTCCACGACGGGGCGCTTTTCAATCTGCGGTTTGACCCGAAGGGAATTCAGGGAGAAAAGGGACTGCAGACCATAGAGGGCGTTATCAAGACGTATTTTGACAACGGCGGTGAACATATACAGATCAATGTGGTAGATGATGAAACCCTGAGAATGGCGCAGAAAAAACCGGAGGATTACCGGGGTCTCATGGTCCGGGTAGCGGGTTATATGGCCTACTTCACAGAGCTTGACAAAGCGGCTCAGGATACCATCATCGACCGGACCACACACTTAAAATAAATAGCGGGAGTAATTGTAATATGGATACCAGATCGCTGACCGCTTTAATAGGCGGCATACAGAAATTTTCAACAGAAGATGGTCCGGGTATCAGAACAACTGTGTTTTTAAAGGGATGTCCGCTGAACTGCAAATGGTGCCACAATCCGGAGCTGATTCAGTTCTCTCAGCAGGTTATCGAGATGCCAAATAGCTGTATAAAATGCGGCTATTGCGTCAAAGAGTGCCCGAAAGGAGCTGTGTTTGTCAGCGAAGAGGGACAGATCGATATTAACTGGCAGCTCTGCGATCACTGCCTGAAATGCGCCCAGATATGCTACGCAAAAGCGCTGCAGCCGGTAGCGAAGGAAATGACCGTAGAAGAGATCTTAGATGAGGTGGAGCAGGACATCCAGTTTTACGGCTACACTGGAGGCGGCATGACCATAAGCGGAGGGGAGCTGCTGTCTCAGCCCCGCTTTGCGGAGGCCCTGGTAGACGGCGCGGCGCAAAGAGACATAAAGGTTTGTCTGGACACATCCGGCTTTGGCGACGGCGTCCAGCTGGAGCGTCTGGCGGAAAAGGAAAATGTGACGGATATTCTCTTTGATATGAAATGTATCGATAATGCGGCCCATCAGCGGCTGACCGGACAGGAAAACACGGTTATTTTAGAAAATCTGCGCCGGCTGGCGTCAAAAGAATCCACGCGGGACAAGCTGCAGATGCGGATGCCTTTGATCAAAGATCTGAATGATACGCGGGAAATCATAGAAGAAACAGCAAAGCTGTATAAAAAACTGGGGCTTCGGCGGCTTACGCTGCTGCCTTATCACAACCTGGGCGTATCCAAGCAAAAGCACATCGGAGGGGAACAGATGGCTTTTGAAGCGCCGGAAGAGAGCCGGGTGGAAGAAATCAGACAATATTTCACAGAAGCGGGAGCTATGGAAGTAGAGATTCTTGGAAAACTTTAGTATGTAACAGAGGAAGCGTACTTTACATGTGAAAGGAGATCAGATAATGAGTAAAGAACCTCAAGAGAAGAATACCCTCCACAGAGGGTTGAAATCGCGGCATCTTTCGATGATTGCCATCGGTGGATCCATTGGAACCGGCCTGTTTTTAGCCATGGGAGGAACCATCCGGGACGCGGGGCCGGGAGGCGCGCTGACCGCCTATATCATTATGGGTATCGTCGTATTCTGCATGATGACGGCCCTTGGCGAAATGGCGACGAGACTTCCCATTCCGGGAGCGTTTACATCCTACGCCAACCGTTTTGTAGATGAAGCGTGGGGATTTACCAATGGCTGGGCGTACTGGTTCGGCTCTTCCATGACCGTCGCGGCAGAGCTGATCGCGGGGGCCATCATTATCAAATACTGGTTCCCGGGCACCAGCTCTACTTTATGGGCGATTCTCTTTCTGGCGGTGCTTCTGGCCCTGAATCTGTTTTCCGTTAAAGGGTTCGGCGAAGCTGAATTCTGGTTTGCGGGCATCAAGGTAGTTATAACTATTATTTTCCTGATCATCGGCGTTCTTATGATTGTAGGCATTATGAAGAGCGGCGAAGAAGCGGGCTTTCACAACTGGGTTCTGGACGCGGGAGAAGAAGGAAAAGCGCCGTTTCTCAATGGAATCGGCGGCATCATCGGGATCCTGATGGTAGCGGCGTTTTCTTTCTCCAATACAGAGCTTGTAGGACTTTCCGCGGCGGAATCCGAAAAGCCGAGCCGGGATGTGCCTAAGGCCATCAACAGCGTATTTTGGAGGATCATGATCTTTTATCTGGGAACCATTGTTGTTGTAGGAACTCTGATTCCTTTTACAGAACCGTCCCTTCTGGACGCGGCGGAAGACAATATCGCGGCGTCACCGTTTACCATCGTATTTAGAAACGCGGGCTTTGCAGCCGCGGCTTCTCTGATGAATGCGGTTATCCTTACATCGGTGCTTTCCTGCGGAAACTCATCGTTATACGCGGCTTCCAGAACTATGCAGCATATGGCTGAAAAAGGCGACGCTCCGAAATTTTTCGCTAAGATCAGTAAACACGGTGTTCCGGTAAGATCCGTACTGCTGACTGCGATTATCGCGGCCTCCGCGTTTTTCGCTTCTCTGATTGGAGACGGCGTGGCATATACAGCGGCGTATTATCTGTGCGGTATCGCGGGCGTATATAACTGGCTTACCATCAGCGTGGCTCACTATCGTTTCAGAAAAGGCTGGGTAAAGCAGGGGCACAGCCTGAAGGATCTGGAATATAAATCACCGTTTTATCCGTATGGCTCCTGGTTCTGCATCATCATGTGCGTCATCATCTGCTTTGGAGCTAACTGGTGGGTATTCACCGCCTTCAACTGGTTTGACTTCATTACCTGCTACGCCATTATTCCGCTTTCTGTAGTAATGTTCTTTGCGTACAAGAAGGTGAGAAATACTAAATGGGTCAAGTATGAGGATATGGACTTTGACCCGCCGGAAGGCATTACAAAGAAAGATATCTCGGCTATAGACTAATAACCGGTTGTATCAGGGTCAGCTGCGCGCTGGCCCCTTTCAGTGAAACGCAGATTTCCAGATGGTCAGAAACCGTTTCCGGAAACGTATCGGTATATGGCCTTGTGAATGCTTTTAGTCCGGTCAGATCCCCGGTATGAAACGTATCAGGAAAATCCAGCTTTGCCATAAGATCAAACAGGTTGTTGCGGCTGTCTAATGTGTGGCTGCTGATCAGGTATTTCCCAGGAGGAAGCTTCAGCGAAAAGGTTATGTTCAGCTCGTCGCGGAAGGATTTTAAAATCTGATCCGTTTCATGAAAGGTGTTTTTCCGCTGGTTCAGCCAGATAATTTCTCTGCTGTAATTGAAGGCCAAAACCGCGTAAGCGGCCTGGGAACCGGCAAGACGTATGACGGCGTAATATTTTCCCTGGCTGATCAGCTGGCCCCGCAGCTTGGAAAGAAAACGGCAGCCGTAATAAATGGGCTTTGGGAGCCCGCTGGAAGTGAGAAGGCTCCGGAAGCCCTTCAGCAGGATGTCAGGGTCTCCCTGATCCCGAAGAGCCAGCTGAGGAAGCGTCCGATTGATGGACAAATATTGTACGAATACCCAGAGCAGACCCGCTGCGGAGTCGCAGCCGGCATAGATGGGCTGATTTGGGGAAGGCGCGCAGGAAATCTGAGGCCTGCAGATTTCCTCCAGCCGGGTCTGCAAACGGCGCAGCTCGCCGGGATCTGTGTCCGGCTGGGCCTTGATGGTAATGGAAGAGCATGGAAGCTCCGCCAGAGTCGAAAACAGCGCGGGCCCAAGGACCCGGTGGTCTTCCGGGGTAACGATCAGTTCCAGGGCAGGGGAAAGGCTCTGACCGGAACGTTCGTCAGAGGAAACAAAAATATGAAAAATGCGGGTCTGGACAGAGGCAAGGCTGTTTTCCTGCGCTGTTTCGGTAGAAAGCTGCAGGCGGACAATGGTGATGATTTGATTCGCGGGTATCCAGGAAGTCTTTTGGGGGCGCGAATGGCTGAGGATAAGGGGCTTGTACAGCTTCCTGTGGTCCTGAGGCGTCCTGCCGAACCATTTTTTAAAGTACTTTTCATAGTAGGCCGTTGTGGAAAAGCCTACGGTTTTGGCAATGGTACTGATTTTATCTTCCGAGCCCAAAAGATGGATCTCAGACCATTCCGCGCGGGCAAAGCAGAGAAGCTCGCGGAAGCTCATGCCGATATATTCCCGGATCAGGTGGGAGATGTAGAAGGTGCTCAAATGCTCCATTTCCGCGATTTCCTCCAGGGTGATCTTTGAGGAATGGTTTTCGTACAGGTAGTTAATGATATGCGCAATCCTTTCGATGATAACAGGATCATCGCTTTTGAAATTTACAACCACCTTGTCTTCAAAGGCAAAGAGGTTGAAATAAGCGTTCATATATTCGATCAGTTCCAGAGCGATATCGATGCAGTGCTGCTTGTAGTCAAAGGATTTCTGAAGATATACCAGAAGAAGGTTCAGCAGCATTTTGCGCAGAACAGACAGGCGGGCCGTGTTCTTTTTTGAGTAGGTCCGGTAGCAGGCTCTGTGAAGCTCCGGAAAATACCGGGTAAAGAAAAAGTTGTTGATACTGATAATGGCTACGATATTATCATGGTCCGCTCCGTAAAGCGCGTGGACCTCATGGCCTGTATTGGTGAAAATATCCCCTTCCCGGAGCAGATACCGGCAATAGCCGTTTTTCAGCTTGATCTGCCCTTTCAGGACAAAGACAAATTCGATGTCCTGATGGTAATGGATGGGATATTCTTCAATTTTTACAATTTCAATATTAATGGGAAAATCGTCCTGATAAGGTTTTTTCTCCAGAAACATGGAATGCTCCTTTCTGATACAGGTGATATCCCTATTATACATGAAGTCAGTGGATTTTTGAAACAGGTTTAATAGAAATAGGAGACAATTATGAAACATCAGATTCTGCTTCCGGACGGAAGCTATATGCCAAAGCTGGGGCAGGGTACCTGGCTCATGGCGGAAGACGACCAAAAGCGGCCAAGAGAGATTGAGGGGCTGCGTCACGGTCTGGAGCTGGGCATCGATATGATCGATACCGCGGAGATGTATGCGGATGGAAAGGCGGAGCTGCTGGCCGGACACGCTATGGCGGGCTTTGACCGCTCGGGGGTTTACCTGATCAGCAAGGTATATCCAAAGAACGCCAACCGGAGCGGCATTTACAGCAGCCTGGAGCGGAGCCTTCGGCTCCTTGGGACCGATTATCTGGATACTTATCTTCTTCACTGGAGGGAAGACGCGGATCTTGCGGAGGTGGCCTACTGCATGGAAGATCTGAAGGAGAAAGGCCTGATCCGCAGATGGGGCGTTTCCAATTTTGATGTGGCGGATATGGAAGATCTGTGGAAGGTGCCGGACGGAAACAAGTGCTGTGTCAACCAGGTCCTCTATAATCTGGGGTCCAGAGGGATTGAATTTGATCTGTTGCAGTGGCAGAGGGAGCGAAACATTCCATTTATTGCGTATGGTCCGGTGGGCCAGGCGGGAGCTATGGTGACGCAGGACGGCGTATCAAAGGAACAGCTGATGACAGACCAGAATGTGCGGGAAGTGGCCCGGCGCAAAGGAATCTCTGTCGTGCAGCTGCTGCTAGCTTTTGTTCTGCGGCTGCCGGATTTCGCGGCGATTCCAAAGGCTGTCAGCTTTAACCATATCGAAGAAAATCTTGCGGCCCAGAGCATTGTCCTGACAGATGAAGACCTGGAGCAGCTGTCCGCCTCCTTTCCAGCGCCGGAGCGCAAGATCCTTATGGAAAAATACTAGCTGGCTGGGCCAAGCCTTGTCAGGGACTGCCCCTGCGTATACCTTTTTCGGGAATTTTTCGGAAAAAGTATACGGTTTCAAGGGGTTGCGCCGCCGGATTTTGTGAATCCGCTGCTTTTTTCCTTTCTGCGGCAGCTTTGTCCTCGGAACCCTTTCGTTTCGTATACTTTTTCGTAAAGAAATCATAAAAAAATATACTTTTCCGGGATGAAAGGCCTAGCCGGATTTTGATGAAAACGGGGGTTGAAATAATTTTAAATTGTAGTATGATAATAGGTGGGTTAGTTAATGCTAATCCGCCTATTTTTTATACATAAGGAGTGACGGGGTCATGCTGACGAATATTGTTGTAGTTGTAATTCTGATTATTGTTATTGGACTAGCCATCCGGTCTTCCCTGAAGCATTTTAAAGGCCAGGGCAGCTGCTGCGGCGGAGGGGATAAAACCATCGTGGAAAAGAAAGTGCTGGATGCTCCAAAGCTGGGAGAAAAGGAAATCCTCATTGAGGGAATGCACTGTGAGAATTGTAAGAGCAGCGTGGAGCGGGCTGTAAACAGCATCGATGGAGCCGTATGCAAGGTCAATCTGAAAAAGAAGACCGCCTGGGTGGAATATTGCAGAGAAATCAGTGAGGATGAACTCAAGGCAGCCATTGAGAAAAGAGGATATGAAGTAAAAGAAATAAGAAACGGGCAGCCGCATTAATGCGGGCTGTCCGTTTTTTACGCGGGCCCAAAGGGACTTTCTTCCCTTATTTATTTTCGAACTTAGCCTCTCTCTTTTCCAGGAAAGCGGTCATACCTTCTGTCTTGTCTTTGGATCCGAAGGTGGAGGTGAAGGCTTCTACTTCCAGCGTGCTGGCAGCGCGCATATCCAGATCATATCCGTTGTTGATGGTTGTCTTTGCGACACCGATGGCGATCGGAGCCTTGGACATGATGGTCTGAGCCAGTTTTTCGCAGGTCGGGATCAGCTCGTCAGGAGCAACCACCTTTTCCACCAGACCGATGCGGTTTGCCTCTTCCGCGCCGATCATTTCCGCGGTCATGATCAGATACTTTGCCATGCCTTTTCCAACAAGACGAGGAAGTCTCTGTGTTCCTCCAAAGCCAGGAATGATTCCCAGGTTTACTTCCGGCTGTCCAAATTTTGCTTTTTCAGAAGCGATACGGATATCGCAGGCCATAGCCAGCTCGCAGCCGCCGCCCAGAGCGAATCCGTTTACCGCGGCGATAAAAGGCTTTTCGATGGATTCGATGTAGTTCATAACCTTGTGGCCCTTTGCGATGAGGGTTCTTCCGCCGATGGAGTCCAGCTGGTTCATCTGAGCGATATCAGCGCCCGCTACAAAGGCTTTTCCTTCGCCGGTAACGATAACTGCTTTTACCGCGTCGTCATTCTGAACTTCTGCGCAGGCCGCGTAGATTTCGTCCAGAACTTCTCCGTTCAGCGCGTTCATTGCCTTCGGACGGTTGATTGTGATATAACCGATGCCTTCTTTTACTTCATATTTGATGGTTTCGTACATTTTGATTGTTCCTTTCTTTTAACATAAATCTCCTTTATAATGATACCACTTTACGGCAGCAATTTCCACCCTCAAGGCATTGGAGAAAGAATAAATTTATTTTATAAAGCTATCGGAATAAGTCAGGAAAAGAGGGAAGGGTATAATAAAGAAAGAAAAGAGACGCCTGCAAAAGCGAGACGTCTCTTAAAATAGTAATCTGATTTATGTAAGCGCAAAGCCTGTTTTTAGCAGATGCCCTGAGCCATCATAGCGTCAGCAACCTTCAGGAATCCAGCGATGTTAGCGCCAGCTACCAGGTTGTAACCAAATCCATATTCTTCAGCAGCTTCCTGACAAGCCTTGTGGATACCAACCATGATATCTTTCAGCTGAGCGTGAACCTGTTCTGGAGTGAATACAGTCTTTCCAGCGTTCTGGCCCATTTCGATGCAAGAGCAAGCAACTCCGCCAGCGTTAGCAGCCTTGGAAGGTCCAACGATGATTCCGCCGTCCTGCATGATCTTGATCGCTTCGTTTGTGGAGGACATGTTGGAACCTTCACATACGAATTTAACTCCTCTTTCTACGAAAGATTTCGCGTCTTCTTCTCTGATTTCGTTCTGAGTAGCGCAAGGGATGTACAGATCAGCATCAGCTTCCCAAGGTTTCTTTCCAGCATAGAAAGTGGAGCCAGGGAATTTGTCAGCATAAGGAGCGCAAACGTTGTTTCCGGAAGCTCTCAGTTCCAGCATGTAGTCAATCTTTTCACCGGAGATTCCAGCAGGGTCGTAGATGTATCCGTCAGGACCGGAGATTGTTACCAGTTTTGCTCCCAGTTCGTTCAGCTTTAATGCGGTACCCCAAGATACGTTACCGAATCCGGAGATAGCAACTGTCTTGCCTTCCAGCTTTTCGCCGTTGGCTTCCAGCATGCACTGAGCATAGTAAACGATACCATATCCAGTAGCTTCGCTTCTTCCGTTCAGGCCGCCCCAGGACAGACCTTTACCAGTCAGTGTACCTTCGAATCTGTTAACGATCTTCTTGTACTGTCCGAACATGTAACCGATTTCTCTTCCGCCAACACCCAGGTCACCAGCAGGAACATCAGTGGAAGGTCCGATGTGTCTATATAATTCTGTAATAAATGCCTGGCAGAAACGCATAACTTCCGCGTCGGATTTTCCGTTAGGGTCGAAGTTAGCTCCGCCTTTACCACCACCGATAGGAAGGCCAGTCAGGCTGTTCTTGAAAATCTGCTCGAAGCCCAGGAACTTGATGATTCCAGGATATACGTTTGGAGCAAATCTCAGACCGCCTTTGTAAGGTCCGATCGCGCTGTTGAACTGGTATCTGTAACCTTTGTTTACCTGTACTTTACCAGCGTCGTCAACCCAAGTTACTTTGAAAGTGATTCCTCTTTCAGGCTCAACCAGTCTTTCGAGGATAGCAGCCTCTTCATATTCAGGGTGCTTTTCGATTACTGGTGCCAGGGAATGAAGAACTTCTTCAACTGTCTGATGAAATTCGATTTCGCCAGGGTTGTTCTTCTTGCAGTTTTCAATTACTGTTTCGATGTAATTTGACATTTGATTTTCTCCTCTTTTTCTCTTATATTTTCGCAATAAATATAAAATCTTTAACACCTTAAAATATAGCACTTTGTCAAATTATAGTCAATACAATTCAGCTGTTAGATTGAAAGTTTTAATTTTCTGAAAAGTGAGCGTGAAAATTCGACATTGAGAAAATAAATCTCAATGTCAAGAAAACGAGAATGTAAGAAAAACTTGTAAAACCAGTGCAAAAATAGGATAATAGATATAACTGGGGGTGAGACTATGACGATCAAAGCATCGGTACAATTTTATAAAAAACTGGAACAGAACCTGACGGAAAAAGCCTTTTTAAAACGGATGAAGCTTTCCAAAAAAGCAATGCTGGCGCTGCTTGCGGAAAACAACTGGAAAAAAACAGAAGGGCAGCAGCTGCAGAGCAGCGGCACCTGCCAGGAAGTTCTGACGAGGACATCCCAGATCATGGACCGCCTTTCGCCGCGGCCGGAAGAAGGGTGGCTTTCCTATATCTATAAGGATATTATGGCGGAGCTTTTTCCTGAGAGCTATTGCCGAAACAAGGACGCGGACTCTTTTTCCGCGGGAAAACTGTTTCTGCTGGAAACACTGCGGACTGTCTTTTCCCATGAAGAATCGGTGAAGGGATTTTCCCCTCTTTTGAATATTGAGCTTCTTCACCCGGAGGAGCTGGAAGGATGCCCTGCGAAGGAGGAGTACCAGAGCTTTATTCAATATTGCGCGGATCACTATGTCATCGAATTTATGCGCATTGGAAAAGAAATCACGCCTTACAATACCGTGGGCCACATCTGCGGCGTCCACTTTGTGGCGCTTCATACCGCGAGGCAGCTTGCTCAGGCCGGGGTTCCTGTTGATCTGGCGCTGGTATCCGGCTCCGCGGCAGGCCACGATATTGGAAAGTATGGATGCAAGGGAGCGGAAGCAAAGCGGATCCCATATCTTCATTACTATTACACGGACCAGTTCCTTAAGAGGAACGGGATGCCTCTGATCGCTCATATAGCCAGCAATCACTCTACCTGGGACCTGGAGCTGGAAAACCTGTCTGTTGAATCCCTGATTCTGATTTACGCGGATTTTCGGGTAAAGAGCAGCAGAAGGCAGGACGGCGAGGAAATCGTGCATTTCTATTCTCTGGCGGAGGCCTTTGATGTGATTTTGGGAAAACTGGACAATGTGGACGAGGTTAAGACAAGACGCTATAAAAAGGTCTATGCCAAGCTGAAGGATTTTGAAGACTATATGATCAGCAGGGGCGTCAGCACAGAGCTGGACCAGGGCTTGCGGCCAGTGACAAAAGAGAAGGATTCCGCGCTGCTGCGGCCTCAGGAAGTTATCGACCGTCTCAAATATCTGGCGGTAGACCACAACATCCATCTGATGAATAAGTTCAACAACGAGGCTGCCTTTGGAAACCTCATTGAGGCGGCCCGCAGCGAAAAACAGTGGAAAAACCTGAGAGCGTATCTTAATATTCTGGACGAATACTCCACCTATATGACAAAGAAGCAGAAGGCTATGACCCTTTACTTTCTCTATGAGCTGCTGCGGCACCGGGAGGGTGATATCCGCCGGCAGGCGGCTACCCTTATGGGGGATATTATTACAAATTATGATGAAGAATACCGAAAAGAGCTGCCGGAAGGCGTGCAGCTTAATCAGGATGAGGACGACAGCCTCAGCCTCTGGAATCAGTATCTGAACAAAATTATTTTCCCGGATCACAAGGTGACCGATCAGCACAAGCGCTGGATCGGCTATACCTTAAAGATCGTGCTGCGCTCCGCCCTGGAAAACTGCAGGCAGGGCGACAAGCAGTATTATCTGAGGGGGTATCTTCAGTTTTTTGAGGATACCAATGTGGATGATTCGGCAGCATTTGTTCTTCTGGACTCCATGCTGAATATTCCGCTTGAAATGTGCAGCGAGCGAAAGCGGAAGATCCTGATGGGCTTTGCGGCGGCCGCGTCGTTTCGGGAACCGATGGAAATCAAGATCAGCGCCCTGCGGTTTACCGCGTATCTCTGCGGATACCAGAATGGAAGCTGGCTGCCGGAGCAGGCGCGGCTTGTGATGGACAATGTCAGCGATGAGCCTCAGATTGTGGGAGCCGCGTTCCTCAAGTACAAAATCAGAGAAAAGCTGGACATTTTTGACGAGGCGGCCAGAAGATACGAGCGGCTGCTGTATCAGAGAGAGGAAACCGCCTCTGACATTTTCCTGGAAAGTCTCAAAGTGGATACTCCGTGGGTCATCAAAGCGGTCAATATCGAGTTCCTGCTGGATGCTGTGAAGCGGGGCCATCTGAAGGAAGTGCTTCATGTGGCGACCCATCTGTCCAATCTGATTAAAGTCAGCGAACGTATTACTGTAAGACACGCCGCGGGTCAGGGCCTTCTTCAGATCGTCCGCCTGCTGACTATGGACCAGAGAAATGAGCTGGTGATGGAGCTGACCAGGGGACTTGAAATCGGCGAATACCAGTTTTCTAAATATATCCCACAGTATCTGGGCGCGCTGGCTCTGTATCTTCATCCAAACGAGCTGGACGAGCTGCTGAACGATGATTTCCGCAAGCTCTTTGAGAATACCAATGAAAAGGTGGTATCGGTCACACTGGATACGGTAGGTGAAATTATCAAGGGATATCATGAATATAAGGAGCGGTTTCCGCAGTCCAATGAGGAGTATGAGCAGCGCAAGCAGTTCCTGCTGGGGATGCTTTTGCGGGGCTTTGCCAATTATAATGAAGCGGTCAGTCAGGAAGCCTTTACTGTAATAGGGCAGCACATTTTTGGCAGCGCGGCGCTGAATCTGGAACAGAAATTTGATATTTTCCAGAGGATCTATAAGAAGATGCTGACTCTGGTTATTGACCAGAAGGACCGGGAGCTGAACTTTTTCACCAACGCTGCGGCGCTGAACCATATATACCGTTTTATTTCCGAGTATGTACTGAAACACGGAGGCTTCCACCTTCCGGAGGGGAAAAAGGCAGCCTTTTTCCCTGGCACCTTTGACCCGTTTTCCCTGGGACATAAGGGCATCGTCACGTCGATCCGGAATCTGGGCTTTGAAGTGTATCTGGCGCTGGATGAATTTTCCTGGTCAAAGAAGACCCAGCCAAGAATGATCCGGCGTAAAATCATTACCATGTCGGTGGCCAATGAAGGAAATGTCTACCTGTTTCCGGATGATGAGCCGATCAATATCGCGAATCCAAAGGATCTGGCAAAGCTGCGGGACTTGCTTCCGGACAAGGAGCTTTATATTGTCGTGGGAAGCGATGTAATCATCAACGCGTCTTCCTATAAAGCGCCGCCTTCGGAAAATTCCATCCATACGCTGAATCATGTAGTGTTCCGCAGGGAAAGCGCTGTGGAAGGAGAAGAGAAAAAGGACGACCTGTCCGAGGCGTACCGCAATATTTCGGGAAAGGTTATAGAGCTGACGCTTCCTGTCCATCTGGAGGACATCAGCTCTACCAGGATCCGTGAAAATATCGATTATAACCGGGATATCTCCAACCTGATTGATACCGTGGCGCAGAACTATATCTACGATAACAGTCTGTACCTGAGAGAGCCGCAGTACAAACATATCCTGCAGACAAAAATGGTCCGCTTTGAACCGTTAAAGCATCGGGAAAGCGGGATCCTTGCCGATCTGGAGCCGGAGGTGCGCGGGCGGGGACACAATTACTACCGGGTGCTGGATTATCTGAACCAGACGGCGGTCCGCACAGCGGCTATCCGGGACGGAAATCGGAAGGACAAGGTCTGCGCGCTGGCGGCGGTGAAGGAACTGAAGACCACCGATCTTTATGAAGAGTTTAAAAACGCGGAGCTGGCCGCTTATCTGCGGGAAAAAGCCACAGGGCGCATCATTGTCATCGGCGGCATTTACTATGACCGGGGGACTGGAATCCGGGATATCGTTCAGATGATCCTGACCGAGACCCTGTCTCAGGCCCTTCAGGAGGATGTGACCTACGCGGTATACCACCCGGTCTTAGAGACGGAGAAGAATGAAAAGATCCTGCTGGCTCTGAAGAGACAGGGCTTTCGGGAAATCCAGCTCAGCGGAAAAGGCACCGGAATCTATGAAGTGGATATGAAAAATCCGATTTCGGTGTTCCAAAATATGGATACTGTTTTGAAGGACCCTTTTGACAAGAATGAAAAGATCCTTGAAGTTATGGAGCAAGCTCATATCGATCTGCAGCTGGCTCTCACTGGGCTGTACCCGGGGAATCTGGTGCTGTCCTTTAATTCCGGCATCATGCACCACAAGATCATCCATATGGTAACGGAGGATAACGGCGTGCCTAGTGAGCCGACCAAAACGCGGAAGCTGGGGCCTTATATGTGCGTTCCTTTTGGAAAGATTCTGCGGGGCATGGCAGTTCCTAACACTGTAACCAAGACCCTTCATACGGAAAAGAAATTCGACCCGGATCTGAAGGATTTCAGCGTTGAAGAATATCCAAATTATTCGCCTATCGCGAATCAGGTGAAAACCATAAAATCCTTCAACCGGCCGGTAATCCTGGTAGACGATCTTCTCCACAAAGGATACCGTATGCGGGAGCTGGACCCGATATTGAAAGAGAATCATGTAGAAGTGAACAAGCTGGTGGTAGGGCTTCTGTCCGGCAGGGGGAAGGATCTGATGACCATTCAGGGAAGAAAAGTGGACTGCGCTTATTTTATCCCCAACATGAAGTCCTGGTTCGTAGAATCCAGCCTGTATCCTTTTATCGGAGGCGACGGCGTAAAGCGGGACGAGGAAACAGATTCCAGCCTGCAGGCTTCCATCAATCTGATTCTTCCGTATGTGGCGCCGGGCTTTCTCTCCGACGCTTCCAGAGAAGCGGTGTATAACTTCTCTATGGTCTGCCTTGAAAACGCCAGAAAAATCTTTCTGGCTCTGGAAGAGGAGTACCAGAACCTGCTTGGGAGAAAGCTGACGCTGAGCCGGCTTTCCGAAGCGGTCATTTCCCCGAGAGTGCCGGATCTGGGAAGCTATATGAATTACGATATGAACCTGGCCCCGTCCGGATATCTGCTGAACGGGATAGAACGGCTCATCAGACTGGAGAATGTGATCTTATGAAAACAAAACGACTGAGTGATTTATTTGAAGAGCAAAACGCGATCAATGTAAAGGCGGACAGCTTTTTTATCCGGCCGGAAAAAGAGAACCCATTTTCTTTGAGAAAGAAAAAAAGAGTGAACCTTCTGGCTCTGGGCGATGTGGGAAGCACCCTCCTGATGGGACTGCGGCTTCTCGGCGGAGAAGCGATTCAGTCTATGGGAATCTGTGATCTGAATGAGGCCGCGGCCCGGCGCTTTGAAATGGAGATCAATCAGATCGAAGAGCCGGTCTTTCACGGGCGGATGCCGCAAGTGGAAATTATTTCTTCCCGGGAGCTCTTTGACTGTGATGTGATGATTTTCTGCGCGTCAAAGGGAGTTCCGCCGGTAGGGGGAGATGTAAAGGATGTGCGGATGGCTCAGCTGGAAGAAAACGCCCGCCTGGTGGGAAGCTTCGCGGCTCAGGCGGCGGAGCGGGATTTCGCGGGACTCTTTGCTGTGGTTTCCGATCCGGTAGATCCTCTGTGCAAGGCGGCGCTCCTGGCTGGATTGCGCCGGGAACAGGTGCAGGGCTATGGACTGGGTGTTATGAACAGCAGGGCGCTGTATTTCGCGAAGAAGGATCCGAGGTTTTTCCGCTTCCCGAAGGAAGGCAGGGCCTTTGGGCCCCATGGACAGGATCTGGTCATTGCCGACAGCTTAGAGCGTTATGATGATGTTTTGTCCAGAGAGCTTACCGGGCTCGCGGTTCAATCCAATATGAAGACAAGAGAACTGGGGTTTAAGCCTTACATTGCGCCGGCCCTGTCCTCAGGAGCGATTTCCATTCTGGCGACGATTTTGGGAGAGTGGAATTACAGCTCTGTCTACTTTGGAAAGGGAGAAAAGGGCGCTTTTTTGGGCATGAAAAACAGAAGGACTCCTTACGGGATACAGGTGGAAAACCTGCCGCTTCCAAAACCGCTCTATGAACGGATCGAAAACGCGTACAGAAATTTAAAGGAATTGATATAAAATAAGGAAAGAGGAGGGGTGTTATGGGACAGTTTGTGCTGATAAATCCGCTGTGCAGTGACACAAAGAAAGCGGAACGGCTCCATTCCATACTGGATGCCAGCCTGAAGGGGTACACTTATGATGAGATCGTTACGGTAGAGGAGTTCGAAAAGGCGGATCTGCGGCATAAAAAGCTGCTGTTTTCCATATCGCTGGGGGAATCAGGAATTAATTTAGAATATTATAATATGCTGAAGCTGATTCGCGTAAACCGGGACTGTTTTGAGGGAAGCGTCGGCGGGGTGATTGTAGACGGAAACAGCGAGCTTTTTACGAAATCTATTTCCAGAGAGCTGGTATTCAGCGCCAACCGGTCGGGATGCACGTTTCCGGGAAGGCCGCTGGTAGAGGGAACCAGGTCCCTGAAGAATTTTAATATCCGGGCGCAGAATCTGCACATGGATAATCTGGGAGCGTACATTGTGGCGGGAAGGCAGCTGGTCTACAACATCATTGAGACAGAAGTGAAGAAAAAGGAAAATCCTAAGATCCTGATGCTTCATTCCAGCGAACATACGACTTCCAACAGCCTCAGCCTGTGGGAGATGGTAAAGTCCCATCTTGGCGGGTGCCGCATTCAGGAAATATCCATTCGTAACGGCAAGGTTATGGACTGCCGGGGATGCCCGTATGAGACCTGTATGCATTTCGCGGAAGAAGAAAAGTGCTTTTACGGCGGCCCCATTGTGGAGGAGGTTTATCCGGCGATCTTAGAGTGCGACGCGCTTGTGATGGTCTGTCCCAATTATAACGATGCCATCGGCGCTAATCTGGCAGCCCTTATCAACCGGCTGACGGCGCTGTTTATGAATCACAAGTTCTACAAGAAGAATCTTTTCGGCATTGTTGTATCCGGCTACAGCGGCGGCGATCTGGTCGCCCAGCAGCTGATCAGCGCTTTGAATATGAATAAAACGTTTCGGCTGCCGGGACATTTCGCGTTGCTGGAGACAGCCAACGACCCGAAAGCGATTCTCCAGTCAGAAGGCGTCGAAAAGAGGGCGGAGCATTTTGCGGAAAACATTTTAAAAACACTGAAAGCTTAACCGATTTCCCGCGTTTGCGCGCTTGCGGGAGCGGAGATTTTATAATATAATTTGCCAGGAAGGGAGGTAAAGCCGATGGAAAAAGAAATGAACAGGGACTTTGACGAAATAATTGAAGAGGTGCTTGAAACGCTGGAAGAAAAGCATTACGTCGCGGCCAGGGACATGCTGCTGAAAAATAATGAGGTGGATATAGCCGAGATACTGGAGGAAGTTCTGGAAGAACTGGGCGTGGAGCCAACGATTATCGTGTTCCGTATGCTGCCAAAGGATGTTTCTGTCGAAGTATTTTCTTATTTGCCGTCAGAAGATCAGATGGCGATTATCTCCGGCATTACCGACCGGGAAATCAGCTACATTATAAAAGAACTGGACTTTGACGATAAAATTGACGTTATTGAGGAGCTGCCGGCTAATCTGGTGGATAAGATCCTTGAAAAGACGCCGAAGGAAGAACGAAAACTGATCAATACATTCCTGAATTATCCGGAAAACAGCGCTGGAACGCTGATGACGCCGGAATATATCAGTCTGCAGGACAACATGACTGTGGGAGAAGCGCTGGCTCATATCAAACGGGAAGGTATGGACAGTGAAACGGTTTATACCTGTTATGTAAAGGAAAAGGGAAGAAAGCTGGAAGGTATTGTTTCTCTTCGGTCTTTGGTGATCCACGATAATGATATGAAGGTATCGGAGCTGATGAGTACCGAGTACGTGTATGTAAATGTGTACGACGACCAGGAGGAAGTATCGGAGGCTTTTAAAAAGTACGGCTTTCTGGCTATTCCGGTAGTGGATAAGGAGCACCGGCTGGTGGGAATTATTACGGTAGACGATATTCTGGACGTTATTGAAGAGGAAACCACAGAGGATATCGAGCGTATGGCCGGTGTTATTGACGGTTCGGATACGGAATACCTGGACATGGGGGTGTTCCGCCACGCGAAGAACCGTCTGCCGTGGCTTATTCTGCTCTCCATATCCCTGATGATTACAGGCTCTATTATTGAGCAGTTTGAAGTGACACTGCAGCAGGTTGTGGCGCTGACCTTCTATCTGCCGCTTTTGATGGGGACCGGAGGAAATACGGGGACCCAGGCCGCGACCCTGATTATACGAGGTATATCTCTGGGCGATATCGAGCTGAAGGACGCGCTGAAAGTATTCTGGAAAGAATTGCGGATCAGTATTATACTGGGTGTGGTCCTAAGTCTTTTCAATTTTGCCAAGATCATGGTGATCGACCGCCAGGAGATAGAAATTGCTCTTACGGTATGCGCTTCCATGCTGGTGGTGGTCATGTTCGCAAAGCTGATCGGAGGAATGCTGCCGATGCTGGCAAAACGCCTGGGCATCGACCCGGCCCTTATGGCTACGCCGATGATCACCTCTCTGACCGATATGATCTCCACGTTGGTCTATCTGGCTATGGCAACCATGGTGCTGGGAATCTCTGTGTAGGATAGAAAATAAAAATGAAATAATAAGTCACCGGAAATCAAAGCTGCCACATGGCGGCGCGGAGCAATCCGGTGGCTTTTTTTGTTCAAGGTGTTCAGCGGCTGATTTTTGGGGAAAGGTCTTATCGGAGCGGGATTGCGGGATTTTGCGGTCCGCGCGCCTGATTTTTATGTTAACATCCGCTATTAAATCGGGCGCCTGTTAACATCTAAAAAAAATATACAAACAGGGCGAGGACTTAAAAATGATCCATTCCTGTGTGTATACAAGTTCTGAATTCTATTATAAAATTTGTCTGAAGAAGTAATGAAGTGCTAAACTTTATTATCTATCGAACCAATCGAAAATTGTACTATACGGCCACGATTCAATATAGAATATTACCACAAAAAAGGGTACTTGTCAACGAAGCCTATCGTTTTTCAGTACATTTTGTAGTTTTCTGTAAGCATGTGTAACTCACAAAGCCCCCGTTTATGAGATGATTCGCAATCTGAACGGGACAAATTGATGGCGATTCTAACTTTATAGCAGTCAGAATCATGGTCAAAATCAAGATAAAGGAGTGTAACTATGTCAAGAAAAGGAGAAAACATTTTTAAGAGAAAGGATGGGAGATGGGAAGCGAGATATATCCATCATTATGAGGATGGAAAAGCGAAATACCGGTATCTTTATGGAAATTCCTACGCGGAAGTCAAAGCCAGAAAGCAAATGGAATTAGCGCTGCCGGAGAATAGAAAAGCTCCAGTTGTTAAGCAGCTGGCCGCCTTTGATACGCTTGCTGACCTGTGGCTCGCGGATATACGGATTTCTGTAAAGGAGTCTACTTATACCAGGTACTACCGCATTGTTACAAAGTATCTGCTTCCCTTGCTGAAGGATCAACAGCTGTCCAAAATCGGCCAAAGGCAGATCAGGCAGCTTCCGGAAAAGCTGCTTGCCGAGGGCGGCGTCAGAAACGGAGCTTTGTCACCGAAAACCGTTTCGGATATTCTTTGTGTGCTGAAAGCAATCTTTCGATATGGAGAGGAGAATCACTATTACTGTCCTGATGTGAATTGGGTTAAATACCCTCCCAAAACGCCGAGAACCACAAAGCTTATAAAGGATGCCGACCGGATCAGACTTGAAAGAAAGCTGCTTAATTCGGATGATCCGGTAAGTCTGGGGATTTTATTTACCCTTTTTACCGGCGTGCGAATCGGTGAGCTGTGCGGGCTTCGCTGGGAAGATATTGACTTTTCCAATGGAACCGTGATGATTCGCCGGACAGTTGCCAGGATAGCGGATCTGGACCCAAAAACGCAAACAAAGACGAAGGTGATTATCAGCGAACCGAAAACCGAGCGTTCAGTCCGTCTGATCCCTCTGCCCGATTTTCTCGCGGAGTATCTCTTTCTGAGAAAGAAGGAAAAGAACTGTTATCTGGTTACAGGCTGTCCCAAATATACGGAGCCTCATCAGTATTATATGCGATATAAAAAGTATCTGCGGGAAAACCACATGGAAGCCTATACTTTCCACGCGCTCAGACATACCTTCGCTACCTGCTGTGTAGAAAAGGGGTTTGATACCAAGTCCCTTTCAGAGATTCTTGGTCACAGCAGTATTACCACCACCCTATCCACCTATGTACATCCCAGTCTGCAGCAGAAAAAAGTTCAGATGGACCGCCTGATGCCCGCCTGCTTATAGCAGTCAAGGTTCTGGTCTTACAAAAACCGAACGCCCTCTTTTTTCAGAGAGCGTTCGGTTTTTTTGTAATAAATTTTAGCACTTCATTACTATCAAGCTGTCGATTATGGACAGCGGCGCAGTTCTCATGGTCAAAGACTATTTTAACTCAGTTTGGCCATTTATAGAAAAAATTATGCAAAAGAAAGCAAAATGGACGCGGGAGCAGGAAAGGAGGCGCCGGTAGCAATGGAGCTGTTTGAACACAACCAATCCGCTTACGAAGCGGCTCTGGCCCTGCTTTCCGAAACAGGAAAAGCTGCCGTCATCCATCCTACCGGAACGGGAAAATCCTTTATTGCGCTGAAGTTCTGTCAGGACCACCCGGACAAAACGGTGTGCTGGCTCTCCTCTTCGGAATATATTTTCAAGACGCAGCTGGAAAACTGGCAGAAGGCCGGCGGAGCCCTGCCGGGAAACATTCGCTTTTTCACCTACGCAAAGCTGATGCTGATGGGAAAGCAAGAGCTGGAGCGCGTTTGCGCTGACGCGGTTATTCTTGATGAATTTCATCGCTGCGGCGCTGAAATGTGGGGAAAAGGCGTCGACCGGCTGCTTCAGACGTATCCCGAAGCGCCGCTTCTCGGCCTGTCCGCTACGAATATCCGCTATCTGGACAATCAGCGGGACATGGCGGATGAGCTTTTCGACGGCAATGTAGCTTCCAGCCTGTCCCTTGGCGAGGCCATCGTCCGGGGCATTCTGAATCCGCCCAAGTATGTTCTGTCCGTCTTTTCTTACCAGAAGGATCTGGAGCGATACGAAAAGCGGGTGCGGGACGCTAAGAGCAAAGCGGTCCGCGCCGCGGCGGAAACCTATCTGGAGGCGCTGCGGCGGGCCCTTGAAAAAGCGGAAGGGCTGGAGGATGTGTTTGACAAGCATATGACCGAGCGGGACGGGAAATACATCGTTTTCTGTGCAAGCGTGGAGCACCTTCATGAAATGACCGCTCTGGCTTCTCAGTGGTTCGGCAAAGTGGATCCGGAGCCGCATGTCTATTCGGTCTATTCGGAGGATCCCAAGACCAGCAGGGATTTTGCCGGGTTCAAAGCGGATAACAGCAGCCATTTAAAGCTTTTGTTCTGCATTGACATGCTGAATGAAGGCATTCATGTGGAGGATGTCAGCGGCGTGATTCTGCTGCGGCCTACCGTTTCACCGATCATTTACAAGCAGCAGATCGGGCGGGCGCTTTCCGCAAGCAGGAAAAAGGACGCGGTCATCTTTGACATTGTGCTGAACATTGAGAACTTATACAGTCTGGGCGCTGTTGAAGAGGAAATGCGGATTGCCATGACTTATTACCGTGCCCATGGAATGGAGGACGCTATCGTAAACCGGACCTTTGAGGTGATCGATGAAGTCCGGGACTGTGTGGAGCTTTTTAACCAGCTGAACAGTACGCTTTCCGCTTCCTGGGAGCTGATGTACGAAGCGGCCCGGCAGTATTACCGGGAGCACGGCGATCTGGAGGCGCCAAAACGCTATTTGACGGCGGAAGGGCTGTCTCTGGGACAGTGGCTCAATACGCAGCGGCGGGTCCGCATGGGAAAAGTAAACGGAACCCTGACCGATGAGCAGATAAAGCGGCTTGATTCCATTGGAATGCGCTGGCAGGGCCTTCGGGACCAGAGATGGGAAACGAATTACGCCGCGGCAAAGGCTTATTTTCAGGAATTCGGCAACCTCCTTGTCAATGTAAGCGATAAGGAGTACCAGGGTGTAAAGCTGGGCCGGTGGCTTGCGCAGCTTCGCTCGTATAAGAAAAGCCACATTCAAAGTGAATACCTGACGGAGGAACGGATTGCGGCGCTGGACGCCATCGGTATGGTCTGGGATGTCCCCGATTATCTGTGGGAGCAGAATTACCACGCGGCAGTGCGGTATCACCGGGAACACGGCAATTTAGAAGTTCCTTCCTATTATATAGATGAAGACGGAATCCGCCTTGGCGCCTGGATTTTCAATATGCGGGCCATCCGGCGGAACCCAAGTGAAAAGAGAGGCAGGCTGAGCCGGGAGCAGATCCAAAAACTGGATGAGATCGATATGATCTGGGAAACCAGGCGAAACACCACCTGGAACAAATCCTACGAAGCCGCCTGCCAGTACAAAAAAGAACACGGCAATCTGGATATCCCAGTGGCTTACATTACAGAGGATGGGTGCAGGCTGGGAAGGTGGATCCGCCACCAGCGGGATAACTACAAGCGGGGCTTGAGCAAAGAGCGGATCGCCAAGCTGGAGGCCATCGGCATGGTTTGGGAACCAGAAGACCCGTGGGACGCCAAGTTCCGGCTTTTGAAGCGCTATTATGAGGAACACGGCAATATTAATCTGCCCGCGGATTATGTGTCCGAGGGCGTCTGGCTGGCCCGATGGCTGACGGAGCAGGTCGCCCGAATGAGCGGAAAGCCTACCGGAAGAAACAAAACGGTAAAGACATTGACTTCAGATCAGGTGAAACAGCTGGAATCCCTGGGAATCCGGAAAAACATGTCCCGCCTCGATCTGGTGTGGCAGGAGCAATACGAGGAAGCAAAGGCTTTCTTTGAGCAGACCGGCCACCTTAACCTGCCTAAAGGCTATAAAGGAAAAAGCGGAAAGGATCTGGGCGTTTGGCTGCTTCGCCAGCGTCAGAAATGGAAGGCCGGACAGCTGGATGCGGAAAAGGAAAGGCTTTTAAGCGAGATCGGCATGATCTGGGATGTGAATGAATTCAAGTGGAAAGCCGCTTATGATCTGGCGGCGGACTATTACCGGGAGCACGGAAGCCTTCAGATGCCGGTTACTTACAAAACAGAAAGCGGCTACGGCCTGGGAAAATGGGTCAGTGGCCAGCGGCAGAAAAAAGATGAACTGAGCCAGGAGCAGATCGAGCGGCTGCAGGCTATCGGTATGGTCTGGGAGCCGGGGACGCTCCGCGTAAGGGTAAGAAGCAGGGCGCTGTGAGAGAAGAAGGAAAGGAACTTGGGCGTGTGGCGGTATGAGAAGCGTCCCATACCAGAAAGGCCAGTGGAAGAATGAGTTTTGAAACAAAATTGATTTTGAGCAAAATACAAACTGAATTTATTTGCGTGATTGATGGTGAAGAGTGTGAATTCGCGTCTTTTGAAGAATTTGAAAGAGAAGGGCTTGCGTCAGAATATGACATCATGTCCATTGGAATAAAAGGCGGGAAAATCATAGTAAATATGGCAAAGCGCCAAAGCAATGCTGCGGAACTTGCTTTAAATGAGGAATGGACAAAGCGGCATAAAAAGGATTTTGGGGAAGAACCAAGCTTCTTTTAATGGATGTTGATTTTTTGTGACAAGGGAGAGTTTGACAATGACGATAAGAAAAATTCCTTTCAGCCCGCCGGATATCGGAGAAGCGGAAATTCAGGAAGTCAGCGAGGCGCTGCGCTCCGGGTGGATTACTACCGGACCTAGAACAAAGCTGCTTGAGGAAAAACTGGCGGAATACTGCAATACAAAGAAAGCTGTCTGTCTTGGCTCGGCAACCGCGGCGGAAGAATTAAACTTGCGTGTCCTTGGCATCGGAGCGGGAGATGAAGTAATTGTTCCCGCTTATACATATACTTCCACAGCATCAGCCGCTATTCATGTAGGAGCAAAAGTGAAGTTCATTGATTCAAAGGAAGATTCCTGTGAAATGGACTATGACCGGATGGAAGCCGCCATAACAGAAAAGACGAAAGCAATTGTCGCTGTGGATCTGGCCGGTATCATATGTGATTATGACCGGATTTATGAAGCTGTAAATAAAAAACAACATTTGTTTTATCCTTCCAATAAACTTCAAAAGGCAATCGGCCATGTTGCTGTCATAGCAGATTGCGCGCATGCTCTGGGAGCAACCAGGCATGGGAAAAAAGCGGGAGAAATTGCGGATTTTTCATCCTTTTCCTTTCATGCGGTAAAGAATTTTACGACAGCCGAAGGAGGAGCCGCTACATGGAGAAGTATTCCCGGTATTGATGATGAAGCGCTTTATAAGCAGTATCAGCTTTACAGTCTGCATGGACAGTCAAAAGACGCTCTGGCAAAGACCAAGCTCGGGGCATGGGAATATGATATTGTAGCGCCATTATATAAATGTAATATGACAGATATCATGGCTGCTATTGGGTTGCGGCAAATGGAGCGTTATTCCGGACTGTTGGCAAGGCGTAAGGAAATTATACAAAAATATGACGATGCCTGTGATGAAGCAGGAATAAAGCATCTGAACCATTATGGCAAAGACTATACATCTTCCGGGCATTTGTATTTAGCAAGAGTGCCGGGAATTACACTAGAGCAGCGTAATGAAATTATTGTCAGGATGGCAAAACAGGGCATTGCCTGTAATGTCCATTATAAACCATTGCCAATGATGAGTGCCTATAAAGCGCTGGGATGGGATATCAGAGATTTTCCCAACGCCTATCAATATTTTGAAAACTTGATTACGCTGCCGCTGCATACCAAGCTTTCGGATGAAGATGTGGAATATGTGGCGGAGAATTTTACCAAAATTGCGGGAGAATATACTTCACAGTAATTCGGGGAGGAAAGTTTTGATGCTTTTAAAAAAATGGGAAGACCTTCCGGAAGACATGCAAACACCAGAAGTACGGAGGTACTATGATATTCTTGCAAAACGAAAGCCAAGCCTTATTTTAAAAAGAGCATTTGATATTATAGCTTCCCTTATCATGCTGATTATACTGGCGATTCCAATGCTGATTATTGCGTTGCTAATTGCGATAGACTCTCCAGGTGGTGTGTTTTATAGGCAAGAGAGGGTTACTGCATACGGCAAGAAATTCAGAATCCATAAGTTTCGGACTATGGTTGCCGATGCGGATAAGATCGGTAGCCTGGTAACCGTGGGTCAAGACAGCCGAATTACAAAAATCGGAGGCTTCCTGCGAAAATATCGACTGGATGAGCTTCCGCAGCTTTTCGATGTGTTTGCTGGCACAATGTCCTATGTAGGTACCAGACCAGAAGTGCCGAAGTATGTCAATCAGTATACCAACGAGATGAAAGCGACTTTGCTTTTGCCGGCAGGCATCACATCAGAAGGAAGCATTCGATATAAGGATGAAGCGGTATTGCTAGCAGATGCTGCTGATGTTGACAGAGTGTATGTGGAGCGGGTTCTGCCAGAGAAGATGGAATATAATTTGGAGAGTATTCGATCGTTTAGCTTTTTTAGAGAGATGCTGGCTATGTTTCGGACTGTGTTTGCGGTGTTGGGGAAAGAGTATGAGTAAAATGGTTGATGGATTAGTTTCAGTTATTATGCCCTCATGGAATACAGGGAAATTTATAGCGGAGTCTATACAATCAGTGATTGATCAGACATATAAAACCTGGGAGCTTCTTATTGTTGATGATTGCTCGACTGATAATACAGATGAAATTGTAGCATCTTTTCATGATGAGAGGATCAAGTACTTTAAAAATAAGAAGAACTGTGGTGCGGCGTTGGCAAGAAATAAGGCGATGCGGGAAGCTCAGGGAGAATGGATTGCGTTTCTTGATTCGGATGACCTTTGGATGCCAGAAAAATTGGAAAAACAGATTGGTTTTATGAATGAAAAGAACTGTGTATTTTCATATCACGATTTTATGAAAATTGATGAAGAGTCTAAGCCATTACATGTATATGTTACAGGGCCTAATATTGTTACAAAAAAGAAAATGTATAACTATGGTTACCCGGGTTGCTTGACATTTATGTACAATGCAAAGGCAATGGGTTTAATTCAAATTAAGGATATTAAGAAAAACAATGATTATGCAATTCTACTAAAATTATGTAAAAAAGCGGATTGTTATTTGCTTAAAGAGAATTTAGCTCAGTATAGGATTAGGAAGAAATCGATATCGCATGACAAATTTAGTAAGAAATTAAAAAGTCATTATGATCTCTTTCATTACTGTGATGAGAAGCTAGCGCCAATTGCTTTATGGTATGCGTGCTGGAATATGGTTTACGGCGTGATGAAAAAAAGGAAGTATGAAAAAACAAAAGAAATATGTAAACAAGAAAATGTATCGTGAAGCTGTGGTGAAGAATCCAGTTGCTGCGGTGTTCAACACAGAGAGGAACATGGTGTTTGGATTTTCAGATCAAAAAAAGATATGTGAAGAAATGATTTCCTAGCGTGAAATTTGGTGAAAATCACACTGTAATAACCATAATATGGGAAGTAAAAATATCCAAATAGAAAGTTATATTTTTCATAGAAGATGGGGATAAGTTAATATGAAAGTATTAGTTTTGGCAACTGATTATCCGAATAACGATGGTGGTGTATCGTTAATGTACATTCATTCCAGAAATGCATATTATGCATTGAATGGAATTGATGTTACAGTTTTGAATTTTTCGGCACATAAAAAATACACCTATGAGGGGATAAAAGTTATAACACTAAATAGCTACGAAAAAAATTATGATAAATATGATATCTTGATTTGTCATGCTCCAAATTTAAGAAATCATTATAAATTCTTAAAAAAATATGGCAATCGATTTTTGCGATTTATATTCTTTTTCCATGGTCATGAAGTATTAAGGATTAGAGAAAACTATTCTGCACCATATTCATATATGGAGACAAAAAGCGTTACAAATTCTTTTGTGCAAGACATTTATGATTCATATAAACTTGCAGTATGGAGAAGATACTTTCCACAGGTTAGAGAAAAATCCGAGTTTATTTTTGTCAGTGAATGGATGAAAAACAAATTTGAACGTTATGTTCAATTAAACTTGAAGGGATATAAGACGCATATTATCCACAATAATGTAGGCGAAGTTTTTGAAACACATAATTATGATTACACGACAAAAAAATTATACGACTTTATAACAGTCAGAAGTAATTTGGATGGCTCTAAGTACTGCATAGATGTTGTGAATCGGTTGGCTAGTGAGAATCCGGGACTTAAGTTTTTGGTTATAGGAAAAGGAAAATTTTTTGACCATATTAAAAAAGCAGATAATTTAACTTGGGAAGACCGGGGGCTAATGCATAGCGAAATGCCTGAGGTACTTAATAGTGCTAGATGTGCATTGATGCCTACAAGATTAGACGCACAAGGAGTGATGATGTGTGAAATGGCAACATATGGAATTCCAGTGCTTACATCAGATATTGATATATGCCAGGAGCTTGCAAAAGAATTTAAGAATTTCATACTGATAAATAATACAAAATTTATTGATTTAACCACTGTCCTGCAAAGTATTAAATCAATGTATAGACTAAGTAAAAATAAATCGTTGTATGCGAAAAATACAGTCGGAGCTGAAGTTGCTTTGATCAAGGAAATGGAAAATGATAATTAAAATATCCAATATCAGAAAAGCACTGGTGATAATTGCATTTATGTTGACTTTTTTCTCTTCAGCATGTTTATGGAATGAACAAAGTCTTAGCAATTATATCATGTGCAGTATGGTGGTTATCGGTATAACAGTACTTACATATATGACGAAGCCGTTATCCTTAAACAAAATTATAAATAACAGGTACATTCTATGGGGAATATTGACGTATGCATTATTCGAGGCTTATGGCTTCTTCTTTTTGCGTATTGGAGAATTCAATTGGGATTTTATCTTAGTGAGTGGCATCTTACAAATATGTCTTACAATAATGTTAATGGAGTTGGATAGTGAGAACGAAGTAATAAGCGTACTGAGTGTGAGTTCCTTAATCTCGATAATTATTGTCTGTGCTTACATGATACATATGGGTTCTATTAGATTATCGAATATCACATTTGGCAGTAGTTTTGGGCTCGAATTAAGTGGTAATAGGAATACAGTTGCAACGATCATAGGAATTATGCTTGTTCCTGTGGTATATATGGTGCTGAGATATAAAAAGTTAAGATTTATATTTGCTACTATCTCGGTTGGTGCTACGATTTGCATGCTCCTAACGGGTTCCAAAAAAGGTATCGTGGTAATTATCATGATCATGATCATGATTTTTATGACAGAAAGAAAAGCAATAAAATATTTGCTTTTTCCGATTGCGATCATTTTAGGAGCATATGCTGTTTTTAATATACCTATATTATATAATGTTGTCGGCTTTAGACTGCAAGATATGTTTGCTACATTTGGAATAGGAACAGCGGCAACTACTGCACAATCGACCTCAATTAGAAATAGTTATATATTGATGGGACTCAAATCAATGTGGAATCATCCTCTATTTGGAGGGGGAATGAATTATTTCCAATACATCAATAATGCGCATTATTATTCACATAATAACTATATAGAACTACTTAACAATTTTGGGATAGTAGGCACATTGATTTACTATGTGCCATTTGTTAAGAAAATACCAGAACTATACAAAAATGTAAAATTTGAAAAAGTAGAGGAAAAGCGCACAGTTGAAGTGTTTCTCTTTATATATTTGTTGACGAAATTTGTGTTAGATTACGCAATGGTATCGTATTCTACAATGTGTGTATTTAACATTGAATTCTTGGTAGTATACGAAGTTTTGAGAAGGAGAAAAGTTGAGAGTGAATGAACGAATTCTGTTGATACATCCATCACTTGGAATTGGTGGAGCAGAAAAGATTATTGCATTTCTGGCAAATGAATTGTCCACAATTTATAATGTAACAATCCTTACCTTAAAGGGCACGCAACAAACTCTTGATGTTTCGGAGAATATTCCCATTGAGTGTAGACCGTGTTACTCAGAGAAACCTATTTTTGGAAAGAACATGCTTTCCGGTTTACGCGATTTAAAGAGAATGAGTAATGAAATATCTCAAGTTATTGAAGAAACTACTCCAAAACTGGTGATCTGTTTTGACTTAAGGATATTATTAGCAATTAACATACAAAAAATTCCTACTGGAACTAAAATATTGTTTTCAGAGAGAGCCGACCCATTTGAAAATCCATTTTACTGGGCGTATCTATTAAAAAAGTTTTATAAAAGAATTGATTATATTGTGTTTCAGACAAATGAAGCAAGAGCTTTTTATGGCGATATTGTTAGCAATAAATCTGCAGTAATAGCTAATCCAGCTCTGTTGAGAGTTTTAGAAGGTGTTGTTAGAGATGAGAGTGAATCGTTACCTGTTTTATTTGCAGCCGGAAGATTCCAACACAGGAAAGGGTTTGACATATTAATTAATGCTTTCGCACAAATAGCGGATGACTTTCCAGATTATATCGTGAAATTATATGGGAATGGCGAAGAAATTGATATGCTAATGAAATTAATAAGATATCATCATATGGAAGAAAGAATTCATATATTAGAACCTATAAACGGAGTCGTTGAGAAAAATATTAATGCGACATTATTTGTTATTCCATCTAGGTCAGAAGGGATACCAAACATTCTTATAGAAGCGATGGTTGCAGGCATTCCGTCTGTTGCTACAGATTGTTCACCAGGAGGCGCAAAAATGCTTTCTGGTAATGGTGAGTATTGCTTATTGGCAGAGAATGACGATGTTGATTCTTTAAGAGATAAACTTTCATTTGCGCTTAGTCATCCTAATGACATGAAAAAATATGCGCTGAAAGCTAAGCAATCGCTTGACAGATTTGATAAGGATAAGATATTCACTGAGTGGAAAAATGTGATTGCGCATTTGATTGGATAGAGGTAACAGAAATGAATAATATAGTAATACGTGGCCTCCGAAGATTACGAAATGACCCAAAGAGCTTGTTTGTACATTTGTTTAGAACTACAATTGGGAAAACTCTATCTGATGTCACTTACTTAAGGATAATGAATCATGTGTATATGCACAAATCATTGAATTTAAAGAACCCTCAAACATTTAATGAGAAGCTACAGTGGTTAAAATTGCATGATCGCAAACCTCGATACACTGGTATGGTTGATAAGTATGAGGCAAAAAAATATATTTCAAAAATTATAGGAGAAGAATATATAATTCCTACTTTAGGTGTTTGGGATAGGTTCGAAGATATCGATTTCGACAGTCTCCCGAATCAATTTGTACTGAAATGTACTCATGATTCAGGAGGGCTTGTCATATGCCGGGATAAAACGCAACTGAATATGGAGGATACAAGACGAAAGATTACTACGTGTCTTAGGCAACGTTACTATTGGATAGGAAGAGAATGGCCATATAAAAATGTCAAGCCACGCATTATAGCTGAAAAATATATGGAGAACGATGGTGAGGATGAGCTCATAGATTACAAATGGTTTTGTTTTGAAGGCAAGCCAGAATTTCTCTATATTTCACACGGACTAGCAAATCATGAAACTGCAACCATTGATTTCTATGATATGAATCATAATCGGATGCCATTCAAGCGGATGGACTATAAAAGTTCCGCAAAGGATGCGCCAAAACCGATAACATACGATGAAATGGTTAAACTGTCCAAAAAAATTTCTTCTGGTATCCCTTTTTTAAGAGTTGATCTATACGAGATAAATGGGAAAGTGTACTTTTCAGAACTAACATTTTACCCCTGCGCAGGATGGTTGCCATTTGATCCTCCAGAATGGGATTTAGAACTTGGAAAGTATATTCAATTACCTAGATGAAATTGTTTTGAGAATTGGAAAAGGAAGAGAGATGTTTCATTTTCAAAGAATTGATGATTTTTATTATTACAAAGTTTGTAATATATGTCATAGCTGAACTCATCATGAGAACTCCACTACGGATTTTCGCAGGGAGGAGTCTTAGGGCAAATAATTAAACATGAAGGGTGGGTGTAATAATGGACAGAGATTATTTCATTAAAGAAATGCACGATTATGTAGATGAATTGTATACCGAATTCATAATTTATCAAGATAGTGTAGTCACTTCTTTAATAGAATTTGACAAGGTCTGTCGCAAACACAATATTCGTTACTATTTAGGTTTTGGTTCTTTACTTGGATTCTACAGAGATGGGGATAATCTTCCATGGGACTATGATATTGATGTAGTTGTTCCATATCCAGAAAAAGATCACTTAATTGAAGCGCTTAGAAAAGATATGGATGAAAAGTATTCCTTTTATTGTCCAGAAGTTGATGCCAAATGTAGGCACTACTGCATGCGAATTACTGAAAAAGGTTACGATTCAGCTGCAGTCCATATGGATGTGTTTTTTTTAATTGGCGTTCCGGAAGACAAGGGGAAAAGAGAAAAAGTCAGGAAACAAATTAAGAAAGTGAATCTTCTTCGAAAAGCAAAGCTAATGGATGTAGATGCTGAATCAATGGGTGTTCGTGTGTTTAAATATGCTGGAATGCTAAAAAAGTTCATATATGCTATTTGGTATCCATTATTCTTGCTTAATAGGAAAGAACAAAAACTGTGCAATATGATCCCTTTATCTGAGGCCAAGTACGTTTCAACGATGCAAGCAGCGGCAGATACGTATACCGCAGATGTGTTCCAGAAACCTAGCGAAGTGGTGGTTCGAGGGGTTCCAATTTGTGCTCCGACAGATATAGTGGGCTTCCTTAATCAGACATATAAAGATTACAAGGGATATCCAAAGATTTCTAGTAGATTTGAAGAATTTTATAGCTCATATAAACGTCTAAAATACTTTGAGACTAGAACAAAAGCAATTTCAAAACAGGATTATCAAATAAACACATATTAATGTGTGCGGCGGAGTAACAATGAGCGATTATATATTTCTTTTTGATATGGATTCAACTATTACTCGGAAAGAAGTTCTTCCTGAAATATCAGCAAAAATTGGGCGTCTGGCTGAAATGAGACATCTTACTGAAGCTACCATGAGAGGAGAACTTCCCTTCAAGACGAGCTTTATGAAGAGGGTAAATATTTTATCCGATGTGCCGGTATCTGAAGTGAGCGAATTAGTTTCAAATATAGATTTAAATCCTGCCATCACACAATTCATTTCAGACAATAGGGATCGTTGTTATGTGGTTACTGGAAACTTAGATATATGGATTAATGGCTTGATGAAAAAGATAGGAATGAAGCACCATTACTATTGTTCCAAAGCAGAGGTCGAAAATGATCACATCACGAAAATTATCAGCGTGGTTGACAAAGAGCTTACGGTAAAACAGTTTGTGCAACCTTTAGTTGTAATCGGGGATGGAGATAATGACTCCGGTATGGCAAGACTGGCGGATGTTGCTATTGGGTTTGGTGGAGTGAGAGATATTGCGCCTTCATTATTGCGGAATATTGATTATGCTTTTTATAACGACAAAAAGTGTGCGGAATTTTTAAATAAATTACTGTAATAAAGGAGAAAGAAAATGAAGAATAACATGAGCATTATTATTAGCTGTGCCGGTATGGGTACTCGTCTTGGAATTGGGACAACAAAGGCCCTTGTCGATGTGACTGGAAAACCACTTATTGTTCACCAGTTGGAACAACTTAAGGATTATGATGATATCAGGGTTGTAGTTGGCTACCAGGCTGAAAAAGTAATAGATGTTGTTAAAAACTATAGAGACGATGTAGCTTTTGTGTTTAATTATGATTACAAGACAACCGGTACTGCAGCAAGCTTCTCCAAGGGAATGGTTGGAGCGCGAGAGTATGTTGTAGCTTTTGATGGGGATCTGCTTGTTAATCCTGATGATTTAAAAAAATTTCTGCAGCATGACGGGGAGATAATTGGTGGCTGTGAACCAACTACAGATAATCCTGTTCTTATGACAATAGAAGATGGTAAAGTTATTGAATTTTCTAGAGAATGTGGACAACTTGAATGGACTGGATTAGCAAAGATGAAAACAGATCGGCTTACGCCAGGAGATAAGCATGTTTATATGATGTTAGAACCCTTGATGCCTATCGATGTGATGGAGATTCAGACGAAAGAAATAGACACACAGAATGATTATGAAAATGCAGTAAGATGGGTTGAGAACGGATATCACGATTAACTCGTTTTTACAGCGGGAAGGAAAAGGCGTGAATAAAATATTGAACAAGTATAGAAAAATGCCTGTGCAGATCAGAGCTTCTCTCTGGTTTCTAATCTGCTCAATGCTTCAACGTGGAATTTCGGTTATTACCACTCCTATATTCACTAGATTGCTGACAACGGGTGAATATGGAGAATACAATCTATTTAATTCATGGTGGAGCATTATAAATGTATTTGTATCATTACATTTGTTCAGTGGTATATATACTCAAGGGATAGTTAAATTTGATGATCGGAAAGAAGAATACTCATCGGCCCTGCAGGGATTGACGTTAACATTAGTAACGATTTGGTTAGTAATTTACTTTGTTTTTCATGACCAATTCAATAGACTGCTCAATCTTAATATGCTTCAGATGGTGGCGCTGTTTGTCATGATTTGGACTTCTGCAGTGTTTAATTTTTGGGCATCTGCGCAACGTGTTAATTATAAATATCAAAGGCTTGTTATACTGACTTTGATAGTATCCCTAGCAAAACCTTTGCTGGGTATATTCCTTGTGTCACACTTTGAAGATAAAGTGACGGCAAGGATTCTAGGGCTAGCGGGTATAGAACTTATTTGTTATATAGGTCTTTTCCTTTCTCAAATGAAAAATGGAAGAATATTCTTTTCCAAATCAATATGGAAATATGGTCTGACATTAAGCATACCACTAATTCCACATTATCTTTCTCAAACTATCCTGAATAATTCAGATAGAATCATGATAGAGAAAATGGTGGGGGCATCTAGTGTGGGTATTTATAGTTTGGCATATTCTCTATCGATGATTATGACCCTTTTTAATAGCGCATTATTACAAACTTTGGATCCATGGATATATCAAAAGATTAAAGGAAATAAAATTGAGGATATTGGAAAAGTTGCTTATGTATCGTTAGTGTTAATTGGTGTTATTAATCTTTTACTGATTTTTATGGCACCAGAAATAGTTCGTATTTTTGCTCCGGAAGAATACTACGAAGCAATCTGGGCTATTCCACCGATTGCGATGAGTGTATATTTCCTATTTGCTTACAATCTATTTGCTGATTTTGAATTTTATTTTGAAAAGACAAAATCGCTTGCATTGGCGACCATGATAGGTGCTGTTTTAAATATTGTATTGAACTATATTTTTATTCAGATTTTTGGTTATGTTGCAGCAGGTTACACCACACTATTCTGTTATTCTCTCTATGCAGCTCTACATTATTTGTTTATGAGAAAGATTTGTAGAGAGAATCTAGATGGAAGGCAGCCATTTGATTTGCGGATTCTAATTGGTATAACACTTGTATTTGTTACATTTGGATTTATTACATTATTTACATACAACTACACAATTGTGAGATATGCTTTTATTGTGGTTATCATCCTTGGCTTGGCTATAAATTGCAAGCGAATTAAGAAAATGATCCTAGGACTGAAATTAAAATAAATTTAGAGGAGGCAGTTGACATGGAGAAACATGAAACGGACAATCTTTTAGCAAGCAAATTGTTATGTCTGTGCGGAGTTGTGTTCAATGCGCTGACAAAATTATATCACTCAGCAATAAGAGAATATAAGACTTATCTTATGAGAAAATCTAATTCGGGAATTAGATATATTGGGGCCTCTACAATAATAACAAATCCTAATAATATACACATAGGTAATGGAACATATATTAATGGTGGGGAACTCTTTGCTGCTCGAGATAGCCATATCTATATCGGCTCAAATTGTATGATTTCATATGAAGTCGTAATGAGAACAGATATGCATATACATTCTGAGATTAGTATACCAATGATTGATCAAAACATTGAGGTCAAAGATATCATTGTTGAGGATGACGTGTGGATTGGTTTTGGGGCATATATAATGCCCGGTGTTACAATTCATAAAGGAGCTATTGTTGCTGCTCATGCAGTTGTGACAAAAGATGTTCCTGCGTATGGAGTCGTTGTAGGTGTTCCCGCAAGATTTGTGAAGAGCAGGGTTTAATTTATTAAAGACTGGCTATGTTTCCTTGAAAGGTGAAATGGAAGAAGAATTACAGAAATAAATGTTAGTGTGAAAAGATGGAGAGTTGCAGAATTAATAATATGTTACATAGGTCTTAGGGGAGAGAAGCAAAAGTAATATTTTGGACAATTTGATACTATACGCAGAATTTTCTAAAAACTTTGATTCGAGCATGGCTGTTGTAAAAGCAGATGCCTATGGTCATAGTGATTGTGAAATATCGAAATCCCTATCAAAAGGATATCCACGATTTCTTTCTAATAGCAGTTATATACTTATAAATGGCAGATAAGCACCAATTGTGGAACGCAGCGGATGACCTCGAATACATGATTGGGACTATTGGATATGAAATAGCTTGTAGAATCAATAAAAGGATTGACAGATGCTACATATAAGTATGCATTTATTATTTGAACTTGAATCTTTATGATGTTTGATATTAATGATAGGTGATCTATCCACATCCCGAAAAACAATGAATGTAGAGTTGAGATGCAATGCCTTGCAGAGAGGTATCTAACAATAAGAGGAGAATTAACATATGCCCAAGAAAATTATGACTGTATTTGGTACTAGGCCGGAGGCCATTAAGATATGTCCTTTGGTTAATGAGATGAAGAAAAGGGAAGGACTCGAAGTTGTAGTGTGCGTAACGGCGCAGCATCGTCAGATGCTGGATCAGGTGCTGGTGACTTTCGGAGTTGTTCCAGATTATGATTTAAATATAATGAAGGAGCTTCAGACTCTTTTTGATATCACTACGAATATTCTGAATGGCATCAAAGAGGTGCTGGAGAAAGAGAAGCCTGATGTGGTCTTGGTACACGGTGATACGTCCACAACCTTTGTAACTGCTCTAGCCTGCTTCTATCTCCAGATCCCAGTTGGTCATGTGGAAGCGGGACTCCGTACTTATAACATTTATTCCCCTTATCCAGAAGAGTTCAATCGTCAGGCTGTTGGCATCGTTTCCCAGTACAACTTTGCTCCTACACAACTTGCGGCTGACCATTTAATCAAAGAGGGAAAGAACCAAGATTCCATATATATTACCGGTAATACCGTAATTGATGCTATGCAACATACGGTCAAGGAAGATTATACGCATCCAGAGTTAGAGTGGGCTGGAGATAGTAAATTAATCTTCATTACAGCGCATCGTCGTGAGAATTTAGGGGAGCCAATGCATCATATGTTCCGGGCAATTCGTCGTATTCTTGATGAACACTCGGAATGCAAGGCTGTTTACCCGATCCATATGAATCCCGTTGTCCGTCAGGCTGCTAAGGAAGAGCTTGGAGACTGCGACCAGATACACATCATCGAGCCGATTGAGGTCTTTGACTGCCACAATTTCGAGGCGAGATGCTATCTTTGTCTTACGGATTCAGGCGGGATTCAGGAGGAGTGTCCCAGCTATGGATGTCCTGTGCTCGTCATGAGAGACACGACAGAACGCCCAGAAGGCGTGGAAGCCGGAACGTTGCGCCTTGTTGGCACGGATGAGGAGAATATCTACAGGAATTTCAAAGAATTGTTGGAGGATGACGAGGCTTACGCAAAGATGAGCTATGCGTGCAACCCCTATGGTGACGGACATGCCTGCAAGAGGATAGCGGATGTCCTAGAATTTGGTAGATGTGATGCATGGGTGGCAAAATAGGGATTTCATTAACCATACGAGGTAGACTCATAGTTGGTACCGTAGCTAACATTTTGAGAACGACACAGAGAGGGATTTAAGTATTATGAAGTACGAAGGAATGGCAGCATTATTACAAAATTATGTAGATCGCTGATCGCTGCGATAAGGTTATAGCCACAAAGAATATGTGAGGTGCAGAGACTTTCGCTAAAGTGTTTGTATCTGCTCTTTCGTCTATTGATGGTATCAGAACAGGGCTTGATGTGTATTCTTCTGCTTTATGTGCGTTATATGGCGGAACAACTGTTTGATCCGGATTATCTGGTGATATACGGAAACTAAAAGGAAAAATAGAGGTAAAAATGGCAAGAGGAACTGATGACCATAACCTCAATATTGAAGAGAGCTTATTACCTGCAAAAGCAATTTCAAGAAATATTCTCTATGTTATTTATATTCTTTCAGATAATTATTATAAAAGCGTGTGATGCCTTAACGAAATGGGTGCCGCTTGGGTATTGAAGCAAAAGCACAGCAGTATTTTACTTTCGGGATTTGAGTATGAAAAAATTGATGGCGCAATAGATCCGAGAAAAATTGCTTTAAAATTAGATGAAATGAGAAACCCTTTAGACCAACATCTTGGAAAACTTATGGATGGAATTGTTGCGGAATTTGGCCTGCAGCCTCTATCGCATCCCAAATGGATCGCATCAGAAATAGATTTAAGGATGAAATTCGGGAAATTTATGTGGATAACATTGTGGAAGGTGTGATAAGTGTGAGGGGGTGGCGCTCCAGAGAAGAAAACGGCGAGGATGCTGTACAACATCTATAACATTGGAAATCAGAATCCGGAGAATCTTTTAGATTTTGTGGGTGTATTACAGCGGAACTGTGCCGGTCACATATGCGAATTGTAGGCCATTGTCAAGGAACTATGAATTTAAACCAAGTACCGGCCTGTGACAGGGTTGGGAAAGTTTGCGGAATGGTATAAGAAATTTTATCATGTATAACAAAAGGAGATAAATAATGAACATTTCAGTAGCAGGCACAGGCTACGTAGGCCTGGTTGCGGGGGTATGCTTTGCGGAAGTAGGACATACCGTAACCTGCGTCGATGTAGACGAAGAGAAAGTAAAATTAATGGAGTCGGGAGTTTCCCCCATTTATGAAGCGGATCTGGAAGAACTGATGCAAAAGAATTACGCCGCTGGCAGGCTTCATTACACCACCGATTACAAGAGCGCATATAAAAACTCGGACGCTATTTTTATCGGCGTAGGGACGCCGGAGCAGCCGGATGGGTCTGCCAATCTTTCTTACATAGCGGCGGTGGCTCGGCAGATTGCGGAAACCGTGGAGCGGGATTGCGTGGTAGTAGTCAAATCCACGGTTCCTATTGGGACTAACGACAAGGTGGAGCAGTTCATACAGGATTTCCTGGTACGGGATGTGCGTATTGAGGTGGCCAGCAACCCGGAGTTTCTGGCGCAGGGGACAGCGGTTCGGGACACGCTGCGGGCCGCCCGGATTATTATCGGGACGGAAAGCGAGTACGCGGAGAAGGTTCTGAAGGAGATCTACGAGCCATTCGGGCTTCCTATTGTTTCCGTAAATCGTCGCTCCGCGGAGATGATCAAATACGCCAGCAACGATTTTCTGGCCCTGAAGATTTCCTATATGAACGATATCGCCAACCTCTGCGAGCTGTCAGGCGCCAACATTGAGGACGTGGCCAAAGGCATGAGCTTCGACGAGCGGATCGGTGGTAAATTCCTCAACGCCGGCATCGGATATGGCGGAAGCTGCTTCCCGAAAGACACGAAAGCGCTCCAGTATCTGGCGAGGCAGTATGGCTATGAGCTTAGGACTGTAACTGCGGCGGTGGACGTGAACAAGGAGCAGAAAACCCGGCTGTTCCAAAAAGCCAATGACCGATTCATCACCTTTAATCGCTTGAAGGTGGCTGTTCTGGGCCTGACCTTCAAGCCGGGGACCGATGACCTGCGGGAAGCGCCGTCCCTGGACAATGTGGCTTTGCTGCTGGAGCGGGGCGCGGATATCTACGCCTATGATCCGGTGGGCGCGGAGAATTTTAAACAGAAGTACCCGGAAGGCGAGAATTTAAATGGGACCATCACCTATGTTTCTTCTCCGGAGGAGGCGCTGGACGGAGCCAATGTCTGCTTTATTTTCACTGAGTGGCCGCAGATCCGGTCCGTGGCGCCGCGGGTTTATCAGGAGACTATGCGGACGCCTATTGTCTATGACGGAAGGAACCTGTATGACCTGAAGGAGATGAAGCGGGCTGGCGTGGATTATTATTCGATTGGGAGATAAAAAATGGCGGACTTTAACACAAAGAAAAAAATACTGGTAACGGGAGCGGCCGGATTTATCGGCTTCCACTTATCGAAAAAACTCTTAGAACAGGGGATGCGGGTTCAGGGCATCGATAATCTCAACGCTTACTATGATGTAAGTTTGAAGCGGGCCCGGCTGGAGCGTCTGATGGCTTACCCCGGGTTCGGGTTCACAGAGGGCGATATTGCGGATGAGGATGCGGTAAACAAGCTGTTTGCGGGCTTTCAGCCTGATCTTGTTGTGAACCTGGCCGCTCAGGCTGGCGTTCGCTATTCCATTGAGAACCCGAGGGCTTACATAGACAGCAATATTATAGGATTTTTTAATGTCTTGGAAGCCTGTCGTCATTACCCTGTGGAACATTTGCTGTTCGCTTCCAGCTCTTCTGTATATGGAAATCAGGAAAAGACGCCTTTTTCTGTAGAGGACAATGTAGATCGCCCCATCAGTCTGTACGCAGCTACCAAAAAAAGCAACGAGCTGATGGCCTATACATACAGCCATTTGTACGGCGTACCATCCACTGGCCTGCGGTTTTTTACTGTGTATGGCCCCTTTGGCAGACCGGATATGGCCTACTTTAGTTTTGCGGATAGGATCATGAAGGGCGAGCCTATTAAAATCTTCAACAATGGGGATATGTACCGGGATTTTACTTATATAGATGACATTGTCAGGGGGATCGAGGCCATGCTTTGCGAGCCGCCCCAAAAAGACGCGGGAAAAGACCCATTCAAAGTCTATAACATTGGAAACAACAAGCCGGAAAAGCTGATGGATTTTATTCACGCCCTTGAAAAGGCTCTGGGAAAAGAAGCTAAAAAAGAATTTCTGCCCATGCAGCCGGGGGATGTGTATCAGACCTATGCGGATATAGATGAGCTGATCCAGGATTTTGGCTTTAGGCCGGAAACGAGTATTGAGGAAGGGCTGGAAAAATTCGCGCGGTGGTATATGTCTTATTACAAATAGAGTTATCCTTGAGAAGTGAATTCCTGAAAACCTGAAACAAAGCCCTCTTTGTGGCCCTTTGTTTCAGGAAATAAGCGGCTTCTCGGGCTCGTTTCCTTCTCAAACAGGGAAATTTACTACTAGAAACAAATATCACGCTTGGATCAATGCGGAAAGCGTTGGAAACTCTGAAACAAGTGGCCCAACTTGGCTGGTTGTTTCAAAGATTTCCCTAAGATAAGAAATTAAGAGTTGACCTAGCTGTATTGCAAGTAGAACACAGTGAAGATTCCCCATATGCCTGCGGGATGAATTTTCGAAAACCTGAAACAAAGCCCTCTTTCCTGCTCTTTGTTTCAGAAAATAAGCGGCTTCACGGGATCGTTTCCCTCCAAAACAGGGGAATTCGCTACTAGAAACAGATATCACACTTGGAATCCCGCGAAAAGCGTTGGAAACTCTGAAACAAGTGGCCCAACTTGGCCGCTTGTTTCAAAGATTCCCCCAAAATAGATTTTCACAAGCGACAATAGAGAAGAAAGGAATAAGATATGAAAGGAATCATTCTGGCGGCTGGCAAAGGCACCCGCCTGTACCCCATGACAAAACCAGTGTGCAAACCACTGCTTCCGGTATACGACAAACCGTTACTATATTACCCCCTCGCGGTGCTAATGCAGGCGAAGATCAGAGACATTCTGATCATCATCCCACCTGGCGAGGAAGAGTCCTTCGCGTCCCTTCTGGGTGATGGGAGCCACTTGGGCGTTCGTATTGAGTATAAAGTACAGACCATAGCCAGAGGAATCGCGGACGCTTTTCTTGTGGGCGAGGAATTTATCGGAAATGACAGTGTTTGCCTGCTTCTCGGGGATAATATCTTTCATTGTAATAATTTTGAGCGGATCCTGTCCGAAGCCCGGCAAAAGGAAGACGGGGCGGTAGTCTTCGGCTACTGGGTGGAGGACCCGAGGCCATTTGGCGTCATTGAGTTCGACGAAACCGGGCAGGCCATTTCCATTGAGGAAAAGCCGGCTCAGCCGAAATCCAACTACATTGTCCCGGGCCTGTATTTTTACGATAACCAGGTAGTGGAAATCGCGAAGAACCTAAAACCTTCCGCCAGAGGCGAGCTGGAGATCACCGATGTGAACCTGGAATACCTGAGACGGGGCCAGCTCAGCGTGATCCCATTTGAGCGGGGACTCACCTGGCTGGACGCGGGGACAGCGGACTCTCTGCTGGAAGCCGCGGAGATCATCAAAGCCCTGCAGAAATCCGGACAGTACGTGGGAGCTATTGAGGAAATCGCCTTCAGGGAAGGCTTTATCACAGCGGAACAGATCCACGCGCTGGGGGAAAAGCTGGCTATGACCAAATATGGGCAGTATTTACTAAAGCTGTAAAGCTTTCAAAATCAATATAAGAATGAAGAAAATACCTCTGTGAGAAACAACGCTAATATGAGCTTAGCTTGTTTCCACAGGGGTATTTTTTTGAGGTTTTGAGAGTGACTTGGCAGGATTCCATATGGCTGGGGAAAAGACAAATTTAAAAATAAAGGAATTAGAGGTAAATATTGACAAATAAAATCAAATATATTACAATAATAAAAAATATTGGAATCAAATATCATCTCCAACAGAGCCTGGGCGAAAACGCTCCAGGAAATTGCGGGCAATTATGAGGAAGGAATTGTATTGAGAAACGAAAAGGAATATAATAAGGAGG
>JAJCKG010000039.1 GCA_020558355.1 bacterium 210820-DFI.6.37 | reverse complement strand
GAAAAGCCCCGATTTTGGAAGAAAAAATGGAAAAAACAGGGCTATTTTGTTCCCCCGCGGGAGGTGCTGGGGCGTTTGGGAACAAAGGGGAGAAAGAAAAGACCCCCGGCCTGTGAGGAAGCTATACGAAAAGCGGGCCAGGCGTTTTTTCTTTGCGGCTGCGGGATTCCATGTTATAATGGCCTAAACCAGTAGGCCAGAACGGATAAAGTGAGGCAGACTCAGGGCAAAACTACAAACGAGGAAGTGAAGCAAAATGGCAATCATCAATACTCCCCTGGAAACAGGAAAAATTACATTTAAAAACAGGCTGGTTTACCCGCCTATTACCATTGCAAAGGGCTCTCCCGACGGCTTAGTGACTGATGAATCGCTTAATTACTATGAAGAGAAAATGCGCGGCGGCAGCTTTTCTCTGTGCGTCGTAGAACACTGCTACATTACGCGGCAGGGAAGAGCCTCCGCCAGACAGCTTTCCATTGCCGATGACACAGCGATACCGGGGCTTGCGAAGCTGGCTGAAGTCATTAAAAGGGCAGGGACGATGGCGGTGGTCCAGATGAACCACGCTGGAAGCTGTACGATGGAGGAGGTGACCGGAATGAAGCTGAAGGGAGCGTCCCCGGTGCGGAACCCGAGACATGGAGGCGTTCCGGAGGAAATGACAAAGCAGGATATAAAAGAAGTTGTAAACGCCTTCGGAAAAGCGGCGGAGCGGGGCGTGGCGGCAGGCTATGATGGCGTCGAAATCCATTCCGCTCACTCTTATCTGCTGAACCAGTTTTATTCCCCGCTGACTAACCAGAGAACCGACGAGTACGGCGGGAGCCTGGAAAACCGTATTCGGATCCATCTGGAAGTCATCGAGGCTGTCAGAAAGGCTGTAGGCAGCGATTATCCGGTGTTTTTACGGCTTGGAGCCCGCGACTACGCGGAAGGCGGCAATGGGACGGAAGCCGCGGTAAGGGCAGCCAAGATATTGGAAGAAGCAGGCGTGGATGTGCTGGATATTTCCGGAGGTATGTGCGGATATGTAAACCCGGAAAGCCAAAGACCCGGCTATTTTGGAGAAGAGTCGAAAGCCATCCGAGCGGCGGTAAAAATTCCGGTCATCACGACAGGAGGAATAAAAGAGCCACAGGAAGCGGAAGCGCTTTTGCGGGAAGGCGCGGGGGATCTGATCGGAGTTGGGAGAACGGTCATGAAGGATTCCTCCTGGGCCGGAAGAGCCCTTGAATGTTTCCGATAAGAAAAAAGCAGCTTGATTGGGAGAAAACCAAGGCAAGCTGCTTTTTACGCCTGGGGCATACCGTTACTTATGCTTGTAGCCGGTATAGAAAACCATTGCAAAACAAAAAACTGAGGCCCATGCCCAAAATTTGTGCTGCTTCATTTTTATCAACTCCTTTTTACGCAAACATTCTATTTTCAGAAAACGTCCTCTGCCGGACAGGAATTTAATTCTATGGCAATTATACAGCCCGCGCAAAGGGACTTTCAATAGCAAATAATAAAAAAATTCGGGAAGTATCTGAAAATCCGGTGCGCCTGCAATGCCCGCAAGTGAGAAAAGGGAGCTGCCTTTCAAAAGACAGCTCCCCCTCCTTTATGTCAGAAGAATTATTGCGAAAATATAAGTTTTTTACGCGGAGTGTTTCTCCTCGCTGTTCTTGTGGCATTCCTCCCAGTAGCGTCCGCCTCTGTAGAGCTTTTTAAAGAACAGATAAGCCGGGATGGATGTGGCCGCGAGTCCCAAACCTACGATCCAGTTGTCAGTAAAGACGCTGGCGCCGTAGATGATGATCGGCAGACACAGATACCCGATGTACGCCTTATTTGGAAGAGGAACTTTAAAGTCCAGTCTCAGATCCGGATTCTTAACTCTCAGCTTGATGTTAGAGATAAACATCATGATTACCGGAACCGCGTACAGGATAGAAGCAATTCCTACAAATTCAATGAAGCTTCCGGATGAACAAAGGACAATGCTGACTACAGACAAAATAATGATTGCCATGTAAGGAGTTTTGAATTTTTTATGTTCTTTAGAGAAAATCTTGAAGAACTGTCCTTTTTCACTGAAGGACTTCATTACATACGCGTATGCCAGTATGTATTCGCAGAGAATCATCATGCTGGCAAGGCTTCCAGCGGCGACAAACGCCCATCTCAGAGGAGCGCCTCCCAGGATCTCACCGATTTCTACAAAGGAGAGAGGGCCTTCAGAGGACCAATCCTGCCAGTTTCCAACAGAGCACAGCGCGGGCATTACCCACAGCAGATACATGATGGAAATGAAAGGAATCGCGATTACGATAGCCTTTGGAACCTTTTTCGATCCATTCTCAATGTCGCCGGACATGGTAGAGATTGTCTCAAATCCGGTATTGAACCAAATACCGATCAGAAGACCGTTACCCGCTGCTTCCAGGAAAGACATGTTTTCCGGAACCATTGGCTCTACCGGGCTATAGTTAATATCCATGAAGGATAGAACAATCAAAATAATAAATGGTATGATACACAGCAGCGTAATAACCGTTGCCATATTACTAACTACTTTGATACCGATAATATTGATAATAGCAAATACAATAATAAGAGCGGCGCACAGACACCAGTAAACGAAGTCATTTACCTCGATTGGCAGCAGCATCTTCATATAGTTGGCGCTCAGTACAGCAAAAGTGGCAGGTTCAACAAATCCGGCGATGGTATAGCACCAGCCGCTGACAAATCCGGCTTTCTCGCCTAATCCTTCCTTCGCCCATGTATACATCCCGCCGTCTTCGGGATACGCGGAAGACAGCTCCGCGGAAGAAAGGCCAAAAGGCAGTGACCAGACGAAAGGCAGAACGATGAATACCAGCAGGGTCATTCCAGGGCCCACAGAACCGACTAAGTCTTCAATACCAAATCCGCCGCCGGCAACGGTAACGCAAATCATCATTACCAGCGCAAAAGTGGAAATCTTCTTTTTCTGTGACATGATAATAATTTTCCTTTCAAACAAATAAGTGAATAAATGTGAAAATGTAAAAGCAGAGCCGGATCCAGTCCGCCGGCTCTGCTGCTGTTATCCGTAATTTAAATGTTTACTTCCTATTTTAACTGATCCAGCATAGCTTTTTCGTTGAGCATATCCGCGTATTCGGAAT
>JAJCKG010000038.1 GCA_020558355.1 bacterium 210820-DFI.6.37 | reverse complement strand
CTTTGTCCGCCTTGCCGGCCTGAGTGATAAGATCGCCCAGCTCGGACTTGTCGGCGATTTTATCCGGGTCTTCCGCGAGAGCCTTGATGGCGTCCTCGATGGTCCCCGCCATGGCGTCAGCTGCGGCTGTGGTCAGGCCTTCTTTTTTCAGGAGGGCCTGGCCGTCCGCCAGAGCCTTCTCTAAGGCCTTGAAGGTGGCGTCGGTGTAGATGTTGTTGCCTTCTGTGATGGCCAGCGCCTTGTTAATGGCTGCGTTCAGGTTGGCCGTATCTACTCCGATGGAATCTGTAATATCCACGATGGTAGCCAGATCAAAGTGAACATCGCAGGTCGGGGAGTATCCCATTGGAACAACAAACATGGTCAGCTTGGCAACATCCTCCAAGGAGTCCGTATAGATTCGAATGGTAGCCGTATCGGCCGCTGCGTCGCTTTCCAGAATATCCGCGTCGTATTTGGCTCCGTCCATCGTATATTGGAAACCGTTCATCCAGGAAAGCTTAGTCGTCTTGAGCCGAACCTCATAACGAGAGCCGTCATAGCGGACCGTCGCTGTGTCGGTAAAATAACCGCCCGCCATAGAGGCCTTATCCAGTCCGGCCTTTTTCAGAGAAACTCCTACACTGTAATAGGCGCCTTCCTTCATATCGGAGACCGCCAGACGGTCGCCTACATTGACCCGCATGGTGTAAGCGGAGGAACTGGTGGTACAGACTTCATTGGTATAGTCGTTTTCACACTGAATGGCAATCTGATTCTGGCCTTCTTCCAGCGGAAGGGTAATGGAGCTGCCGCTTTCTACAGCTTTTCCATTAATCGTAATGGCTGTGTCAGACAAAATGGCCTGCGGCGTCAGAGTGATCTCCGTTGTCCCGCTGTCTGTGTAGATCGTAAAGTCCTTAAGGCTCAGATCGGTAATATTCCCCAGAGAGGTTTCGATTTTCTGCAGGGCGGAGTAAGTCGGAGTATTGAGCTGGCGGTCATATGGAACCACCGATACAGCGCAGTTTTCCGGCAGCTCCGCAATCGCCTTGGCAGTTTCCGTTCCCTCATCCACAGCAAAAGAATAAGCGTTCAAAGCATGGCACTTAATATAGGAGCCAATGGCTAAACTGGTCAGGTTCGGGGAATTAGTGAAAGTCCCCGCAGGAATCTCCGCGTAGGTTCCGCCATAAATCTGCAGATTTTTTAAAGATGGAATCTGCTTGATGGTCTCTGAAGGAAACTGAGAAAATGGATTATAATACAAACCTAAGTGACTTAAGTTTGTCAATCCGCTCCAATCACCTGAAAGCTGAGAAATACTGTTAGCGGCAAGATCCAATTTCTCCAGAGAATTTGGAAGCTTCGCCGGGCTTGGAGCAGCCGTTAATCCGCAGGAAGTGATTTCCAGATTAGTCAGACTGGTTAACTTGCTCAGATCCGGAGAGAATGTGCTTTCCCCTATGTTGCAGCTGTCCATAGAAAAGCCTTTCAGCGCTGTCAGCTTTTCAAGAACTGACGGATAGCTTTTCATATTGCAGCTGTAGATCTTCAGCTGAGTTAAAGCAGATAAGGCCGAAAGCCCATCTGGCAGGGAAAGAGATACTCCGGAGGAATTAGCGCCGTTAATGGTTAATGTGCCCAGTTCAGTCAGATTGGAAACAGTACTGCTGATCTGCGGTTTCGTATCGTTTGAAAATTGATAGGCCAGGGCAGAAGCGGTCACTCCTTCTCCAAAAGAGACATCCATAGTATCGTTATATTCAACTGTGATACTCGAAATGCTGCTGGTATCCTCCAGCTGAACAGAACTGCCAGCGCTGTATCCGATGTTGACGCGTTTATTGCTGACGCTTTCGGGAAGACCCTTAATCGTAAAGTCCGCGTTGGAAGCATAGTAAATATACAAGGCGTTTACGCTGGTATCACTGACTCCTTCCGGAAGGGAATAGGTTCCATCCTTTGCGTCATAAAGGGATAAATTTGTAATCTTTGTATTGGACGCTAAGGAAGGATACGTTTTATCTGCCGCTGCGGAAATGGTCAGACTGGTCAGATTTGGAAGCCCGCTCAGATCCGGGGAGGTTTTCAGCCCCTCGCTTCGCAGAGTCAGACTGGTCAGTGCTTTGCTTTCCAGCTTTGGCACACTTGTAAAGGTATTTGTATATCCTGTAGTTGTACCGATGGTGATATTGGAAAGCCCTGTAGCGTACTGAAGCCAGGATACATCGGTAATATCATTATAAATGGACAGGGTTCCAGTAAGCCCCGCCAGTTCTTCCTTCGTAATGTCATGGGCTTTGATCTCCGAAGCCTTCGTAATTCCCAGCTTTTTGCAGATAGCCAGACGGGCGTTATAGTCCTTGACTCCCGCGGAGGTTTCTAAAGAGCCTTCTTCCATAGATACTGTAGTTAATTTTAACGTATAATTCCGTGTCTCGCCGGAGGTATACATGACAGAAATGTCAATGGTATTTTCCGCGTCCGCCTTCAAATCGGAAACCGTCAGATAATAGGAACTGTTCTTTAAAGCCTGGGAAGTACTGTTTTCCCGGCCGATAGCTGTTGCCTTCTGATCACCGACCGTTACTTTTACGGTAGAAGACTGGGCGTATGTATTGAAGACCAGTTTCGTGCTGGTTCCGATAATGGGCTCTTCTAAAGCAGCGGATGTTTCATCTTCGCCCAGGTTCAGAAGGTAAAAGCCGCCGTTAGAATTGGAATCGACAATTCCGTTGGAATAAACTCCGATAACTGGCAGAGTGGCCATATTCTTCTGATCTGCCCGCTGGATGGTCACATCATTTTCCAGGAAGCTGGAAAAGCCGTCTACTACCAGATCCCAGTCAATGTAGTTTCCGGATAGATCAATAGACGCAAGCGCAGGGAACTGCTTGACCGATGGAGAGCCAAAGGAGACCAGGTTCAGCTGATTATCGGACAGATCCAGCGTTTTTAAAGTGTCGGAGCTTCCCAAATCGATAGCGAACTCTCCGGACAAATTGTTGCCGGACAAATTATAGACTTCCAGAGCGGGCAGAGTAACAGGAACACTTTTTAAAAAGGCCGGAATACCGTAGCCATAGCCGGTGGTCCCGATGTTGCATTTGCTCAGGTTGAGGGTTTTCAGCTGTTTCATTCCCGACAGAGCCGACTTGAAGTCCGCGGTTTTTATGGCAGAAAGATCGTTGCCGGACAGATCCAGCGTTGTCAGATTAACCGCGTAGGAAAGGCTGCTCAGATTTTGGAGCGTAAGTCCCTTTCCGGAGAGATCCAGAGTCTCTAATGTGGCCAGATCCTCGGAAGAAAGAAGCGTCTCTGAATCGTAGGGCTTATCCAGAGCGTCGAATAAAGCTTTGTACAATTCGGTATCCGAATTTTTAATCATTGTTTCTGACCCGAAGGTAACGGTAGTATCCGCTATTTTCGAATTTGCGTAGCCATCTTTTACAGCGATGGCCTTCACCGTAACGGTTGTCTGTTCTTTCGCGTTGGTCGTTGTAATAACAGCTACGCCCGCGGCAGTTGCCTTTTGCGTTGTGCCGCTTACAGGATACTGCGGGTCAGTACCATCCGTGGTGTAGTAAATAGAATATCCCGCGGTTTTTATATTGCTAACCCCGGTTACCCCGATTTTGATTCTGACAGAGGTGGAAGCCTGATAGAGCGTATTTGTTAAATCAGGAGCCGTGTTAATGGTAAAAGTCGGAAGAGCGCAGGTTTCCTGCTGAGAATCGCCAGTTCCCGTGTCGCTTTCCGTATCCGCGGACTGCGCTACGGCGGCCTGGGTATCCTGCGAAGCCTGACTGCCGCTTGTCTGGGCCATAACTCCGGAAGGGACCAGAGTGGTGGCCAGCATCAGG
>JAJCKG010000037.1 GCA_020558355.1 bacterium 210820-DFI.6.37 | reverse complement strand
TTATTTACCACCAGTTTAACTGGTGGTTTATTCATGCCTCTTCGGCGCCAATAACGAAAAGAAAGGCTGACCGAAATCCAGCCTTTCTTTTTGTTTTTAACCTCTGACAGATTCACTGCTTTGCGGTCTACCCTTCCAGTTCCGCCAGCAGCTTTTCCGCTTCGTCCAGATCTTCCTCCGCGAATACGGTAAAGCCCGCGTTTCTCAGGTATTCCACAGCCAGACCCTGCCCTTCTTTTTTCGTATCGGTAAAGGTCCCATCGTAAATAAATTTGCTTCCGCAGGATGGGCTGTCCTGCTTCATAATGGCAAAGGCCACCTGATTTTCTTTCGCCCGGCGCAAAGCTTCCTCCGCGCCCAGGGTGTATTCCTTTGTCACATCCACTCCCGCGCCGGTCTGAACCTTATCGCCCACGCGCTGGGAGTCCGGCCGGGGCGTCGGCAGTCCGCCGAACACTTCCGGACAGATAGGAACCAGTCTTCCTTCTTCTTTCCATTTGAGAAATCTTGGATCTGTCTCTGTCGTATCGCCGCCATCATAGCGAACGATTTTTCCTCCGTAAAGGCACTCACTTACTAAAATCTTTTTCATGGAAACCTCCTTTTTAACGGCTACTGTCCGATTGCCTCTTCCCAATAAGAGCTGTCGATACTGTCATTGATATCGATATCCTTTGAGATCAGACCGGACTCTTTTCCAAGATCGATGGTCTGCTGGATACGTTCTGGATCCAGATATCCGATCTTGCTGCTGTCCGCTCCATCCGGCAGTACGGATTCAAGCACCTGCTTTGTCATGGCCACCTGATGCTCCAGCGTCGCGCTTTCACCAACATTGTACACGATTTCACCGGCTTCTTCCGGATTTTCCGCCGCGTATTTCCAGCCTTTTATTGTTGCTCTTAAAAAGCGAACCAGCAGGTCCTTGTTTTCTTCCGCCCAACTTTTCTTTACAAAGAGGCAGTCTTCCAGCATAGCTACGCCTTCCTCGTTCATATCGATCACATTCAGGTCGTCTTCATCATATCCATATTCTTCTTCCAGAAGCAGCAGATATTCGTTATAGCTCATAGCGGACGCCGCGTCCAGCTCGCCGGAGTCGAACTGATCCATTGTATAATCCTGCTGTACCCATTCTACATCCTTTTCCGGATCATAGCCGTATTTCTGGGCCAGAGCATACAGCTCATACTGCCGTCCGCCAAACCAGCTTCCGACTTTTTTCCCTTTCAGATCTTTACCGGAGGTGATTCCGGAGTCCTTTTTGGTTACGAGCCACTGCGGGCTGGTCTGCATGGTCTGGAATACGTTGACAAAGTCAGCGCCGCTTTCCTGATAAGTCAGCAGACTGATATAAAAGCACATTCCGATCTGCGCCACATCGTTTTCCACCTGGTCCTCCGCGGTTACATCCGTTCCGCCCGGAAGAATTTCCAGATCGATTCCTTCCTCTTCATAATATCCCTTTTCCAGCGCCGTATAAAGTCCTGCGAACTGTCCCTGAGGAAGCCACAGAGACTGGACTGTCAGCTTATCCAGATCGCCGGAGTCCGCGGTTTCCTCTCCGCCGCTGCCGCAGCCCGCCGCCAGAACACTGACCGCCAGCACCGCAATAACCAGTAAAATAAATCGTTTTCCTCTTTTCATTTTGTTCTCCTCTATTTTCTTTCCGTTGAAACGTGCCACACAAGGACCCGTTTTTCAATTACGCATAAGATTCCGTACAAGATCAGGCTGAGAACCGCCGCGGCTGTAATGTACGCCCAGCCCTGGGCTTTCTGGTTCCCAACCTTCAGACAGTATTTGATCATAAATCCAAGGCCCGCTGTTTCACTGGCGAAAAATTCGCCGATAATGGTTCCCATCATGGCTGTCGCTACATTGATCTTCAGGGCCGTAAAGGCGTCCGGAAGGCTTCCGGGAAGCCGGAGCTTTCGCATGACCTGCCATCGGTGGGCGCCGTAGGACCGCATCAGGTCCTGTGTGTAAGGCTTTAAATCATTGAGTCCTCGAAAGGCGTTGATGCTCATAATTCCCATAGTCAAAATGACGACCACCGCAGTCTTTGCCGCAAACGCGCCGGAAAACCAGCGGTTCATCACAGTTGCCAGCGCTACGACAGGCACGGAGTTTAACGCGGTCATAAGGATCAGCCCTCCATATCCTCCCTGCGGGAAAATCGTCACAAGCATTGCGAGACCATAACCCAAAAGACCTCCCAGCGCCATTCCGGTCACCACCGGCAGCAGCGTAACCCACGCGTCCAACAGGATCTGTCCCTGGTTTTCCGCCAGAGCCTGACCGATCTGTGATGGAAGCGGAAGCTGTATGACCTTCAGATCAAAGATCCAGTGAATCACCTGTGTCTGAAGCAGGACCAGCATGATTCCGCCCAAAGCCGCGGGAAGCAGGATTGTCAGAATCCGGTCCCTTTTCGCTTTTTCATTCACGGGCGATCACCTCCTTTTTCTTCCGCTGCCACGGGATACATATGTATTGAAGTACATTTATAAACATAAAACAAAGGACGCCCAGGGCCGATGAAATCAGCACAGCCGGCCAGAACTTCCCGACCGTCCCTCCGCCGTATAAGGTCAGAATCAGTATGTATCCGATTCCATCCTTTGCGCTGAGCGTATCTACCAGCACAGATGCCGTTACCGCCATAGGAGCGGCAATTTTCAGCCCGGAGAAAAAGTAAGGCAGTGAAAACGGCACAGCCAGCTTCAGGTAATAGTTTTTTCTTCCGGCGGCGCAGGCCTTCATCAGCAGCTTTTCTTCCGCCCCGATGGATTTAAGCCCCCTCGCCAGGCTGATCGTTACCGGGAAAAAGGTCATATAGGCGGCAATGACGATTCTGGAGGTATCCAGGTCCTTTACCAGTCCGAAAACCACCGGCGCCAGCCCCAGTATGGGAATCATCTGGGAAGCCAGCACATACGGCATGATCATCTTTTCCAGTATGCCCGACAGATCCATGAGCAGCGCTAAAAGGATCCCGATTCCGGCGCCCCACAAAAAACCCAGGGCCGCTCTGGAAAGCGTGATCCCCGCCTGAACCGACAGCTCCGGCCCGTACTCGCCAAAGGAAGCAAGGACCTGATGCAGATAAGGCAGCTTTTTTTCAGCCATAGGATCCTGCAGTCCATTCTGCAGCAGCCAGGCCGCGCCTTCCCACAGCAGTACAGCCCCCAGAATCCAAAGGAACACACTCAGCGCTTTCTTATATCCCCGCATTGTAGTCCACCTCAAAACTGTTCCTTGTCTTTGTAAGCAGATCGAAAAACGCCTTAGTCTTTAAGTCACCGTGGGTTCTCGGACGGGGAAGCGTAATGTCGATCAGATCCGCAATCTTTCCCAGACCGGCTGTCAGCACACAGATCCGATCGGATAAAAATACGGCTTCACTGATATTGTGGGTTACAAAGACAATAGTTTTTCCTGTCGTTTCCCATATCTGGAGCAGATCTCCGTGAAGGCGCTGTCTTGTAAATTCATCCAGGGCCGAGAATGGCTCATCCATCAGCAGGATCTCCGGATCAAGAGCCAGCGCTCTGGCGATGCCCACTCTCTGCTGCATTCCTCCGGAAAGCTCATGTGGATATTTGTTCTCATGTCCGGTCAGAGTAACCATAGCCAGCTGACGTTCAATGATTTCCTTTTGCTTCTTCTTTGGGACTTTTAACATTTCCAATGGAAGAGCGACGTTGTCATATACCGTCCGCCAGTCATACAGCACCGGATTCTGAAAGACCATTCCGTATTTATGGTTAAGCCGCGCGGTCCGGGCGTCAGTCCCGGCCACACGGATCGTTCCCGAAGTAGGCTCGGTCAGGTCCGCGATCATCCGCAGAAGGGTCGTCTTTCCGCAGCCGGAAGAACCCAGCAGGGACAGGAACTCGCCTTTTTTGATATTAAGGTCGATTCCGTCCAAAACAGTCTTTCGGTTGTTCTTCTGATCCTGGAATTGTTTTGTAACTCCTTCTATGCGGATTTCGTACTCTTGGCTCATGGTTTCTTTCTCCTTTTGGAAGCGGGCAAATGAGGTAAATATCCCCTCTTTTTCTTTTCATAGTTTTCCTATTTGTTTTATATGTTTTTGTATTATAGACTCCTTTTTCCTCTGTGTCAAGTCTTTTTTCCAAACATTTCTTTTTAAAAAGCGGCCTCCATTGGATCATGGCAAAACAAGTAAATCAAAACCACCGGTTGAACCGGTGGTCTGAACAGGCCCTATAAGGGCCTATC
>JAJCKG010000036.1 GCA_020558355.1 bacterium 210820-DFI.6.37 | reverse complement strand
CGCCCTGATGCTGGCCACCACTCTGGTCCCTTCCGGAGTTATGGCCCAGACAAGCAGCCAGACGGCGCAGGACAGCCCGCAGGCTGCCGCAGTGCAGTCCGCTGAGACGGACAGCGACACGGGAACTGGCGATTCTCAGCAGGAAACCTGTCCGCTTCCTACATTTGATATTACTACTACTCCTGGTGCCTCAGGGACCTACAGTTCTTCCGCTACTGTCAGTATTACCATTGGACTGACTGGCCTGAGCAGCCTGAGAAACAGCGGCTACACCGTCTACTATACCACCGATGGCACTGATCCAGAGTCCTCGGTGACCGGTTCCACGAAAAAAGTAGCCACAACAGGAAAGATTTCTGTTAAAACTACGGACGCGTCAAAACGGGATACGGTTACTGTAAAAGCCATTGCTATAAAAGATGGCTATACAAATTCCCAGATAGCGGAAACTTCTCTCATTTTTGAATCAGAGGACACTGCTTTCTTCCAGGACGCTTCCCTGAAAAAAGCCATCTGCGAAGCGTTGAACAAGACCTACAGCGCAGGAATTTCTATTACCAAAACCGAAATGGAAACCCTGACCAGTCTGAATCTGTCCAAGAAGGACATTACAGATCTGACCGGACTGGAAGCGGCTGTCAATCTGACGGAGCTGAGCCTGTCAGGCAATCCGCTGGGGTACAGCAATGCCAGCCTGAAGGTTCTCAACTCCCTGACAAAGCTGAAATCTCTGGATCTGAGCGACTGTCAGGTAGGCGGATTATTAAAAAAGACCAATGTGGGGACCACCGGAATCAATAGTACTTTGCTGGAAACATTCCCCCAGATGACCGAGCTGGAAACTCTGGATCTGTCTGACAATGGAATCTTAGGAAATCTTGTCTTTCCGGAGAAATCCTTTGAAAGCCTTCAGACACTGGACGTTTCCGGAAACTATATCAACGGTCTGGTCTTTACCAATGGCAGCCACAAGAATATCAAGAGCATCGATCTGTCTGACAACTGCTACTATTACGACGAAAGCTCCGCTGGGTTTGAATATCTGGTGGAAGGCATTGGAAAGGATAAAGTTAATTTTGACGATCAGAAAAACCTGGCGGCTCTGTATTCGGTTCTGAGCAGCAATGTCTCGATTACATCCTCTAATTATAAGTCCGCCGCAAAACAATTGATAAGCGAAGACTCCGCCACCATTAATCTTGGCAATATCGCAGATAAGAATATGTCCTTCGCCTTTATCGCTTACGCGTCTATGGAGACAGTTAAAATCACTATGAACGGTGAGACAAAGCCGTCCCTCTGGTCAGGATATTCCAATGGCCTTGTAAACGACATCGACCCATTTAACCTGGAAGATTTGACAACCGGGGAGCATGAAATGACCCTTACCGCAACCCACGCAAACGGTGACACGATGAAATACACCATCAAATGGAACACCACCGATATAATCTCCAGCGATAGTGAAGACAGTGCCGGAATTACTGACGCGGCGGTCCAGAAAGCAGTCTGTACGAAACTGGGTAAGGACTGGGAAACATATGTGGTTACAAAGGAGGATATGGCTTCTCTGACTGCCCTTTATGACGGAGCCTTTACCATTACTGGCGCAAAAGATTTGAATGGTCTTCAATACGCCAGCAATGTAAAGTACCTGACATTAAAAAATGGCTCTTTTACCACTGTGCCAGATTTGTCCGGCATGGAAAGCCTAGTGAACCTGTATCTTTCCAGCAGCAAATGCATTTCTATTGATGAGGGTATTACAAAGCTGAAAAACTTAACCACGCTAAGTCTGGGGCTGGAAAAAACCACAGTTCTGCCAGATCTTTCTTCCATGAATCTTACCAAACTGGTCATTGGGAATACTTCTGGCGAAGCCGCTTACATGAAATCGCTTACATCCCTTCCAGGCCTTCCTTCCTCTCTTAAAACACTGGAGATAACCGGTGCGGCAAGCCTGAGTAAGTGGCCGGAAGACATGAGTAAATTAAGCGCTTTAACAAGCGTTACGTTGTCTGGAACCGAAAGTCTGACGGATTTTTCCGCTTTGAACACTCTTCCCTCAGAGGGGCAACTGACTTTAAGCGCTACTGGTCTGAAAGAACTGAAAGGACTAAAGAAAAACGCTACTGTTAAAAAGCTGACTTTAACAAAATGTCCGGATCTTGAATATGATAAAGATACGAGCTTTACCGCTCTTACCTCTGTAGGCTTTAATAACTGCGGTCTGACCGCTCTGCCTGATTGGGTAGCCAGTGGTAAGGACACTTTAACCAGCCTTGGGCTTTCAAACAATACTTTTACGGATATTCCAAAGCAAGTAGAGGAACTAACTAGCTTGAAATCTCTTACGGCGAGCGGCAATCCAATCGGTGAGGTAACACTGGACTTTTCCAAGCTGACCAACCTGACCAGCTTTAACATGTCACAATGTAACGCTACCAAATGGCCTTCCGCTGTCGCGAAAGCCGAAAATCTGACAAGCCTTAATCTGTCAGAAAACAAAATTTCCGAGGTGGGTGAGGATATTAAAAACCTGACCAAGCTTACCACTTTGAATCTGGAAAAAAATTATCTGCTGGAGTATCCGGAAGCGATCAAAGGACTGGCTAATCTGAAGACTCTGAACTTGAATTACAACGGATATACCTCCATTCCGGAAAATGCCTTTGATGGAATGACTGCGCTGACAACAGTTACTCTGGGAAGCGTCATGAAAAGCACGGAGGGAACGACTGATACAGCTATCGCTAATTTAAAGAGCACGAATTCTTCCGCGCGTGTAACAGCTAACCGTCTGTATTTCGCTTTACTGAAATCCATCGATACGAATTACGGTGAGCTGACCGTTAACAATCTGCTGGAACCAGTACGCGCAAAGGAGGGCGTTTCCTCCATTATTGTGCCTTCCGGAACCACATCTATCGATCTGACTCCGAACGCCTTTTATGAAGACAGCACCATTACAGTAAATGGGCAGCCGGTCGAAACGGGAAAAGCGATTACCATTGAGGGACTTCACTCCGGTATTAACGCAGTCAGTCTTACAGTAAAGAATGACACAGTCAATATGTATGGCACTTATTCATATGGTACTCAGAACTATATACTCAATGTGCTTGTGGGAAATAAAGCGGATATGTCCAGCTTCCCGCAGGAAGGCAGCCAGTATACGGTAGGTTATCAGATGTATAAACAGTATAGCGGCGAAACCTCTATGGCAAGCAATTACTTTACAAAAGTGGCCAATGTGAAATATAAAAAGAATCAATACTATGTAGATGTGGTTTGTACTAACCCAGGCTTTGTGCCTTACATGAAGTATCGTAGCGCAGATGGAACTTATGTGTTCGCCGACAAAGTAGAAGCTTCCAGTTCTTCTGTTACCTTCCGTCTCAAAGCGGATAATCTGGAGGAGGATCTGTATGTCAGTCCATATGTAACCCCTATGGGCTACTACCCGGTATGTCGTGTAACCTTCGATCAGGAGGATGTTTATGACGTTACCAGCGACGCAGCTGACACGTCTGACCTGAAGGTAGCGATCAATAAAGCTTCCAATATTATAGGCGGAAACAATATTTACACGGATGAAACCTTTAGTAAGCTTGAAAAAATTCTGGCGGAAGGAAAAGCTCTGTTAGCGCAAGGTCCTTCCTCTACAGCCGAATCAGACGCCATGGCGGAAACCATTGAAAAAACCATTGCGGCTCTTGCGGAGGATCCGGACAAGATTGCAGACAAGTCTGAGCTGGGAAGCCTGATTGCGCAGGCAAAATCAGTAGACAAAGCAATTTATACCAACAGTTCTTATGAAGCGCTCTCTGAGGCTCTAGCAACGGCTCTGGAAGTTTATGATGACGCTTCCGCAATCAAAGCTCAGGTAGAAGAACAGGTAGCAGCGCTTACCGGCGCCATTAACGCATTGAAACTGAAAGACCTGACTTCCATTTCACCACAAAAGCTGCCGGATGGTGTCTATACCCTGTCCGTATCCCTGCGCCAGGGAAATAATCCCGCCAGCGCTTCTATGGGCAACAAGGCCCTGAAACAGACAGGAAAGCTAATTATTGAAAACGGCAAGGCGTCTGTTGTTCTGGGATTCCATTCCCTGAACTACCTGGGCTCTGATGGGGTTACCCGAACTGGCTATCTGATGGAATTTGACAAGATGCCGAAAGATGGGCTTGCCCTCAACGACAACAACTACCCAATCTGGAAAAATTCTTTATTAGTCCCTGGAACGGTTCTGGACACCTATGATGTCATCGACCAGTACAACGCGGCGGACAGTAAGGATGACCGCTGCCGCGGCA
>JAJCKG010000035.1 GCA_020558355.1 bacterium 210820-DFI.6.37 | reverse complement strand
AGTGCAAGAAAATTGTCATTGAGTATTAAATTTCAGTTTATCGGTGGGATGAAGGTCGGGGAGCCGTCCGCAGACGGCAGGGGCAGCGCCCCTCCGGAGCTGGCAGAGCAGCAGGCACGAGCCGGCAGTGAAGCAGCTCCGGCAACCCCTCCCCTTTAGGGGCGCAAAGCACTTTCACACCGCTGCACCGATGGGGTGGCGGTGTGAAAGTGCTTTTGCGTTACTTTCTCACCAGAAAGTAACAAAGAGGTTGTTTTTAGCGGAAATTTATGATAAAATAGAGGACGGAAGAATAAGCGGAAAGGGGGCGATTTTATGGGAGTTACGATTTCGGGTATGACAGGTGCAGGGAGCATCCGGCACAACAACCGCAGCTTCTCAGCGGCGAATGTAGACCGGAGCCGGACGGAGCAGAACATTGTTTTCTGCAACGAGGATCTGAAGCAGGTCTATCATATGGTCTTTGATGAAGCTCTCGCAGCCTACAACGCAAAGAAAACCAAAACGAGAGATAAGATACCGGACTACTATGAGCATATCCGGCAGAGTAAACAGGAAAAGCTGTTCCATGAAGCGATCTTCCAGATCGGCAACATGAGCGACTGTGGGTGCGGTACGCCGGACGGAGAACGGGCGGCGGCAGCTCTGAAAGATTTTGCGGAGTCTTTTGCAGAACGCAACCCCCATCTGCGGGTGTTCAATATGGTGCTGCACATGGACGAGGCAACGCCCCATCTCCATGTCGATTTTATCCCTGTGGCAACGGAGCAGTCAAGAGGACTTTCTACAAGGGTATCTATGAAACAGGCATTGAAGCAGCAGGGGTTTGTCGGTGTCGGCAGAAAGCAGACCGAATGGGCGGCGTGGATGGAACGGGAGAAAGAAGCTCTGACGGAGATCGCCCAGCGGCACGATTTTGAAATTATCTCTCTCGGCACGAACAGACCGCACATGGACTTGCCGCAGTTCAAGGAAGCGGCTGCGAGGCTGGAAGCGGTGCAGCAGCAGACAGCGGCAGTAGAGCGGGAGGTTGCTGAGCTGGAACGGCAGCGGGACGCTCTGAAAGGCACTGTGCGGCTCTTAAAGGAGGCTGACAGGGTAAATGCACCCCTGCATGATATTCAGCCGGAAAAGACGCTCACAGGGGCAGTAAAGGGCGTGACGGTGGATCAGGTCGAGCAGCTAAAGAAAATGGCACTGCGCAGCGTGACGGATCGGCACAAGGTACAGGAGCTGACGGAGGAAAACACCCGTCTGCGGTCACAGGTGCCGTCCATGAAGAAGCGGCTGGAAGAAGCGCAGCGGCAGCAGAGGCTTGAACAGGAAAACCGGAGGCTGCGCGATGAAAACTATTATCTGCAATCCGAGCTGCAGGAGGAACGCAGCTTCACCGAGCGTCTGACGGACGGCATCGGTCGGATGCTGGACTTCTTGGAAGAACACTTGCCGGAGCGTCTGCGTCCTCTGCTTGAAAAGGCGAGGGAGCTGCTGCCCGATCCGGAGATTGGACAGCAGCAGGAGCAACAGCAGCACCAGCGAGGAATGGGCGGCATGGAGCTGTAAAAGAAGCCTGTCCGGAGGGCTTGAAAATCTCTTTCGGACAGGCTATAATAACAACTGAAAATAGGGAATTGCTGTATTGATAATCTAAGCCCCCTGTAAGGGTACTCCCAACCTATATTTTTTCTCTCTGAAAGGGAGAAAGTCGGAGGGGAAAAGGGGGGTGAGCGGAGGGGTGTTGGAAGTGTGGTAAACCTCGTTAGAGGTTTTCCAAGCCACTGTGGTAAACCCATCGGGTTTTCCATAGTGGCGGCACTTTCAATGCCCCGCAGCGAGGGGGAAAAGGGGGAGGTGACTTTCTCTTTAAGGCGGCGTAGCCGCCGCTCTTTTGCTCCCCCTTTTCCCCCTTCCCGCCCGCAGGCGATCCCCGCCGCAGCGGATTTTCTTTTTGGTACTTTTTCTTTTGTGAGGTGGTAATATGACCGAGAATTATCGAGGCTGCTACGAGTATTTGAGCGCACAATATCCGGAGGTCGGAGGCTATGAGTTTTATAAAGAGCTGTTTCCGGACAATGAGAACTCCGGAGAACGGCACACGGATTTTTCCCATCCGAACGCTGTGTATCTGTATCGGGACGAACAGAGCGAGGATAAGAAGCTCCGGCGCAGGAAGATGTATAACGACACATGGGAACAGGATTACATGGAGTTTGTCGAGGGGAACAGCCTTACTTTGTGCAGCGGTCTTGCATATCGCAGAAAGGAGAACAGGCTGGAGAACGCCCAGCGGATGTATGCTCTGATCTTCGATCTGGATGGCGTAGGTCTTGCCGAGCTGCGCAACCTCTTTCTGCGCTTTGGCGGCGATCCGGAGCGAGTGCGCCGGTTGCCGATGCCGACTTTCCTTGTTCTGTCGGGGACAGGGCTGCATATCTACTATGTTTTCCAGCAGCCGATTGACCTATACCCGAATATAAAAATTCAGCTTAAAAGTCTGAAATATGACCTCACTTTCCGGCTATGGGAGTATGGCAGCACTTCGCAGGTCAAGGCGATCCAGTATCAATCCATCAATCAGAGCTTCCGCATGGTGGGCAGCATCAATGACAAGCATGGGACGGAGCTGGTCGCTTTCCGTACCGGAGAACGGGTAACGCTGGATTATCTGAACGCCTACGCAAAGCCAGAAAACAGGGTGGATGTCAATAAGCCTTTCAGCCCATCCAAAATGACACGAGCTGAGGCGAGGGAGGCATATCCGGAGTGGTATGAGCGTGTTGTTGTGAGAGGCGAGAAAGGACGCAAGAAGTGGGATATTGCCGGAAAGGTGCATGGTGATGATCCGTATGCGCTCTACCATTGGTGGCTGCGGCAGATCGGAGAGATAAAGGGCGGGCATCGGTATTTCTTTTTGATGTGCCTTGCTATCTATGCTTACAAATGCGGTGTGTCGAAGCAGCAGCTCCGGCAGGATATGAAAGAGGCTTTTGATGATCTGCAGATGGTGAAGCATGAGAACGCATTGACCGAGGAAGATATACGGAGTGCGCTGGAAGCCTACGACAAGGAGTATTACAATTTCACGATTTCCGATATTGAAGCTCTGACCGATGTTCGCATCGAGCGCAACAAGAGGAATGGTAGATCACAGAAAGAGCATTTGAAAAGAGCAAGGGCGGTGCAGGAAGTGGATTATCCTGGCGGCACATGGAGAAGAAAAGGGGCAGAAGAAAAGAAAGCGCAAGTCTATGCGTGGCGGCAGGAGCATCCAGAGGGACGCAAGGCCGATTGTCATAGGGACACCGGACTTGATCCGAAAACGATCCGCAAATGGTGGGACACCGTACCGGAGGGGCATATAACGGTCAAAATACGCCCATCACAGGCTTTGAGCGATCTGTTGGTGGAGGAATTTAAGAAAGGGCTGTAAACGCCCCAGAAACGCCCTACAAGGCGTTTTCGGGGCGGGTAAGGGGAAGAAAAATTTCTTTTAGGTACTTGCTTTCCTAAAACTGATGTGATACAATGATTTAATCCAGAAAAGGAGTAAAAAATATGCGGCAAGGTATTCTTAAATAAAACTATAATCAAATAGTGGGAACAAAGGATTATGATAGCTCCTTTTGTAGGGGCTTAGTTTTTTGTACCCAATTTAAGAATACTTTTGCCTTATCAATTTTGACATATCCCCAAAAACAGCAATCACAAACAGGTGTATGCTGTATATGTGTATGTCCGCAACTTATAATCCCCAGTGGTAAAAGTATTTTACTGCTGGGGATTTTTATGCCCTTTGGGGCTGTAAAGGGAGGACAATCACATGAAAATAATCAATATTGGAATTCTTGCCCATGTAGACGCTGGAAAGACGACCTTGACGGAGAGCCTGCTATATGCCAGCGGAGCCATTTCAGAACCGGGGAGCGTCGAAAAAGGGACAACGAGGACGGACACCATGTTTTTGGAGCGGCAGCGTGGGATTACCATTCAAGCGGCAGTCACTTCCTTCCAGTGGCACAGATGTAAAGTTAACATTGTGGATACGCCCGGCCACATGGATTTTTTGGCGGAGGTGTACCGCTCTTTGGCTGTTTTAGATGGGGCCATCTTGGTGATCTCCGCTAAAGATGGCGTGCAGGCCCAGACCCGTATTCTGTTCCATGCCCTGCGGAAAATGAACATTCCCACCGTTATCTTTATCAACAAGATCGACCAGGCTGGCGTTGATTTGCAGAGCGTGGTTCAGTCTGTTCGGGATAAGCTCTCCGCCGATATTATCATCAAGCAGACGGTGTCGCTGTCCCCGGAAATAGTCCTGGAGGAAAATACCGACATAGAAGCATGGGATGCGGTCATCGAAAATAACGATGAATTATTGGAAAAGTATATCGCAGGAGAACCAATCAGCCGGGAAAAACTTGCGCGGGAGGAACAGCAGCGGGTTCAAGACGCCTCCCTGTTCCCAGTCTATCATGGCAGCGCCAAAAATGGCCTTGGCATTCAACCGTTGATGGATGCGGTGACAGGGCTGTTCCAACCGATTGGGGAACAGGGGGGCGCCGCCCTATGCGGCAGCGTTTTCAAGGTTGAGTACACCGATTGCGGCCAGCGGCGTGTCTATCTACGGTTATACAGCGGAACGCTGCGCCTGCGGGATACGGTGGCCCTGGCCGGGAGAGAAAAGCTGAAAATCACAGAGATGCGTATTCCATCCAAAGGGGAAATTGTTCGGACAGACACCGCTTATCAGGGTGAAATTGTTATCCTTCCCAGCGACAGCGTGAGGTTAAACGATGTATTAGGGGACCAAACCCGGCTCCCTCGTAAAAGGTGGCGCGAGGACCCCCTCCCCATGCTGCGGACGACGATTGCGCCGAAAACGGCAGCGCAAAGAGAACGGCTGCTGGACGCTCTTACGCAACTTGCGGATACTGACCCGCTTTTGCGTTGCGAAGTGGATTCCATCACCCATGAGATCATTCTTTCTTTTTTGGGCCGGGTGCAGTTGGAGGTTGTTTCCGCTTTGCTGTCGGAAAAATACAAGCTTGAAACAGTGGTAAAGGAACCCTCCGTCATTTATATGGAGCGGCCGCTCAAAGCAGCCAGCCACACCATCCATATCGAGGTGCCGCCCAACCCGTTTTGGGCATCCATAGGACTGTCTGTTACACCACTCTCGCTTGGCTCCGGTGTACAATACGAGAGCCGGGTTTCGCTGGGATACTTGAACCAGAGTTTTCAAAACGCTGTCAGGGATGGTATCCGTTACGGGCTGGAGCAGGGCTTGTTCGGCTGGAACGTAACGGACTGTAAGATTTGCTTTGAATACGGGCTTTATTACAGTCCGGTCAGCACGCCGGCGGACTTCCGCTCATTGGCCCCGATTGTATTGGAACAGGCATTGAAGGAATCGGGGACGCAGCTGCTGGAACCTTATCTCTCCTTCATCCTCTATGCGCCCCAGGAATACCTTTCCAGGGCTTATCATGATGCACCGAAATACTGTGCCACCATCGAAACGGCCCAGGTAAAAAAGGATGAAGTTGTCTTTACTGGCGAGATTCCCGCCCGCTGTATACAGGCATACCGTACTGATCTGGCCTTTTACACCAACGGGCGGAGCGTATGCCTTACAGAGCTGAAAGGATATCAGGCCGCTGTCGGTCAGCCGGTCATCCAGCCCCGCCGTCCAAACAGCCGCCTGGACAAGGTGCGCCATATGTTTCAGAAGGTAATGTAAAGATAAGGGTTTTTATATTACCCCACCGAAAACGAGGCTTGAAAACCGCGCGAAATAAGGCTTTTTCACCCCCTAAATGTACACGCTGCGGTGTTAGCATATAGAAAGCACTGTTCATAGAAAAGTTGCAAAAAAACATTTGCAATGCACTTGCAAATGTCACGAATATTGAATATAATATTAGTGCAAGCTAAAAATGACGAGGAAAGGAGTGCTATTATGGCTAAAGGAAATATGACGATAAGAATGGAGCCGGAGCTGAAAGCACAGGCGGCAGCTCTCTTTAAGTCCCTCGGAATGGATTTGAGTACGGCAACGGGTATTTTTTATCGACAGGCACTTAGGTGTCATGGACTTCCCTTTGAAGTCAAGGTTGACGAGCCGAATGCTGTTACCTATGCGGCGATGGAGGCGGCAGAAAAGGGAGAGGATATGTATGGTCCGTTTGATAGCGTTGCAGATCTGATGGAGGCGCTGAATGCTTAAGCCGGAGTTTTCGGGGCAGTTCAAACGAGATTACAAGCTTGCGATCAAGAGAGGCTGCGATCCGAAGAAGTTGGAGGAAGTGATCACGCTGTTGTGTAACGAGCAGCCGTTGCCGGAGGCGTATCGAGATCATGCTCTCACTAATTCCAGAAATTATAAGGACATGAGAGAATGTCACATCGAGCCGGACTGGCTGTTGGTCTATAAAGTTGTTCGGCAGACTTTGATTTTGAAATTGATAAGGACGGGATCTCATAGCGATTTGTTTTGAGATTAACTCCGGATGAAAGAGTGGTGATGATATTTGGCGGGTGTAATAACGGAAATTGCAATAGAATGTGGCGTGTCGGAACAGGCAGTTCGTGCATGGTGTAGGCGAAACCATGTTGCGAAAGATGCGAAAGGAAGTTTCGCAATCAGCGAAAGTCAAAAAACCGCCATATATCAGCATTATTTAGGTGTTGAACGAAAGCAAGTTTCGCAACAGGCGAAAGCAAGTTGCGAAACTTGCGAAACCACTTTGATCGCTATGCTGCAGGGAGAATTAGACCGGAAAAGCGAGCAACTTGCTGTAAAGGACAAGCAGATCGAGGAACTGAACGCAAGGTTGGCGGAGGTCAGCTCGGCGTTGGTGACGGCACAGCAGACTGCGGCAGCGGCCCAGGCTCTCCATGCTGGGACAATGCATCAGCAGCTTCTTTCCGGCAAGTCCGGAGCCGATCAGCCGGAGCGTGAGACAGAACCGGTTCAAAAGCGTAGCTGGTTTAGTAGGTTCTTTGGGGACTAAACAGAACGACAAATCGGGAATTTGTAGGGGTGATTAAAATGAAATGTCCGTATTGTGGTGAAGAAATGCAACTTGGTTGTATTCAATGCAGAGATGGTGTCTATTGGAGCGAAAAAGAACGAGTTATTGCGGCCCTCAACATTGGTGGGGGCAAGTCAATCAAACTCAATGAAAAGTCAATCGGTGGACCTTTTGGTGGAGCGTCTGCGGAGGCTTGGCTCTGCGAGAAGTGCAAGAAAATTGTCATTGAGTATTAAATTTCAGTTTATCGGTGGGATGAAGG
>JAJCKG010000034.1 GCA_020558355.1 bacterium 210820-DFI.6.37 | reverse complement strand
TGGTTTTTCAGCGCTTCGCCCGCTCTTGGCGAGCTTTTACATTCTATCTCATTTCCGCCAGTTTGTCAAGTACTTTTTTTCGTCATTTTCCTTTTGGCTTCCAGCTCATTTCAAGCTTTTTCCGAGACAGCTTATTTAGTTTACCAAAGCTTCATTTCTTTGTCAACCACTTTTTTCTTCTTTTTGAAGTTTTTATTTTTCAGGTTAACTTCGATTTAAGTCTTTGGTGCTGTGTTCATCTGACAGCTTGTCTATATTACCAAATCCACCCCTCTCTGTCAACTCCTTTTATAAAGTTTTTTGTAACTTTTTCTGCCGCTTCAAATTGTCTATGTTTGAAGCCTGTTACGATCCTTACAATATCCTTTTTACGCTTCTTATTTATATTCTGTTAATTTTCCCTCTTCCAGATTCAATTTGAATTGCGGCTTTTTCTTAGGATAAACCCTGCGGTTCTTTCTTAAAGGCGGCAGGAAAACTTCAGTTATTTTCCTCCCAATTTTATACATCAAATGTATAAAACCATTGCAATCAGGGCATTCCTTAAAAAACGCAATCCTCTTGTTTCCTTAAAAATACAGGGTTTCCAGCTACATTTCATTGACAAAATTTTCTGTAACCTTTATAATCATAGTATGCATAATGACGTTATGCACATCATTTACTTTATTTTATTTACTTTTATTAAGGAGGATTTATCATGGGTAGAAAAATCCCGATGTGGCAGGTGCTGATCGTGATGCTTTTTGTATTGATCGCATTATGCTACTCACTAGGCATTCTCGGATTGCTGTTCGGAGATGCGTTTGCGTGCGGATACGGCGAAGTCCATGTTCCGCTGATCGCTTCGGCGATTTTCGCGGGAGCGGTCGCTATCCTTAACGGCTATAAATGGTCGTTTCTGGAAGCGGGTATCCTGGCGTCGATCAATCGGTCTATGCAGGCTATGCTGATTCTGATGACGGTCGGCATGCTGATTGGCGCGTGGATCGCGGGCGGTGTTGTACCGGCTATGATCTATTATGGACTTATGATCTTAAAGCCAAGTATTTTCTTGATCGCAAGCTGTGTGCTCTGCGCAATCGTAGCGCTGGCTACTGGTTCTTCCTGGACGACAGCCGGAACCATCGGTATCGCGCTGATCGGTGTAGGGCAGGGTCTTGGCGTTGATATCGCTATGACCGCGGGCGCTATCGTATCCGGAGCTTATTTCGGCGATAAGATGTCTCCGCTGTCCGATACCACGAACCTGGCGCCGGCCATGGCGGGCTCCAATCTGTTTGACCATATCAAGCACATGGTATGGACCGTTACCCCTTCTATTATTATTGCTCTTGTTATTTACGGAATCATCGGCGCTGGTCACGCCAGTGAGGATGTGGACATGTCTGTTGTAACTTCCATGCAGGAAGGTTTGAAGGATGTTTTCGTTATTAATCCCGCTATGCTGATTCCGCCAGTTGTTGTAATTCTTATTGTAGCGTTTCGTCTCCCCGCTCTTCCAGGTCTTATGGGCGGTATCATTTTGGGCTGTCTGTGCGGCGCCATTTTCCAGGGCGTATCCTTATCAGACTGGCCGGGACTGCTCCACTACGGATTTGAATTCCCGCTCAGTGACCAGTTCTCAGCCCTCAACGATGAAATGGGCCTGCTGGATATGGGAAACGATGAATTTGCGGCAGCTGCCGCCAGCGCGGGGCTGGACAATGGAATTCAGGCTGAATACAGTCTTTATAATCTGCTGACACGAGGCGGTATGGATTCTATGATGTGGACCATCAACCTGATTATCTGCGCGATGTGCTTCGGCGGCATCATGGACGCTTCTGGTATGCTGGCTACTCTGGCGGAAGCTATGCTGAAGGTCGCGAAGGGAACCGGAATGCTGGTTGTTGTTACGGTTGTAAGCTGCGTCTTCATCAACATCATCGCTGGCGACCAGTATCTGTCTCTGGTATTGCCTGGCAGAATGTATAAAGAAGCGTATGAAGACAGAAGACTGGCTCCGAAGTGTCTGTCCAGATGTCTGGAAGATTCCGGAACCATTACGTCTGCCCTCGTTCCGTGGAATACCTGCGGCGCTACGATGACCACCTTCCTCGGTGTACCAACAATGTCCTACTTCCGTTACGCGTTCCTCAACTGGATCAATCCGCTGGTATCTATTTTCTATGGATTTACCGGCATTTCCATGACAAAGATGACGGAAGAGCAGTATCAAAAGGTTCTTGAATCCAGAGAGGAAGAGAAGAGAGCCGCTGAGAAAGCTATGGAGGCATAGTTTTACATAAAATCTCGATTAGAACAAAAGAGGGGCTTTTCACAAGCTCCTCTTTTATTTATCCCGCGGCAAGGCAGAGCCTTTCGGCTTGGCAAATCAATCCCAGTTTCTTATGGGATGTATACCCTCACCTCTTTATCAGCGGTTTCCCACCGCTTCCAAAGCTGCTGGAAATTGTACTCTTTTGTTTTTTTAAAGATCAAAAATTTATCCTTTTCAAAGTTGCGCACAATTTCATAGTCCTGCTTTTTACGATCCCGCAGGGAAGCGGTTTCAATGGGGTGTTCTGTAATCATCAGCGGAACAGCTCCCATATCCAGGTTTGTCACTTCGTGTGACAGAGCTGCCGGCTGTATATTCCAGGAAGCGGCGGCGGCGGCGGCCTGCCGGTTAGCCAGGTTCAAACCATAGTCCGCGTATACGGGCACCCCTGCCGCAACAAATTCATCGATCCAGGACAGATTGCCGATGGCGATGCCGCAGCGCTTTACCGCCTGTACAATCTCGTCAAAGGAGTTTTCAATATAATGATCCAGCTGTCCTTTGCTGATATTGAGAATATACGGTACGATTTCCACACCCTCTCTTTCTGGCTTTTCGCGCATATAATACAAAAGAGGCACATAGGCCCGCACCTGGCCAGCGCCGCCTGCGGACTGAAAATTCCATGTTTCAAACGCGCCGCGGCTGTAGAAATAAAACGCCAGCCGCTTTTCTCCCGGCTCTTTGGGGAAGCAAAGTTTTTCCGGCAGGCAGATTTCCTCAGTAACCTTCCTACGCATTTTTTCTTCTTCAAAAGCAGAAAGCGCCTGGCGGCGCAGCTGGTTCAAAGCGGAAACCGGCAACGCCGCGTTTTTCTCAATGGACATCAGAATCCGGGAAACAGAAAAAGGTGTCCCCCCTGTTTTCCTCAGCTGCTTTTCCGCCGTTTCCTCAGTAAGCGGTTTGTTCACCGCCCGCTCTGCCGCTTCTTTAAGACGTACACTGACCTTTAGGCTTCCCTCCGAAACAGTCAGCAAAGGCGGTTTCCCGACGGCTACTTCAAGCTCCATGTCCACTGGCACAGTTTTTTTATGCTTGCTTCCTTCGGGACCTCCTTCCTCAAAGCTTTTCCGCAGCCGCTTCATAAGAGCCGCGTCTGTAATTCGGTAAACCGGGTCTCCTGGAGCCACCTTTCCTTTCAGATCCCCAATCCGCAGCGCGCCGTTTTTCCCTCGCTCTATATAGGTAATCACATTCCCAATGAGCTTTCCGCTCCTGATTTCTACACCGTCACCAAGCTCCAGCTTCTTAGAAAGCTTTACATCCACAAGCTCTGTTCCGGGAACAGCTCTGATTACGTTGCCTATATAAACGCCCTGATGCTTTGAAAGACTGCCGGACAAAAGCTTCCTGCCCGGGTTGCCCCTGAGGTATCCATCCGTAAAGCCGCCCCGGTTGAAGACCTGTGCCAGAGTCATCCGGTCTTCATCGGAGACCTGATAGGTCCCCTGAGAAGCGTACAGATCCAAATACTTTCGATAGATACCGACAACGGCCGCCACATACTCAGCAGACTTCATCCGCCCTTCGATTTTCAGTGAGGCAACGCCCGCCTCCGCCAGCTCTCCCAAATAGTCCAGCCCGCACAGATCCTTGGGGCTAAGGGCATAGGAAACCCTTCCCCTGTCATCCTTGTACGGAAGGCGGCAGGGCTGCGCGCAGAGTCCCCGGTTTCCGCTCCTCGCGCCTCCTCCAAGCGCCCGGCTCAGCTGACACTGGCCTGAATAGCACATACACAGCGCCCCATGAATAAAAACCTCGATCTCACAGGAAGTCCCTGCCGTGATCCTGCCGATTTCCGCGAGAGACAGCTCTCTTGCCAGGACGACCCGCGAAAAGCCCAGTCTAAAGGCTTTTTTTACGCCGGAAAGATTATAGACACTGCCCTGGGTTGACAAGTGGATGGGCAGTCCGGGGATATACCTTCGAACCAAATCCGCCAGCCCCAGATCCTGCAGGATAAGGCCGTCGGCGCTCATTTCGTAAAGCCTTTTGGCGTATTGAAGCGCAGGGAGCAGTTCTTCATCCCGCAGAAGGATATTGAGCGTCACATAGACTTTCACATTGCGCAGATGGGCGTACCGGATCCCCGCCTTCATTTCCTCCTCTGTAAAATTATCCGCATTGATTCTTGCGTTAAAGGCCGGGCCCCCAAGATATACCGCGTCCGCTCCGTTTTCCACGGCAGCGGTCAATTGTCTCATACCTCCCGCAGGCGCAAGAAGCTCCGGTATTTTTCTGTTCATAAAACTCTCCGTAATAAATAATTTGCTAATTCTTTTTGTATAATATATAATAACCCCTATACAGGAGGGAAACAAGAATGAAAAATTTTAAAGAAGTAATGAAGGAACGTTCTTTTATGCGTGGGAGCCTTTTTATTGTGTTCAACGCATTTCTTTTATATGTGCTGTATTTTATCATAAAAAACGCGGATCATGTTCTTTCTGTGCTTGGAAATGGGATAGGCACGCTTTTGTCGGCATTCTCCCCTCTGTTTATCGGTCTGGTCTTTGCCTACCTGCTGAACCCTCTGGTAACGCTGATCGATAAAAAGCTAATGCTCAAATTCTTTTTTCGTATACCGGAAGACCCCATAAAGGCCGAAAAACGCAGGAGCCTCAGCCGTTTTCTCAGCGTGCTGCTGACGTTCCTTGTCGTTCTTGCCGCCATTGCCGCCATCATCTACGGATTTGCGATCATGATCATGGGGCAGCTGGTTTTCACGAATTTTTCTTCGATGCTGGACAGCGTAACGCAAACCTTCCTTTCTTATGAAGTAGACCTCAGGCAATGGGTCGCGCAAAATCTTCCGGAAGGCTTTCTTTCAGATAAGCTTATGGAAGCCGCGAACTCCATCATCGCCTGGCTCTCAGATAATTTCAGCGCTTCAACCGCTATCGCCGCTGTAACAGGGGCTGTAGGCGGAGTAGTCAATGTGGCTATCGGCGCTATTATCAGTATCTATCTTATGAAGGATAAGGATTTCTTTCTCGGACTGTGGCGTAAATTCCTGCATCTGACGCTTCCGCAGAGGGCCAACGCGGCTGTGACGGAAAGCCTGAATGAAATCAACGGTGTTCTTTCTCAGTTTGTGCGGGGAGCGCTGCTGGATGCGGTTTTCGTAGCCATCCTGTCCTCCATCGGTCTTTCCATCGCAGGCCTGGATTTTGCAGTATTCATTGGAATCTTCGCGGGTATCGCCAATGTAATCCCTTATTTCGGACCTTTGCTGGGCATGATTCCGGCTTTCATCATCGGATTTTTTACAGACAGCTTTACAAAAGGCGTCATTGCTGTAATCGTGCTGGTAATCGTTCAGCAGATCGATTCCAATATCATTTACCCCAAGGTAGTCGGCTCCAGCACTGGGCTCCATCCGCTGGCAGTGCTGCTGGCAGTCAGTGTTTTCGGCTATTTCGGAGGCATCGTGGGGATGCTGCTGGCTGTACCGGCGGCAGGCATCATTCAGATCTTTGTTCTGAAATGGGCCCGCAAGCAGGAACGCAGAAAAAAGCCAAAGACAGACGGGACAGAAGAAGACGAGACGTCCGAAACCGATATACCCAAGCCTTAGGCAGAAGGTTAAAAGAGGAAAATATACCGAAAACGGAGCTATATCACGAGAGAAAATCTCCCATAGCTCCGTTTTTGATTGGTTTGTTTCTTCTCCGCAAGGCTTTACAGGTCCAGCTTGTAATCTCCGGCTTTGATTCGTTTCAGACGTCTTAAAACCAGATCGATCATAACCGCGAGGGCCGCAGGAAGGAAAATATGAAGCAGCAGTATTTCCAGAAGCACCGGCAGGGTAAACCCCATGGAAGTAAAGGTCCCGATCTGTCCTACCAGCCCTGAGGTTCCCATTCCCGCTCCCGCCGGGATGTTGGTCATTTTAAAGACTACCGTTGCCATCGGTCCTACAATGGCGGAAGCTAAAGTAGGCGGCACCAGAATCCATGGATTTTTTATAATATTGGATATCTGCAGCATGGAAGTCCCGATGCCCTGCGCAATGAGTCCTCCGATTCCATTCTCCCGGATACTGATTACCGCAAAGCCCACCATCTGAGCGCAGCAACCCACGGTGGCCGCTCCCGCCGCAAGGCCGGAAAGGTCCAGCATGATGCAAAGCGCCGCGCTGGAAATAGGCGCGGTAAGCGCCAAACCAACGATTACCGCAATTACGATCCCAAAAATAAAAGGCTGCCACTCCGTTGCCGTCATAATGATTTTTCCCAGTCCGCTCATCAGCCTGTCCACTAAAGGCCCTACCAGCGTCGCGGCTATGGCCCCTATGAGCAGCGTTACGGCCGGAGTTACAATAATATCCACCTTGGTTTCTTTTGATACGGCTTTTCCGAACTCAGCTCCGATAGCTGCCGCAAGAAACGCTCCCGCGGGGCCGCCCAGCTCCGCTCCCATCATTCCGGTAAGCGCGCTGGTAAAGAGCACCAGAGGCGGAGCTTTCAGTCCCCACGCCACCGCGACACCGACAGCCGCTCCCATAAGTTCCATGGCATCCGCGCCTGTACTTACTAAAAAATTCGAAACCGTATTTTCACCAAAGAGATGGATCGTCTGCTCACCCAGAGTTTTGATGATCAGGCCGATCAAAAGGGAGGCAAACAACCCCAGCGCCATTGCGGATAAGGCGTCCTGAAAATATCGCTTTGCTGTAAACTCGATATTCTTACGTTTTAAAAAGCTTTGTTTTTCCTCTGTCATACCTCTCTCCTCTTGTAACATACTAAGACAATTTTTCTAATTGTAGCAAACAGGACGATTTTCTGTCAAGACATGTGTCCAGATTCTTCTGCCTCTTTATTGCCAGCAAATCCGGATTATGCTATTATGTTTAGAAGAAATTGATAAGAAGGAGGCAGCCATGGACACGAAAAAACGAAGGAATGAAATCCTTGACAGACTAAAACAGGCCGATACACCGATCAGCGCCTCTTTTCTGGCACAGCAGCTGTCAGTAAGCAGACAGATCATTGTAGGCGATGTAGCGATTCTGCGAGCGGCCGGAGCTCATATTTCCGCTACGCCCCGCGGATATATCTTCGATGATAAAACAGGCGCCTTTCCTTACGAAGGGCTGCTGGCGTGCCGCCACACCCCGGAGCAGCTCCAGGATGAGCTTTACGCAATTGTCGATTACGGGGGCTTTATTATAGACGTCACCATTGAGCATCCGATTTACGGTCAGCTTTCGGGACCTTTAAACCTGGGCTCTCGCTACGATGTGGATCTGTTTCTGGAAAAGATACGAAACGCGGAAAACGCCCGTCCACTCAGCGTACTTACAGACGGGGTCCATCTTCACCGGATCGGCTGCAAGGATGAAAAAACATTCCAGCTTATAAAAAAAGTATTGTCCCAAAAGGGCATTATCTTTTCCTGAAGTCAGTCCCACGCAAAAAGGGCTTTCACCCTTCGTAAATAGTGTGAAAGCCCTTTCTCATATTCGGTTAATCCTGTTCAATCAGCGACATCAGATCGGCAAAAAGACCGTACGCGCTCTGCTTCACTTCGGAAGCTTCTTCAATGAGGGTCAGGGTCCCCATCATATCAGTTGTAATGGTTATCACAGAAGAGGTTCCCTCAATGGTGGCATAGATATCATTTTTGCTTACTTCTTCAGGGCCGACACTGCCTTTTACCTGACCGTTTTCATCGATATAGGCATGGCACATAAGCTTGATGGCATTTCCGTTTTCCTGGGCCTTTTCCAGGTCTTCCATAGTAATGTCCTTGATACCCTTCCTCTCGATATCCGGAGGCGTCAGATTGGCTCCCATGAGAGTATTGGCCAAAACCGCGACTTTTGCCGCCGCGTCAAAGCCATCCAGATCTGTGGCCGGATTGGACTCGATAAAGCCCCGTTTTTTGCCTTCCGCAAGAATCTCCGCACGGCTCCTTCCCTTTGCCATTTCGCAGAGAATGTAGTTTGTCGTTCTGTTAATGATCCCTCTGATTTCTGTAACCTTGCAAAGTCTCAGTGTGTCCCGCTTCATATTGAACAGAGGCATTCCATCCATAACGGTTGTTTCGTAAAGAAATCTGCAATTGTTTTTCTCGGCCAGTTCTGTCAGCTCTTTAAACGCCCACGCGACAGGGCCCTTATTTCCGGTAATGGCGTGTTTTCCCCGCCGCAAAGCGCCCCTTATATGGTTCGTGGCAATCTTTCCTGAATTGAATTCCAGCGGAGTCAGTTCAACAAGAACATCGTATTCCACTTTGTCGACGATTCCCTGAGAGGTGGAATTCTCTGAAAATCCCAGAATCTTATCGAATCTTCCGCTGTTTTGTACATTTTTAAGCGCTTTATCCAGATCGATCCCCCACGCGTCTACCAGATTTCCTCTCGTCTTGGTGGTGATCGCTACAACTACGATTCTGGTATCATACCGCTTTTCCAGTTCCTCTTCCTTTTCCAGCAGCATCTTCGCAAATGCCTGTCCCGCGTTACCAAATCCGATCAATGCCAATTTTAATTCTTTCATGAAATGCCTCCTTTGTTTGTCATCTGTCCTTTTATAAACTACATTATACAAGAAAAAAGACACTACTTCCAGTACATTTTATCTGGAATCCGCCTTTGGTCCCCAATTGGCCAGCGCAACACCCGCAAGAATCAGGATCAGTCCCGCCACCGTATACCATCCAAAGGAATCTCCCTGCAGCAGAATCCCTGTTACGACTCCGGTCAGCGTAATCAGATTGACCTGAAGCATGGACGCCTGGGGAGCCGGCATTTTCGAGACCACATAATTGAATAGAATATAGCAGGCAAAGGAGCCTACCGCGCCCAGGAACAGCACCGCAACGCCCGCTTTTGGCTCCTGAAAGCAGACCGCGTAGCAGTGGAAGCCCTTTCCTCTTGCCAGGTTAAGCAAATTAAACCAGACACCGCCCATAACCGCCATAATAAAGGTTCTCTCCATGGGCGAAAAACGGTCGGAAAGACGGCCGGATAAAATCGTAAATACAGCTCCTGTCACTACCATGCCCAAAAGCAACAGATAGCCAGCCGCTTTTCCTCCCACAGAAAACCCATCACCAAAAGCAATGGAAAGCACTACGCCCACAAAGGAAAGCAGGATTCCTCCCGCTACGACAGGGCGTATTCTTTGTCTGAGCGCAATCGCGGAAATCAAAACAACAGCAATTGGGATCATTGCGTACAGGATGGCGGATTCAGAGGTTGTTGTCAGATCGATCCCGCAGGTTTCACAGATCGTATTGATACAGGGCTGTATAAACGCCGCCAGCAGCGCCGGCCACAGCGCCTTTCCCTTCAAATCTACTTTTATGATTCTGACGGAAGCCAGCAGGACAAACAGAATCATGGCAATGGTCCATCTGCAGGTCAGTACTTCGATGGCGTCCATAGCTGTCAAAGCCGTCTTTGCCCCCAGAAAAGTAAGACCAAACAAAATCGACTCAATTACAGCCGCTACATAAACAATTTTTTTCGTCCGCATTCTTCGTTCCTTAAAAAAGGGTACATGGCTTTGCCATGTACCCTTTTAGACTAATCAGTCATTCAATCAGTTGCTATTAAAGCTTAGAGGCTTTCTTTGATTGCTGCTTCGTAAATTTCCAGACCAGCGTCGATCTGAGCGTCTGTCG
>JAJCKG010000033.1 GCA_020558355.1 bacterium 210820-DFI.6.37 | reverse complement strand
ACGCTCGCAAGGCTCGCTGGCATTTTTGCGTAAACTCTGCCGGGCTGCTCGCTTTTGCTCGCTGGGCAGAGTGTTATACGATAAAATGCAAACGCTCGCAAGGCTCGCTGGCATTTTTGCGTAAACTCTGCCGGGCTGCTCGCTTTCGCTTGTTTGGCCTGGCAAAATGGACGATAAATAATTAAAATCTGCATATTATAAAATCAAATACAATTTAGGAGGTTTCTTGTATGGGTGATAAAGCTTTAAAAAGCAGAGAACAGATCGACAAAAAATATAAATGGAATATTGAAGATATGTTTCCGGATGAAGCGCGGATCGACCGGGATCTGGAGGATGTTTTAGCTGAGACTGAAGAATATAAAAAATTTATGGGGCATTTGACGGAAAGCGCGGCAGTTCTTCTGAACGCGCTGAAGGCCCGGGACGCTATCTGGCAAAAGCTTGAAAGGGTCTATGTCTATGCCCGGATGCGCCGTGACGAGGACAACCGGAAGACGCAGTATCAGGCAATGACAGACAAATGTCAGAGCGTCATCGCTCAGGTTTCCGCCGCTATGTCCTTTTTCACACCGGAGCTTTTAGACGCTCCGGAAGAGACGCTTCTTTCCTATATTGATCAGGAACCGGGTCTGAAGGAGTACGAATTTTTCCTTCGGGATCTGCTCCGCGAAAAGGCACATGTCCTGACAAAGGCCGAAGAAAATATTCTGGCTCAGATGAGTGAGATCACAGGTTCCACCAACGACATCTTCACCATGCTCAACAACGCGGATATCAAATTCGGCAAAATCACCGATGAAGACGGTGACGAAGTAGAGCTTACCCACGGCAACTATATCACCTTTATGGAAAGTCATGACCGAAGCGTCAGAAAAGAAGCGTATGAACATATGTACGCGGCCTTTAAATCCATGATAAATACCATCGGCACCACTTACAATTACAATACGAAAACCGATGTGATCAGCGCGAGAATCCGCAAATACGACTCCGCCCGCCAGGCAGCGCTTTCCGGAGATAACATCCCCGGAGAGGTCTACGACAACCTGGTAAAGGTGGTAGGCGACTATCTTCCTACGGTCCACCGCTATATGGAGATCCGCAAAAGGCTCTTGGGTGTAGAACAGCTGCGCATGTACGATATCTATGTGCCGCTCATCGAGCTTCCGAAAAAAGACATTCCTTATGAAGAGGGTCTGGAAATGATGCGGGAAGCCCTTGCTCCCCTGGGAGAAGAATACATCCAGAGAATGAACGAAGGTCTGAAAGCCGGTTGGGTCGATGTCTATGAAAACGAAGGAAAAACCAGCGGAGCTTACAGCTTCGGCAGCTATGACAGCATGCCATATATCCTTCTCAACTATACAAATACATTAAAGGATGTGTTTACCATTGTTCATGAAATGGGACATTCTATGCATTCCAGCTATACCAGAGAAGCCCAGCCTTATATCTATGGCAGCCACTCGATCTTTACCGCGGAAGTAGCTTCTACAGTAAACGAATCTCTGCTGATGCGCCATCTGCTGGACAATGAAAAAGATCCGACGATGCGCAAGTACCTGCTGAATCTCTATATCGAAGAGTTCCGTACTACCCTGTTCCGTCAGACAATGTTCGCGGAATTTGAGGACCTTACCCATAAGGCCATTGAGCAGGGTCAGGTGCTGACCGCAGAATGGATGTGCGAAGAATATCAAAAGCTCAATGATAAATATTTTGGTCCGGCTGTGGCAAAGGACGATACGATCCGGTATGAGTGGGCCCGTATTCCGCATTTTTACAACGCCTTCTACGTATATAAATACGCTACCGGATATTCAGCGGCTACAGCGATTTCAAACAAGATCCTCACCGAAGGAACTCCCGCGAGAGACGCTTACATCCAGTTCCTGAAAACCGGAGAGAGCGACCATCCGATCCAGCTGTTAAAGCTGGCCGGCGTGGATATGAGCAGTCCAAAGCCGATCATTGAAGCGATGGAAACCTTCAAAAGCCTGGTAGATGAATTTGAAAAACTGGTATAAAAATGAGATATATTAGCGTTATTACAAATGGCACCGATGTGTCAGAACAAACAAAAGAAGTTCTAATTGAAAAATTTGAAAAACATGGTTTCACTGTCCTGGAGCAATGCTCTGTGGACAGTGAGCTTCTTGTCTGTATTGGCGGTGACGGGGCTTTGCTCCAGGCCGTACATAAGTACGATTTTCCTTCCATTCCCATCGTCGGCGTCAATACCGGTCATTTGGGATTTTTCCAGGAAATCGCGCCGGATGAGCCCGGCATGCCGGATACTTTTATACAGGAGTATAAGGAAGGCCGTTATCGGCTGCAGCCTCTCAATACGGTACAAGCTGTTGTTACAACGCAAAATGGAAAGCAGGAGATTCTCCGCGGACTGAACGAGATCGTCATAAGGGGCAGTCACTCCTATTCCGTTCATCTTGATATTTCCATAGGAGACAGCCCTATTGAAAAATTCAGCGGAGACGGGATCCTTGTAGCCACCTCTGCCGGAAGCACCGCTTACAACTATTCTCTGGGCGGTTCCATTGTAGATCCCCGTATCAAGCTGCTGCAGGTGACTCCGATCGCCCCCATGAACACAACGGCTTACCGCTCCTTTACTTCCAGCATCCTGCTTCCTTCGGAGCTGTCTCTGGGCATTGTTCCGGAAACAGGAAAGGGCAATTATATTTTTCTTCTGAACGATGGAATTGAACACGCTTACGCCCATGTTCAGGAAATTAAAATTGAATTTTCCGAAACCGTAATCAATCTGATCCGTTTTGAGTCTTACGATTTTTGGGACAAGGTAAAAACAAAATTTTTATAGGAAAGGCATTATGACAGAATTCAAATATATTACAACTGAGCAGGACAATGGAATGGCAGTCAAGGATATTCTGCGTCATCACTTCCAGTTTTCCGCCCGGATGCGGAATAAAATTAAGAGAGAAAAGCTGGTACACCTCAACGGGCAGCAGACCCCCGGCTGGATCCCCACAAGACCCGGCGATGTGATTACCATCTGCCTCCCCGAGGAAACCAGCGACTTCATTCCGGAAGACATTCCGATTTCTCCTGTCTATGAAGATGACAGTCTGCTGATCATCAACAAACAGCCGGGTCTGGTCGTCCATCCCACAAAAGGACACCCGCAGCATACCCTGGCCAACGGCATTATGAAATACATGCTGGATTCCGGCGGCAGTTATAAAATACGGTTTATGAATCGCCTGGATATGGATACTTCCGGCCTTGTCGCTGTCGCGAAAAACGCTCACTGTCAGGCCAGCTTTATGAAGCAGAGCCAGGCGGGCCTTGTGGAAAAACGGTATCTGGCTATTGTAAAGGGCCTTGTAGAAGCAGATAACGGAACCATCGATCTTCCCATCGGAAAGCCGGATCCGGAACGGGTAGAGCGCGCGGTCATGGAGGATGGCGCCCCTTCTCTTACCCACTACCGGGTTCTAAAGCGGTTCCAGGCAGGATACTCTTTATTGGAGCTTGCGCTGGAAACCGGACGGACCCATCAGATTCGGGTCCATCTTTCTCATATCGGTTATCCCATTGTCAGCGATCACCTTTATGGAGAAACAAATCCATTTCTCATTGAACGTCAGGCGCTCCATGCCAGAAAGCTGGCACTGCTCCATCCGGTAACAGGAAAAGCGCTCAGCTTTGAAGCTCCGCTGCCGGAAGATATGGAAGCTCTGCTGGAAAAACTCAGATAAAGGAGATATTCCCATGAGTTTTGTAAAAACAGGCGCTTTCTCTGGCAAGGCCGCTTTCTGAGTTTTGAGCGGCCTGCCTTAAATACGATAAACCCATTACTTCAAATCGTATTCTACCAGCTTATTAAACAGCTGCCGTCTGGAAATATCCAGAATCTCCGCAACCTTATTCATATCCTTCGGGTATCGCTCAAGCAGGCCTACAATATATTCCTTTTCTACCTTGCTTCGATATTCCTTCAGAGAAACCGTGTAGTCGATTTCCTGCGTCTGCACGTAAATCGGCTGGTTCTGGTTATTAACAACATCCGATGGCAGGTAGGCTTCCCGTATCTCTCCCTTTTCAGAAAGTACAATCAGGCGTTCAATAATATTCTTTAATTCCCGTACATTTCCAGGATAATTGTAGCCGATCAGCAGTTCCTGAACTCTCGGATCAATATCGGTGATCTTTTTATTCATCTCTCTCTGATATTTCAGGAAGAAATATTCAATAAAGAGCGGGATGTCCTCCGGACGTTCCCGCAGCGGCGGCAATTCCAGAACAATTGTACTGATCCGGTAGAACAGGTCGTCCCGGAAACAGCCATCTGCCATATCCTGACGCAGATTATGATTTGTCGCTGTAATCAGGCGGAAGTCTACATTGATGGGCGTACTGCTTCCCAGTCTGTAGATCTGCTTATTTTCAATGGCTTTCAAAAGCTTTGCCTGAAGATTAATGGAGACTCCCCCGATTTCATCTAAAAACAAGGTCCCGTCATTCGAAGCCTCAAAAAGACCGATCCGCCTTTTATCCGCTCCAGTGAAGGCGCCTTTTTCATGTCCAAAAAGCTCAGACTCCAGGATGGATTCGGACAAAGCCTGACAATTCAGCTCCATAAAGTTCTCATCCTTTCGCATACTTTTCTGGTGAATAAAGGAGGCCAGAACCTCTTTTCCCGCTCCGGACTCTCCCAGGATAAGAATATTAGAATCGCTCTGAGCGGCCCTTTCCGCCAGTTCCAGCATCTGGCGATATTTTGGGTTCTTGCTTTCCAGCATGAACTTGCCGCTGACCTTTTCCTTTAAAATCGCATTATTGCGGCGCATTTTTCTGGCGTCTCTCAGCTTTCGTATTTCCATGAACATTTCTTCCGGGTCCCGGCCTTTGGTTACGTAGGAGTAAGCCCCCGCTTTCATAGCGTCTACGGCTTTTTCAATGGTTCCATGCGCGGTCAGCATGATTACTTCTGTATCAATCTCTCTCTTTTTTATTTCTTCCAGCAGCTGTCTTCCATCCATCACCGGCATACACAGATCCGTAATGACCAGATCAAAGGCTTTCTTTTCCAGCTTTTTTATCGCTTCCGCCCCATTTTCACAGGTATCTACTTTATATCCCTTTCCCGCGAGAATCATTTTCAGAACATCGTAATAATCCTTTTCATCGTCCACTACTAAAATATTAAAGTTCTCTTTGCTCACTTATCTCTTCCTCCGTTCTGACCGGCAGAATCACCTGAAAGGTTGTCCCTGCCCCCACTTTGCTTGTTACATTTATTTCTCCGTTCATTTTCTGAACTTCATTATACACAATATAAAGCCCCAGTCCGTTTCCTTCCATGGTACTTTTCGTCGTAAAGAAAGGATTGAAGATTTCCTCCAGAATATCCGGTTCAATACCGGTCCCTGTATCGGTCACTTCCACATAAAACTCCGCTTCTGTCCGGTAAATTCCTATGGTAAGCTGTCCATTCTCATCCATTGCGTCGATTGCGTTAGAAATCAGATTAATAAAAATCATATCAAAGGATTCTACGGCCATTCGAACCTTAAAGTCCTCTTCGCACCGAACCTGAACCCCGATCTGCTTTTTCTTCATCATACCCCGATTGATGGAGATTACAGAATCGACGTGTCCCTTTATGAACACTTCCTCTATGATTTTATTGGATATTTTCGAGAAATTCAAGAGATTGTCGATAATATTTCCCGCGGTATCAACGGACTTCTCAATCACCTGAACCGCCTGCCGCTGTGAGTCTTCGTCCTTCATGTTCTTTAATACATAACAGTAGCTGCGTATCACACCCAGCGGATTTCGGATCTCGTGGGCTACCCCTGCCGCCAGCTGACCTACCGCGATCATCTTATTGTCCTGCAGCATCTGCCGCTCTGCCGTTCGAACCCCGGTCACATCACTGGCCATAAATAACAGCTTTTCCACTTCCCCTTTTTGATTTTTGATAGGGAAAATATTCAGCTCCAGAATATGGCGCTTTAGAGAAACCTCCCGGGAAGTTCCTTTTCCTGTCTCACAAGTACGCCGCAGCATATCGTCCAGATCCTGCTGAAGCTCCTTGGTAAGCTCCAGAGCGCTTCCAATATATTTTCCCACGCATTCCCGGTTCACATAATTAAGAAACGCCGTATTGATGTCCAAAATGATACCATTCGGTTCCAGCTCCGCCATATAATAGGATACGCCGTTAAAGGTCGTCTGCAGCTCCTGCTTACTGGCAATCAGCTGATTCATCCTTTCTGTAAGCTCATTGTACAGATTTTTATTTGACTGATAGTAGAAGAAAAAGGTACACAGGACCGCCGCAAATACAATGATTAAAAGCGCTGCCGCGTCTTTATAGCGGGCTTCCGGCACAAAAGGTTCCACAATCCCATACCAGCGTTCCTGGGCCTGCCCCGCGAGAAGCCTCAGGTCAGCGCTGTGTACGCACTGATTCAGAATACTGTAAAGGGTCGAGCTTTCCTGCGGCAGCATAATACAGACATTTCGCTGATAGAAATTGGCGAACATATCTTTGTATTTCTGCTGGATCCCCAATTTCTCCAGCTCCGCGGCAATTGCTGTCTGGTTTCCCAGAATACAGTCCATGCTTTCCCGCTCCGCCAGCTCCACAGCTTCTTTCACAGAAGCCGCCTCCTTTACCTGGATAGGTACGCCATTATAGGAAAGCGTCTTTATTTCTTCTTCTGAAAAAGTGTCTTTCAGATAGACGCCTGTCATATTTTTTTTGGAAGCGTCATAACCTTCGCTTAGATACAGAGTCGTATTGATCTGCATAAGGGGAGTTGTAAACTGGATTCGATCGATTTCCTTCCGCAGATCATCATCAACAATCACCAGCTCCGCGTCGGCTTTTTTCTCTCCTCCCTCAACGATCTCTACCCCCAGGCCACTGGGCTCCAGGATAGAACGCGCGTATTCCTTCAAAAACCCGTTGTTCAGGTATTGCAGTTCTTCCGATACCCGTAGAACCACGGTTTTCTTTTTTGCGGCAAACTGGCGTTCACTATGACTCAGGTTTAAATCGCTCTCCTGTTTATGTATAATGCGAAAAGAATCGGAAGCCGTTGAATACAGCAGCATGGCCAGAACACAGATCAGCAGTATGATGATAAAAAGAAATTCTTTTTTACGCAGTCTCATTTCAGATCCCTCCTTGCCAGCTTTTCACCAAAAATCAAAAGCTCCCGCTCCTGCAGCGTTATTTTTCCAAATTCCCTTTTTGCTCTCAGCGCCAGCGCCAGGCCCAGCAGCAGCCAGATGCCAGTCAGGATCAGTCTGCTGAAGGCCGCTGTATTCCCAAACGCGTCCTGTATATAGATGACAAAATAGACAATGGAAAAACAGGTCAGCAATACGCCAAGACAAGTTCCAAAAGGGACCTTAAAGGGCCTGTGCAGCTCCGGCTCCTTTTTCCTTAAAATAACAAAGGACATACAAACACAGCAGTACGCAAATAAAGAACAAAAAGAACTGATATCCACAAACCAGACCAGAGCGTTCCTTCCCAGCAGCGGCGCCGCGATGCAGACCGCCCCTACCAGAATCGTTGCCGCCCATGGCGAATTATATTTGGGATGAAGACGTCCAAAACGCTCAGGCAGCATTTTTGCCCGTCCCATAGAGAATATCATCCTCGTCGCTCCCATAAAAAAGCCATTCCAGGAGGTCAGGATTCCCAGGATCCCGCCTAATATAAGAATTGTTCCAAAGGTGTCATCGCTGTAAGCGTAAGAAATCACATCGGCTGCCGGAACAGTTCCCGACATATAGACTTCTACCGGGGCGCATAACGCCAGTCCTGTAATAACCACCAGGTACCATATAATACTGAAAGCGATACACACCAGAACCATTTTCCCGATTCCCCGGGACGAAATATTCATCTCTTCCGCTGACAGAGGAATTACATTAAAACCGATCAGCATAGAGGGAACCATTAGGAACACGTAGAAAAAACCATCCAGAGAGCGCAGTCCCTCTCCTATATTTTTCGCGTTTCCAAAGGTAATTCCACCGAAAAAAATCATCAGCGCAAGGAGCACTACAGCGGCAGTGGCCATAACCTGAAAAAGCACTGCCGGACGGCTGGAAAAAAGATTGAGCAGCAATATGACTACAGCTCCCAGCATGCCGATCAGCGCCCATGAAAAATGAACTGTATACCCGGCAATTTCCCACAGAGGAAAATACAGTCCGATGGAAAGCACCGAGTCCAGCGCCGTAGCAAGCGCGATTCCTTCCCAGGCCGCAACGCCAAGATAAGCGAAGGTCATAATCCATCCTACGATCCAGGCAACTTTACCTCCCATTGCCCGATAGGTGTATACGATCTCCCCGCCTGCCAGCGGCAGCGCTGAAGTCAGTTCTCCATACACAGTCCCTACGCCTAAAATAATCAGACCGCCAATGAGAAACGCGCTGATTGTTCCCCAAAATCCCGCCTGGGTAAGCCAGGTAGTCGCCAGCACGATCCAGCTCCATCCTACCATCGTACCAAATCCGATGGCCAGTACATCCGTTCTTCCAAGAACCTTGCTCAAGCGGTTGCGTTCATCTTTCATCTCATTCCCCTTTTTCTAAAATAATAAGGCAGCAGAGCTTGTCCCTGCCACCTTATTATACAGAAGTTTATACTCATTTAAAAGTCAAAACTAAAATCTCTTATAGTCATCACCGAACATCTGGTATTCAACTTCAGCCTTGGAAGCTTTACCGTTCGCGCTGCACTTGTTAGCAATGAACAGGATGATACCAAGAATGATCCAGCCTCCAACCAGAGCCCATTCGATCGGAGTAAGAGGAGCCGGGCTGTAAATCGGCAGATACAGGGACGCCATGAATAACGCAACCAGTACCGCGATAATACCAACAACCATACCGCCTTTAACTCTGAACGGTCTTTCCAGTCCAGGCTCTTTCTGTCTCAGGATCAGGAAGGACAGGGATACCATGAAGTAAGCTACTACAGTACCAAACGCCGCGGCGTCTACGAACCATACCAGCGCGCTCTTACCAAGCAGCGGTGACAGTACAGTAATAACACCTACCAGCAGTACAGCAGCAGTCGGAGCGCCGTATTTCGGATGTACTTTACCGAAAACCGCAGGAAGCATGTGAGCTCTCGCCATGGAGAAGATAACTCTGGAAGCTCCAACGATGAATCCGTTCCAGGAAGTCAGGATACCGCACATTGCCGCGATGATCATCAGTTTTCCGAATACAGGATGTCCCAGCGCGTACGCAAACAGGTCAGCTACAGGAACAGAATTCGGGTCATTTACAAAACCGTCTCTGATTGCCTGCGGTCCGGACAGAGCAACGCCCAGGATCATGATCATGTACCATGCCGCGGCCATGCTGATCGCGATAACCATTACTTTACCGATCTTATTCAGAGGCATGTTCATTTCTTCAGCAGCCTGCGGAATTACGTCAAATCCTACGAACATAGCCGGTACAGCCAGAATTACAGCTACCAGACCATTTCCATCTGTGAAGGAAGGCACCATGTTGCTGATGTCACCTTTTACAGCGCCGCCGATAAAGAAAGCGACACCACCGATAGCCATAGCTACTGTCGCGGTTGTCTGGAATACAGCGGAAGCCTTCGCGCCTCTGTAGTTAATGAAAGTCATAACAACAGCGCCTACGCATCCGATCAGCAGGAACATACCTGTAACTTCAGAACCCTGGATTGTATAGAGGACACCCAGATCCGGCAGCAGACCTCCAAAGAGGAAACCCAGCGCGTTGGAAAGCGCAGGACCTTCCCACGCGGCTACGCCCAGATAAGCCAGTGTAATCATCCAGCCTGTAAACCAGGAAGCGTTGTATCCCATAGCTCTGTATGAGAATACCAGCTCTCCACCTGCCAGAGGCAGCATCGGAGTCAGCTCCGCGTAAGTCATACCTACAAACAGCGCCATAACGCCGCCCAGCGCGAATGCCAGAATAGCTCCAACTACACCACCGTTTGCTACCCAGGAACCGGCCAGCATGATCCAGCCCCATCCGATCATTGTACCAAATGCCAGAGCAAGTACATCTTTCATGTTAAGAGACTTCTCCAGCGACTGTCTTTGTTCGCTCATAATTTTCTCTCCTTTTACAAATTGTTCAAATACAAAGTAATAATTCCGGGAAATAAATTTCCTCCTCGTTTAGTAAGAGGAAATTTATTTCCATATTTTTATGAAAGGTTGGTCGTTTTATTGAAATTGTTGCGGACAATTTTAATTAAATTTAAACTCTACCTAAATTATAAACACTCTTTGATTGCTGCTTCGTAAATTTCCAGACCAGCGTCGATCTGAGCGTCTGTCG